>NZ_JBIBHM010000014.1:0-224429 GCF_042957025.1 Streptomyces sp. NPDC008139
CCCTCCGCGCGAAGTCCACGCCGAGTATGAGAAGTTGCGAATCGCCGCGTGAAATAAACGGTCAGAAGCCTGTCCGGAAAACGTGAGGCCCCTCAGTCGAAGGTGATGATCTCGACGTCCTGGATCGATGTCCGGTATAGCTCGAAGGAACTGATCTTCTCTGGATTCACGGCGCCATTGTGGGTGAACTCGCGCAGGCTTCCGATCACCAGGGCCTGCCGGGGTCGTGTGGTGGATAGTTCGACGCCGGTCGGGGTGCCATCGTCGTCGTGCATCCGGGTGATGAACTCGTGGGAAATGAGCTGCAGGGCCTTGGAGACGGTCTTCTGCACCTGCGCCACGCCGCCGCCCAGTTCCTTCGATGCCTGGTAGACGCCCCTGCGGTACTCGGTCTTGGCGAGCAGTTCCGTGTCGTGGGTCTTGATTTCACAGAAGAGCATGCTGCTGATCAGGCCCTTGGAACGCATGATGGCGTCGATGCGTTTCCCAGCTCCGCCGAAGATGTTGGCGCCGGTGGTGATGCGTTCCAGTTTGCCGTCGTCGATGGATTCGCAGGCGATGAGGTTGAGTCCGTAGCCGAAGATCCACTGGTTCGCCTCGAAGAATGCCTGCCAGACCGCCTCCGCCCCACGTGTCGTTGCTAAGGGTTGTCCCGTAACTGCTGGTCTTCACTGGGGAGCGTGACGCAGGTCCCGGATGTACCAGTCGAACTGTCTGCCGTCCTTGCTGTGCGGCTGCTTGCCGCGGGTGAATCCTGCCCGCTGCGCGACTGCAGCGGATGCGGGATTCTCCGGATCAACCTGGATCACCGCCTCCTCCCCGCCCTCAGTGGCCGCGTACTGGGACGCCAGGAGGACTGCGCGGGTAGCCAGGCCACGCCCCCTCCAGGACGGATAGAGGCCGTAAGCGACATTCACCTGGCCGGGAGCCAAGCCCTCGCCTGCGAACCGCAAGTCGATCGTCCCCGCGAGCGCCTCGTCGGCGCCCACACGGATGCCGAAAGCGCGGAGCGGCCCGGCAGTGTCCCACTGTTCCCGACAATGCCGGAAGTACGCTTCGACGCCCTCGCGCGTGCCGGGACCGCCGTTGAGCCAGCGAACCAGCAGCTCATCCTCCCCAGCGAGATGTGCCTCCACATCGTCCAGGTGCAGCGGCGACAGAGTGACGATCTCCTCGGACAGCTTCACTTCATGCATCCGCCGATTCTTGACGCCGAAGCCGCGTCGCACCATCGGATTCCGGCGGGACGTCGCGCAGAGCTCCCCCGCCACAGGAGATGATCTTGGTGTGGCTGGTGTGATCACGGCGTCGGAGCCGTCTTGGACAGCCCCGTTCACCGGGCTGAGTCCGCGCTGCTTCGGCAAGCCGCTGACCGCGCTGCGGCGCGAAGGCGCGGACGCGGCCCGCAGGGGACGACCGTGGAGCCTGCCGTTGGAGGACCGGGCACTGCTGGTCGCGGCGTACTGGCGCACGAACTTGACGATGCGGCAGATCGCACCGCTCTTCGGAGTCTCAAAGTCCGCGGCCGATCGGATCATCGACCACCTCGGGCCGATGCTCGCGCTCCGGCCCCGCAAACGGTTCGCCAAGGACACCGTGCTCATCGTGGACGGCACCTTGGTGCCCACCCGCGACCACACCATCGCCGCGCAGTCGAAGAACTACCGGTACTCCACCAACCACCAGGTCGTCGTCGACGCCGACACCCGCCTGATCGTCGTGGTCGGCCGGCCTCCGCCCGGCAACCGCAACGACTGCAAGGCATGGGAGGAATCCGGCGCCAAAACTGCCGTCGGCAAGACCATGACGATCGCCGACGGCGGCTACCCAGGCACCGGACTCGTCATGCCGCACCGCCGCCGCAAGGGCGAAGACCTGCCCGACTGGAAGGAAGTCCACAACAAGCCCCACAAGCAGGTCCGCGCCCGCGTCGAGCACGTCTTCGCCCGCATGAAGACCTGGAAGATCCTCCGCGACTGCCGCCTCAGAGGTGACGGCGTCCACCACGCCATGCTCGGCATCGCACGCCTGCACAACCTCGCCCTCGCTGGATAGATGTACGGGCCGCACAGCGAACAGCCACGTCCGCACTGACCCAAAGATCATTTACGGGACAGCCCTTAGGCGCCCGCGACTACGACCCCACCACCGGCCGCTTCATCAGCGCCGACCCCATCCTCGACACCGCCGACCCGCAGCAGATGAACGGCTACAGCTACAGCAACAACAGCCCGGTCACCTACAGCGACCCCAGCGGCCTCCGTACCGACTGCGGCAGCAGCAGCCGCGACGGCGCCGCCTGCCCCAAGAACGACCAAAACGGCAACGGCCTGCCCGACAACGGCAAACAAACAGGCAACAGCCCCGCTCCCGTAACCACGAGCACGGACACGTCCTACTGCGACCAGGACTGCCAGCGTATGAGGGACGCCTACAAGTGCGGTGTCCTCGGCTGCCAGGCAACACACAACCTTGGCGAATGGTGCCAGCACAACGAAGTCCTGTGCTACGCGCTCTCCAAGTCCGAAGGGTTCAACCGCACGATACAGAAAATCTGGGACACCGAGAAGGAAATACTCGGGATCTCTGACTTTGAGTCATGCAGAAACGGAGACCTCCTAGCCTGCGCGGAACTCCAGGCGAGCGTCGTATTCCAGAGCAAGCTGAGAGTCCTTGCGGCAGCGCTTCGCGAGGGCAACAAGTACACCGGTGGCACTCTAGGATGTTTGACGCGGGAAAACAGCTTCTCGCAGTCCACCCTCGTGCTCATGAAAGACGGCAAACTCAAGCCGATCAAGGACATCAAGCCCGGCGACGAGGTCGAAGCGGCAGACCCGAAAACCGGAAAACACATCGGCACCCGCCGCGTAACCGCCAGACTCGTCCACCACGACGACGACCTGACCGACGTCACAGTCCAGGCCTCGACCGGCGAGACAAAGACGCTTCACACCACTTCCCGCCACCCCTTCTGGGACGACACCAGCCACACCTGGGTGGAGGCAGGTCAGCTCACACCAGGCCATGTCCTCAACACGGCGGACAACAAGCACACCCGCATCCTCTCTGTCGCCGGCCGGCCCGGCGCCGCCGCGATGTACAACCTCACCATCGAACAGCTCCACACGTACTATGTACTCGCCGGCACCACGTCAGTCTTGGCGCACAATGACGGCGGAACGATAATTTGCCAGCTCGGACAACAGGACGAGAAAGCTTCCGGAATTACCAAGAATACTCAAAAACTGATCATCAATGGACGGACCAGAATTCCCGATGAGCTCGACCCTGCGGCAGGTGTGATCGGAGAAGTTAAGAACGTGAAGTACCAGCACCTATCGAAGCAAATAAAGGACGACTTGTCCTACGCCAGCGCAAACGGCTACCAGTTCAATCTCTACATCCGCTCTACCACTCGAATTTCCAGGCCACTTCAGGATTTGGTCAATTCGGGTGACATTAACTTGATCAGGAACCTTCCATGACAGAAAAAGATCCGCGTGCGAGTAGCACTCGCCTCAGTCGCGAGGAGATCAGTGAGGTCGTGCACGGTGACCCTATTGCCCGAGCAGCGAAATCACGCAATAACCAGGTCATTCGGCGTCGGCAACTCTACGCCAATAGCGCTGGCGGGGTGCTAGCGGACCTCGCAGGTGTGGGTTTTTCGATTGAAAGCGTCGGAGAGCTGCTTCGGCTACGTTTGAACTACCGGACTGCTGTACCAATACTGCTCGACTGGCTGCCCCGATCTTCATACTTGCCACTCGCAGAAGACATCACGCGGACACTATCGGTCGGGTTCGCCAAAAAAGAGGCTGCACCTAAATTCTTGACACTCTTCCGCGAGCCGCCGGAAGTTGAAGATCCGATGCGACCAGAGAATTCTGAGCCACCAAAAGAACACCTACGATGGGTGCTAGGAAATGGACTGGGGATCTTCGCCGATCCATCAATAACTGATGAACTTTTCGATCTTGCGTGCGATCGAAGATACGGCCAGGCTCGTTCACAGATCGTTCTCGCCTTGCCCAAGACCAAGGACGATAGAACCCCAAGGATACTGCAAAGCCTATTGGAAGATTCTACGGTTTCAGCCTTCGCAATCGAGGCTCTCGGGAAGATGAGAATCACGGAAGCGCGTAAACAGATCGAAGGAATGCTCACCAGCCCAGACATGAATATTCGAGACCAGGCCAAAAAGGCACTCAAGCGCATCGCCGAGTGAGAATTTTGTTCTCGCCGACTCTGGACCTGGCTCCTCGCGATCGTGGAAGCCGAGCGCCAGGGTCGCCGATACGCTCGGATGGCCCCACTCTGCCTGTCGCAGAGTCGGCTCATGAGCACTCCGTCGCCGCCTGTCCGCATATCTGTGACGGCCGCCGTTGTTGGCGTATTGCTGATCCTGGTTCTCGCCAGTTGCACCACCGGCGAGGGCGCTGCTCATACCTCGGGCGCGACTCCGAATTTCTCCGCAAACCACCCGGACATGTTCCGATGTCAAAACAGACTTCGACCGCCAGGAGAAGCTCCTCGAAATCAGCCGGGACCCGGCCCAGTTGCGGATCGGCATCAACCTCATCGTCAGGAACCCCGCGTGCTTCTCCACGGAGGCGGTCAACGGCGCCCATGTCGTCGCCGACCTGAACAAAGGCGTCAGGCCCACCACGCCGCCGTTTGCTTCATGACCAATGAGTGGAACGGGCAGCCCCTGACCGCCACACGAGCCGCAAAAGATGTTGCACAACACTGACATGGCTCTGCCCGGAGTTCCGTGAATTCCCAGGCCAAAAGGACGTGTGCGGGAAAATTTCGGCGAGGAACGCATTGCTGGTGGGGGTTTGCTCGCTGGATGACGCACTGCTCTCGGACGTCGATGTGCGGATAGAGTCCATAGACTTCACGGCGGACGTCCTGGTTCCGGTAACGGCCGTGTGCGGTCCGCCACTCAGATGCCTGGAATGCCGAGCCAGGGCTCGGCGGGTGCACTCCTGCTACAAACGCTCTCTGGTCCAGCGACCTTCGACCGGGAAGAAGTTGCTGGTCAGACTGAGGGTCAGGCGGTCATCCACAACCTGGCCGAGCGCCGGAGGCGGACATACGTCGAGCAGGTCAGCGGGTTGAACGAGCGGTACCGCCGCTCCAGTCTCGGGCTGAAGGCCTGGCTCCAGCAAGTCGAGCTCGGCGGGCGGCCGTGCGCCGCCTGCACATCGTCGCAGGCCGCCGTCGAGCTTCCGCGCGATCGCGCCCAGTGTGTGTGCAGGTTCTCCAGCCGGACGGCCTCGGCCAGCGGCAGCGAGTGGCGTGCGGTCCATTTCCAGTCCGACGGCTACATCTGCTGGGGGGCGCCCATTCCCCGTTCTGGCGGCGGCTCATGCGGAATCAGGGCTGTTTCAAAGTCCGAGTGATCCTGCGAAGTCGCAGGTCACGGTGGCGTGCCGATTCCCGGTCGACCCGTCTCTCACAACCGACACCGACACCGACCACGGTGCAACCGCACAACCACCAACGCATCAGAAGTGCCGTTTCCATGACAGTGGAGCGGGACGGGGTGTACCACCCCGTGTCAGCCGAAACCCCTGCACGTACCGTCTCGTGTCAGTGACCCAAACCCCCGCACCCACCACGACCAGCAGGAAGACCGAGGGCTGACGTGCCGTCACTGACACCACCCCACTGACACCAAAGCGGCACATCGCACAGCGAACACGGCGAAGTTGTCTTCGAGATGGTGTGCCAGCCGCTGCCAGCGGCGTGCTTTTCCCGGATCACCCGCCTGCTGGTCGGTGGGGCTCGGGTCTTGTCCGGCTGTGTCGATGACGAGGTGTTCCCGGTTCCACGGCTCGTAGTCGCGGTTGAGGACCTGCTGCCAGTCGGGCAGGGGCAGGTCGGGGATGTCGATCGATCGTGTGGTCACGCGCTCGCGGTGCTCGACCGGGTCCGAGCAGATGACTTCCACTTCGACGACGGGGACGGCCGCCTGGGTCCCCGCGCTTTGCCAGCGGTCGCGGGTGACGTCAGGGGGTTCACGGATTCCGCGATCACGGTCAGTCCTTGCCGGAGATGTTCCTCGGCCAGGGCGTATCCGATGACGTAGCCGGCCGGTCCGACGGGGTGCTGTGCGAGGCCGGAGCGGACGATGGCCTGTTCGATGGTGTCGATGCGCAGGTGGACCGCGCCGATGCGCCCCGCCGTCAGCCAGGCCAGGGTGGTCTTGCCGGTGCCGGGGAGTCCGCCGATCACGATGAGCATGTCCTCATCCTGCCGGAGCGGAAGGAGATGAAGCAGGTGGTGCCGTGGGAGAGCTGGTGCCGGTCCGGGATGCGGGCCCGCGGCGGGGCGGCCGAGCCGCCGCTCCTCACGGGCGACCTGCCGGGCAACGACGTCACGGTCGGCGTACAGGGTGACGGCGGGGAGTGCCAGGCGCCGGAGTTCGGCGCCTGGCACTCGGTGAGATCCGGGCGGGTGTAGCGCTGCCACGCTCACCGGGGAAACGGGCCCCTGTTACTTGGGCCAGACCGTGTGTACGCCCCCGGCCATCTGGGTGCACTTACCGTTGTTGCCCAGTCCCTCCCGGACCCAGATGTTGCGCACGCTGGAGGCATAGTTGAAGGACTTGTCCAGGGTGTGGCCGGCCCCCGCGACGTACACCCACTCATCCCGGGTCCCACCGTCGGCGTACGTGGCGTGGAGCTGCGCGCAGGCCCCCTTGCCGTCGCCCTTGGTGTCCTCGATGGTGACGTCGATCTGGACCCTGCCGCTGTCCAGGGTGCATCCCTCCCCGTGCGTGTAGGCCCCCGCGATGTCCGCGGCCGTGCCGGTGGTGCCCCAGCTCCTGCAGTTCGCGGCGGAGGCGCTCTGTGCGGGGCCCATGACGAGTGCCCCGCACACCAGAGTGAGAGTGCCGATCGCCGCCGACGCGGCCTTGTACTTCAGTGCTGTCATGCCCTTTTCTCCTTCAGGAGAGTGCTGTCCTGGGGTGGTGGCGGCGCGGGTGGACCGCGCCGCCCGGCTTGCACCACCGACATTGCCGGACGTTCCCGGGCCCTCACAGCGTCCGCCGCCAGCTGACGTACTCATGGGCCGTCCCACCCCCTGAGCTGCGCAGATGCCGCCGCGCATGACGAAGCCGTGGGACGCGGCGCAGGGCGCCAGCCGCCGCGAATCGAGTACACGACGACCGCTACCTCGGCCAGGACGACGGGGACGATCCCGTGGTCGTCACCGGCTACAGCGCCCGGCTCGTCGGCAGTTGATCGCTACCGCCGGAAGTCCTCGACCAGCGCACGCCCCAGGGCGGCGTCAGCGGGCCGGGATCGGCTGGGTGAGGTTCACCGGGTTGCCGTCGGGGTCCTGGATGTGGGCGACGCGTTGTCCCCACGGCATGTCGGTGGGGCCGCCGCGGACCGAGCCGCCCAGCGCCTCCACCCGCCCGAGCGTCTCATCGACGTCGGCGACACCGATGCTGAGCAGGATCCGCGGCGCCGCAGGCGTACCCGGGTCCGCCTTGGCCACCAGCCCGAGGTCGGTGTCGCCGATGCGCAAGCCGAGGTAGAAGGCCGGACCTTCCGCCGGCTCCCGGAAGATCTCCTCAGCGCCGAACAACTGCGTATAGAAGCCGAGCAGAACGTCCTGGTTCGCGGTCACGATCACGGGCTGGATGGTGGACATGGCACTCCTGTCGAGAACGGTCGGGTCGCTGGGTAGACCGTTCGGCGACGGTGAACTCATCGGGCCCGGCACGTGGGCGCCCTGACCGGCACCGGGCGCCCGCCACCGGAATCCCCTACCGCCCCGCGAACCGGAAGCGGGCGATGGCGATCGCCGCGAACAGCGCGATGACCAGCGGCAGCACCACCGACGACAGTGTCACCGCCAGCGGATTGCGCACGAACACCCCGAAGTGCGGTTTGGCCAGGGCGCGTTGGAAATTGCCCAGGCTGATCGGCCAGGGAACGAACTGCGGCACCGCGCTGAGGATCTTCCCGCGCGGCTTCAGCGCGGTGCCCACCATCCAGTAGACGGGGAAGAGCATCACCGCGGAGATCGCCACGGCGATCGTGCCGTTGACGCTGCGGCGGCGCCGCGCGGGGGTCATGCGCATACTCATGCCGTCTCTCCCCGGTCGTCTCCCTGGTCGTCTCCCTGCTTCGCCGTCCTGCGGACGTAGGCGACGGAGAACACCGCGAGGATCAGTACGGTCACCACCGCGATCGGCGCGCCGCTGCCGTAGTCGTTGCGGCTGAAGGCGGTGATGTACGCGTACACCCCGAGCGTCGTGGTCTGTCCGTCGCGCCCGCCCTGCGCCAGCACCCAGATCGGGGTGAACGAATTCACCGACCGGATGACCTCCAGCAGGGTGAGGATCGCCAGCACCGGCCGCAGCACCGGAATCGTGATGTGCCGGAATGTCTGCAGCGTCCCCGCACCGTCCAGGCGCGCCGCCTCGTACAGCGACTCGGGTATCTGCCCGCGCGCCGCGAAGAGCGTCAGCGCGACGAACGGCAGGCCCTTCCAGACCGTGAGCAGGATGACGAGCCCGAGCGCCTGGTGGGGATGGGAGAACCAGTCGTACGCGGTGAGGTCTCCGAAGACCCGCACCTTGGTCAGCAGCCAGTTCCCGACCCCGTACTGCGGCTGGTACATCCACTGCCACACCAGCGTCCCCGCGACCATCGGCATCGCCCACACCACGACCAGCGACACGGTCGTGACCACGCGGGCCCACGCCGACACACCGGTCAGCAGATGCGCAATCAGGAACCCGGGCACCATCAGCAGTGCCACGCACACCACGGTGAAGACCACCGTGCGCAGCAGGACCGAGCGGAAGTCCGCGCCGGAGAACAGGGGGGTGAAATTGTCGACGCCCACGAAACCGGCGTGCCCGGTGAACAGCGACCGGGGGCCGAAATCCTGCGTGGACAGCACCAGCAGGCGGAGCAGGAGGTACCCCTGGCTCCACAGCAGCGCGACAGCCGCGGGGGCGGTCATCACCCACGGCAGCAGACGCCGCCGGGTGGCGGCGCCGGTGACGATCCGCAGCCAGTCCCGCGCGGCCTTCTTGTCGGGGCTGTTCGCCGCGATGCCGATGGTCGAGCCGGACACGGTCACCGGCATGGCCCTGTCCGCGGTGTGGCCCGGCAACGCGAAGAAGCCGATGTCGTCCTTGAGCGCGGGGTTCTTCCCCAGGACCGCCGCGGGCTCCCACGCCTTGACGTAGACCATCGCGGCCTTGCCGTCGGCGAAGAGCTGGTCCTGGCCGGGGCTGTCGGTGTTGACGCCGACCGAGGACTTGGTGGAGCAGGTGTTCTGGAAGGTGCGCCACGCGGCGAGGCCCGCCTGATCGGCCGGTGAGAACATCTCGGCCTTCCAGGTGCCGTCCTTCTGCGTGGCGACGGTGCCGCCCTTGCCGAACAGGAACGGCATCCCGCTGAACCAGTACCGGCCCGGCAGGTAGAAGCCGGAGAAATCCGCCGTCTTCTTGTTGGCCGCGGCCAGCTTCCCGCAGTCCTCCTGGAGCTTCCGGGGCGGCCGCCGCTGAGGTCGGCCGCCCCGGACGCGTGCGTCACGTGCTGATGAGTTCACCGGTGAGATTGCCGTGCATCTGGGCGCTGGCCCGGTTGAGGCCGACGATCTCCACGCTCTTGCCGCGGGCGGCGTACTTCGCCGTGACCGTGTCCAGGGCCGCGACGGAGGAGGCGTCCCAGATGTGCGCGTCGGTCAGGTCGATGACGACGGTACAGGGGTCGGCGGCGTAGTCGAACCGGGCCACCAGGTCATTGGAGGACGCGAAGAAAAGCTCGCCGGTCACGGCATAGACGACGCTGTCACCATCCGGGTCGGCGACAGCGGTGACCTCGGTGAAGCGCGCGACGCGCCGGGCGAAGATCACCATGGCGGTGACCGTGCCGACGACGACGCCGATCGACAGATTGCCGGTCGCGACCACGACCGCGACAGTCACCGCCATCACCACGGTCTCCCCCACCGGCATCCGTTTGAGGGTGGCGGGCTTGATCGAGTGCCAGTCGAACGTGCCGACCGAGACCAGGACCATGACGGCCACGAGGGCAGCCATGGGGATACGGGAGACGACCGGACCGAACACGATGCACAAGATGAGCAGGAAGAACCCGGCCAGGAAGGTGGACAGGCGGGTCCGCGCACCGTTCTTCACGTTGATCATCGTCTGACCGATCATCGCGCAGCCGCCCATGCCGCCGAAGAAGCCGGTGACGATGTTGGCGACGCCCTGCCCGATGGACTCACGGGTCTTGTTGGAGCGGGTGTCGGTCATCTCGTCCACGAGCTTGGCGGTCATCAGCGACTCCATCAGCCCCACCAGCGCCATCGCCAGCGCGTAGGGGGCGATGACGGTCAGGGTGTGGACGGTGAAGGGCACGTCCGGCAATCCTGGCACCGGCAGTGAGGAGGGCAGTTTGCCCTTGTCCCCGACGGTGGGCACCGCGATACCGGCGGCGACGGTGACCACGGTGAGGATCACGATCGAGACCAGCGGCGCGGGCACCGCCCTGGTCAGCCGGGGGAAGAACACCATCATCGCCAGACCGGCCGCGACCAGCGGATAGACCTGCCAGGGCACGTCGTGGAGGTTGGGGACCTGCGCGGCGAACAGCAGGATGCCGAGCGCGTTGACGAAGCCGACCATCACCGCGCGCGGTACGAACCGCATGAGCGTGGCCACGCCGACCGCGCCCAGCGCGATCTGGATGATCCCGGCGAGGATCACCGTGGCGATGAGGTAGCCGAGCCCGTGCTGACGGGCCACGGGAGCGACGACGAGCGCGACCGCGCCGGTGGAGGCAGAGATCATCGCGGGCCGGCCGCCGACGAACGCGATGACCATCGCCATCGTGCAGGCGGCGAACAGGCCGACCTTGGGGTCGACGCCCGCGATGACGGAGAACGAGATCGCCTCAGGGATCAGCGCGAGTCCGACGACCAGACCGGCCAGGACCTCGACGCGGAAGACCTTCGGGGACAGCCACGGGGGCGGGGGCAGAGCGCGCAGGCGCGCGGACGGGAACGGGAAGGAGGTCGGCAACACCGGGGGGACCTGTCGTGCTCGGGCGCGGCCGGTCGGCAGCGCGGTCATGGGGCGCAGGGCCGGGACGGCGGTGCGCGGATCGCCCGTCGGCGCGGGCGGAAGTCCGGGAGCGCGGCCGAGCCGCACGGCAGTTGGCGGAGGCGACTCAGTACGCTGGTGATGTCACGGCGGGCAGCAGGCGGCGTACGGCTGTGGCATGCGCACGCTTCGTCTCTCCTGCTCGCGAAATGAGCGGGGGCGTCGTCGGCCCCGACACTGCGGTGGGCGGACACGACGGAGCCGCGCACCGTTGGGGAACGACGCACGCCGTCCTCAACAGCAGCGACTCTACCCTAACGTTAGGGTAGAGATGGGTTCAGGGCCGCACGGGACGCGGCGGTTCACCACCGGGGCGGCGTCCCGCGACGAGAAGGGGCCGAGAAGACGGTCGTGGGCAGCACACACATGCAGATCGGCGAGGTCGCCGAACGAACCGAGCTGTCCCTGCGGACGATCCGGCACTACGAGGAGGCCGGACTGGTCACCCCGTCCGCCCGGTCCCAGGGCGGTTTCCGGCTCTACACCGAGACCGACGTCGCCCGCCTCATGGTCATCCGCCGGATGAAGCCGCTCGGCTTCACCCTGGAGGAGATGCGCGACCTCCTTGACGCCACCGACCGGCTCGACGCGGCGGACCTCGCTCCCGGCGCCGAGCGCGACGCGCTCCTGGAGCGCGTCAGGGCCTACGAGCAGGCCGCCGTCCAGAAGATCCACGACCTGCGCGTCCAGTTGGCGCGCGCCGAGGACTTCGCCGCGACCCTCCGCGTCCGCCTGGACCGCGCTCCCCGGCCCTGACCCTCACGTCACCGCCCGTCCGGACGGAGTTGGGCTCGCCGTGAGCGGCCCCCGGGAGGGCCCCCGCAAGGCCCTGTTCCGACCCCCGCGCCTCTCCCCGCCGAGGGCCAGGCCATGCCGTGGGACAACCGAGTAGTACGTTTGTACTTGTACATCCGTACTACTCGGGAGGCGCGCGGCGTGCCCTACGTATTGCTCGGTCTGGCCATCGTGGCGGAGGTGCTGGGCACCAGCCTGCTCAAGAGCACCGAGGGGTTCACCCGGCTGTGGCCGACGGTGGTGTGTCTGGTCGCGTACGCGGGCGCGTTCGTCGCCCTGGCGGTGGCCGTGCAGAAGGGGTTGCAGGTCAGTGTGGGGTACGCCGTGTGGTCGGGGCTGGGGACGACGCTGATCGTCATCATCGGGGCTCTCTTCCTGGGCGAGCCGGTCACGGCGGTGAAGGTGCTCGGCGTCGCCCTGGTGGTCGCCGGGGTCGCGGTACTGAACCTCAGCGGTGCGCATTGACCGGGCGGCGCGATCCCGAGGGGCGTCGGCGGCGGATCACCGAGGCCGCGTGCCAGGTCATCGCCGAGTCCGGGGTGGACGCCGTCACGCACCGCCTCGTCGCCGCGCGCGCCGGGGTGCCGCTCGGCGCGACCACGTACTACTTCGCGAGCCTGGACGACCTCACCGCCGCCGCGCTCCGCTACGCCGCGGATCTCTCGGCACAGGAACTGCGCGCCTGGGAGACGGCTCTCCACGACAGCGCCGACGTCCCGGCCGCGCTGGCCGAGCTGACCGCCGCGTACCTCGCCGACCGTCCCCGCGCCCTGACCGAGATGCAGCTCTACCTCGCCGCCGCCTACCGCCCCGAACTCCGCCCCGCCGCCCGTGTCTGGGCCGACGGCCTCACCGACATCCTCACCGCGTACGCCACCCCGCGAGCAGCGCGAGCGGCCGTCACGTACCTCGACGGCGCTCTCCTCCACGCCCTCACCCGCGACGAGCCCCTGAGCGCGGCTTCGCTGTCGGCGGCCCTCGCCGCCCTGCTCGGCTAGGGGGAAGGGGTCAGGCTTCGGTGTGGCCGGACCACCAGCCGAGGACGTGGCCGATGTGGCGGACCATGAGGTCTTCGCACGCGTCGGCGGAGCCCGCTTCGAGGAGGTCGAGCATCTCCAAGTGCTCGCGGGCGGACGCCTGGAGTTCTTCGGTGGCGACCAGGTCGGCGAGGCCGGTGAGGCGGGTCTGGGCGCGGAGGTCGGCGACGATGTCGTGCAGGCGCGTGTTGCCGGCGAGCTTGAGCAGGGTGAGGTGGAAGGTCGTGTCGGCCTGGAGGTAGCGGGCGAGGTCGGCGTCGCGGGCACCGCGCACGATCTCCTCGGCGAGGCCGCGCAGATGGGCCAGGTCGGTGGGGGTGAGCCGGCCCGACAGGCGGCGGACCGCCGGGGCTTCGAGCAGTTGGCGGACGTCGACGATCGCGCGCAGATCGTCCTCGCTCACAGCGGTGACGCGGAAGCCCTTGTTGCGCAGGATCTCGACCATGCCGCGCTTGGCGAGGTTGAGCATGGCCTCGCGGACCGGGGTGGCAGAGACTCCGAAGCGAGCGGCGAGGGTGGGTGCGGAGAACACCTCGCCCGCGGGCATCTGACCGGAGACGATGGCCGCGGCGATCGCCTCCTCGACCCGCTCGCGAAGGCTGGTCGAGGGGGTGAGCAGCCCCAGAGACGTGCTGTCCTCAATCGCCATGATCTTCCCCATCACCAGTCAACAGCCAATCCCTGTCAGTGCAATGGCACATCTTACGGTTCGGTCAGGTCCCGCAGGCGGCGTGGGTCGCGACGACCGTGTCGAGCGCGGCGGCCGGGACGCCCCGTCCGTCGGGGCGTGGCCAGTGCACGGTGAGTTCGTCGAATCCGGCCGCTGCCACGTCCTCGGCGAACCGCCGGTAGGTGTCCCGGTCGCGGAACGGGCGGGTCTCGTCGAGTGCCACCTGGGCGATACGGCGGATCTGCTTGCCCGGCGCGACGGCGGCGATCGCGGTGTCCAGATTGCGGTTCTGCTCGGCGATCGCCGCCAGCCACTCCTGCGGCGCCGGTGACTGGCGGTAGGGCCCGTACGTCACCCAGGCCGAGCCGAGGAGCGCGGCCAGGCGCATGCTCCGGGGGCCGGTCGCGGCGACGGTCAGCGGCACCCGGGGCGTCTGGACGCAGCCGGGGATCATCCGCGCGTCCCTGGCGCTGTAGAAGGACCCGCTGACGTCGGTGCGGTCCTGCTCCAGCAGGGTGGCCAGAAGGGTCGCCCACTCCTCGAAACGGTCGGCGCGCTCCTTGCGGGACAGCGGCGCCCGGCCGAGCACACGTGCGTCGGCGTCCTCCGCGCCCGCTCCCACCCCGAGGTCCAGCCGCCCGCCGGCCAGATGGTCGAGGGTCATGACCTCCTTCGCGAACGGCACCGGGTGGCGGAAGTTGGGCGTGGCCACCTGCGCGCCGACGCGCACGGTGGACGTCGCGCCGACCGCCGCCGCGAGCAGCGGCACCGTGGCGAACCAGGGGCCGTCCGCCAGGTCGCGCCAGGACAGGTGGTCGTACGTCCAGACCGTGCGGACACCGGCCTGTTCCGCGTCGCGGACCCGGGCCAGGAATTCGGCCGGGGCCCGGTCGGGCAGGACCAGGCAGGAAAGGCGAGGGACAGTGGTCACTTCAGCACTCCGCTCTGCACCACGGTGCGGCTCCTGGTCTCGTCCCAGAGCAGCGTCCGGTCGTCGGTGAGCGGCCCGTCCAGCAGGAGCAGGTCGGCGACGGCGCCGACCTCGACGCGCCCGAGGTCGGGCCGGTTGATGAGGTCCGCGTTGACCCGGGTCGCCGAGCGCAGGGCCGCCTGCCAGCCGATCGCCTCGCTCTGGAGCCTGAGCCCGCGCAGTTGGTCGTCCTCCAGGTCGGCCATCAGGTCGGTCCCGAAGCCGACGCGTACTCCCGCCTGTTGGGCGCGTCGCACGGCGATGAGGCCGGAGTCCAGGACCTCGGCGTTCTTGGCGCGCTGCACGGGGCTCAGGCGCACTTCCTGCCAGCGCCTGGCCATCGCGTCGTAGGCCGCGAGGGTCGGTACGAGGAAGGCGCGCGCCTCGGCCATCGCGGTGGCGGTGTCCTCGTCGAGCAGATTGCCGTGCTCGATGGAGCGCACGCCGTTGGCGACGGAGTGCCGGATCGCCTCGGGTGAGTAGGCGTGGGCGGCGACGTAGGAGCCCCGGCGGCGGGCTTCGTCGGTGACCGCCCGGATCTCCTCGGCCGAGTACTGCGGCACCCGGATCGGGTCGGTGGGCGACACCACCCCGCCGGAGGTCATGATCTTGAGGGCGTGGGCGCCGCGGCGGAACCGGTCGCGGGCCGCGGCGCGCAGATTGTCGACCCCGTCGACGACCTGGTTCATGGGTCCTGAGTGGAAGCAGATGTCGGTGTCGGCGGCGCGCGGGTCGCCGTGGCCGCCGGTCTGGCTCATGGCGGGTCCGGTCCACAGGTAGCGGGGGGATTCGATCAGGCCGGTGGTGATCGCCTGGTCGAGTCCCGCGTCGCCGCCCGCGACGTCCCGGACGGTGGTGAAGCCGCGGCGCAGCGCCCTGCCCAGTCGGCGAGCGCCCGCCAGGGCCACGTAGCTCAGCGGTGCGTTCTCCAGCCGCCACGCGTCGAGGCTGGTGGCGTAGGCGTGGAAGTGCGCGTCGATGAGCCCCGGCACGAGCGAGGCTCCGGCGGCGGCGAGTGTGCGCGCGGCGGTATGTCCTTTGGCCGCGCCGGGGCCGACGGCCACGATCCGGCCGTCGTGGACGACCACGTCGGCCTCGGCGGGTTCGTCCTCGTGCAGCAGCGCGTCGGTGACGACGAGGTCGACGGCGGTCATCGGGCTGCCCGCAGTTCCGCGGTGGCCGACCGGTCGACGGCCCAGGGCTGTTCGGTGATCACGACGCCGTAGGCGGACCGGGCGGCCTCGACGGACACATAGCCGTCGATGACGTCCTCCAGCACCTTGGCCGGGTCGCGTTCGTACGCGGGACCGTAGCCGCCCCCGCCGCCGGTGACGTTGGCGAGCACGTCCCCCGTCTCCAGCGAGTTGTAGCTGCCGCGGGTGACGACCTCGCGGTCGGTGCCCGGGTTGAGCACGATACGGGCGGGGGTCGCGGGATCGCCGCCCTCGACCGGCCACGGCGCGGACTTGGTGCGGTAGACCAGCGCGATGCCGGTGGACGGCGCGGTGAAGCGGTAGACGCGCTGGACGCCGACGCCGCCGCGATGTCTGCCGGGGCCCGCCGTGTCGGGGACGTAGCCGTAGCGCTCGATGAACATCGGTGACTTCTGTTCCAGCACCTCGACGGGGTTGTTCCGGCATCCCGGCTCGGACATGTGCATGATGCCGTCTTCGCCGTCGCCACCGGTGTGTCCGCCGAACCCGACGGCCTCGTTGGTCGCTTCGAGCCAGGGCTGGCCGGTGCGCGGGTTCGTGCCGAGGCCCATCATGGACGAGACGTCGCCGCCGGAGCAGGCGGGAATGCGGTCCGGCATGCCCTGGGCCAGCGCCTTGAGGATCACCTCGCCCGCGAGCAGGCCGGTCCAGAGGGTGAAGGTCGGCATCGGCGGCACGGCGTGCATGACGCTGCCGGGGTCGGTGACCACCCGCAGCGGGGCGAAGTTGCCCGCCACCACCGGGGTGTCCGGGGTGGTCAGGGCCTTGAACACCAGGCTGGACAGGGCGATCGTCTGGCCGACGGGCAGGTTGATGGGGCCGCGGACGTCGCGTTCGCTGCCGGTCCAGTCGACGACGAACTCGTCGTCGGTGATGGTGACCGTGGCCTTCAGGAGGATCTCGCGGTCGGTGTCGACCCCGTCGGAGTCGACGATGTCGGTGGCGCTCCAGGTGCCGCGCGGCAGTTGGGCCAGGGCCAGCCGGGCCAGCCGTTCGCCGTGGTCGTTGATCGACCCCATCGCGGCGACGAGGACGTCGGCACCGTGCCGCTCGGCGAGTTCCTGGGTGCGGCGTACGCCTGTCACGCAGGCCGAGACCTGGGCTTGGAGGTCGCCGATGGTCCGCTCGGGCATCCGCGAGTTGAAGCGGATGATGTCGAAGATCTCCTGGTTGTGGACGCCCGCGCGGTACAGGCGCGAGCCGGGGAAGAACATGCCCTCCTCGTACATGTCGAGCGAGTCGAGCACGTATCCGGGGTTCTTCTGTTTCAGGTCCAGGACGTGGATACGGCAGGAGGCGAAGCCGATCAGCCGCGTGCCGACGTGGATCGGGGCGAAGACGAGGGTGTCCAGGGTGTGCGCGGACGACCAGTAGGGGTAGTTCAGCAGGAACACATCGCCGGGTGCCATGTTGTCGGCGCCGATGTACTCGATCACCCGGCGGATGCCGTAGTCGTTGCCGCGGGTGAAGATCGCGATGCCGGGGGCGTCGGCGACCACGTCGCCGTTCGCGTCGTGCACGCCGATGCCGTAGTCGTGGATCTCGTAGACGACGGTGTTGTACGCCGTCCGGCACAGATTGCGGGCCATCTCCTCGGCGGTGGCGAGCATGGCGTGCCGGATGACTTCGAGGGTGATCGCGTCGGTCACTGGTCCTTCTCCTCCGCCTTGACGCTGATGACGAGTTCGCCGTGCTCGGCCACGCGCAGTCGGTCGCCGGTGTGCAGCACGGTGGTGGCGGTGTGCTCGGCGACCACTGCGGGGCCGTCGATCGCGTCGCCGACCAGCAGGGATTCCCGGCTGACCAGGCGGTACGGCACGCCGCTGTCGGAGTGGGCGTAGACCTGGCGCCGGCCGAGCACCGGCGGTTCCCCGGCGGTGCGCTCGGGGTGCAGCGGCCACGCGGGCTTGTCGACCAGGCCGACCGCGCGCAGCCGCAGCGTCACGATCTCGACCGGGTCGTCCATCACGTGGCCATAGAGGCGTTCGTGGAGTTCACGGAAGCTCTCGGCCAGACCCTCGGCGGCGTTCTCGGCCGGGTGGGGCACGGTGGCCGCGTGTTCCTGGCCGGAATAGCGCAGGTCGACCGAGCGGTACAGGGCGCGGTTCTCCGGTGCGAAGCCCTCCGCGCCCAGGGCGGCGTTCGCTTCGGCCTCCATCGCGGTGAACGCCTCGTCGAAGTACGCGTCGGGCGTCGAGGCCAGCGGGAGCACGTCGGTGCGCGCGTGGTCGTGCTGCACGTCGGCCATCAGCATGCCCAGCGCGGAGAAGGCGCCCTGTCCCGGTGGCACGATGACGGTGGGGATGCCCAGTTCGCGGGCCACGTCCACCGCGACCAGACCGCCGCCCCCGCCGAAGGAGAGCAGCGCGAAGTCCTTGGGGTCGCGGCCCAGTTCGACGGTGATCGCCCGGACCGCGCCGACGATCTTGGTGGTCGAGATGCGGACGATGCCGCGGGCCACGGTGGTCAGGCTCATCCCGAGGTGGTCGGCGATCGGCTGGAGCGACTTGGCGGCGAGATCGTGGTCGAGCACCAGCGACCCCCCGAGCGGCAGGTCACTGCCCATGTAGCCGAGGACCAGGGCGGCGTCGGTGAAGGTGGGCTGGGTGCCGCCCCGCCCGTACGCGGCGGGGCCCGGGGAGGCCCCGGCGCTCTGCGGACCGACCTGGAGCGCGCCGGCCGCGTCCAGCCAGGCGATCGAGCCTCCGCCCGCGCCGATGGTGTGGATGTTCAGCGATGTGGTGTTGATGGGCAGGCCCTCGAACTCGGCGCCCTGGTGCAGCACCGGCTCGCCGTCGAGGACCAGGGAGGCGTCCAGGCTGGTGCCGCCCATGTCGATGGTGATCAGGTTGGGGATGCCGATCACCTTGGCCAGCGAGGCGGCGCCGACGACCCCTCCGGCCGGGCCCGACAGGATCAGGTTCACCGGCTGCCTGGTGGCCGTCGCCGCGGTCATCGCGCCGCCGCCGGAGCGCGACATAAGGAACCGTCCGGTGAAGCCGCCCTCGCCCAGCCGCTTCGTCAGGGCTTCGAGGTACGTCCGCATGATCGGCTTGATGTACGCGTCCAGGACGGCGGTCGAGGTGCGCTCGTACTCCCGGTACTCGCCGGACAGTTCGTGCGAGAGCGTCACCTCGACGCCGGGCGCGACCTCGTGCAGCACCTCGCGCATGGCGAGTTCGTGCGCCGGGTTGGCGTACGCGTGCAGGAAGGCGACCGCGACGGCCTGGTAGCCGCCGCCGACGATCTCGGCGGCGACCGAGCGGGCACCGGCCTCGTCGAAGGGTGTGGCGACGCTGCCGTCGTACAGCGAACGCTCCACCACTTCGAAGGTGTCGCGCCGCTTCAGCAGGGCCTCGGGCTTGCGGTAGGTGAGCGCGTACATCGGCCGCCGGTCGGTGCGCCCGAGCAGGTAGACGTCGCGGAAGCCCGCGGTGCCGACGACCGCCACCTTCGCTCCGGTCCGTGTCAGCAGCGAGTTGAGGCCGAGGGTGGAGCCGTGGTTGAAGGTGGTCACCTCGCTCAGTACGGACTCGGCGGCGGCGAACGCCTCCAGCACTCCCCTGGTGGGCTCGGCGGGTGTGGTGGCCACCTTCTCGAACCGCAACTCCCCGCTTTCCGGGACGAGTTTCACCACATCGGTGAAGGTGCCGCCGACATCGATGGCGATGCGCACTTCGGCCATGTCGAACCTTTCTGCGTTCGGGTAACTGGTCAGCGCCGACGGCGGTCGGCTGCCGCGAGCGCCACAGCGGCGAGGATGATGACGCCCGTGACCAGGTCTTTCATCTGCGGATTGATGTTGAGGATGTCGAAACCGTTGCCGATCAGGGCGATCAGGAACACACCGACCACCGAGCGCCAGACCGCGCCGACACCCCCGTAGATGCTGCTGCCGCCGAGGATGATCGCGGCGATGGCCTGGAGTTCCAGGCCGCTGCCCGCCTGGGGCTGGCCGGACGCGAGGCGGGAGACCCCGATCGCCGCGGCGATGCCGACGGCCAGACCGCTGAGCGCGAACACGGTGACCTTGACCCGGTCCACGCGCACCCCGGACAGGTGCGCCGCGTCCGGGTTGCCGCCGACGGCGAACACATGGCGGCCGAAGACCGTGCCGTTGAGCAGCAGCCACCCGATGGCGAAGACGGCCAGCAGGATGAGGACCGAGTAGAAGATCCCGGCGACCTGGCCGCGCCCGAGCTTGGAGAAGCCGCTGTTGGTCACGGTGATCAGCGAGCCGCCGGTGACGAGCACGGCGATCGCCTTGTAGACGAGGCTGGAGGCGAGCGTGGCGAGGAACGAGTGGACGTTCAGCCGGGTCACGGCGAGCCCGTTGAGCGCGCCCATCGCCATGCCGAGGAACGGGGCGGCGAGCAGCGCCAGCCAGACGCTGCCGCTGGAGGTGGCGATCTGCGCGGCGACCACGCTGACCACCGCGTACATCGCCGCCGTGGAGAGGTCGAACGCCCCCGAGACGATGACGAACGTACCGGCGACGGCGATGATCGCCAGCGGCGCGTTCTGGTTGAGGATGTTCATGACGTTGGTGAAGGACAGGAACGACGACGAGATGATCGACAGGGTCACGAAGACCGCGACCAGCAGGATCAGTGCCGCGTAGTCCCCGGCGAAGGCGATGACGCGCGGGCCGATGGGGGTGCCGCCGCGGACGGCGGCGCCTGCTCCGGCGTCGGGCGCGGTTTCGGTGGCGGTCATTGGACGGACTCCTTTGCCTTTCCGGCTTCTGCCGTTCCCGCTTCGCCTGTCGCGGGCGGGTCGGCGACGTCGAACAGCCGCCGTAGGACGTCTTCGACGGCCATGCCCCGGGGGTCCACCTCGTCGAGCACTTCGCCCCGGCTGACCAGGTGGGCCCGGTGGGCGAGGCCGAGCACTTCCTCGTGTTCCGAGGAGATCAGCAGCACACCGATGCCGCGGGCGGCCAGGTCGGCGATCAACTCGTAGATGGCGAGCTTGGCGCCGACGTCGACACCGCGGGTCGGCTCGTCGAGGATCACCAGCTTGGGGTCGCCGACCAGCCATTTGGCGATCAGCGCCTTTTGCTGGTTGCCGCCGGAGAAGCCCTGTACCGGCAGCTCGGGCTTGGCCGGGCGCAGTTCCAGGCGGCGGACCAGCTCGTCGACCTGCTTGCCGACGGCCCGTCGGTCGATCACGCCGAACCGGGAGAAACGGCTCAGCGAGGGGAGCGTGATGTTCTCGGTGACGCTGCGCTGGAGTACCAGGCCCTGACCGTGCCGGTCCTCGGGGACCAGGACGAGTCCCTCGTCGCGGCTGCGCCGCGGCGTGGCGCGGCGCAGCGTGCGGCCGGACAGCGTGACGGTGCCCGCGGTGGCGTGGTCCGCGCCGATCAGGGCGCGGGCGATCTCGGTGCGCCCCGAGCCGACCAGGCCCAGCAGCCCGAGGATCTCGCCGGGCCGTATCTCGAACGAGGCGCGCCTGACTCCCCGGTCGCTGGCCAGCCCGTCCACGGTGAGCAGCGGTGGTACGTCCTTGGCGGGCGCGGGCGGCAGCGGCGGGAACGTGACGGCGAGTTCCCGGCCGAGCATCGCCTCCACCAGGGACGACTTGGTCTGGTCCGCCGCGGGCGCGGTACGGATCTTGTGGCCGTCGCGCAGCACCGTGACGGTGTCGCTGACTTCGAGGACGGCGTCGAGGAAGTGCGAGACGTAGACGACCGCCCGTCCCTGCGCGGTGAGATGGCGGATGACCTCGTGCAGCCGCTGGGTCTCGTGCGCGGTGAGCGAGGAGGTCGGCTCGTCCATCACGATCACCTTGGCCTCGCGGGCCAGGGCGCGCAGGATCTCGACCTTCTGCTGGTCGGCGATGCGCAGGTCGCCCACCCGGGCCTCGGGGGCAATGCCGAACCCGGTGATCTCGTCGAGCTCGGCGAACCTGCGGCGCTGGTCGCGCCGCAGGACGCCGAATCTGCTCTGCTCGATGCCGAGGAACACGTTCTGGGCGACCGTCAGATCGCTGACGAGCGACAGCTCCTGCGCGATCATCACGAGCCCGCGGCGCTGTGCGCGTACCGTGTCCCACCGCCCGACCGGCTGCCCGTCGACGCGGATCCGTCCCGCGTCGGGCGAGTAGACCCCGGCCGCGATCTTGCCGAGGGTGGACTTCCCCGCCCCGTTCTCGCCGACCAGGGCGTGCACGCTGCCCGCGTGCACGGCCAGGTCGATGTCGTCCAGGGCCACTGTCCCGCCGAACCGCTTGGTGATGCCGGTGAGTTCGACGACCGGCTGGGCGGTGACCATCGGTCAGCCGTTCCACTCGCCGGTGAAGTCCGGGGTCTTGGCCAGCGTCTCCTTGGTCGCGTACGGCTCGGTCGCGCCGACCTCGTCCGCGTTGACGACGGCCTTCGCCGTGCCCCCGTCCATCGCCTTGATCAACTGCTCCATGGCGGCCTTGCCCATGCTCACCGGGAAGTTGACGTAGTCCGCCTTCCAGGTGCCGTCGCGGACGGCGGCCACGGCGTCCTTGGTACCGCCGGCGCCGGTCAGGTAGATGCTGCCCGGCTTGATGCCCGCGTTCTGCAACGCGATCTGGGCGCCGGCGGCCTCCTGGTCGGCGTTCGACAGGATGACGTTGATGTCCTTGTGGGCCTGGAGCACATTGCTGATCGCCTTGAGCGAGGTGTCCCGGTCGTACTGGCCCTCGACGGTGCTGACGACCTTGATGTTGGAGTGGGTGCCGAGCACCTTGTTGTACGCGTCGCGGCGGGCGACGTCGAGCGGCGTCGACAGGTTGCCGACCAGCAGCACGACGTTGCAGGGGCTGATGTTCGCGCAGTAGGTGGCGACCCCCTCGGCCTGCTTCTGCGCGGCCGTGGCGGCGGGTACGCCGACGGTGGTGACCACGCCGTCGACCTGCGCCTCCATCGTGTTGATGTCGGGGCCGATCGGGTTGAGGACCGTCGCGACGGGGATCTTCTTGGGCAGCGGGAACGCCGCCGCCAGGCCGACCCCGTCGTTGGGTACGACGACGACGCCGTCGTAGTCACCGGTGCTGGTGACGTTCTGGAGCTGCGAGAGCTGGGTGTTGGAGTCGAACTGGCCGTCGAGGAGCTTGAGGGTGACCTTCTTGCCCGACGCGGCGGCAGCCTCCTGCACGCCCTTGTAGACGGCCTGGTTGTAGCCGTTCTGGCTGGAGGCCGCGAGCACGGCGACCTTGAACGTCCCGCCCTTCGAGCCGCCCGAATCGGCGGCGCCACAGGCGCTGATGAGGAGGAGGGCGGTGGCGGTCACAGCCACGCTGCCGGAGATACGCAAACTGTTCATCGGAGAGCCTCCGGTTAGATTGCCATGGCTTAGTGATATGTCACACTGCACACATCGGGAAAGGGCTCCCCGGTAACAACTGTGTTTCGGCCAGTGGTTGTCAGGCGGAACGGTTTCCCCAGTTCTGCGACGCACCCGCTGCCGCGCGCCGCTGGGGAACCCGCCAGGGGTTGTCGTCGCGCAACGGCGCAGGCAGCAGCTCCGTCGGGCAGTCCTGGAAGACCACTGGGCGCAGGAAGCGCTGGATCGCGGCCGTGCCGACGGACGTCGTCGCCGGGGCGGTGGTGGCTGGGAATGGTCCCCCGTGCTGCATCGCCGGGGTCACCGCGACGCCGGTCGGCCAGCCGTCGAACAGCAGGCGGCCCACCCGTTCCCTCAGTACCGTGACAAGACCGCGCAGCCACGCGTCGCTCTCTCCCGCGGCGCGGTGCACCGTGGCGGTGAGCGCGCCGGGGAACAGCTCCCCGACCGCCGCCACCAGGAGGTCGAGGCGGTCGGGGTCGTAGCGCACGGCGATCGACAGGGGACCGAACGCCTCGTCGAGCAGTGTGGCGCGGTGCTTCAGCAGATCGTCGAGTCCGACCTCGACCAGGGTCGGTGCGGCCAGGCTCCGGCCGGATGGCTCGGCCTCCACCGCTCCCTCGGCCAGTACGGACACGCCCGGGGTCGCGAGTACGGCGGCGCGGCGCGCGGTGTAGGCGGCGGCTATGCCCTCGTACAGCAGCGGATGGCCGGGCACCGCCTCCGCCGCCGAACCGAGCTTGTCGGCGAGGCCGTGGCCCTCCGGGAGGAAGAGGAAGCCGGGTTTGGTGCAGAGCTGTCCCGCCGAGCCGGACACGCTGGCCACAAAGCCGGTCGCGATCGTGTCGGCCCGCTCGGCGAGCGCGCCCGGTGTCACGACGACCGGGTTCACGCTGCCCAGTTCGCCGTAGAAGGGGATCGGGCGCTCGCGCCCGGCGGCGATCGCGGCGAGCAGCCGGCCGACCTTGTAGGAGCCGGTGAACGCCGCCGCAGCGATCCGGTCGTCGTCGCGCAGCAGCCGTACGGCGGCGTCCTGGTCGTGGACCACGGCAAAGGTCTCCTGGGGCAGGCCGACCTTGACCAGCGCGGCCCGCACCTTCTCGGCGGTCAGCGCCGACAGCCGCGGGTGGCCGGGGTGCGCCTTCAGGATCACCGGACAGCCGGCCGCCAGCGCGGAAGCCGTGTCGCCTCCGGCGACGGAGAACGCGAAGGGGAAGTTGCTCGCGGCGAACACCAGCACCGGCCCCACCGGCAGATGGAACCGCCGCAAATCGGGACGGGGGCCCAGGACGAAGTCCGGGTCGGCCTCGTCGATCCGCACGTCGAGGAACTCCCCCTCGGCGCACACGTCGGCGAACATCCGCAGTTGCACGACCGTTCGCTTCAGCTCTCCGGTCAGGCGTGCCTCGGCCAGTCCGGTCTCCGCCATCGCGAGCGGGATCAGTTCGTCGGCCGCGGACGACAGCTCGTCCGCGATCACGTTGAGCAGCGCAGCGCGCTCGTCCGGCGAGGTCTCGGTCAGCTCCATGGCGCCTCCCCGGACGGTGCGAGGGCTGCCGGATACCGGTCGGCTGCCGGGCGCAGCCGTCGTCGCGCCCGCACGTCAGACCGCTTCCGCGGACAGCGCTTCGATGCCGGAGATCGCGCGGTCCATCGCGGCCCGTACCTGCTTGTCGTGCTCAGGGGTGAGCGGTCCGCGCGGCGGGCGGCACGGGCCGCCGTACCGGCCGACCATGTCCATTCCCAGCTTGATGGCCTGCACGAATTCCGTCCGCGAGTCCCAGCGGAAGACCGTGATCAGTTGCTTGTAGAGCTCTCGGGCCTGGTCGTACCGCCCGGCCACCATGTGCTCGTAGATCGCGACGGACTCTGCGGGGAAGGTGTTGGGGAAGCCCGCGAACCAGCCGACCGCGCCGTCGAGCATCAGTTCCAGGAGTACGTCGTCGGCGCCCGCGACGATGTCGATGTCGCAGAGTTCGCTGATCTCGAAGGCCCGCCGGACGTCGCCGCTGAACTCCTTGACCGCCACCACCCCGTCGATCTCGGCGAGTTCCGCGATCAGGGGCGGCACGAGGTCGACCTTGGTGTCGACCGGGTTGTTGTAGATCATCGTCGGCAGGCCGACCCCGGCGATGTGCCGGTAGTGCTCGACCACCTGCTCGTCGCTGGCCCGGTAGAGCGTGGGCGGCAGGGCGAGTACGGCGTCGGCGCCGTCTGCCTTGGCCAGTTCGGCCCAGTGCTCGGCCTGGTGCCAGCCCGCGCCGTGCACACCGGCCAGTACCAGTCCGCGCCCGCCGACGGCCTCGACGGCCACCTGCACCACGCGGCGGCGCTCCTCGTCGGTCAGCGATGAGTATTCGCCGAGCGAGCCGTTCGGCCCGACACCGCGGCAGCCGTTGCTGATCAGCCAGTCGCAGTGCTCCGCGTAACGGTCGTAGTCGACGGCGAGTCCGGCGGGGGCGGAGCTGTCCGGCTTGTAGGGCAGCGCCGTCGCGACGATGACGCCGCCGAGGTCGAATTGCTTACTGGTCATGGTCTGCCTTTCATCGGTGGGGTGTTCTGAGGTGGATCGGTGGGAGAGGGCGTGGTGGTCGATGGGGCCGCCGCCGGTCGGACCGTGGCGATGTCGCCGAGCCGGACCGGTACGACGATCGGGCGATGGGCCATGCGCCCCAGGTCCAGCGGGGCGGTGGGCAGGAGGTCTTCGACGTTCCGGCCGCAGGTGCGGCCCTGGCACATGCCAAGACCCGCGCGGGAGCTGAGCTTGAGGGAGCGCAGCCCCCAGCTCCCGGTGGCGGTGGCCGCGGCGCGCAACCGCTCCGCGGTCACGTCCTCGCAGCGGCACACCACGGTGCTGTCGCCGACCCATGAGCGCCAGCCGGGCCGGATGCCGTGTGCGCGGTGCATGCGGTCGGCGAAGGCGCGGTGCCGGGTCAGTTGAGCGGTGCCACCGGCCCCGCCCGCCGCGGCTCGTCCCGCCGCCTCGCCCTCGGCGAGGGCCAGGTCCGCGCCGCCGATACCGGTGATCTCACCGGCCGCGTAGACACCGGGTACGGAGGTGCGCTGTTCGTCGTCCACGCGCACGCTTCCGTCGGCGGTGAGCGCGCAGCCCGCCGAGATGGCGATCTCGGTGCGCGGGACGAACCCGTGGCCGACGCACACCGCGTCGACCTCGATACGCCGCTCGGTGCCCTCGCGCGGTGTCCAGTCGTCGGTGATCCGGGCGACGGTGACGGCTGTCACCCGGTCGTCGCCGTGCGCGGCCACGACGGCCGCGCCGGTGCGGTAGGGGACGCGCCGTACGGCCAACGCGCCGACGTATCCGCCGAGTTCGGCGGACTTGGACAGCACGTCCTTCGGCCGCATCTCGTACGGGCGGGGCAGCCAGCCGCGGGCGATCCGCCGCCAGGTGCTCGCCTCGACGACGCCGACCACGCTCG
The DNA here is from genome assembly GCF_042957025.1 of Streptomyces sp. NPDC008139. NCBI lineage: Bacteria > Bacillati > Actinomycetota > Actinomycetes > Kitasatosporales > Streptomycetaceae > Streptomyces > Streptomyces sp. NPDC008139. The sequence continues at coordinate 26,592 of NZ_JBIBHM010000014.1, forward strand.
CGCCGACGTGGAGGAGGCCGGTGGCCACGGGAAGCAGGAACGGACCGGTGCCCGCGACCAGGACCCGCCTGCCCACGGCGACGCCGTCGCCCTTGGCCATCGCCTGCGCGGCGCCCGCCGTGTAGACGCCCGGCAGGTCCCAGCCCGGGAACGGCAGTGTGCGCTCGTGCGCTCCGGTGGCGATCACCAGGGCGCGGGGTTCGAAGACCCGGCGGCGCCGGTCAGCGCCGTCGGCCGGGCCGACCAGCGTGTGGACGACCGGCGGCCCCGCGTCGCGGCGGTCCACCGCCCAGACCTGGGCGCCGGTGACGATCTCGCAGTCGGGGTCCCGCGTCAGCGCGGCGCGCAGCGCGGTGAAGCGGGCCCACTTGTGTTGCAGCGCGTGGCTGTCCGGCGCGGAAGTCCTGGCCGGCGCGTGGCCTTCCGGGGCGGAAGCCCCGGCCGCCGCGTGTCGCCAGAACTGGCCGCCCAGGACGGCCGACGCGTCGAGCAGGACGACCCGCGCCCCGCAGAGCCGGGCCGCCCGAGCCGCGGCGAGCCCGGCCGGTCCCGCTCCGATCACCAGCACGTCAACGCTCGACATCGCTCGCCCCCGTCTCGACGATGTCGCCGTCGGCCACCAGGCGTTGGCAGGCCCGCACGTCACCGAGGCCGTTCACCGTCACCAGGCAGTCGAAGCAGACGCCGATGCCGCAGAACAGGCCGCGGGGCCGACCGGTGCCGGCGGTGGTGCGCCAGGAGACCCGGCCCTGCGTCATCAGCAGCCCCGCGATGGTCTGTCCCTGCCGGGCTGACAGGCGTTCGCCGTCCAGCGTCACGGAGATCTTCATCCGGTGGTCTCCTCCTTCAGTCCCAGCGACGGTCGGGTCACGGCGTACGGGGCGGCCGGGATCTCGGGCTCCGTGCCGGTCATCAGTGCGCCGATCAGTTCCGCGGTGCCGGGCGCGAGCCCGATGCCCGCGCCCTCGTGTCCGGTCGCGTGCCACAGGCCGGGCAGCCGGGGGTCGGGCCCGATGACCGGGAGGTGGTCGGGTACGAACGGCCGGAAGCCGCCGTACGCGCGCATGACCGGAACGTCGGCCAGAAACGGGAAGAGCAGCATGGCTTTGGCGGCGAGTTCGCCGACCACCGCGGCCTCGATCCGCTCGTCGAATCCACGGCGCTCGCGCGAGGAGCCGATCAGTACGGTCCCGGCCGCCGTCGACTCGACGACGCTGGACGTCTGGAGGGCCGCGTCACCCGACTCGACGGCTCCCACATAATCCGCGTCGTACACCTTGTGCCGGACGCGGTGCGGCATGCGCGCGGTGACCAGGACGGTTCCGCGTCGGGGAAGCACCGGGAGGCGGACGCCCAGACTGGCCGCGACCTCGGCGGACCAGGGTCCGGCGGCCACGACCGTGTGCCCGGCGGCGAAGCGCCCGGCCGTGGTCTCCACACCGACGAGCCGTCCGCGGTCCACGACGCCGCCGAGAACGGTGACGCCCTGTCGTACCCGTGCGCCGTGCCGACGGGCCGAGGCGAGCAGCGCCTCCGTCGCGACGGCCGGTTGCACCTGGGCGTCGCCGGGATAGAAGACGGCCGCTTCGACGCGCGGCGTCAGGTCGGGTTCCAGCTCGGCGGCCTCCGCCGCCGTCACCGCACGGGCGTCCACGCCCGCCTTCCGCTGTGTGGACGCGAATGCCAGGAGCGCGTCCGCCCCCGCCCCCGTCGTCGCGACCACCAGGCCGCCCTTCGCCTCGAACTCGGGGTCGGGGAAGCCGGGCCCCAGCTCCTCCCCCAGATCGGCGGCGAGTTCGGTCCACAGGCGGCCGGACAGCACCGCGAGGTCGAGTTCGGCGCCGGGGCCCTTGTCGGAGACCAGGATGTTGCCCTCCCCGCTGGACGACGTCCCTCCGGCGGACGCGCCGCGGTCCAGGACGGTCACCCGGAATCCGCCCATGGCCAACTTCCTGGCCACGGCGGCCCCGATGATCCCGGCCCCCACGATGACGACGTCCGCACTTCGCATTTCAGTAGCATGTCACATGTCACGCGCCATTGGTAGATGTGGTTCAGGGCCATACGCGCAGGCCACCGGGTGCGCGGCCCGGCGCGGGGATTACGGAGAACGCCAGAGCGGCCAGCAGCGCCGTGATCGCGGCGAGGGTCAGTGAGCAGGACAGCGACCGGCTCGCCAGTGGTCCGGCGGTGGCCGCCCCCAGGGCGTAGGCGGTGATCTTCAGACTGGCGCCCGTGGTGAAGATCTGGCCCCGCAGGTGCGCGGGGGCCTCGCGGTGGCGGACGGCGAACAGGGCGGCGAGTTGGGGGCCTTCGCCGATTCCCGCCAGGAGGAAGGCCGCGACGAGCGCGGCCGGGTGGCCCCCTATGGCCAGGGCCCAGGCGGCGGACTGGACGAGGGCCCCGGCCCAGATGATCGCGTCGGGGGCCGCCGCACGCGGAAATCGGGCGAGCGCGGTCGTGGCCAGCAGAGCGGAGACCGCCGCGCAGGACAGCAGGAGGGCGCCGCGGCCGGCGCCGCCCAGGACCCGCTCGCCCAGGAGCGGGAGGCACGCGGTCACCATGCCTTGGGCCACGCAGGAGATCACCGAGGTGAGGGTCGCCCGGGCCAGCGCGGGTCGGCCGAGGATGACCCGGGTTCCGGCGGCGAGGTCGTGGAGCACCGACGTGGTCCGGACACCTCGCGCCGGACTCGGGCGGCCGGGCAGCGTCCACGCGGCGGGCAGCGCCAGGGCGATGAACGTGAGGGAGACGACCACGGCTGTCGAGGCGCCGAGCGCCACCGCCACACCGCCCGCGAGAGCCGGACCGGCCAGGCTCGCGGCGCTGAAGGTCATGGCGTCGAGGGCGTTCGCGCGGGGCAGGCGGTCGCCCGTTGCCACGCGCGGGAGTTGGGCCGTCCATCCGCCGGACAGGGCAGGTCCCAGCAGTCCGGTCGTCACGGCGATCACGATGGTGAAGGGGAACGGCAGGCGGGTAAGCCCCGCGAGGATCACGCCGAGCCCGGTCGCGTAGAGGACGAGGGCCCAGGCGAGCAGGCGCCCCGGTCGTACGGCTCGGTCGAGGAGCGCGCCGAGCAGCGGCCCGCCGATCGCGGCGGAGACCGTGATGCCCGCGAGCAGCGAGCACGCGGCGGTGGTCGAACCGGCCAGGGTGAAGCCCGCCAGCATCAGCGCCGGCCCCGACATCTCGTCGCCGGTACGGGCGGCGACCGCGCCGGTGAGATAGCGGCGGAGCGTGTAACGGTTTCTCATCTCCAGGACGTTATGCAGGTAACTCAAATCTCGGCAAGATGCGTTACATTCGACAGATGTCCTCCCACAGCGACGACTGGTCCACCCGGCACTCGGTGCTGGCCACCGCGCGGCGAACGGCCGCCCTGCTCAACGTCCTCGCCGACGAGCGCCCCGACCCGGCCGGGGTCGCCGACACGCTCCGCGCGTACGGCGAGGCGGAGCCGGTCGACCTGACCACCGGCGATGTCGCGGCCATGCGCGCGGCCGCCGCCCTGCTGCGACCAGCCTTCGCCGCCGAGGACGCCGACGCCGCCGCGGCCGTCCTCAACCGCCTGCTCAAGGACCACACGGGACCGCTGCGCCTGTCCTCGCACGGCGGCGGCACGCCGTGGCATCCGCACCTCGACCACGACGACGAAGCCCCCTGGGACGAATGGCTCCTCGCGTCGTCGTGCATGGCCCTGACCGTTCTCGTCTGGGACCGCCAACGCCCGCCCGGCGGGACCTGTGCCTCCCCCAGTTGCCGGAACGTCTTCCTCGCGCAGGGCAGCGGTCCCGAACGCCGCTACTGCTCCCGCCGATGCGCGACCCGCGAACGCGTCGCGGCCCATCGACGCGCGCACGCCACCGGACAGTCGGGCGAGGTCACGTAGCGCGTCGCGGGCGCCGACCGGCGGACCGTCCGGGCGCTCCGGGGCGCAAGGACCGAAACCGGGCGGCGAACACCAACAGCCCGTGTCGACAACGCGGTTGGCTACAGTCGGCGTATGAGCGCTTCCTCACCCGCCGACCTGGTCCGCACATTCCACCGCGCCTTCGGACTCGACGTCCGCGATACGCCGACGGAGGTGTCGCCCGTTCTCGCCGCGCATCGCGGGGAGTTGCTCGCCGAGGAGGCGACGGAGGTCGCCGAGGTCTCGGTGACCGGTCCGCTGGACCATCTGGCGCACGAACTGGCCGACGTCGTCTACATCGCGTACGGCACAGCCCTGGTGCACGGGATCGACCTCGACGCGGTCATCGCCGAGATCCACCGGTCCAACATGACCAAGCTGGGCCCCGACGGACAGGTCTCGCGCCGGGCCGACGGCAAGGTACTCAAAGGGGAGCACTACGAAGCCCCGGACGTGTCAGCGGTGCTGCGCCGCCAGGGCTGGGCGCCCGGCGGCGCGAGTTGAGGACTCCGAGAGAATCGCCGCCCATGGACGCCGACAGCGCGAGGCCGCACGCGGGACGCATGCTCGACTTCTATCTCGGCGGCACCCTGCACACCGCCGCCGACCGCGCCGCCGCGCGGCGGATGCTGGAGGTCAACCCGCATCTGATCACCAGCGCGCGCGTGAACCGGCGGTTCATCGACCGGTCGGTGCGGTATCTGGTCGGCTCCTGCGGGATCACGCAGTTCCTCGACCTGGGGTCGGGCATCCCGACCCGTACGGCCGAATACCCGAATCTGCACGAGAGCGCGCAGGCCGTCGACCCCGCCTGCCGTGTCGTGTACGTCGACAACGACCCGGCCGTCCGCGCGTACGCGGCCGGGCTGCTGACCAGCACACCGCGGGGCCGGGCCGTGTACATGGAGGCCGATGTCACCGACGGCGCGGCGCTGTACGAGCGTCCGGAGATCGCGGGCGTCCTCGATCTCACTCGGCCCGTCGCGCTCGGCATGAACGCGCTGCTGCACTTCTTCGCGGACGACGGCCAGGCGCGCGGGCTGGTCGAAGCCTTCACCGGGCCGTTGGCGGCGGGCTCGTATCTCATCCTCACGCACATCACGCGCGACTGGGCGCCGGAGGTCATGGACGCCCTCGTCCGGCTGTACCGCAAGGACGTCACGGACGGGGGCGCCCGCTCGCGCGCCGAGATCGAAGCGCTCGTCGGCGGACTCGACGTCGCCTCCCCCGGTGTCGTCAATCCTGCCGACTGGCGCCCCGGCCCCGGCGACGCCCCCGTACCGTCCGAGCAGGTCAACCTCTACGCGCTACTCGCCCGGGTCCCGACGGGCCCTAGCCGCTGGACCTCGGCGTACGAGGGGGCGGTGAGATCCGTCGGCCGCCCGTCCCGGACGGCCGTCGCGGTGGAGACCGCCGAGGCCAGGGCTCCTCGGTAGAGGAGGGAGCCGAGGCTGACCCTGCGTACGCCCATCGCGGCCAGTTCGGCGAAGGGCGGTCCGCTCGGCGCGTACAGGATGTTCAGCGGTACGACGAGGGACGACGTCAGGGCGGTGATCTCGTCCGGGTCCGACAGTCCGGGGACGAACACCCCGTCCGCACCGGCCTGTTCGTAGACCGCGAGGCGGGACGAGGTCGTGTCCTGCTCGCAGCCGAGCCAGTGGGTGTCGGTGCGTGCGTTCACGAACAGCGCCGGTACGGCGGATTTGACGGCGGCGATCTTCGCGGCGTGCAGGGCGACGGGGGCGAGCGTGCCGTCGGAGCGGCCGTCTTCGAGATTGATCCCGGCCGCGCCCGCCGCGTACAACTGCTCGGCCAGTGCGACGACTTCGGCCACGTCGTCGCTGAAGCCGCCTTCGGCGTCGACGGTGAACAGGAAGGAGCCGCGGCCGAGTCGGCGGGCCAGGGCCACGGTCGCGTCCGCGGTGGCGGCGGCGCCGTCCGGCAGGCCGAGGGCCGCGGCCACGCCCAGGCTGGTGGTGCCGATGGCGGGAAAGCCGGCTGCCGCCAGGGCGGCGGCGCTGGCGTAGTCCCAGGCGTTGGGCAGCAGCAGCGGGGCGGCCTGGTGGTGCATGCGGGCGAAGGGGGTGAGCGGGCGCCGGAGCAGTCCTTCTGCCAGGGCGAGCGCGTGGGCGCGGCCGGGGCAGACGCGGGGCGGGGCGCCGAAGGTGAGGGGTACCGGGTGGGTGCGGTTGGCGGTCGCGAGGTCGAGGAGCACGGTGTCGCCCGCGGCGATCTCGCGGCCCGCGATCCGGGTGGCCGCGACGGCGACGCGCCGCATGACCCGTACCGGCGGGGCTTCCCACAGCACCCGCGCCAGCGGTACGTCACCGCTCTCGGCGGCGGTCTCGACGAGCGCGGCGGTCGCCTCACCTGCCTGGACGAGCAGTCCGATGCGGTGGGCCGCGGCCTCCAGCACGGCGTCGTCTCTCGGCTCCGGCGCCAGGAGCGCGACCAGCCGGGCGACCGCGGCGTCCGCCGTCCCCGCGTCGCCGCCGCCGAAGTAGGCACCGCCGATCGCGCTCACCCCCTCCGCCACCGCGCCCGGCTCCGGCATCCCCAGGGCTTCGGCCAGGACACGCACCACCACGCGCGCCCGGGTCTCGCTGTCCGAACCTTCCGAGCCTTCCGAGCCGTCGGCGGCTGCCGCATCCCGTAGCGTCACGGGTTCCAGCCGCGCGAGTTCCGCCTCGACCAGAGCGCGCCGTCGCCGGTGCGCCTGCCCGGAGCTGAAGCGGGCGACCGCGGACCGCAGCCACGCCACGCTCGCCCCGGCGGACCCGATGTCCCCGGCCGGCGGTTCCGGTACGAGCGCCGGGTCGGCGAGCGCCGCCCGTACGTCCGCCCAGCGGTCGAACTCATGCGTCTGATGCCTCATGGCCCCGACGCTACGACCGGTTCCTTTCGGCGCCGGCCGAAGCGTCCCCGCCACGCGGCGGCACAATCGGCGGCCCGACGCGGACGCCGACACACCACACCCGGCGGGCGCCCTGTCAGGTGGGCGCCCGCCGGGGGGACTGAGGGGCCCGGAGGCCGTGGGCGGAGTGCGGAGTGCGGGTCGGGAAGGCTACTCCTTGACCGCACCCGAGTTCGCGCTGCGGACGAAGTGCCGTTGGAAGACGAAGAACAGCAGCGCGACCGGGATCGTCGACAGCAGGGCCGCGGTGAGCTTCAGCGGATACTGCGTACCCGCGCTGAGGCCGCCGGAGACCAGGTGGGCCAGACCCGTGGTGAGGGTCTCGTACTGCGGGGACTGGGTGGCGACGAGGAAGTGGGTGAACTCGTTCCAGGAGCCCTGGAAGGACAGGATGGTCAGGGTGATCAGCGCGGGCTTGGCCATCGGCAGGACGACGGACCAGAAGGTGCGGAAGACGCCCGCGCCGTCGATCCGCGCCGCTTCCTCCACTTCCTTGGGCACCGACACGAAGAACTGCCGCATGATGAACACCCCGGCCGCGTCGACCAGCAGCGGCACGATCATTCCGGCGTAGCTGTCGAACATCCCGAGCTGGTTGAGTACCAGGAACTTCGGGATGAGCAGGACCACGCCGGGCACCGACATGATCGTCAGCAGCCCGTTGAACAGCAGGTTGCGGCCCCGGAAGTCCAGCCGGGCCAGGGCGTATCCGGCGAGCGAGTCGAAGAAGACGCGTCCGGCGGTGATGAAGACCGTGACCACGATCGAATTCGCCAGCCAGCGGGTGAACGGCACCGCGTCGCCGGTGCCGCCGAGGCCGAACAGGCGCCGGTAGGAGTCCAGCGAGAACGGGTTCGGCAGCAGCGACAGCGGATGGGCCGCCGCGTCCGGGTCCGTCTTGAGCGAGGTCGCGATCTGTACGAAGAACGGCAGGACGTACAGCAGTCCCATGCCGATCAGCAGCCCGTACACCACGATCCGCAGCGCCTGGCTGCCGGACGACCGGCTGCCGGGACGGCCTTTCGCGGACCGGCCGGAGGAGCGTCGTTCCATCGTCCCGGCGCTCATGACGTCCTCCCTCGCACCAGCCGCGCCCGCAGGCGGCTGAATCGTGTGACCGCGTCGCGGTCGCGCAGCAGGACGCGCTGCACCAGCGTCATCACCAGGATGATCGCCAGCAGCAGGAAGGCGATGGCCGCCGCGCGCCCGTAGTCGGCGTCCTGGAATCCCGCGGTGTACGACAGGTAGGCGGGGGTGAGCGTCGTGTTGGCGGGTGCGCCCTGGCTCATGACGTACACCGCGTCGAAGACCTGCCAGGTGCCGATCAGTCCGAGGGTGACGACCAGGAAGAGCACCGGGCGCAGCGCGGGCAGCGTCACGTTGCGGAACGACTGCCAGCGGTTGGCGCCGTCGAGCAGCGCGGCCTCCTCCAGCTCCGCGGGTACGTCCTGGAGCGCGGCGAGGAAGATCAGCATGTACGTGCCGGAGCTGGTCCAGATCGCGAGAATGATGATGGTGCACATCGCGATGGAGGGTCCGGCCAGCCAGTCCCACCAGGACAGTCCGAGGAATCCGTGCGCGGCGAGCGCGGGCACGGGCTTGTCCGGGTCGACGATGCCGAGGCCGCCGAGCACGGTCCACACCAGGCCGTGCGCGTCGGTGAACCACTTCGGTCCGGTGATGCCCACCCACTTCAGCAGCGCGTTGACCGCGCCGCTGCCCTGGAAGAGGAACAGGAACACCGTGGATATGGCGATCGAGCTGGTCACGGACGGGAAGTAGAAGACCGTGCGGAACAGGCTCTTGCCCTTGACGCGGCGGCTGTTGACCGCCACGGCCAGAGCCAGGGCCAGGGCCGTCTGGACGGGGACGACCAGCAGGACGTAGTACAGATTGTTGCGGATCGACGTCAGGAAGAGCTGTCGGTCCTGACCCGGCCGGGTCAGCAGATCGGAGTAGTTGCGCACCCCGACGAAGTCGGCGGCGCCGCTGAAGGGGTTCGACTGCCCGTTCCAGTGCAGCAGGCTGACCCACAGCGCCATGCCTATGGGCAGGAGCAGGAAGAGGCCGAGCACGACCACCATCGGGCTGACGAACAGCCAGCCCCACAGGCCCTGATGCCCCTTGATCGCCCGGTCGCGGCGCCCGCCGCCGAAGCGGGGACCGCGGCGCGTACCGGCGCCCGCCGTCCCGCCGCCGCGGGCGCCCCGTGTGCCCGTGCCTCCCGGCGGGGCTCCCGACCCCGCCGGTACGGCGACGGCGCCGCTGCCGTGCTGGCTCATCTCTTTCTCCTCCCGCTCCTGCCCCCGCGGTGCTGCCCGGCCGGTACGGTCAGTTGTCGCTCTTGAGTACCTGGTCGCCGTTGGTCTGGAGGCTGGACAGGATCTTCTTGGGATCGCCGGTGGCCAGCCCGGACAGGTCGGTGTCGAACTGGGCCAGGACCTTGGTGAAGCCGGGTACGGTCACCGGACCCTGCGCGTACGCGGTGCCGTCGGCGAACGCCACGCTCGCCGGGTGCTTCTCCTTGAACGTCGCCAGCGCGCTGTCGCGCGAGGGCAGCACACCGATGGCGTCGGCGAAGGACAACTGCTGGTCGACGGTGGTGAACGCCTTCACCAGGTCGACGGCCGCGTCGTGGTGGGCGCTCTTGTTGGCCACGCCCCAGCAGTTGCTGAAGGACAGCGTGCCCTTGCCCTTGGGCCCCTCGGGCAGCGGGACGACCTTGTAGCCGACCTTCGGGTAGTCCGCGGTCATCGCTCCGGTCAGCCAGTTGCCCTCGATGGTCATCGCGGCCTTCTGGGTGCCCAGTGCCTCACCGCCCCAGCCGGTGTCGACCTGCTTGGGGAACTTCATCACGCCGTCGTTGAGCAGCTTCTTCACATACGTGAGCGCCTCGACGTTCGCGGGGCTGTCCGCGGTGACCTTGCTCTGGTCGGCGTTGGTGACCCAGCCGCCGGCCTGCTTCATGAAGGGGCCGAGCTGGTTGTACGAGGCGTTCACGACCAGACCGGTGGTCTTCTTCGTCGTGAGCTTCTTGGCGACCTTCTCCAGGTCGTCCCACGTCTTGGGGTAGTCCGCGTCGGTGAGCCCGGCGTCCTTCCACATGGCCGTGTTGACCGCGAGCGCCAGCGTGGAGCTGTCCTTGGGCGCGCAGACGAACTTGTTGTCGTAGGTGAAGGACGCGCGCAGCGCGCTGTTGAAGTCGTCCTTGTCGGAGAGCTGGTCACCGTAGGCGTACAGCGAGTTGCCCTTGGCGTAGTTGGCGAAGACGCTGGAGCCGACGTAGAAGACGTCCGGCGGCTTGCCGCCCGCGAGGGCCTGGCCGAGCTGCTGGTCGAGGTTCTGGGCGGCGATCACCGAGACGGTGTTGCCGGTCTTCTTCGCCCACGCGGTGGCGGCCTGCTTCACGGCGTTGGTCTCGTTGTCGCCCGAGGAGCCGATCATCACCGTGAGGCTCTGCTTGCCGCCCGAGTCCTGCTTGCCGCTGCTGTCGCTGCCGAAGTTGGACGAACACCCGGCGACCAAGAACACCCCGCACACGGCGGTGGCGGTCGCGGCTCTGCGTACTGTCATCGTTTCTCTCCAGGACTGTCCGGATCATCCGGAACCTACGGAACTCCGCGAGCCGGGCGATGAGGGCGCCCGATGGCGGCGGGCCTGCGTGGCCGTGCCGCTTTATCGCTTTGTAGCTTTATGGCGTGACAGACGTGTCCGGTCTGTCAGGTCAGGACCGTGGGGCGCGGTCCATGTCACCCCACGGTCCTTCAACCCTTCGGACCAGGCGGTCCGTCGGGAGCTAGGGGGCGGACGGCCGGTCGTCGGGCGACTCCGCGGCGGACGGTCCCGCCGCGGAGCTCTCCCGGACGATCAGCTCCGGCGTCAGCAGCACATGCTCGGGATCGGCCTCCGGGTCGCCGATGCGCGCCATGAGCAGCCGGGTGCAGACCCGGCCGACCTCCTCCAGCGGCTGACGGACGCTGCTGAGGCCAGGACTGAGCAGACCGGCCGCCGGGGAGTCGTCGAAGCCGACCACCGCCACGTCCCGGCCGGGGGTCCGGCCGCTGTCCCACAGCGCCCGGTAGCAGCCCAGCGCCAGGGTGTCGCTGGCCGCGATGACCGCGGTCACTCGGGTCAGGACCCGCGCCACCGCGTCCCGCGCCGCGTTCACGTCACCCACCGAGGAGACCCGCAGGTCACGCACCGGCAGGTCGTGGCGCCGCATCGCCTCGCGCCAGCCCGCGGCGCGGTCGTCACCGACGCCCGAGCCACGCGGCCAGCCGAGGAAGGCGATCCGGGTGTGTCCGGCGGCCACGAGCTGGTCGACGGCCGCCGACGTACCGTACGCGCCGTCCACGTCGACCCAGTCGCCGGTGTCACGGGCCGACCAGGACCGGCCGAACGCCACGAAGGGTACGCCACGTTTGTGCAGCCAGGCCGGGCGCCGGTCGCCGCGGTGGGTGTTGCTCAGCACGAACGCGTCGACCGAGTGGTCGCGCAGCAGCGCGTCGTAGCGGTCGACCTCGTCGTCCGCGCCGGACCGCGCCGCGAACAGCAGCACACGGTGCCCCGCCTTGTCCGCGGAGTCCGACAGCGCGTGCAGGAAGTCGTCGAGCACGGGGGTGGATTCCCCCGCGAACGTCGGCTGGATGGCATAGCCGATCAGCCGGCTGGACCGGGTGCGCAGCGAGCGGGCGGCCTGATGCGGCCGGTAGTCCAGCTCGCTGATCGCCTCACGGACCCGCTCCAGCGTGCGGGGTGCCAGCAGATCGGGCGAGTTCAGCGCGTTGGACACGGTCTGTACGGACACGCCAGCGCGCTGGGCGACCAGAGCCAGTGTCACCGGCTTGTTGTTGCGCCCGCCTGAGCTGGTCGTACGCGGCACCACGGCCTCCGTTGTCCATGCGCCGCACCACTCGAAATGCGGCGCTGCATCTTCGATGGATCGATAAAACTCCCTTTCACTGCTGGTTGGCAAGGGTTAGAGTGAATTTTGATCGATCCAAATTCTGAAGCACTATCTCGGTCCACCGACGAGAGGCACCACCCTGTGAACACGGCCGTCCAAGGGCACAGCACCGCGAACCCGTCTCCCACGGACGTCGTCACCGAGGGCTTGCAGCCCTTCCTGCACGACGCCTGCACCACGCTCTACGCGCCCAGCCTGGTGCTGTCCCGACCAGGCGGGGACATCTCCGCCGGTGCGGACGGCTTCTTCCACGGCGACCGCCGGGTGCTGTCGAGCCTGGCGGTCCGGGTCGAAGGCGTCCCCCTGATCCCGGTCGGCCACACGCTCGGCCCCGCCGACAGGACCGCCTTCCGCGCGATCCTGCGCGGTGTCGGGGAACACACCGCCGACCCCGCGGTCACGCTGCGCCGGATCCGCTCGGTGGCGCCGGGCACGCTCCGCGAGGAGCTGGAGATCGTCAACGCGGGGCTGCGGCGGATCCGTCTCGACGTGGTGGTCGCCGCGGCCACGGACCTGGCGCGGATGACCGACGTCAAGTCCGGGCGCACGGTCGCCGCGCTCCCCGCGAGGGCCGAGGACACCGGGCTGACCTGGGGCGACGACGAGCTGACCGTACGGCTGCGGCCGGTGTCGGTGGCCGTGACCGCGCCCGGCGCCGGTACGGCGTCGGGTTCGGTGTCCGGCCGCGCGCCGATGCCGGGACAGGACTCCGGCAACGGTTCAGGACCGCGCGAGCCGCTGGTCGACGCCGACAGCGGTGAGCTGCGGTACACCGTGGAGCTGCCGTCGGGCGGCACCTGGCGGGCGACGGTCGAGTGCGGTGTCAGCGACGCGGAGCCGGACCAGTTCCCGGCCGTCGCGCGGGACGCCGTACCGTGGTCGCCCACCGAACTGCACAGCGCCGACGGCCGTCTGGACCGGCTGCTGGCCCGGTCGGTGGGCGACCTGGAGCGGCTGCTTCTGTCGGACCCGCTGCACCCCGAGGACCGTTTCCTGGCCGCCGGGTCGCCGTGGTTCCTGACGCTGTTCGGCCGGGACTCGCTGTGGGCGGCGCGGATGCTGCTGCCGCTGGGCACGGAGCTGGCCGCGGGGACGCTGCGCACGCTGGCCCGGCGCCAGGGCACCGTCACCGATCCCCGTACCGAGGAGCAGCCCGGCAAGATCCTGCACGAGGTGCGCCGCGAGACCCTGCACCTGGCCGAGGGCGCGAAGCTCCCGCCGGTGTACTTCGGCACCGTGGACGCCACCCCGCTGTGGGTGATCCTGCTGCACGACGCGTGGCGCTGGGGTCTCGACCCGCGGCAGGTGCGCGAGCTGCTGCCGCACGCCGAGGCCGCCCTGGAGTGGCTGGCCACCTACGGCGACGCGGACGGCGACGGGCTGCTGGAGTACATCGACACCACCGGCCACGGGCTCGCCAACCAGGGCTGGAAGGACTCCGGCGACTCGATCCGCTGGCGCGACGGCCGCCTCGCCAAGGCGCCGATCGCGCTCTGCGAGGTCCAGGCGTACGGCTACGAGGCGGCGATGGCGGGCGCGGCGCTGCTGCGGGCCTTCGACCGGCCGGGCGCCGAGCGCTGGGAGCAGTGGGCGGAACGGCTGCGCAGCCGGTTCCGGGAGAGCTTCTGGGTCGAGGACGAGCAGGGCCGTTACCCGGCCGTCGCCCTCGACGCCGACAAGCGTCCGGTGGACGCCGTGACCTCCGGCTTCGGCCACCTACTGGGCACCGGGCTGCTGGACCCGCAGGAGAGCGCCCTGCTGGCCGCCCGGATCGCCGGACCCGAACTGGACTGCGGTTTCGGGCTGCGCACGCTGAGCACGGACTCCACCGGTTTCAACCCGTTCGGCTACCACATCGGCTCGGTCTGGCCGCACGACACCGCCATCGCGGTGCACGGCCTGGTCCGCGCCGGATTCCCCCGCGAGGCCGCCAAGCTGGCCGAGGGCCTGATCGCCGCGTCCGCCGGTTTCGACGGACGGCTGCCGGAGCTCTTCGCCGGGCACGGCTCGGAACTGGACAGCGCGCCCGCCCCGTATCCGGCGGCCTGCCGTCCGCAGGCGTGGTCGGCGGCCTCCGCCGTCCTGCTCGTCCAGGCCGCGCTCGGGCTCGAGGCCGATGTGCCCGGCGGGTCGCTGCGAATGTCCCCGCTTGCGGCGGGCCGTCTCGGCCCGCTGACCATGAGCGGTCTGCGGGTCGGCGAACAGCCGCTGACCGTACGGCTCGACGCGGACGGCCGGGCGGGGGCCGACGCTCCGGACACCCTGACGGTGGAGGGCGCGGACCGCTTCGGCGCGGCGAACTGAGCGCCGCCGCGCCCGCGTAGCCGTGAGGTCCTTCGGTCACTGCCCCCGATCGGTGGGCTTCGGCCCTGGTCCGGGGTCGGTGTTCGAGGCGGTACGGGCAGGGACGGAGGTCCAGGCGGCGTCGTGCTCGGCGCTGCGCTGGACCGCGTCCAGGACGAGCTGGACCTCCAGGGCGTCCGCGAAGGACGGCTCGGGGGCGCGCTCCTCGGCGATGGCGGTGACCAGGTCGCGGGCCTGGTGGGTGAAGGCGTGCTCGTACACGAACAGGAGGTTGTCGACGGAGCGGGCGACGCCGCTGTGGTGTTCGCCGAGCGCCATCAGATTCACGTCGTTGTCGACGACGACCGGGCAGCCGTGCTCGCTGGTCAGAGTGGAGCGCACCGGGAAGCGGTCCCAGCCGGGCATGATCGGCGGGGAGACGGAGACGCCGTCCCGGAAACTGACCGGTCCCGGCAGGCCGATGCCGATGGTGTCGAGCCGGGCGCTGCGGCTCTGCGCGCCCAGTTTGCGCAGGAGTTCGCTGACCCGGTCGAGCACGGGTCCGGGTCCCTGGCGGATGTCGGCGCTCTCGGAGTACGAGGCGACCGCCGCCAGGCGGCCGTCGGTGATCTCGACGTCGATGGAGCTCGCACCCAGGTCGACCGCGGCGAAGCGCAGTTCCGGGTCGAGTTGGACGAGGGTGGAGCGGCGACCGCCGCGCGAGGCGGCGGGTCCCGCCTCCAGGATCGTGCCGCTCGCGATCATCCGGTCGAGTTCGGCCACCAGCCGTGGGCGCGGCATCTCCAACTCGTCGGAGAGCTGCGCCCGGGACAGCGGCCCGAGGTCACGCAGTCGGCTCAGTACGCGGTACTGGATGCTCACAGGCCCACACTTCCTCTGATGGCATCAGAAGTTGTGACGGAACGTTAGGACCGCACCAAGGGTTGGTCCAGAGCTTTCACCGAGATTGCTAAAGGTAGTTATAGGGATGACAAAAAGAGTGGACGGTCCGAACTGAAGGTGGATCACTTCCGGCCACGCGTCGGGGAGTTGTTTCGGTGGCGGGCGTTCCGGGGCGCCGGGCACACGCGCGGGCCCCGCCGGAAGGGGGAGTTCCGACGGGGCCGTTCGGGAGGGCGCGGGAGGTCAGAGGGCGGCGGTCTCCTTCTTGGCCAGGGCTCCCTCGGGCGCGGACTGATCGGGCGCGGACTGATCGGGCGCGGACTGATCGGGCGCGGACTGATCGGGCGCCGGCCGGCCGGGAACGGGCTGGCCGGGTGTGGCCGACGGCACGTAGGCGTCGTCCTCGTCGGACAGGGTCGACTCGTCGAAGGGCAGCTCTCCCGCGAAGACCCGCTGCGCGCGGTCGCGGTCGAACTCCTTCGTCCAGGTGCCGATCAGCACGGTGGCGACGGCGTTGCCCGCGAAGTTGGTCACGGCGCGGGCCTCGCTCATGAAGCGGTCGATGCCGACGATCAGACCGATGCCGTCGACCAGCGCGGGGCGGTGCGACTGGAGCCCGCTGGCGAGCACGGCCATGCCGGAGCCCGACACCCCGGCGGCGCCCTTGGAGGCGATCATCATGAACAGCAGCAGCGAGATCTGCTGGCCGAGGGAGAGCGGCTGGTCCATCGCGTCGGCGATGAACAGCGACGCCATCGTCAGATAGATCATCGTGCCGTCGAGGTTGAAGGAGTAGCCGGTCGGGACTGTGATGCCGACGACGGGCCGGCTCACCCCGAGGTGTTCCATCTTGGCGATCAGCCGCGGCAGCGCCGACTCCGACGACGACGTGGAGACGATCAGCAGGAACTCCCTGGCGAGGTAGCGCAGCAGGTGGAAGAGGTTGACCTTGGCGAACAGCCACAGCACCGCGCCGAGGATGACCACGACGAAGATCAGGCAGGTCACGTAGAAGCCGATCATGATCGTGGCCAGCGCCTTGAGCGCGTCCACGCCCGCGGAGCCGACGACGGCGGCGATCGCGCCGAACGCGCCGACGGGGGCCGCCCACATGATCATCGACAGGACGCGGAAGACCAGTTTCTGGATGTGCCCGACGCCGCGCAGCACGGGCGCCCCGACCGGTCCCATGGCCTGGAGGGCGAAGCCGACGAGCAGCGCCACCAGCAGCGTTTGCAGCACCTGGCCTTGTGTGAAGGCGGAGACCAAGGTGGTCGGGATGATGCCGAGGACGAAGTCCACGCCTTCGGTGGGGGCGTCGGTGGCCTGGGCCTGGCCCGCGTTCTTCAGCGCCTCGGTCAGGTGCAGCCCGCTGCCGGGGTGCAGGATGTTGCCGACGAGCAGGCCGATGGCGAGCGCGGCGAACGACATGGTGACGAAGTAGCCGAGCGCGAGGCCGCCGACCTTGCCGACCTTGGCGGCGTTGCGGACGGATCCGATGCCGAGCACGAGTGTGCAGAAGATGATGGGCGAGATCATCATCTTGATGAGATTCACGAAGCCGGTGCCGATCGGCTTCAGCTCGACGGCCACACCGGGCGCGAGGAGGCCCAGCACGGCGCCCGCTATCGTCGCCAGGATGACGGCGGTGTAGAGGTAGTGGGTATGGTCTCGACGGCTCGTGACGTCGCTGGGGGCCTGGGCTGACACCTTCGTCTCCCTCGGTCCGCGGGCGCCGTCCCGAGCGCCCGCGATCGGACAGGTCCCGGTGACTATGCGCTCGGGGCGTGAGCCAGGTCACGTTTGCGTTCATTGAGTTCGCGGGTTGGCGTGCACACTGTTGTGCATGCCCGCCATACCCCCCACGTCGAGCACGGCGGCCGGACCGACGCGCCGGGCCGCGGCGGCGAGCCCGGCCGCCCCGACGAGCCGGCGTGCGCAGACGAGTCCAGGTACGCCGACGAGCCCGGCCGCCCCGACCGTCGAGCGCGCGACGGCCCGGCGTTCCAGGCCCGCCCGGTTCACCGTGCCCGGACTGAGCCGCTTCCGCCGCACTCGGACCCGGCCGCGCAGCCTGGCCGGTCAGCTCTTCGCCGTGCAGGTGGTGATCGTGGCCCTGGTGGTCGGGGGCTGCGCCGTGCTGGCGTACGTCAACGCGGCCAGCCGGGCCGAGGACGCGGCCCGTGACCGGGTCTCCGCCGCGGCCACCGCCGTCGCGGACTCCGACACCGTGGTGCGGGCGGCGCGCTCCGCCGATCCCACTGCGGCCCTCCAGCCGTACGCCGACCGCGTCACCGCGGACGCGGGCGTGGACTTCGTGACGATCATGGACACCCACGGCATCCGCTGGACCCATCCCGACAGGTCGCTGATCGGGAAGCACTTCCTCGGCCACATCGGCCCCGCCCTGCGCGGGCAGACGTTCACCGAGACGTACACCGGTTCGCTCGGCGCCTCGGTACGCGTCGTGACGCCGGTCCGCTCCGGCGACCGGATCGTCGCGCTGGTGAGCGTCGGCATCAAGGTCGACACCATCAGCCAGCAGGTCCGCAAGCAGCTCACCGCCCTGGTCGTGGTGGCGCTGGCCGCGCTCGTCGTCGGCGGCCTCGGCACGTATGTGGCCAACCGACGGCTGCGCACGCACACCCACGGGATGGCCGCGACGGAGCTGAGCCGGATGTACGACTACCACCAGGCGACGCTGCACGCGCTGCGCGAGGGCCTGATCCTGCTCGACGCCGACCGCAGGGTCGCGCTGTGCAACGACGCGGCGCGCGAGCTGCTGAGCCTCGGCGAGCAGGAGGTCGTCGGCCGGTACGTGGACACGCTCGGCCTGCCCGTGTCGCTGACCGGCGCGTTGCTGGCCGCCGAGCCGCGGGTCGACGAGGTGCACCTGACGTCCGAGCGGGTCGTGGTCGTGAACACCTCGCCGGTACGCGGCGGCGAGCGCCGCGGCACCGTGGTCACCCTGCGCGACCACACCGATCTCCAGGCGTTGACCGGGGAGTTGGACTCGGTGCGCGGCTTCGCCGAGGCGCTGCGTTCCCAGGCCCACGAGTCGTCCAACCGGCTGCACACCGTCGTGTCGCTGATCGAACTGGGCCGCGCGCAGGAGGCGGTGGACTTCGCCACCTCCGAGCTGGAACTCGCCCAGGCGCTCACCGACCGGGTGGTGGCGGCGGTCGGCGAACCGGTGCTCGCGGCGCTGCTGCTCGGCAAGGCCGCCGAGAGCCACGAGCGCGGGGTGGAGCTGACCGTCACCGAGGACAGCCGGATCGACGACGGCGTCCTGCCGCCCGCGCTCACCGCCCGCGACCTGGTCACCGTGCTGGGAAACCTGATAGACAACGCGATCGACGCGGCCATCGAGGGGGCCGCCCGCGGCGGCGGCCGGCCGTCGGTCACCGTACGGGCCAAGGTCGAGGAGGACGAGCTGCTGCTGAAGGTCACCGACTCCGGGCGCGGCGTCGACCCCGCCACCATCCGCGAGGTGTTCCGGCGCGGATGGACCACCAAGAGCGAGGGCCACGGTCTCGGCCTCGCCCTGGTCGAGCAGGCCGCGCGCCGCGCGGGCGGCACGGTCGGCCTCGACCGCGCCGAGGGCGGTGGCGCGGAGTTCACCGTACGGCTGCCGCTGGGGCAGGAGGCACGCGCGTGATCAGGGTACTGGTCGTCGAGGACGATCCCGTGGCGGCCGACGCGCACCGGATGTACGTCGAGCGGCTGCCCGGCTTCGCGGTGGCGGCCGTCGTCCACACCGGCGGCGCCGCGCTGCGCCTGCTGGGCCGGCAGCCGGTGGACCTGGTGCTGCTCGACCTCAATCTGCCCGACGGTCACGGTCTCGACCTGGTACGACGGATGCGCAGCGCGGGGCAGAGCGCCGATGTGGTGGCGGTGACCTCGGCGCGGGATCTCACGGTCGTGCGGCAGGCCGTCTCGCTCGGAGTCGTGCAGTACCTGCTCAAGCCGTTCACCTTCCCCTCGCTGCGGGACCGGCTGGAGCGCTGGGCGCGCTACCGCAGTGACGCGGCGGGCGGTGAGGCGTCCGGGCAGGACGAGGTGGACCGGGTGCTGGGGGCGCTGCGCAGTCCGCAGGCCACCGTGCTGCCGAAGGGGCTGAGCGGTCCGACCCTCGAAGCGGTGACCTCGGCCTTGCGGGCGGCGGCGGACGGCGGCTTGTCCGCGGCTTCGGCGGCCCAGGCGGCGGGGGTCTCGCGCATCACGGCCCGCCGCTATCTGGAGCACCTGGTCGACACCGGGCTCGCGGTCCGAAGCCCGCAGTACGGGCAGGTCGGCCGCCCGGAGCTGTGTTACCGCTGGTCGGACGGGGCGAAGCCGTAGGGCGGTACGGTCCGGGCCGGTCACGGACGGTGCGGGTCGGTACGGGCCCAGTCGGCCCGGGCACGGTCGGCCCGGGCACGGTCGGTGCGGCGGGTGACGGGCGCGGCGGCGGGCGACGTACGGTGATCATGCGGGTGGGCGGGATGTCGCGGGTGTACGCCCGCGCCGCACAGCCGCAGCCGTGTTCGTTTTCGCAGCCGTCCTCGTCGTAGCAGTCGCAGTCGCCCCACGGTCAGGAGCCGTCGCATGGTCACGCAGCCGCCGCCGTCGCTCGCCGACGTACCCCACCGGATCGGCCTCGGCCTGGCCGCTCTCGGGCGGCCCGGATACATCAATCTCGGCCGGGAGCGGGATCTGCCGCCGGGCCGGGACGTGGCGGCGATGCGACGGCGTACGCACGAGGTGCTGGACTTCGCGTACGCGCACGGCGTGCGCTACTTCGACGCGGCGCGCTCGTACGGCCGGGCCGAGGAGTTCCTGGCCGAGTGGCTGGACGCGGGCGGTGACCGGCCGGGGGTCATGGTCGGCAGCAAGTGGGGTTACACCTATACGGCGGGCTGGCGGGTCGACGCGGAGACCCATGAGGTCAAGGACCACAGCGTCGGGGTCTACGACCGTCAACTCGCCGAGACGCGCGCGCTGTTCGGCGATCGGCTCGACCTCTACCAGGTGCATTCGGTGACACCGGACAGCCCGGCTCTCACCGATCCCGTCCTGCACCGGCGGCTGGTCGCGCTCGCCGGTCAGGGGGTGGCCGTGGGCATCTCGACCAGCGGGCCCCGGCAGCGTGACGCGATCCGCGCTGCCCTCGATGTCAGCGTCGACGGGCGTCCGGTGTTCGGCAGCGTCCAGTCCACCTGGAATGTCCTGGAGCCGTCGGCGGGCCCCGCGCTGGCGGAGGCGCACGAGGCGGGTCGTACCGTCATCATCAAGGAAGGTCTCGCCAACGGGCGTCTCGCCGAACGCGATCCGCGGCTGGACGCGGTGCTGGCTCCGGTCGCCGAGGCGACGGGAGCCTCCTACGACGCTCTGGCGCTGGCCGCCGCGCTGCGTCAGCCGTGGGTCGACGTGGTGCTGTCGGGAGCGGCGACCGAGGATCAACTGGCCTCGAATCTGCGCGCGACCGACGTCCGTTTCGACGACTCGCAACTCGGCCGTCTCGTCACGGAGTTGGCGCAGACACCGGCCGCGTACTGGGATCATCGCTCGCGCATGCCGTGGAACTGACGCGGAGCTGACGGAGTCACACATCGGCGGCCGGCAGCCGGAGTTCGAAGCGGGCACCGCCGCTCGGCGCGGCGCCGACGGTGAGCGTGCCGCCGTGCCGGTGCGCCACGTCGCGGGCGATGGCCAGGCCGAGTCCGGCCCCGCCGTCGTCCCGGCTGCGGGCCTCGTCGAGCCGTACGAACCGCTCGAATATCCGCTCGCGCTCGGCCTCCGGTACGCCTGCGCCGTCGTCGGCGACCGCGAGCACGATCCGGCCGTCCCCGCGGCGTACGGACACGGTGACCTCGGTGCGCGCGTGCCGTTGGGCATTGTCGAGCAGATTGCGGACGAGCCGGCCCAACTGACCGCGTGATCCGTTGACTTCGGCTCTCAAGGCGGCGTCCTGACCGATGTCGACGGCGACCGGCGTACGGTCGGCGGCCCGCCCCTCGGCCTCCTCGCGCACCAACGCGGCCAGATCGACCGGCCGTTGCGTCGGGGTCTCCCCCGCGTCGAGACGGGCGAGCAGCAGCAAGTCGGCCGCGAGTCGCTGAAGCCGCACGGTGTCCTTGACGGCGCCGGGAACGTCGAGCAACTGCGGGTGCGCGGAACCCACTTCGAGCTGCGTGCGCAGGGAGGCGATCGGGCTGCGCAGTTCGTGCGAGGCGTCGGCGACGAAGCGGCGCTGCCGCTCGACGGACGCTTCGAGGGCGGTGAGCGTTTCGTTGGTGGTACGGGCCAGCCGGGCCACCTCGTCGTGCGCCGCGGGCTCCGGCACCCGCCGGGAGAGGTCTTCCGAGGCCGTGATGGCGGCCATCTCGCGGCGGATGCCCGCGACCGGGGCCAGTGCGCGGCGGGTGACCAGCCAGGTCACGCCGCCGACGACCGCCAGCAGGACGGGCAGTCCCGCCAGCATGACCACGGTGGTGGTGCGCACGGCGCTCTCGCGCGCCGCGAGTGAGGCGCCCGCGTGGACCAGGACCGTCTGCCCCGCGAGGTCGGTGGCCTTGACCGACGCGAAGCGGTAGGCGGCGCCGCGGCCGTCCAACGTGGCGTGTCCCGCGCCCTCTTGGACGGTACCGCTGATCTCGCCGACGACGGGGTCGGCGGTGCCGGTGGGCGTGGCGTGGTCGTCGCTCCCTCGGCCGCTGGAGGTCGTCTCCTGCGCGTCGCCGTCGCGCCCGCCCTTGCCCCGGCCACGGCCGCCACCTCCGCCGCCGTGGTCGTCGGCGGACCCGCTCGGCGACACGGTCGGTGGCGGCGTCGGCGCCGAGGTCGGACTGACGGTGGGTGTCGGCTCGGGCGCAGACCCACGCGGCCTGACGTCCGGCACTCCCGTCCCGCTGATCTTCTCCAGGGTCCTGCTCGCGGCGAGCAACCGCCCGTCCGTGGTGGCCACTTGGACGGGTGCGTCGTCGGGGAGGGCGAGCCCGGAGTAGAGCGCGGCGTCCGCCTTGCGGGTCGCGACGGCCACGGCGACGCGGCGGGCGGTGTCGTTGGCCTGGCTCTGGGCCTGCTCGGTGAGGTTGGCGCCGAGCGAGAGGAGGACCGCGATCCCGGCGGCCACCATCGCCACCGTCACCACGGCGGTCGCGCCCAGCACCGTCTTGGCCTGCACCGACCCGAGCGGGCGGCGCCTCATGACGTGACCAGGCGGTAACCGGCGCCGCGTACCGTCTGGATGGTGGCCGCGCCCAGCTTGCGGCGCAGCGCGCTGATGTAGACCTCGATGATGTTGGGGTCGCCGTCGTAGGCGAAGTCCCAGACGTGCTCCAGGATTTCCGGCTTGCCGACCACCTGGCCCGCCCGGACGGCGAGTTGTTCGAGGACGGCGAACTCCTTGGCGGTGAGCGCCACTTCGTCCTCGCCTCGGAACACCCGCCGGGCGGAGGTGTCGACGGCGAGGCCGCCGACCCGCAGGACCGGCGAGGCGCCGGGCGAGGCCCGGCGGCGCAGCAGTGCCTTCACCCGTGCGACGAGCACGACGTAGGAGAACGGCTTGGTCAGGTAGTCGTCCGCGCCGGTGTCCAGGCCCTCGGCCTCGTCGTACTCACCATCCTTGGCCGTGAGCATCAGGATCGGTACGTCGTTGCCCGCGGCGCGCAACGCGGCGCACACGCGGTAGCCGTTCATGCCGGGCAGCATGATGTCGAGGACGACGAGGTCGTAGGCGCGGTCTCCGGCCAGGTGCAGTCCCGATAGCCCGTCGTGGACGACGTCCACGGCGAAGCCCTCGGCCGTCAGTCCCCTGGCCAGGGAGACGGCGAGTCTCTTCTCGTCCTCCACGATCAGCAAGCGCATGGGCCCACCCTCCCAAATCGAACCTGAAGCGATCTTCAGGTCGCTTCAGGCTGCCTTCAGCTTGCTCCAGCCATCGTGTTGGCACGGACACAGCAACGACACAGGCCGGGTACAGCCCGGCCGGGGAGGCTCCTCATGAAGCGCAACATCACCGTCGCCGCCGTCGCCGCGGCGGCCCTGCTCGCCGGTGGCGGCTACACCGCCTTCGCCGCGGGCGACGACCACGGCGGCCGTGCGGCGGCCGTCCCGAGCGCCACGTCCCCGCACGACGCGGGCGACGACCACGGCGGCGACCGCCGTACGCCGTCGACGGCTGCCCCGACGGGCGTCCCGCGCACCGGCGCCCCGACTCCCAGCAGCACCGGCCTCACGGCGGCCGAGGCCGTGGCCGCCGCGCTCACGTTGTATCCGGGGACGGTCGTCTCCGTCGAGCGTTCCGGCGCGGACTTCTGGGAGGTCAGGGTGCTCGGAAAGGACGGCGTCCTGCGGGAGTTGAGGGTGAACGCGACCTCCGGCGCCGTCAGCCTGGACGGTCACGGCGGCGGCCGGGGCGCGGCGACTCCCCGCCCGACGCGCTCCCCCGGAGGTGACGACCACGGCGGTGGCACCCCGAGCCCGACCCGTTCCCCCGGAGCCGACGACCACGGCGCCGACGACCACGGCGGTGACCGGTCGGGCGACCGTCATGGGAGCGGGCACGGCGCGGACGACGGCGGTCAGCACCGGGGCCGGGGCGGCGACGACTCCTGAGCCGTGGGCGCGGCGGGTACGAGAGGTGGGTCGCGGTGCCGTCGCCGTACCCGCCTCCCCCGGCCCCGTCGTGACCGGGCGTCAGCTGTCGGAACCCTTCCGGGCGGGTCCGGTGCTGTGGCGCACGATCAGGTCGGGACGCGGAAGGTGGAGGGTGGCGGTCTGCGGGCCGGCGAGGCGGATGGCGCGCAGGAGGAGTTCGACGGCCTGTCGGGCCATCTGGCGTTCGGGGATGGCGACCGTGGTGAGGGCCGGTCGGGAGAGCCGGACTTCGGCGTTGTCGTCGTGGCCGACGACCGAGAGGTCGTCCGGGACGGAGCGGCCGAGGGCTCTGGCGGCCTCCAGCGCGCCGAGTGCGAGAACGTCGTGGGTGGCGAAGACGCCGGTCACGCGCGGGTCGGCGGTGAGGGCGGCGGTCGCGGCGGCGAAGCCGCCCTCGGGGGTCGGTTCCGGGCCGAGGAAGACGGCGGTGTCGGGTACGGCGAGGCCGTCGGCGGCGAAGGCGCGGCCGAAGCCCGTGACCCGGACGGTGTGCGCGGGGCCGGCGACGACGGCGACCCGCTCGTGGCCGAGGCCGCGCAGGTGCCGTCCCGCGAGGTGACCGGCGCCCTCGTAGTCGATGGTGACGACGGGGAACAGCTCGGGGGGCCGCGTTCTCCCACGCGCAGAGCGCGACAGGGAAGCGCGCGGCGGCCAGCAGCGGGAGGTGGTCGATGAGGTCGCGGTCGCCCGCTATCAACAGGGCGTCGACCGAGCGGCTGGACAGACCGGCCATGACCGCCTGTCCGCGCGCGTTCGCCGCGCCCGGTGTGGCGGCGGCCCCGCGCACGGGAAGCGACCGGCGGGCCTCGGTAGGGTGCCGGGATGACCGAGAGCTGGGACCCGTCGGGCGACGGGATCGTACGGTTTCCGTCCGGTGCGCTGGTGCGCGGGCGGGGTCTGCGCCGACCGCTTCCGGCGGGGCCGACGCCGTCCTTCGGCGTCTATCTGCTGGGCGGCGAGCCGCCGTTGACCTGCTGGGAGGCGCGGTGGGTGCGCTGGCCGGATTTCCGGCTGCCCGCCGATCGACGGCAGGCGCGGGCGGCCTTCGAGGAGGCGCTGGCCCGGGCGGCGGACGAGCGGGTGGAGGTCGCGTGCGGCGGCGGCATCGGGCGGACCGGAACGGCCCTCGCCTGCATGGCCGTTCTGGACGGGGTCCCGGCGGACGAGGCCGTCGCCTTCATCCGTCGGCGCTATCACCACCGCGCGGTGGAGACGCCGTGGCAGCGCCGCTTCATCCGCCGCTTCGACCGCGCTGAGCGCTGAGCGCGCGCCTGCGGCGATCCCCAACGCGCCAGGCCGGTACGGGAATCCGTCATCGCTTGTTCGCTGATCGTAACGCGGGCGAAATGCCGGTTTGATGTCCTGTCGAGTCACAGAACGGCCCGGTCCCCGGCCTCTTCGTGAGAGCCGCACCGGAGGCGCTCAGGGCTCGGGGGCTCGGGGGCTCGGGGGCTCGGGGGCTCGGCGGACCCAGCGGTTCCGACGGGTCCAGCGGGTGAGCGGGGGAGGACGGCCCGGATGGCGATGGACAGCGGGTCGGCGGTATGGGCGGACGGACCTCAGCCGCCGAGCGGCCGATGTCTGGTCAGTGTAGAACTCGGCATTGAGCTCGGCGTCGAACTCGCCGTCACGCAACGGGACATGCCCACGGCCTCGGTGGCCGACCGACCGGCGCCCGCGCTCTCGCTGGCCGTACGGACGCCGGGGCGGCAGGCCGTCCTGTCGGCCGCGCCCGGCGCGGCCCTGCCGGGTGAACACCGCGTCGTGGACGAGCACTTCGTGGTCGACGCGGACACCCACGAGGCGCCGAAGTGGCGGCAGCTCGCCGATGTGCTCTACGGGAGCAGGTCGCGCTCGGCAGGCGACGCGAGCCGCTGGCTGCTGGCCGTCACCGCGGCGCACGGCACCTGCCGGATAGCGGCCGTTCCCTTGGTCAGGGACGGCGGTTGGGCGGTGCTCGACACCACGGACCGGCAGATCACCTTTTTACCGGTGACGACGTCGCTGCGGCCGTGGTTACTGCCGTCGTGCCTGCTCGGCTGGCTGACGGCGGGCGGCACGCTCCAGGAACTGGCCGACGCCCGCCTGGACTGCTTCCCCGCCGAGTCGGACGGCCCGCGCCCCGGTGAGGGCTGAGCCCGATCCAGCTCTGCCGCCCCCGAGGTCGGTCACAACACGCCCGCCCCGTGTTCTCGGCCACCGCGACCGGTGGGCCCGGAAAACCGTTCGACGGCTCCGCCGAGTCCTGGCACCGTGGCGGACCATGACCGACTTCGAGCTGCTGACCGCCGCGGACGTACAGCTCATGCAGGACATGGCGCAGCGCGTCACCGCCGTGCGCCCTGACCTGGTGAACACCGACGCGTCGTACGGCGAGCTGGCGTGGAACTGGGGCAAGGGACACGCCGCCGCCGGCGCGAACTGGCCGCGGCGGCTGTGGTTCTCCGGCGGGGAGCCGGTCGCGTGGGGCTGGGCCCAGCTTCCGCACCGGCTGCGGCGCAGCGACGGTTCTGTGCGGGATGCGACCGGCGCCTATCTGGCCTATCAGGTCCATCCCGACCACGCGGGACTGGTCGACGAGGTGATCGACTGGTTCCACGCCACGACGCCGGACGTCGAGCGGACGGTGGTGCCGAGCGGTGCCGACACGTTCGGCCTGACGCGGTGGGCGGCGCACGGCTACGAGCCCGATCCGGCCTCGCTCGGCGAGAAGGGATCCTGGACGCAGCTCAACGAGCGGGAGCTGACCGACGTCGAGGAGCCGCTGCTGCCGGACGGATTCCGGTTCCGTACCGCCGAGGAGGCAGGGCCGCAGGCCGCGGTCCGGGCCCATGTGGACGCGTGGGCGCCCTCGACGTACACGGCCGAGAGCTATGAGGGTGTCCGGCGGGCGACGGGCTACCGTGCGGATCTGCACCTCCTGGTGGAGGCGCCGGACGCGACGATGGCGTCCTCGACCGTCATGTGGTTCGACGAGGCGAACGCGACCGTCGAGTTCGAGCCGGTCGGCACCCATCCGGACTACCGGCGTCTGGGGCTGGCCAGGGCGATGCTTCTGCACGGCATGCGTCGCGCGCGGTCCGCCGGGGCCACGCACGCGACCGTCGCCTGCCTGGGCGCGCCGGGCTATCCGGCGGCGCGCGCCCTGTACTACGGCGTCGGATTCCGGGAGTTCTCGCGGGACGCGCCGCTGATCAGGGTCCGCGCCTCCGGCTGAGCGGCCCGCGCCGAGCACCGCCGGACCAGCGCGGCGACCGGCGCACCGACCGCCGCGCGTGACCTCCTCGACTCCCTGGTGGGCCGTCCGCCGGACGCATCCGTCCGGTGACTCCCGGCGGGCTCAGAACAGCGCGTCGCCCTCGGACAGGCTCACGCGCGCCCCGGTGTCGAAGACGCCCTCCGACGTCCCCGCCGAGTACACGCGCATCTGCCCGGTGGTGGCGGCCACCAGGTCGGGCAGCAGGTCACCGGTCAGGTCGCCGATGCCGAGGAGCGTGGTGAAGGGCGTCCAGCCGCCGGTGCCCGCCAGGACGCGGGCGCCGAGGCGTCCGTGCCCGTCGCCCGGATAGAGCCACAGCTTGCCCGTGGACAGTTCGGTCACGACGAGGTCGGGGCGGCCGTCGCCGGTCAGGTCGCCGGGGGCGGCGAAGGCGCCCATCACGTTCCAGCCGGGGCCGACGAGCAGGCGGGTGCCGAAGGTGCCGTCGCCCCGGCCGGGGTACATCCACAACTGGCCGGTGGTGTCGCGGGCCAGCAGATCGCCCGTGCCGTCGCCGTCGAGGTCTCCGGCGGCGGTGACGGCGGTCATCGTGTTCCAGCCGGGACCCACCAGGAGCCGGGCGCCGAAGGTGCCGCGGCCGGTGCCCGGATACATCCACAGCCGGCCGGTGGTGTCGCGGGCCAGCAGGTCCTCCGTGCCGTCGCCGTTGAGGTCGCCGTGCCGGGTCAGCGCCGACATGGAGTTCCAGCCGGACCCCTCAAGACCCGCGGTGCCGTCGCCGGGCAGCCGCCACAGCTTTCCGGAGTACGTCCGCAGCAGCAGGTCCTGGCGGCCGTCGCCGTTGAGATCGCCGAACGGCTGGGCGGGGCGTTTGAAGACTCCGTACGGCGCGATCCACGGCAGGTACTCGGGGCCTCCCTGGCACTCCCGCATGGTGTGCGCCCAGCGGAAGGAGCTGAGGTTGTGGTCGAGAGTGGCGCCGGGGCTGGTGAACCGCGACAGCTCCCAGCGGTCGTCGCCGGTGCCGGTGGTGTCGGCCTCGACGTCGTGCACGGCGTCGAGGTACTGGTAGTCGGCCAGGCTGTACATGCACAGGGCGTGGTAGCCGGTGCGGTTGTAGACCGAGGACGCCTTGTCGTCCCACGCGCCGAGGGTCGGCTGCGCGGCCGTGTAGGACGTCAAGGCCCCCTGGCCGCCGGGCTGGTCGAACAGGCACAGGGCGCCCTGCGGGCAGCGGTCGTAGCCGGTCGCGGCTTGCGCGGGGGCGACTCCCCCGGCCACAAGTCCGAGCGCGACGGCGGTGGTCAATAAGGTGGCGCGCAGTGAGATACGCATGATGGTCCCCCCAAGGAACATCCGGCCCGCCGGGCGGGTGCGGGCCGGGCACACCCTAGTCGTGCCCGGCCCGGCGTGTACGGCACTCGGCGGTACCGTTCCCCGCCCGGGAGGGGTGGACGGGGAACGGCGGTCATGGTCCGGCGGGTCCTGTCGGCCAGACGAGACTTTGCGGACACGCCCTAGGTGACGGTCAGGCCGAAGACGTGCAGCCGGGTGCCCGCCTGATCGCCGGTGACCGTGGTCGGCAGGGTGACGTACGCCAGCGTCCTGCCCGCGGCCAGCGGGATCTTGGTGGCGTACAGGCTGACGGCGGTGTCGGCCGGATAGCCGCTGTTCGGCGGACGGTTCCAGCGGGGTGCGGTGGCGACGGGTTCGTCCTCGGGAAGCGGGGTGCTCGGGGTCCAGTTGGTGAGGGCGAGGGTGAACGGGGCGGTGCTGCCGTCGGTGTACGTGAGGGTGCCGGTGCCCGATCCGCTGCCGTTGTTCGCGGCGCCGAGGAACCACAGGGCGGATCCGCTCTTGTCCACCGCGATGTGCTGTCCGGCCGCGACCACGTTGTCCGCGCCGCCCGGTGCCGGGTCCGGCCAGGTGAAGGTCGCCGGGCCGTGTGCGACGGGCTGGCCCGGCTTGACGCCGACGTCGGCGAGGGCCTGGGCGGAGTAGCTGAATCCCGCGCCGTCGAAGTCGGCCGCGCCGGGGGCGGTCTCGTCGCCGACCCCGGTGTTGTCGTAGGCGGCGGCGAGTGATCCGTACAGCAGGGGCAGTGCGAGCGATCCGCCGTCGAGCGGGTGGTCGTGGCGGGCCACGGTGGCGGTGCCGGTGAGGTCGAGCGCCGCGGAGGTGGCGTTCGCCCCGACGGTGACGGTCAGCTTGGTGGTGGCGGTGGCGCGTGGGCGCAGGGTCACCGCGGCCCGGGACGGTGTGACGGTGACGCCGGTCGGCGCCTTGATGTCGGCGGCGACGGTGACGGTCTGGTCGGTCGCGTTGCGCAGGGTGAGGGTGGCGGGGAATGCGGTGCCGGTGCGTGCCAGCTTGGTGGCGGAGGTCAGTCGCGCGTCCACCAGCGGCGCGGTGGTGACCTGTTGGCCGCCGGAGACGCTGAATCCGCCGCTCGCCGTGGCCGTCGCGGTGAGCCGCCACAGGCGGTTCTGCGCGTCGGCGGGCGGGGTCACCAGCCATGAGGTGCGTGGGCGGGTGCGGGGGTCGACACGGTTGAAGGTGGCGGGCGTCAGGGCCCGTACGGTCCATCCGGCGGGTACGTCGAGGCCGAGCCGGACGTGCTGGAGCGTCCGCGTGCCGCCCGCGGTGAGGGTGGTGGTGACCACGTTGCCGTGGACGGGGTCGAGCGCGGCGGGGGCCTGTGCGGTGACGGTACGGGCGCCGGTGGTCGTGGTGAGGGTGTGGGCGCCGGTCAGCGGCAGATCGCGGGAGGAGTTTCCGACGTAGATCCGGTACGTGCCCGGAATCGTCGTCCAGGCGTGGGCCTTGGAGTCCCAGGTGCGCAGGTCGTCGGGCGCGAGGGTGAAGGTGACGCGCTGCGACTGTCCGGCCCGGAGGGTGACGCGCTGGAATCCCTTGAGCTGCTTGGGGGGTTCGCCCGCGCCCGCCGGGTCGCCGACGTAGAGCTGGGCGACCTCGGAGGCGGTACGGGTGCCGGTGTTCTTCACCGTCGCGGAGACCTTCACCGGCCCGGTCGTGCCGGTGACGCCCGGTGAGACGGTGAGCCCGCTGAAGGAGAAGGACGAGTAGGTCAGGCCGTAGCCGAACGGGAAGAGCGGGGTGAGGTGGTGGGCGTCGTACCAGCGGTAGCCGACCTCAAGTCCCTCGCTGTAGTGGTAGTTGGTGGTGTTGGTGGCGACATCGACGGTGCCCGGGTAGCGGGACGGGTCGGCGGTCGGCAGTTGCGCCATGCTCGCGGGCCAGGTCTGGGGCAGCTTGCCCGAGGGGTTGACGTCGCCGAACAGGACGGAGGCCAGTGCGGCGCCGTTCTGCTGGCCGCCGTACCAGGACTCGATGACGCCGTCGACCTTGTCGAGCCACGGCATGAGCACGGGCGCGCCCGTGTTGAGGACGACGATCGTGTGCGGGTTGGCCGCGGCGACGGCGGCGACGAGGTCGTCCTGCGCGCCGGGCAGGGTGAGATTCTGCCGGTCGCCGTCCTCGCTCTCATCGTCGTTGACGACGACCACGGCGACGCTGTCCTGTCGGGCGGCAGCCGCCGCGGCGGCGATGGCCGCGGTGTCGGGCACCTGCCAGCCCAAAGTGACCGAGCCGTTGCTCGGCGGGCTGGTCGGCGTCCCGGCGACCGGTCCCGTGGGGCCGTTGACCGGCTGGTAGTTCTCGACCGTGATCGGGGTCCGCACACCGCCCTTGAGGCGGATCGCGGACACGCCGGGGCCGTACTGCGCCCAGTCCTGGAAGACCGGCTGCCCGTCGAGGGTCATCCGGATGCCGCCGGTGTTGGCCATCGAGAACGTGTACGTGCCGGTGACCGGGGCCGTCAGGTAGCCCTTCCACCGCACGGAGAATCCGGCCGGGTTGACGCCGGGTCCGGGCGCGGCCGTGTAGTGGTCGTCGACGGTCGGCTCGACGCGGGTGAGCGCTGGGGTGCCGGACAGGTCGAGGTTGTTGAAGTACTGCGTGGTCAGGCCGGGTTGGCCGTCGGCGGTGGTGAAGGTGGCGGCCGGTACGGTCGGCAGTTTGTCGGTCACGCCGGGGACGTCGACTCCGGTTCTGCCGATGGCGACCTGGGCGCCGGTGCCGTCCGCGCCGAAGGCGGTCAGTTCGGCGATCGACCACCAACTGTCGGCGGTGCCGGTCTGTTCGATCCTGATGTAGCGGGCCTGCCGGGCGGCGAAGGTCGCGGTGACGACCTGTCCGGTGCCGGCGCCCTCGGCGACCGGGTCGCCCCATGTGGCGCCGTCCGCGGAGAGCAGGACGCGGTAACCGCGGGCGTAGTCGGTGCTGTTGCCCGCGTCCAGGGTGACCCGGTCGATGCTGTGCGAGGCGCCCATGTCGACGCTGACCCACTGGCCGTCGGCCATCGGGACGCCGCTGGACCAGCGGGTGCCCGCGTTGCCGTCGACCATGTTGCGCGGCTGGTCGGAGGGGCCGGCGGAGGAGGACGCCCGGGCGGCCCAGGAGCCGAGGTAGTCGACGCGGCCCTTCGTCCCGAGCC
This sequence comes from Streptomyces sp. NPDC008139, assembly GCF_042957025.1. NCBI lineage: Bacteria > Bacillati > Actinomycetota > Actinomycetes > Kitasatosporales > Streptomycetaceae > Streptomyces > Streptomyces sp. NPDC008139. The sequence goes on from NZ_JBIBHM010000014.1 coordinate 57,944, forward strand.
GCTGGGCGATGCCGTCGGCCACGGTGACGACGGACGAGGCGTCCACGGGTACGTGCGAGCTGCCGCCGCCTCCGGTGATCGGCGCGTCCTTGGCGGCGGCGCCGATCACGGCGACCGTGGGCGTCCTGGCAGGGTCGAGCGGGAGCAGCCGGCCCGCGTTCTTCATCAGGACGGTGCCCTGCGCCGCGATGTCGCGCGCGGTGGCGACGTGCGCGGGGGTGGTCGCGGTCGCGGCCGGCGAGCCCGGCGTGGAGTCGAAGAGGCCGTAGGCGAATTCCTCGGTGAGCAGCCGGGCGACCTTGTCGTTCAGCACGGCCATGCCGACCTGCCCGGAGCGGACCGCGTCGGCGAGCGGCTGTCCGAAGTTGCCGGGGGCGGGCATGTTGAGGTCGAGACCGGCGTTGGCGGCCTGGACGGTGCTGCGGGCGCCGTCCCAGTCGGTGACGACGAATCCGTCGAAGCCCCAGTCCTGCTTGGCGGTCCGGTTCAGCAGATACGCGTCCTCGTTGGAGTGGACGCCGTTGACCAGGCTGGTGGCGGCCATGATGGAGGCGGCGTCGCCCTGCTGGACGGCCTGCTTGAACGCCGGGTAGTAGATCTCGTTGAGGGTGCGTTCGTCGACGATGGCGTTGCCGTTGTTGCGGTTCTGCTCGGTGTCGTTGGCCGCGAGGTGCTTGAGGTCGGCCATCACGCCCTGGGACTGGACGCCTTGGACGTACTTGGTGGCCATCGCGCCGGACAGGTAGGGGTCCTCACCGGCCATCTCGAAGACGCGTCCGCCGCGCGGGTCGCGCTCCAGGTTCACATCGGGTCCGAGGTTGACGCTGACGCCCTTGGTCTTCGCCTCGGCGCCGACGACCTGTCCGTAGGCGGTCTCCACGGCCGGGTCCCAGGTGGCGGCGGCGGCGACCGGAGCGGGCATGGCCGTCGTGCCGCCCATCACCACGCCCGCTCCCCCGTCGTTGAGGTTCAGCGCGGGTATGCACAGCCGGGGTATGGGGGCCACCACGCCCGCGTAGCCGGGGAGTTGGCTGCCGTGGGTCATCGACAGCTTCTCGTCGGTGGTCATCCGCGCGAGCACCTGCGCGGCCCGCTGTTCCGGGGCGGCCTTGGAGTGCAGCCAGGGGCAGGAGGCCGTGCCGCTGTCGGCCGCGGCCTGTCCGGTGACGGCGGGCAGCAGTCCGGTGGCCGAGGTGAGCAGCAGGGCGGCGGTCAACGCCCGTACGAGCCTGGCCCGTCGGGCCCGTGCGGGCCGTCCGCCGTCGGGCTGCGCTGCGGGGTGTGCGGTCATCGGTGTCCCATCTGGAGTACGTCGCGCGGTGCGCGGCCGTGGTGCGGCGCCGCCTGCCCGGTCAATCGATTCAGTCCGTCGTCGCGACGAACGGGCCCGCCTCACAGGGGTGGTGCGGGGCCGGTCGCCGGGCGCGGGCCCACGGGGGACGCGCCGTATCCGAAGCGGAGCAGGCCATATAACGATTCAACAGGAGCCGTGGAGAACCTAAGTCCATCTCAGCAGCCGGTCAATAGGCGTGAGCGCGGAATTACCCGAAAGCCCAAGACCAGGAAATTGAAACGTCTTTCAATGTCGACAACGATGTCTGCTTCGATGGATCGGGCGGACACCCCCGGATGACCGCTGCACGGAACCGGGCCGCGTCAGAAGTATTGACGCCCCGCCACGCGTTCTCATACGTTTCTCACGCCCCAACGGAGTGAATCGTTTCACTCACTGCAAGGAGTCCGATGTCCGGTTTTGCGCGGGAAAAACTGTCGTACGGGATCGCCGTCGCGGTCCTGGTGACGTCGCTGTCCCTGGGCGGCGCGCCCTTCGGCCACCCCTCGGCCGCGCAGGCCGCGTCCGGCGGAATCTCCGTGGGTGAGCTGACCGCTGACGCCACGACGGATCCGCTGGGCATCGACGATCCGCGTCCCGCGCTCGGCTGGAAACTGCGCGCCGCGGCCAACGGCCAGCGGCAGAGCGCCTATCGGGTGCTGGTGGCGAGCAGCCCAGCCCGCCTGAACTCCCCGAAGGCGGACGTCTGGGACAGCGGCCGGGTGGCGACGGACGATTCGACCGGCGTGCCCTATGGCGGTCCGGCGCTGGAGTCCTCCCGCACCTACTACTGGAAGGTGCAGGTCTGGGACGCCTACGGCCGGGCGTCGGCCTGGAGTCCGGTCGGGCACTGGGAGATGGGCCTGCTGAACCCGGCGGACTGGAAGGGCGCGCGGTGGATCACCCCGGACACCGGCGGCGCCGCCTCCTGGTCGGACTTCACCCTCGACACGGACTTCACCATCAAGGCGGGCGCGGCCAGCGTCCTGTTCCGCGTCAAGGACAGCCGCAATTACTACATGTGGCAGATCAACGCCGCCTCGACGCCCGGCAAGGTGCTGCTGCGCCCGCACGTCCAGAAGGACGGCTCCTTCGCCACCCTCGGCGAGGTGGACCTCAGCCCGGTGATCACCCCGGCGAACGCCGGCGCGCCCCACCACCTGACCGTCAGGGCGGACGGCGCCACGATCACCACCTCGGTCGACGGCACGCGGGTGGACACCCGGACCGACACCACCTTCACCGCCGGCACCCTGGGCTTCCGCACCTCGACCACCGGTGGTGTCGCCGAGGACGCCCTGTACGACAACATCGTGGTGCGCGGTCTCGACGGGGCCACGCTGTTCTCCGACGACTTCTCCGCCTCGCCCGACCCGTACTTCCCCGACTCGGCGGTCACCGACGGGCAGCTCGAACCCAAGGGCGACCCGACACTGCTCGACCCGAACCCCGCGGCGCCCCTGCTCCGCAAGGGCTTCACCCTCGACGGCCGGAAGAAGGTCACCAAGGCGCGGGCGTACGTCTACGGCCTCGGCTTCTACGAGATGCACCTCAACGGCGCGAAGGTCGGCGACCGGGTGCTCGCACCGGCGAGCACGCCGTACGACCAGCGTGATCTGTACGCCACGTACGACATCACCGGCTCACTCAAGCAGGGCGCCAACACGGTGGGCCTCTGGCTGGGCAACGGATACGGGCCGCGATTCAGCCCGTACGGCTTCCGCTGGACCGGGCCCAAGCAGGCCGTCGTACTGCTCGATGTCAGCTACTCCGACGGCACCCGGCAGAGCGTCGTCAGCGACGACTCCTGGAAGTGGTCGACCGGCGCCGTCACCGCCAATGACCTCTACGCGGGTGAGAGCTACAACGCGCGCCTGGACAAGCCGGGTTGGGACCGCGCCGGGTTCGACGACTCCGGCTGGCAGCCGGTACGGACGGTGGCGGCGCCCTCCGACAAGCTCGTCGCGGACACCATGCCGCCGGTCAGGGTGACGGACACGCTCCGCGCGGTGAAGCTGACGCGGCCTCAGCCCGGCGTCTACGTCTACGACTTCGGGCAGAACATCGCGGGCTGGGAGCGGCTGCGGGTGACGGGGCCCGCCGGGACGACCGTGAGGATGCGGACGGCGGAGGAGATCGGCGCGGACGGGATGCTGGACACGGCCACCAACAGGTCGGCGGCGTCCACCGATTCCTACACTCTGGCGGGCACCCGTACGGCGGAGACGTACGAGCCGCGCTTCACTTACCACGGCTTCCGCTATGTCGAGGTCACCGGCTTCCCCGGCACACCGGCCCTGAGCACCCTGGACGCGCGCGTGGTGCACGCCGACGTGGCCTCCACGGGCACCTTCACCTCCTCCGACGCGCTGCTGAACCAGATCTGGCGGAACAACCGGTGGAGCGTCCTCAACAACTCGATGAGCGTCCCGACCGACAACCCGGTCCGCGACGAGCGGACTCCTCCCGGCATGGACGTGCAGGCGTATCACGACGCGTCCACCCGTGAGTTCGGCATGGACCGCTACTACGCCAAGTACCTCCAGGACATGCCGCCCGGCACGGCGCTGCCGAACGACGCGGGCAACGCGCAGCAGCCCGACATGGGCGGCAACCAGGTCACGCTGGCGTGGACGCTGTACGAGCAGTACGGCGACCGGGCGACGCTGGCGGCCACGTATCCGGCGATGAAGGCGTTCGTCGACAAGAACGCCGCCGATGTGCCGGGGCACATCTGGCCGAGCAACCGGGGCTTCGGCGACTGGTGTCCGCCGGACCGCAGTGCCAACGCCAACGGGGGGCGCGGCGGACCGAACGCGGGCGCCTGCACCAGCGAGGTGTCGGTGGTGAACACCGCGCTGTCGTACCTTCAGGCGGTGGATGTCGCCAAGTCGGCGACGGCGCTGGGCCACAGCGCGGACGCCGCCCGCTACGGGACGCTGGCGCGGGACATCAAGGACGCGTTCAACGCCGCGTTCCTCAACGCGGCGGGCGACACCTACGGGGACGGGCGGCAGACCACGAGCGTGCTGCCGCTGGCCTTCGGCATGGTGCCCGCGGCGCATGTGGCGGCCGTCGGACGGCAACTGGTCGCCACCATCACCGAGAAGGACGGCGGACACCTCGACACCGGCATCTTCGGCACCCGCTACCTGATGGACGCGCTCGCCGCGATCGACCGGATCGATGTGGCGATGACGGTGCTGGACCAGCGCACCTACCCCGGCTTCGGGTACGAGATCGGCCAGGGCGCGACGAGTTCGTGGGAGCAGTGGACGTACTACTCCAACATGGAGACCCACGACCACGCGATGTTCGCCGGTGTCAACGCCTCGCTCTACACGCGGTTGGCGGGCATCGAGCCGACCGGGCCGGCCTACCGTACGGTGACGGTCGCGCCGCGGATCCCTGCGGGGATGCGGCACGCCGCGGCCTCGATCGCCACCCCGCTCGGCACGGTCGCCAGTTCCTGGACCGTCGCGAACGGCCGGACCACGCTCGACGTCACGGTGCCGGTCGGCTCGACCGCGACCGTCCATGTGCCGCTGCCCGACGCACGGCATCCGCGGGTCGAGGCCACGCACGGCGCTCGGCTGCTGCACAGCGACGACGGGGAGGCGGTCTACACGATCGGTTCCGGCCACTGGCGGTTCACGGCGGCGGGGCGGTGAGCCGTTCGCGGGCCGGAGCGTGACAGTCACGCCAATTCCCGCACGGCGCGTGGACTTTGGGACCATTGCGCGGCCGTCCCGAATTCGGCATGCTGAGCGCCGGATCACATGTGATCCACAGCGTTCCACGTCATGTGACGTATTTCGCAGCCGAATTCGGGGAGACCGCAGATGACCGCGTATGTCCTGCTGGAAATCCAAGTGACCGACATGGCCGCCATGGCGGACTACCGGGAGATCGCGCAGAAGGCGGTGGCCGAATTCGGCGGCGAGTACCTGATGATCAACGCCAGGCCGGAGGCGGTCGAGGGCACGTGGGACGGGGCCAAGGGACTGACGCTGCTGTCGTTCAGCAGCGTGGAACAGGCGCGAGCGTGGTACAACTCGGACACCTACGCGCCCGGCATCGAGATCGCCAAGAAGGCGACCGTACGGCGCCTCGCCATTCTTCCCGGCTTCGGCGAAGCGGTCTGACCGGTTCGGCGCCGTATACGGTCCGCGCGGATCAGGGCAGTTCGAGCATCGGCTCGCCGCAGGACTGGCATTCGGCGTACACATCGAGCTCGTTGAGGATTTCGGCGTATTCGCCGTGTCCCTTGAGCGCGGCCGTGGCCGCGAGCAGATAACCCGTGGTGACCTGGTCGTGCTCGCCCGCCACCAGCGTCTCCCCGAGCAGGGCCAGCGCCTCGGGGAGCGCCTGCCGGTACGCCTGCGCGAGGTCGTCGGGCAGGCCGTCCCAGACCTGCCCGTACTCGCCCGAGCACATGGCGACGAGCCCGATCACGTACAGGTAGTCGTCCCTCTCGGCCGCCGGGAGGCCGCGCGCGATGGCGACGATGTGCGGCACGGCGGCGTACGCGGCGGGCCAGGCGGTGCCCTCGGAGCAGAGGTACGGCCACAGGTCGTCGAAGCGTTCGCGGTCGGCGGGGTGGTCGAGCAGATGGCGCAGTTCGTCGGGCACGCAGGGGGCGTCGGAACCGCCCTTGCCGTTCGACCGGTCGCGGTGGTCGAGCGTGGGCCAGCGGGGGTCGTCCAGAGGCAGCATGGCCAGGAGTGTAGGGGCTGGCACGGGGCGCGAAAGCGCCTAGGTGCGGCTGCCCGCAGTGCCCTAGCGTCGTGACCGCCCGCATGCCGTACGCGCCCGTGAGCAGGGAAGCAGAGGACGTATCGTGACCGTCGTACCGCAACCGCCCGACATCCTCTCGCCGCAGTTCGCGGCCGACCCGTATCCGGCCTACCGAGTGCTGCGGGAGCACTACCCGGTCGTCTTCCACGAGGGCACCGGCAGTTGGCTGCTGTCGCGGTACGAGGACGTCGAACGGGCCTTCCGGGACCCGGTGTTCACCACCGACAACTACGCCTGGCAGCTCGAACCGGTGCACGGCGGGCGGACCATCGTGCAGATGAGCGGGCGGGAGCACTCCGTCCACCGGGCGCTGGTGGCACCGGCCTTCCGCGGCCGGGAGTTACGGGAGCGGTTCCTGCCGGTGATCGAGCGCAACGCGCGCGATCTGATCGACGGCTTCCGTGACGCCGAACAGGCGGACCTGGTCGATCAGTTCGCGACCCGCTTCCCGGTCAATGTGATCGTCGACATGCTCGGGCTCGACCGCGACGACCACGACCGCTTCCACGCCTGGTACGCCGCGGTGGTCGGCTTCTTCGCCAATCTCGCGCAGGACCCCGAGGTCGCCGAGGCCGGGATGCGCGCGAGCCGGGAGCTGGCCGCGTATCTGGTGCCGATCGTCCACCGGCGGCGGGCGGAGCCGGGCGAGGACCTGCTGTCGTCGCTGTGCACGGCGGAGATCGACGGCACGGTGATGACCGACCAGGACATCACCTCGTTCGTGAGCCTGCTGCTGTCCGCGGGCGGCGAGACCACCGACAAGGCTATCTCGGGGATGTTCCGCAATCTGCTGGCCAACCCCGAGCAGTTGGAGGCCGTGCGGGCCGACCGCGACCTGGTGGCGGCGGCCTTCGCTGAGTCCCTGCGGTTCACTCCCCCGCTCCAGATGATCATGCGGCAGCCGGCGCAGGACGTCACGCTCCACGGCGTCACCGTCCCGGCGGGCGCGACGGTCACCTGCCTGATCGGCGCGGCCAACCGGGACGAGCGGCATTACGACAGGCCCGACACCTTCGACATCCACCGCACGGACCTGACCACCGCGAACGCCTTCAGCGCCGCCGCCGACCACCTGGCGTTCGCGCTCGGGCGGCACTTCTGCGTGGGCGCGCTGCTGGCGAAGGCCGAGGTGGAGGTCGGCGCCAACCAACTCCTGGACGCCTTCACCGAGATGGGCTTCGCCGACGGGACGCCGGCCCCGGACAGCGGGGTGTTCGTCCGCGGTCCGCAGCGGCTCGACCTCAGCCTCACGCCCGCGAGGACCTGACCCGCAGCGCCCGACGCGGGCCGAACGGGCCTCGGCCCTGACGCAGGGTCGCGGCGGCCCGCGCCGGGCGCAGGATGCCCGCCTGGAGGCGGCGGGCCGCGTCGATGTGGTCGAAGGTCCAGATCATCTTGACGGCGGTGGAGGTGCCGCGCCCGTCGTCGGCGGTGAGGTCGCGGCGTACGGCGTCGAGCAGCCGCCCGTCCGCGGCCTCGTCGCGGGCGGCACGGTCGGGGACGGCGCCGGAGCCCGCCAGGGCCCGCGCGGCGGCCTCGTACCAGTCGACCAGCAGGGTGCCCGCGTAGAGGATCTCGCCGCGGGCCGCCGTCCTGTCCTCCTGCGAGGTGACGGTCTCGCGCTCCCACAGGTCGAGGATCGCGTCGGAGGTGAGCCGCAGCGCGGCGACGCCGGTGATGAGGGTCGTCACGTCGGCCAGCGGGATGTGCTTGGTGCCGCGCTCGGCGAGGAAGCCGCGGAAGGCGTCGTCGAGGCGGCGCGAGGCGGCGGCGGCCCGGCGCCGCTCGTCCTGCGGGGTGGCGGGCGCGGGGGCGGCGGCGTCGCAGCGTGCGACGCCGTACTGGATGGCGCCGCGCAGATAGTGGGCGCCTTCCGCGTAGGAGTCGGCCAGCGCCTGGCCGAGGGCGCGTCCTGCCCCGCGTGGCCAGAACAGCGCCCCGGCCACCAGGGAGACCCCGCAGCCGAGGGCCACGTCCTCGACGCGGACGAGCCCGATCTGCCAGCCCGCGGGCTCGATGATGTTGTAGAGGATGAGCAGGACGGTGGTGAATCCGGCCTGTCCCGCGGCGAAGGAGATGGCGGCGGGGGCGAGTCCGGCGAAGGCCACGGCGAGGGGCAGCAGCAGCCACAGGGCGGTGGTGTGGGTGCCGACGCCGTAGACGATGCCGCCGCCGATGACGAAGCCGACGCCCGTGCCGAGCAGGCCGCGCAGCGCGTTCTGGCCGGTGCTCAGGGCGTTGGAGCGCAGTACCGCCAGGGTGCCGAGGACGACCCAGAACGAGTGCTGGACGCCGGTCGACTCGGCGAGCAGGACGGCCAGGGCGAGCGCGATGGCGCCGCGGACGCTGTTGTGCAGCCAGACGGAGTGGCGCTCGACGTGGGCTCCTGCGCGTTCCTGCGCGGAGGACAGGAAGGACGGCACGCCCGAGGGCCCGCGGCCCAGGACGTGGTCCCACCAGCCGCGGCGCAGGGCGGCGACGGTGAGGCCGATGTTGGTGGCCATGGCGGAGATCGCGAAGCTCATCTCCTGGGCGCGAAAGCTCGGTTCGAGGGCGCCGAGGATTCCGGCCATGGCGTCGTCAGCGGCGGGGGTGGCGGGCGTCTCGGCGGAGCCCGGCGTCGTCGTCCGGGGCCGGTGCAGCGGCAGATCGCCGGTGACGGCCGTCTCCATCGCCTCGCGGGCGGCCTCCAGCCGCCGCAGGTCGCGCTCCAGCTCCGCGGAGCTGTCGGAGACCGACTCCAGGCTGGCCGCGCCGTGTTCGAGCAGGGTCGCTGCGGCCACCTTCACGTCGCAGACGACCGCGTCCGTCGGCCCGGGCTCCTCGTCGAGCGGCATGCGCTCCAGGATCGCGTCGAGCCACACCACCTGGTCGACCAGCCGGACCAGCGTACGCGCCGACGTGGACAGTCCCGTGGGGCGGTACGGCGTCCCGAAGAACGAGGTGCGCAGCGCGGCGACGGCGGCGCCCGCCTCGTCGGACAGCGCCCGGTACTCGGCCGCGCCGACCGGTCCGAAGCCGCCGCGGACGCAGTCGACCTCGGAGCGCAGCCGCCGGGCCAGCAGCGCGCACGCCGTGGCGGTGGCCAGCCGCAGCGGTTCACGCCGGGGCGCGGGCCACAGCAGGCCGACGGCGATCACCGACGCCGCCCCGGCCAGCAGCCAGCCCGCGAGCCGGTCGGGCAGCGCGCTCACCGGGGCGGGCAGCGTCACCGGCAGCACGAAGGCGACCAGCAGCGCGGTCGAGGCGCCGGCCAGCACCGAGCTGACGACCCCGGCGAAGAGCACGAGAAAGCCGACGACGAGGGTGACCAGGACGGCCAGCCACGCCGTCCGCGAGGCGAGCGTCCCGACGGTCACCAGGACCGCGCCCGCCGCCACCAGACCGGTCTGCGCGGCGAGCCGTTGGCCCATGGCGCCGCTGAAGTCGACGAAGAGCAGGCCGGACAGCGCGCCGAACGAGGCGAAGGTGGCCATGGCCGGGTTGCCGACGACCTTGTCGCACAGGGCGAACAGGGCGGGCATGACGATCGCGGCGCGTCCGGCGCGGCGCAGCGCGGACAGGTCCGCGTCGCGGGTGCGGAGCCAGTTCAGGACGTTCAGCACGGCGGCGCCCCGCGTCGTCGTGCCCGCCGCGCCGCGTCCGGTTCTGTGGTCATCAGTAGAGCATCGCACTGCGTACGGCCGCCCGCGGGCCCCGGGCGCGGGGTGTCGGGTCATACGCTGCGGAAGTGAATCTTCCCACCGCCGAGCGCGTGCGCGCGCTGCACGAGAAGTACGCTCCGACCCGTGAGTCCCTGTCCCTCGTCCGCACCCACTGCGAGATCGTGGCGCGGATCGCCCTCGACCTGGCCGCGCGTTCGCCCGAGCCGGTCGACATCGGGCTCGTCGAGACCGGCGCACTCCTGCACGACATCGGCGTCTACCGGCTGGGCGACGACGCGTACGTCCGGCACGGGGTGCTCGGCCATGAACTGCTGCGCGCGGAGGGCCTGCCGGAGGAGCTGTGCCGTTTCGCCTCCCACCACACCGGCGTCGGGCTGACGCGTGCCGACATCGAACGGCAGCGGCTGCCCATCCCGCCCGGTGAGTACGTCGCCGGGACCGTCGAGGAGCGGCTGGTGATGTACGCGGACAAGTTCCACTCCAAGTCCAGCCCGCCGAAGTTCCTGGACGCCGCCGCGTACGCCGGGAAGGTGGCGCGGTTCGGACCGGACAAGGTCGTCGCGTTCCGTGCGCTGATCGCCGAATTCGGTGAGCCGGACCTCGACCCGCTGATCGCCGAGTTCGGGCACCGCGTCCGGCGCGGTGACGTGCGAAGGACCTGACCGCAGGGCGTGCCGGGTCGGCGACGCCGCCGGGTGCCGTGCGGGGCTCGCCGGGGCGCATGGCAAACTCACCGGGGTCGCCGACGCGGCGCCGTACGTTCCGCTTTCCGGGACGGCCGGGGCGGGCACGACGTCGGCGGCGCGATGTCGCGGTGCGGAAGTGGGTGTGGCGATGCTGGCGGAGACGGTCTTCCGCAGCGAGGACCTGGCGGTCGAGGACCGATTCGACGCCTGGCGCGAGTGCATGAACCGTACGCACGCCCCGATGCGACTGGAGAGCGAGTGCGCGGCCGACTTCAAGGCGCATCAGCGGCTGATCGGGCTGGGCGCGGTGTCGATCTGGCCCGCGACCTTCGAGCAACTGGTCTTCCTGCGCACCCCGAAGCTGATTCGGCAGTCCGACCCCGAGGTCTACCACCTCTCGCTCCTGCTGAGCGGTGAGGCCGGGGTGTCGTGGGGCCGGGAGGAGAACTCCTACGGCGCGTTCGACATCCACACCAACGACTCCTCGCGGCCGTACGAGATCTGGACCGGGCACGGGTCGATCTCCTCGGTGGGCGTCGAGATCCCCAAGGTGCTGCTGCCGCTTCCGCAGCACCGGCTGGACAAGGTGATCGGGCGGCACATCACCGGACGCGAGGGCGTGGGCGCGCTGCTCGCGCAGTTCCTCACCCAACTCGCCGCGGACACCGTGCCGTACGCGCCCTCCGACGGTCCTCGGCTGGGCGCCGTGCTGGTCGACCTGGTGGCGGCGCTCCTCGCGAACGCCCTGGACGCCGAGGCGGCGCTGACACCGGAGACGCGGACCCGGGCACTCACCTTGCGGGTGAAGTCCTTCATCCGGCAGAATCTGCACGATCCGGAGCTGACGCCTCGTCATATCGCTGCGGTGCACCATATTTCGCGCAGTTACCTGCACCGGCTCTTCCAGGCGGAGGCCGAGACGGTCGCCTCGTACATACGCCGCCTGCGGCTGGAGGGCGCGCGTCGCGACCTGGCCGATCCGGCGCTGCTGGAGACGCCGATCCATCTCATCGCGGCCCGCTGGGGCTTTCCGCGGGCGGCCGACTTCAGCCGCGCCTACCGCGCCGTCCACGGGGCGGCGCCCACCGACCACCGCCCGCGGTCCGTACGTCCGGGTGCGGGTTCCTAGGGCGGTCCGGCGGCCGTTGTGGACGCATTGCCAAGTCGTCAGGCGACCGGCTGCTAACGACAGGCCGACGCCGTGACCGGCAGGCTGGCCAGTGCATGCCCCAGGTCGGGCCCGCCACCCGCGGGCCCCGGCCACGGGGCGGCCCGTCCGTCGCCCGTGAGGGCGGTCCACCACGGACGGTTCGCCGACAGACAGGAACCGATCATGCACATCGACACGCCGAAGGCGGCCCGCCGCCGCGCCAACTGGGTCCCGCTGCACGACGACGAGACCTAGCGGAATCCCGGACGGCAGGCGCCGGGACTTCCTCCGCGCCCGGCCGGACGGCCGGGGCGCGCCGGCGGTTGCGGTCCGAGTGACAGGGGCGGGAGCCACGGGGGTGTTCCCGCCCTTCGCCATGCCGTCGCCGGACGGTTTGTGTTATCCGGCCGCGTCCCACGGGGTCTCCGACGTGTACCGATGCACGGGGCACGGCTGGAGGCGGCACGATGGGACGCAGGCGGCGGACGAGATCCGTACGGGGCTGGTGGGGGCTGGTCGTGGCCGCCGTGGTCGCGAGCGGGGTGGTCTTTTACTGGCCGTCCTCGCCGGGCGGTGACGGCTCCGCGAGTACGGAGGCGGTGGCCCGCCAGGCCGCGGCTTCGGCTCCGGCGGCCCCGACCGTGTCCGGGTCGCCGACGGCGTCCGCGACCGCGACCCGCGCGTCCGCCTCGCCGTCGGCGACCGCGCGCCCGTCGCACCGGCCGAGCCCCAAGCCGTCTTCGCCGAAGCCGTCCGCGCCGAAGTCAGCGGCGGCCGGGGCCGGTTCGGGCGGTGGGCGGACGATCACGGTCGTCAACCGCACGCAGGAGACGGTGTGGGCGATCGTCACCGGCACCGCCGCGTATCCGAACGGCCGGGAGCTGCGGCCGGGGCAGAGCACGTCCCTCACCGTGGGCAACAAATGGGGCGGCCGGATCTGGGGCCGTACCGGCTGCACGTCCGGCGGCCAGGGCGCGTGCCTGACCGGGGACTGCACGTCGCAGTGCTCGGGCGCCAACCCGCCCACCACGCTCGGTGAGTTCACCTTCGACGCGTACGCCGGGCTCGACTTCTACGACGTGAGCATGGTCGACGGCGCGAATCTGCCGATGTACATCAACATCTCGCACACCGTGACCGCCGATCCGGTGAGCGCGACGGGTTGCTACAAGGGCACGTGCACCAAGCCGGTGGACTGCCCCAGCGCCATGCGGGCCATGTCGGGCGGCCGGGTCGTCGGCTGCAAGCCGCCGTGCGCGGCCTTCGGCGGGGACACCTACTGCTGCCAAGGCGCCTGGGCCGGGCGGGAGAACTGCGTGCCGTCGAAGTGGCCGGTGGATTACACGCAGGTGTTCAAGAAGGCCGCGCCGTACGCCTATTCGTACGCCTTCGACGACGCGGCGACGATGTCGTGCAAGGGGCGGTGCGACTACCGGGTGACCTTCGGCGTCACCTGAGGCGCGCGCGGGGCCTCACCCCACCGCTCCCCCAGGAAGTCCTTCAGCAGGTGGGTGACGGCGGCTGGCCGTTCCATGCTGGGCAGGTGTCCGGCCCAGGGCAGTTCGAGGTGGCCGGCGTCGGCGAGCAGTCCGGGCAGCCGGGCGGCGATCTGCCGGTAGTCCGCCAGATCGTGGGCGCCGGAGACGACGAGGGACGGCGCCCGTACCGCCGCGAGGTCGTACGGCGGCCGGAGCTGGTCGAACTCCTCGGCGGCGAGCTGTACTTCGTAGGCGTTCAGCTGCTGGACGCGTACGGCCTGCCGGGTGGTCTCGTCGCCCTCGGGGCCGATCCAGGTCTCGACCATCAGCTCGACGGCGCCCGCGAGGTCGCCCGCCTCCAAGAGCGCCTCCTCGCGTTCGTCCAGCGCGTCGAGTTCGGCGGAGGCTTCGCACCCGGCCATTCCCGGACACAGCAGCACCATCGCGCCGACCCGCTCGGGGTGGCGCGCGGCGATCTCCAGCGAGGTCTTGCCGCCGTAGGAGGCGCCGACGAGCGCCGCCTGACCGATGCCGAGCGTGTCGAGGAGTGCGATCACGTCGTCGGCGTTGTTGTACGGCGCGTCCGGCGCGGGGGTCAGGCCGAAGCCGCGCAGGTCGCAACGGATCACGCGGTAACCGGCGTTGGCCAGCGGCTGCCATTGCGGGTCCCACATCCGCCGGTCGCAGACCCCGGCGTGCAGGAATACCAGTGCGGGGCCGTCGCCCGCCGTGTCGTGAGAGAGAGTCATCCGGCAGACGGTACGCACCGCGCCGCGTGATTCCCTCCGGTTTTCGCTCTCGGCGACACTGTCGGCCGCCGCTGCCGGGCCGAACCTCCGGTGTCCGTCGGGCGCTTGCCGGACGCCGTGGTCGCGGGGCTCCGCGCAGAGCGCGCGACGAGGGCCGCGCAGCCCGGTGGGGTGCGCGGCCCTCGCGTGATTCGCCGTCCGCGTGGGTCAGTTGGGGTTCTCGGCGTTCGTGAGGGTCTCCCAGGCCACGAAGAGGTTGTTGGAACCGGCGGGCCGGTTGTTCTGCGTGAGGGTCTGCGTGTTGGTCATCGCGACCCCGCGCCGGGTGTGCAGCGCGTTGTAGCCGGTCTCGGTGATCGGGCCGAGGCCGCGGTTGACACTGCCGTTGCACAGCCAGCTCGGCGGCGCCGTGCCCAGTTCGTACTTGGACTGGAAGCCGAGCGCCTGCCGCAGCCGCTCGCCGATGTCCGTGCCGTACAGGTCGTCGCCCTGGATGCGGCTGGTCTCGGCGATGTGCGAGATCGCGGAGATGCCGTAGCCGGTGTGCGTGAAGTCGCGGCAGGTCTCCTGGGTCAGCCCGTCGACGAAGGTGGACTGCCCCTGCCAGTAGCTGACGATCTTGGCCTTGGTGTCGAGGTTCTGGCTCGGCACCGTCTTGGGCAGCGCCCCGTCCGCGGCGATGTAGACATAGGCCGCAGCGCGGGTGCGGAACTTGGCCATCGCCTTGTCGTAGTCGCTCTTGTCGTCGAGGAAGACGGAGATGCCGACGGCGGCCTCCATCATCGACAGCTCCCAGTTGCCGTTGCTGTTCGAGCCGTTGATGATCTCGGGCAGGTAGACGTTGCGGAGCATGGTGCCGAAGCGCCCGGCGTTCGGCCAGCCGCCGGTGTAGGTCGACTTGATGATGTCGGCGGCCTTGGGCCACGACGAGCCCGCCCAGCCGGTCTGCAACGGGGCGTTGCTGTTGGTGTGCTGGGTGATCGTCGCCGACCACGCGTCCATCAGCTTGATGGACTCCTGCGCGTAGCGCGCGTCACGGGTGAAGTACCAGGCCAGGGCGTCGGTGTAGGCCGCTATCGCGTCCTCGCGCTCGTCCGTGCAGCCGTTGTTGGGGTTGGAGTACGAGCCGCACTCGACGTTCGCGCGCGGCTTGGGCGTACGGGTCAGCGAAGCGTACGAGCTGGCCATCATCTGGTTGTACGCGCTCTTCCACGGCTCGGCGTTGGCCTGCACCTTGGCGCGGGCGAAGTCGAGTTGGGCGGCGGAGACGGTCACTCCGGGGTGGACGAAGGCGGCCGGTGCGGCGCTGGCGCGCTGGGCGCCTCCGGGCCAGGCGGAGAAACCGGTTACAAGGGCCGCAGCCGCACAGGCGGCGGTGACCAGCAGAGCGGGGCGCCGTACGCGGCGGTGGCGCGCGGGCGAGGGCGTGGGGGTGCCTGCCATGCGGTGACCATCCGATCTTGAATGGGGGGCTGCTCGTGAGCGGGCGCGTTCCCGGGTGTGCGCGTGGGTGAGCGCGTAATCCCCGGTGTGCACTGTGGCGTTCCTGAGTGTGAACTGAGCTTGCATCTCTGAACACTTGACTGACCGCAGACCATAGGTACGGACTAATATCCCCGTCAAGCCCCTGCGCCGTGCGGGAGTTGGCCGAACCCGGCTCGCGATCAGGTGGCGAGCGCCGCGAGTTCGGTCCCGGCGAGCAGGAATCCGCCGACGCCGAAGTCGGCCGTGCTGTCGTACGTCACGGGCTGGCTGGAATCCGGCCGGTCGCCGACCTTCTGGATGTAGCCGAGGGTGCCGTCGGGGTGAACCGCCGTGGCCAGCAGGCCGTTCCAGGCGCGCGCGGCGACCGGCAGATACGTGGCCCGGTCGACGAGTCCCGCGCGTACGGCGTACGAGGTGCCGTAGGCGAAGAAAACGGTTCCACTCGTTTCGGGGCCGGGGAAGTGCGCGGGGTCGGCGAGGTTGACGTTCCAGAAGCCGTCGGAGCGCGCTGGTCCGCAGGCACGGCCAGTTCGAGGAGTGCGAGGACGCCGTGCAGGAGGCGGTGCTCGCCGCGGCCGTGAAGTGGCCGGCCGACGGTGTGCCGGACCATCCGCGCGGCTGGCTGATCACCGCGGCCTCCCGCCGGCTGATCGACCAGATCCGCAGCGACCACGCCCGCAAGGCGCGGGAGACGGCCGCGGCGGCCCAGTCCCCCGAGCGGGAGGCGGGCGTCAGCCCGGGTCCCGGCGAGGACGGCGCGCCGGAGGGTGACGACACCCTGATACTGCTGTTCCTGTGCTGCCACCCGGCGCTGACGCCCGGCTCGCAGACCGCCCTGACTCTGCGCGCGGTCGGCGGTCTGACCACGGCGGAGATCGCCCACGCGTTCCTGGTGCCCGAGGCCACCATGGCCGTACGGATCAGCCGGGCCAAGCAGCGGATCAAGGCTGCGGGCAGCCGCTTCACCCTGCCCGAGGCACGCGAGCGCGAGGAGCGGCTGCACGCGAGCCGTCTGAAGCCCGGCGCGCGCTGAGCGGGTGACAGCGGGGTACGGCGACCGCGTACCCGACGGGCGCGAGCGGTGGGTCAGCTCAGCCGGTCGTCGGCGTAGACCGCCATCGCGTCGCGCTGGTACTCGGCCAGCCCGGCCGCGATCTTGTCGTACGCCGAGCGGAAGCGCGGGTCGTCGGTGAACATCTGCCCCAGTCCCTTGTACGCGGTCGCGTCGGGAGTCCAGAACCCGCACAGCCATTGGTAGTGGGCATCCGTCTCGGCCTGCACCGCCGGGTCGGCCACTGGCGTACCGGCCGCCATGAAATCGGCCATGCGGACCATCCGCGCCGTGATCTCGCGCTGCGTCCGCTCCTGGTCCTCGGCCGTGAGCGGGCCGGCGATCCGCCGGGACTGCTCGTACTCGCGCGGCCACCGCTCGCGCGCCTCGGTCTCGTAGCGCGAGGCGTCGAAGCCCTCGAACAGATTCTCCGGCCTGTTGATCTCCGGCATGTCGTCCCCGTCCTTTCCTTCCTCCAACTCCGCGATGGTGCGGCCGACCGTGCGGACCAGGGTGTCGAGCCGGTTCCGCTCCGCCAGCAGACGCCGGTGGTGCTCCCGGAGCACGGCCACCCGGTCCGCCTGCCTGTCGAGGACGGCCGCGATGTCCCGCAGCCCCAGGCCCAACTCCCGCATCAGCAGGATCTGTTGCAGCCGCAGCAGATCCCGCTGCTCGTAGGAGCGGTGCCCGTTGCGGCCGGTCCCCGCAGGGGGCAGCAGACCGATCTCGTCGTAGTACCGCAGCGTCCGGGACGTCACTCCGGACAGCCGGGCCACGTCCGCGATCGACCAGGCCATCGCCCTGCCTCCCCTCGCCGGCCGGTCGTTCCGGCCACATGGACGACCGTAGAAGTTGACGCGGCGTAAAGCGCAAGTCGAAGGCGGGCGGTGCCGACGACGGGCGGGTCAGTGGTCGGACAGGGGCGGCGCGGTGTCCGTCGAGGGGGTCAGGCGCAGCGTGACGATCTCGAACGGTCGCAGGCGCAGGTCCACCGCGCCGTCACGGATCTCGGCGGGCGGCTGGTCGGCCAGGGGGCGTTCCAGCAGGTCGCAGGGGGTGGCGGTGTGGAGGGCGAAGCCGGGGGTGAGGGTGGTGCGGGTCCGGGCGCCGTTGGCTTCGTAGAGGCGTACGACGATGTCGCCGCTCGCGTCGTCGGCGAGCTTCACAGCGCTGACGACGACGCCCTCGTGGTCGACCGTCGCCAGCGGTTCGACCGTGGTGGCGCCCGGCACGCGGCGCTCGGGCAGATGGATGGCGTACCCCTCGCGGACGGCGTCGCCGATGGACGCGCCGGGAAGCAGGGCGTAGCGGAAACGGTGCACGCCCTGGTCCGTCTGCGGGTCGGGGAAGCGGGGCGCGCGCAGCAGGGACAGGCGCACGGTGACGGCGGCGCCGGGGGCGCTGCCGCTTGTGGAGCGGGTGACGTCGTGGCCGTAGGTGGAGTCGGTGACCAGGGCCACGCCCCAGTCGGGCTCCGCGAGGTGCAGGAATCGGTGGTTGCACGCCTCGAAACGGGCGGCGTCCCAACTGGTGTTGGTGTGGGTGGGCCGGTAGACGTGGCCGAACTGGGTCTCGGCCGCGTAGCGGTCGGCGTGGACGTCCAGCGGGAAGGCCACCTTCAGGAACTTCTCCGTCTCGCGCCAGTCCACCTCGGTGGAGACGTCCAGGCGCTTGTGCCCGGCGGTGAGGGTGAGGTCCTGCAGGGCGCGCGAGTGGCCGAACGAGCGCTCGACCCGGACGGTGACGGCGTGGGCCGTCGCGGCGGTCACCTCGACGCGGTCGGCGGCGGTCAGGTCGGTGACGGTGTTGCGGTAGTACGCGTCCACGTCCCAGGCGTCCCACATGGTGGGGAAGTCGGGGTGGAGTTGGAGCAGGTTGGCCGGGCGCCCCTCGGCGAGGGTCTCGCGGTCCGCGGCGAGGTCGTGGACCGACACCACCAGGCCGCGGTCGTCGATCTCGACCCGCAGCAGGCCGTTGTCCAGTACGTGGCCGCCGCCGGGGCGGGCCGAAGCGGTGACCGTCCCGTCGGCGCCGCGGTCGGCGACGCGCGCGGCGCCCCCTGCCGGGACACCGCCGCGGGCGTGCGGGGCCGCGTTGAAGACCAGGGCACCCTCCCCCTCCTGGTCCCCCTCCCGCGACGGCGCACCGGCCAGAGCGAGTTGGGCGGCGTCGATGATCGACCGCAGCTCCACCGCGAGGGCGGCGTACGTCGCCTCGGCCTCGCGGTGCACCCACGCGATGGACGAGCCGGGCAGGATGTCGTGGAACTGGTGCAGCAGCACCGTCTTCCAGATCCGGTCCAACTCCTCGTACGGGTAGGGCAGTCCGACCCGTACGGCGGCGGTCGCGGACCACAGTTCCGCCTCGCGCAGCAGATGCTCGCTGCGGCGGTTGCCCTGCTTGGTGCCCGCCTGGCTGGTCAGCGTGCCGCGGTGCAGTTCGAGGTACAACTCCCCGACCCAGACCGGCGGTTCGGGGTACTCGGCGCGGGCCTTGGCGAAGAACTCCGCCGGGGACTCCCACTCCACCCGGGCCGAACCCTCCAGGTCGCGGAGCCGAGCGGCCTTGGCGATCATCTCGCGGGTCGTACCACCGCCGCCGTCGCCCAGCCCGGTCGGCGCCAGCGACCGCCCGGCCATGCCCTTCTCCCTGAAGTTGCGGGCGGCGTGGGCGACTTCGCGGCCTTCCAGGCCCGCGTTGTAGGTGTCCATCGGCGGGAAGTGCGTGAAGACCCGGCTGCCGTCGATGCCCTCCCAGGCGAAGGTGTGGTGCGGGAAGGAGTTGGTGCGGCTCCAGGAGATCTTCTGGGTCAGCAGCGAACTCGACCCGGACGCCCGGATGATCTGCGGCAGCCCGGCCGCGAAGCCGAAGGTGTCCGGCAGCCACACCTCGTCGCTCTCGATGCCGAACTCGTCCAGGAAGAACCTCTTGCCGTGCACGAATTGACGGGCCATCGCCTCGGAGCCGGGCATGTTCGTGTCCGACTCGACCCACATTCCGCCGGTGGGCACGAACCGCCCGTCGGCGACGGCCTGTCGGACCCGGGCGTAGACCTCGGGGCGGTGCTCCTTGATCCAGGCGTACTGCTGCGCCTGGGACATGGTGTAGACGAAGTCGGGCTCGTCCTCGATCAGGGCCGTCATGTTCGCGGTGGTACGGGCCACCTTGCGGACGGTCTCACGCAGCGGCCACAGCCACGCGGAGTCGATGTGCGCGTGGCCCACCGCGCTGATCCGGTGGGCCGACGCGTGCGCGGGCGCGGCCAGCACGTCGGCCAGCAGGGCTCGGGCCGCATCGGCGGTGCCGCCGACGTCCTGGAGGTCGATCGCGTCGAGCGCCCGTTCCACCGCGCGCAGGATGTCCCAGCGGCGGGCCGAGTCGGCGGGCAGCTCGGGCATCAGCTCGCCCAGCACTTCGAGGTCCTGCACGAGCTCCCAGACCGTGCGGTCCAGCACGGCCAGGTCCATCCGGCCCAGGACGTACTGCGACGCGCGGCCCGCCGTCGCCTTGTCGCCCAAAGCGGTCGGGCGGAAGGGCGGGGTGTCCAGCACGATCGGGTTGGCCGCGGCCTCGACGTGCAGCAGGATCTGCTCGCCGCCGGTGACGGGGTCGCCGACACGCACCCACTGATTGCGCGGGTTGAGGCCCTTCACCGGGGTGCCGTCCGGCCGGTAGACCAGGCCCTCGCACTGGAAGCCGGGGGTGTCCCGCTCGAAGCCGAGGTCCAGCAGCGCCTCGACGGTGCGGCCCGCCCACGCCTCGGGCACGGTACCGCTGACGGTGAGCCAGCTCGTCCCCCACGGCGGACCCCACGGCTCGCCGGGCGCGATCGGCCGGCGGGCCGCAGCGATGCCTTCGGCCACCGGGACCGGCTCGTCGGGCGCGTCCCAGATGCCGACGGTCAGCGGCACCCGCTCCCCGTACACCGCGGGGCGGACGCGCTCGTTGAGGACGCGTTCCAGGCGGGACTCGATGAGGCTGCGGTCGTCGTGCATGTACGGGCTCCGGGGTGTGGTGGGCGGCCGGGTCGAATGGCTTACGGGCGTGGCGGAGTGGGAGCGGGGCTCGGGGACCGTGAGGCTCCGGACGGGCAACGCGCCTGCTTCCGGGGCGCGTTGCTCCGGCGGCGCGCGACTAGGACACGTCCCGGTCCGGGCCGCGGTCCTCTCCGTGGGCGATGATCGTGGTGCGCACCACGACCCGGCGCGGCGGCAGCGCTCCGGCGCCCTGCCGGGCCAGGCGCTCGCCGAGCAACTGGGCGGCGCGGCGCCCGATCTCGTCGGGGTCGTAGTCCACCACCAGCACCGGCACGCTGAGCACGTCGGCGAGGTCGAAGTCGTCGAACCCCGCGAGCGTCGCGCTGGCGCCGTGGTGCCGCAACGCCCGGTAGGCGCCCAGGGTGTTGCGGTTGTTGGTGCAGAACACCGCGGTGGGCGGCGCGGGCAGCGCGAGCAGTTCGGCCGCCGCCGCCTCGGCCGAGGCGAGATCCTCCTGGCCGCGCTTGACCAGGGCGTCGTCGGGGTCGATGCCCGCCTCGTGGAGGGCCGCGCTGTAGCCGCGGTAGCGCTCGGAACCGGTGTACACCGACGGCGGGTTGCCGAGGAAGCCGATCCTGCGGTGTCCTGCCGCCAGCAGTCGGCTGGTCGCCGCGTACGCGCCGCCGAAGTCGTCGACCAGGACGCAGTCCGCCTCGAATCCGGCCGGGGGGCGGGCGACGGTGACCACGGGCAGGGAGGTGGGCAACTCCTCGGCCAGATACGCCTGGTCGGCCCCCGCCGGTACGAGGATCACGCCGTCGACCCGGCGCGCGGAGAAGTCCCGGACGGCGTCGCGCTCGCGGCCCGCGTCACCGGCCGTGTTGGTGATCATCACCCGCAGGCCCTCCTCGGCGACCGCCGCCTCGATGCCGAGCGCGAGCCGGGCGTAGAAGGGGTTGGCGAGGTTCGTGACGATCAGGCCGATGGTGCCGGTGCCCTGTCCGTGCCGGAAGTTGCGGGCCAGAGCGTTGGGCCGGTAGCCGAGCTGCCGTACCGCGGCCTCGACGCGTGCGCGTTTGTCCGCCGACACCCCGGTGTCGCCGCGCAGGACGCGGGACACGGTCATCGCGCTGACCTCGGCGAGGGTGGCGACCTGTTTCATGGTCGGTGGTGCGGTGGTGAGCGGCGCGCCGGCCACGGTGGTCTCCCTCTCGGCTCGTTGACTAGAGAATAGAGGCATCGTTGTCTTCCGGAACCTCGGCCGCGTACCGCGCCGCGCCGATCAGCCCGGCTTCGGCCGGCCGGGCCGCGGGCAGCGGCGGCGGGAGGTCGCCGGGGAGCCCCGCGGTCAGTGCCGGACCGATCAGGTCCCAGGAGCCGGTCATCGAACCGCCCACCACGAGCGCGGTGGCACCGAAGCGGCGCAGCCACGGGCCCAGCGTCTCGCCGAGGACGGCGAAGGCGTCGTCCAGCACCCGGCGGGCGGCGCCGTCCCCGCCCCTGGCCTCGGCGGCGATCTCCCGTACGTCCAGGTCGCGTCCCGACGCCTGCCGGTAGGCCGCGATCAGGGCCCGCCGGGACACCCGGTCCTCCAGCGGGGCGCCGTGGTGGGTGAGCAGGTCGGCGCGGCCTTCCGGCGGTACGGTCGGGCCGTCGTTGACGGCCGCGCCGTCGTGCAGGAAGGCGGAGCCGACTCCGGTTCCGAGCGTGATGCCGACGACTCTGGCGTGTCCGCGGCCCGCGCCCTCCGCCCACTCGCCGCGCAGGAACGCCTCCGCGTCGTTGAGGAAGACCGCCCCGGTGCGGGACGGCAGACCGGCCCGCAGCAGCGCGCCGAGGTCGGTGCCTTCGAGCGCGTCGAATTTGCCGACGCCCCGGTAGCGGGCGATGCCCCGGGCGTAGTCGAACGGGCCGGGCAGCGCGACGCCCCAGCGGGCGGGCGGCGCCGACGGCAGGGCGTGGGCGGCGTGCAGCAAGGTGGCGGTGATCCGGTCGGCGCCCGCGTGGCCGTCGAGGGGTTCGCGGTGGGAGGCGAGCACTCGGGAGCGCGCGCCGCCGAGCCGCACGAGCGCGGCGGTCACATGGGTGCCGCCGACCTCCAGGACGGGGACCGACCGGCCCGTGTCCGTACCCCTGGCGTCCTTGTCCACGCCGTCCTCCGCCCCGGAGTCGGCCTCTGTCCCGGCGCCGCGGTACACGTCTCCCCCGGCGCCGGTGTTCCCTCCCCGCTCGCTCACTTCACGAACGCTTTCACGATCCTGGTCTCGCCCGCACCCGTGCCGGTCAGGGTGTACGCGCCGACCGCGGCCGGTACGACCAGCGTCTCGGCGTATCCCAGGCGGTGCCGCGCGCCGGATTCGGTGCGGACCAGGACGCCTTCGCCCTCGACGACGTTGATCACGTGGAAGCGGCCTTCGGTGCTGTCCGGGGCGGTGGCCGCACCCCGGACGCTGAGCCGGTGGACCACGAAGAACATCTCGGGGAGCTGCCCGATGACCTCCTCGCGCCAGCCGTCGCCCTTGCGCACCACCTGCGGGGCCTGGACGAGGTCCCGGCCGACGGCCTCGCCGGTCCGCTCGGTGTCGAGGTTGCGGAAGGCGTGCTCGACGTGGACGGCGCGCTGCCGGTCCCGGGCGTCGCGGCGCAGCCAGTCGTAGAACCGCAGTGAGTAGAGGTACGGGGTGGCGCTGACCTCCAGCACCACATTGCCCTTGCCGCTGCCGTGCGGGGTGCCGCCGGGGATGAGGAAGAGCTGGTGCGGGGTGGCGGGGAAGGTCTGCACGAACTCCTCGATGGCGAAGGCGTTCCCGCCGGAGTCGGCGTCGTGGGCCCGGCCGCGGAATTCCTCGACGTCGGCGTCGCCGCGCAGGCCGAGGTAGACGGTGTTCTGCTCGCTGCCGACCATCAGGTAGTACGTCTCGTGCTGGGTGTACGGCCAGCCGAAGACGTCCTTCATGTAGTCGGGCTGCGGGTGGCAGTGCACGGAGAGGTTTCCGCCGGCCACGGTGTCGAGGTAGTCGAAGCGGATGGGGAAGGAACTGCCGAACATGGCGTGGACGCGCGGGCCCATGACGCGCTCGGGGTGCAGCGCCACGAGGAGCTGGAAGGGGATCTCGACCTGGGCGGTGTCGTCGCCGATGAGGATCCCGGACTCGGGGGCGATGAGTTCGTAGCCGAGCGCGGTGTTCGGGCCCTCGGGGTTGAAGCCGAGTTCGCGGCGGGCCCACTGGCCGCCCCACGGCGTGGTGTTAAAGGTCGGGCGGGTACGGAAGGGGCGGCCGGTGAGGTCCGCGGCGCTGGCCCGCAGGGCGGCGCCGCTCAGTGACACCGGTCCCGCGGGGTCCTGGAGGTCCAGCCAGCGGTCGATCCGGTCGGCGAGGCCGTCGCGGTGCCGGTCGAGTACCGGCCAGTCGATGTAGAACAGCCGGCGGTTCCGCGCCGCGCCCTCCCGCTGCCCGAGGTTGGTAACGGTACCGGCGGCGACGGCCGCCTCGGCGTACCGCTTGGGCAGATCGGCGTACCAGAGGACGTCGTGTGCGACGAGCGCGGCGCCGGGGCCGTAGACGACGGTGAGCCCGTCACCGGCCTCCAGGGTGGGCAAGGGGCCGAAGAAGTCGGCGAGGGCCGCCTCGGACAAGGCGGCGAAGTGCGGGTCGTCGGCCAGTGGTCCCGACGCGCCGAGCGCTTCGATCTGCGACCAGGGGGCCAGGTGGGAGCGGATGTCCACGAAGGACAGGCCGGGGCCTGCCGCCGCGAGGCCCGCGCGCACGGCGTCCCAGTCGAGCGCCCATGGGCCGTCCACGGCCAGGACGCCTCTGGGCTCCGGCAGTTCGGCCAGGGCCGCCGCCCAGCCGCGCCGGGGCCGTGCCCCGACGGCGTCGTAGCGCGGATTGGGCTGGTAGGGCAGGCCACTGCCGTCGTGGTGCACGGGGACACCTTTCGTCGTTCGGGTCACTCAATACGGTATCGGTACCATAACCCATCGCCAGCGACCGGTCTCAATCCGGCGACAATCAACGGCGCTCCACACGGCATTTTCGGGTTTCCGACAGATGAACCCTTGCCACCCCTCATTGTTACCGTTACCTTCAAGGCGGTCGTGCACCCGGCGGCTGTTTCCCGCCGGGGTCGCACAGGACGGCAGATGACGGAAGGACAGGTCGATGCAACCTGGCCGCGCTGATGACAGGGCGGAGCCCGACGGCTCGACGAGCCCCCCAGACGGTCCCACCCGCCGCGGAGTGCTGGCAGGCGCCGGGGGTCTCGCGCTGGCGGTGGCGCTGGCCGGCTGCGCCCGGGGCAGCTCCACCACGAGCGTGCCCGGCGCGGCGAACCTCTACAACGACAACGCCACCTGGTCCGACGGCTACAAGAAGGCCGGCGCGGTGCTCAAGCGGATCAGCGGCTACGACCTGCGCCCGTTGTCCAACGCCTCCACCACCTCCTACCAGGAGGTGGTCCACACCTCGGTGCAGACCAACCGGGCCGCCGACGTCGTCAAGTGGGCGTCGGGCTATCCGCTGTACTCACTGGCCCGCTCCGGCGGTCTGACCGAACTCGGCGCCCCGTGGGAGGCCGCGGTCCAGCGCGGCTGGGTCTCCACCGAGCTGAAACCGGCGGTCAGTTACGAGGGCAAGGTGTACGGCATCCCGCTGTACCAGTCGTCGTACGTGTTCTTCTACGCCAAGCCGGTGTTCGCCAGGTACGGACTGCGCGAGCCCGCCACCTGGGCGGAGTTCACCCACAACGCCGAGGTGCTGAAGAAGAACGGTGTGACGCCGTTCCTCGCCACGCAGAACGGCGTCTGGCCGGCGTTCGAGTGGTTCGAGGAACTGGTCAGCAAGATCGACCCGGACTTCTACACGCGGCTGGTCAACGGACAGGCGAAGTACACCGACGACACCGCGGTGGAGGCGCTCACGCTCTGGCGGGACTTCTACGCCAAGGGCTGGATGACCGCGCCCGACTTCGACGGCGCCAACGGCCCGGCGCGGATGAAGGCCGGGAAGCTGGCGATGTTCCTGCACGGCACCTGGGAGTCGGCCGCGATCGGCGCCGCCGGACTCACACCGGGCACCGACTACGGCGCGTTCATCATGCCCGCGGTGCACGAGGGCACCAAGCCGTCGGTGATCGCCGAGTCGGGGGTCTTCGCGGTGCCGAGCCGCGCCGCCAACCACGACGGCGGGATCGCCGCCGTCTCCCACTGGCTGGACCCGAGGGTGCAGCGGGTGTGGTCGGACTTCCTCCAGGACAGCTCCGCGAACCCGACGGTGCCCGCGTCCAACCCGGTGATCGAGGGCGTGCAGCAGGACATCAAGCGCAATCACCGGACGCTGCTGACCCGCTACAACGAGGCGAGTCCGCCCAATCTGATCCAGGGGAACATCCTCGACCTGGGCAATTTCATGATCCATCCCACCGCGGTCCGCTCGACGCTCGGCTCGATGCAAAAGCGCGCGGGCAAGGAGTGGGACATCTGGCGGAAGGGCGGCTCATGAGTGCGACGACCGATTCGATCCGTGCGCGGCGCGGACTGCCGTCCGGCGGTCCGAAGCCGCCCGCGGCGAAGGGACGGGCGGCGGCGCAGCTCAAGGAGCGGCTGATGGCCGGCGGTTTCCTGCTGCCCGCCGCCCTGTTGGTGACCGCGGTCCTGCTCGCGCCGTTCTGCTACACGCTCTATCGCAGCTTCTTCAGCGACTACACCCACTCGACCTTCAACGGTTTCGCCAACTACCGCGCCTTCTTCACCGACCCGAATCTGCTCAAGTCCCTGGAGAACACCCTGATGTGGGTGGTGGGCGCGATCGTGCTGCCCACCGGCATGGGCCTGCTGATCGCGATGCTCACCGACGCGACGCGGTGGAGCCGCGCGGCGCGGCTCGCGGTGACCATCCCGTACGCGATCTCCGGTTCCGCGGTCGCGGTGGTGTGGAATTTCATGCTCACCAGCGACGGAGCGGTGAACGGCGCGCTCAGGGGGCTGCATCTGGGCGGCCTGACCGGCACCTGGCTGCTGAGCTGGCCCGGCAACACCATCGTGATGATCATCGCGAGTTCCTGGCAGGCGACCGGCGTCGCGGTGATCCTCTTCATGGTCGGACTCCAGGGCATCGCGCCGGACACCCTGGAGGCGGCGGCGCTCGACGGCGCCGGGCCGTGGGCGCGCTTCCGCCATATCGTCCTGCCGCAGTTGCGTCCGGTGTCGATCATCGTCATCGGGATGAGCCTGGTGAACGGGCTCAAGGCGTTCGACCTGATCTTCGTCCTCACCCAGGGCGGTCCCGGCCGGGCCACCGAGACGCTGGCGGTGTCCATGTACCAGGAGACCTTCCTGTTCCTGCGGCCGGGAGCGGGCGCCGCCATCGCCGTACTGCTGACGGTCATCGTGCTGCTGGCGTCCTGGACGTATCTGCGCCGACAAGTACCGACCCAGGGCAAGGTGTGACATGAGCAGAGTCATCCGCAATACCGTCGTCGTCCTGGTGGCGCTGCTCTGGTTCGTCCCGACGTATCTGCTGCTGGTCAACGGGCTGACGTCGGTGGGCAGTTACTCGGGCAGTCCGCGCTGGTACCCCAACAGCTTCGGTCTGTTCTCCAACATCCGCGCGGCGTGGAATCTCGCCGACCTCGGTCCCGCCATGGCCAACAGCCTCTACTACGCGGTGGCCAGTTCGGCCGGTGCCGTCCTGCTGGCCTCGCTGGCCGCGTTCGCCGCAGCGATCATGCCGGTGCGGCGCCGCGCCCTGTGGTTCTGGCTGATCTACGCGGGCACCCTGCTGCCGCTCCAGGTCTTCCTGCGCCCGCTGTTCCTGGCGTACGCCAACACCGGTCTGTACGACACCCAGATGGGCATGGTGATCATCTACATCGCGATCGCCATCCCGTTCGCTTTCTTCGTGCTGCGGAACTTCGCGGCCACGCTGCCGTCCGAGGTGATCGAGGCGGCCCGGCTGGACGGGGCGTCCTGGTGGCGGCTGTTCTGGAGCATCTACGTGCCGCTGTCGAAGTCCGCGATGGTCGCCGCCTTCGTCTTCCAGTTCGTCGCCGTCTGGAACGACCTGCTGTTCGGCATCACACTGGCCACCAGCCGCAACATCCGGCCGATCATGGCGGCCCTGGCCGACCTCCAGGGCAACTACTCCAACGTGGGTCCGCCGGTGGTGCTGGCCGGCGCGCTGGTGGTGTCGCTGCCCACCGTCGTCATCTTCTTCCTCTCCCAGCGGTTCTTCGTCTCCAGCCTCAAACTCAACGCCTGACAGGGAGTCCTGCCATGACAACAGCGCGTACCGCCCGCCGGGCCGGTCTGCTGCTGACCGCGCTGGCCACCGCAGCGGCCGGTCTGCTCGCCGCGCCCGCCGCGCACGCCGAGGGCCACCGGACCACCGACTGGGCCGGACGCGCCGAGGCGAGCTACCAAGCGCTCCAGCGCGACCTCTACCTCGGCCCCGCGGGTCACCATCTGTACCGGGAGACCACCCCGCAGGCGCCGGGCGGCAACCCCTACTCGTACCTGTGGGAGTTCCGCGAGGCCACCCAGGCCACGGTGTATCTGCGGAACACCCCGCACAACGCGGGCCGGTACCGCAAGGACGTGGCGGACCGTTTCGCCGCCCTCCCGCGGTACGCGGCCACCGATCCGGCCCGTCCCGGTTACGCCTCCTACCCGTCCGCCCCGCTGGGCACCGGCGGGGACCTGTTCTTCGACGACAACGCGGTGGTCGGCCTGTCGTTCCTGACGCAGTACCGGGCCGACGGCGACCGGGCGATGCTGGCCAAGGCCCGCGCGGCCTTCACCACCGACACCCGCGCCTGGGACGACGACGCCGCCAAGACCTGCCCCGGCGGCATGCACTGGGTCGAGACCGACGCCAACACCATCAGGGCCGCGAACGTGACCGGCCTGTTCGCCCAACTGTCCGCCGGGCTGTACCAGATCACCAAGGAACCGACGTATCTGGACTGGGCGCGCAAGGCGTACGACTGGAACAGGACCTGCCTCCAGCAGTCCCCCGGCCTCTACCGGAACGACCGGGACGACAACGGCAGCGTCAACACCACGCTGTGGACGTACAACTCGGGCGCGATGATCGGCACCGCCACCGAGCTGTACCGCGCGACCGGCCGCCGCGCGTACCTCGACCAGGCGGTGCGCGACGCCGACGGCGCGCTCGCCTACTGGACCGCGGACGACCGGCTGTACGACCAGCCGGCCATCTTCAACTCCTTCCTCTTCCAGGACCTGCTCCTGCTGGACTCCCAGCGCCACGACCCGCGGTACCGCCAGGTCCTCAGCGACTACGCCGACCGGCTGTGGGAGCAGAACCGGGACCCGGCCAGCGGGCTGTTCCGCTTCCAGGCGAGCAACGGCGGCGCCCCCGACCCGGCCCAGCCGGTCGCCACGCTCAACCAGTCCGCCGCGGTCCAGCTCTTCTCGCTGCTGGCGTGGGACCCCAGGGACTACGACCGCACCACCTGACGGCGACCGCGCCCGCCCCCGGCCCACCGCACACCCACGCCAAGGAAGCACGCATCCGATGACCTCAGGTCACACCCGCCCCTCGTGGTGGGACTCCGCCATCGCCCGCGACGCGCTGCGCGAGCGCGCCGTCGCCCAGGTCCACCAGCACGGCGGGACGACGGTCCGGCTGTCCCCCGAGCCGCTGCTGCGGCGCACCGCCTCGGGCGGGCTGACCCAGTCGGTCCGGGTCGACGTCGCTCCGGCCCCGCCGGCGCCTGTCACCCGCGCGGTACTGCGGGTCGCCGACGGCGCCCCGGTCGACTGCGAGGTGATCGACGGCCCTGCCGGTGCGGTACGGGTGCTGGTGCCGGAGGTCGACGCGGAGGTGTCCGCGACACTCGACCTGCCGGGGCTCGGGCTTCCCGAGCCGCTGCCGCTGACCTTGCGCCCGCAGCGGCACTGGACCGTGCACCTGGTCCAGCACGCGCACCTGGACATCGGCTACACCGACCCGCAGGGCACGGTGCTGGCCGAGGGCCGCGCGGCGCTCGACACCTGCCTTGAGCTGATCCGGGCCACCGACGACTGGCCGGAACCGGCGCGCTACCGCTGGTCGGTGGAGGGCTTGTCGACCTTCACCGACTGGGCCGCGCACCGGCCGCCGGGGCAGGTCGCCGAATTCGTCCGGCGGGTCCACGAGGGCCGGATCGAGCTGACCGCGCTGCCGTTCAACCTGCACAGCGAGACCTGCTCGGTGGACGAACTCCACGAGTTGCTGCGGGACGCGGTCGCCATCAGGGAACGTCACGGGGTGCCGCTCACCACGGCGATGCAGACCGACGTGCCGGGTCAGGTGGTCGGTCTCCAGGACGCGCTCGTCGAGCACGGCATCCGCGGCCTGTCGGTGGCGCACAACTGGGCCGGGCGGGCCGTCCCGCACCTGGTCGGCGGGGCGCGGTTGCCGCGGCTGTTCCGCTGGCGGGCCGGCGACGGGCGCTCGGTGCTGGTGTGGCGGACCGACACTCCGCACGGGCTGGCGTACATGGAGGGTTCGATCATCGGCTTCGACGAGTCCGCGGCGGCCGTCGACGACCTCTTCCCCGCCTATCTGACGGCGCTGGCCGCCCATCCGGTGCCGCACCAGGGCAAGGGCGTCCCCGGCTACCCGATCCTCGACGCCCCTTACGAGGCCGACCCGTATCCGTGGGACCTGCTGCACCTGCGGGTGCTGGGCACCTTCGCCGACAACGGGCCGCCGCGGCTGGTGGCCGCCGAGACAGTACGGCGCTGGAACGAGACGTGGGCCTACCCCCGGCTGCGGCTCTCCCGGCACGAGGACTTCTTCGCCGACGCCGAAGCCCGGTTGGGCGACCGGCTGGAGACGTTCGAGGGCGACTGGTCGGACTGGTGGGTGGACGGGGTGGGCGCCGGGGCGGCGCCGATGGCGATGAACCGCGCCGCCCAGTCCGCGCTCACCGACGCCCAGACGCTGGACACGCTGGCCGAGCTGCGCGGCGCCGAGGGCGAACCGGCCCCGGCCGCGGACACCGCCGAGGTCTACCGGGCGGCGTCCCTGTTCAACGAGCACACCTGGGGCGCGGGCGACCCCTGGACGTACGGCTGCCGGGGGCACCGGTCCGGGGAGCAGCAGTGGCACTGGAAGTACGGGCAGGCCGTACGGGCCCACGACGGGGCCCTCGCGCTGCTGGAGCGGGCCGGACACCGGCTGGGTTCCGCGCTGCCGGTGGGCGAGGGCGCCCGCGCCAGCTTCCATGTCGTCAACACCCGCGGCCGGAAGCGCACCGACGTGGTCCGCTTCTTCCTGCCGGAGAGCGTGCTGCCGCTGGACCGGCCGGTCCGGGTGACGGACGGCCGCGACGGCCGCGACCTGCCGGTGGTCTGCGAGCCGCAGACCAATCCGCTGCACCGGGCCGCCGGACGCCATCTGCACGTGACGGTGGCGGACGTGCCGCCGCTGGGTACGGTCCGGCTGGATGTCACGCAGGCCGACCCGGTTTCTGTTGAGGGTGACGTGCCGGAGAGTACGGTGCCGGACGGCGCCGTGCTGGAGAACGACTTCCTGGCCGTCCGGGTCGACCTGCGCCGCAGCCGTATCGCGTCCGTGGTGGACAAGGCCACCGGCGCCGAACTCGTCGCGGACGACGCGGTGTTCGGCTTCAACGGATACGTCTACGACCGGTACGCCACAGCCGGCGGCTTCAACCACCAGTCGAGCAAGACGGTCGCCGACGACTCCATGCACCTGCTGGCCGGGCGCGAGGTGGCGCCCGCGTCCGTACTGGTGGAGCGCACCTCCTCGGCGGTGGCCGAGACCCTGGTGTACGAGTGCGTGCCGCCGGGCGCGGCGCGGCTTCGCACCACTGTCACACTGCCGCACGGCGTCGCCCGGCTCGACATCGCCAACCATCTGGCGAAACCCGCCACCATGACGAAGGAGAGCGCCTTCTTCGCCTTCCCCTTCGCGCTCGACGCCCCGGTGGTCCGGATGGAGGCCAGCGGCGGCGTCGTCGGGACCGGCCTGCCGCTGGTCCCCGGCTCCGCCCTCCATATGCGGGCGATCCGCCGCTGGGTCACGCTCGCGCAGGGCGACACCGCCGTGGGCTGGGCCACCCATGACGCGCCGCTCCTCCAGCACGGCAACATCGCCGTCCCGTACGTGCCCTACCCGCCGTCGGTGCCCGGCCAGGAGCCGGGGACGCTGTACTCCTGGGTCCACAACAACATCTGGGACACCAACTTCCCCAGCCAGCAGGCCTTCGAGCAGACCTTCCGCTACAGCGTGGCGGTGCGCCGGGGCGGTGACCCGGCGTCGGCGGCGGCCCTGGGCATGCGCGCCTCCGACCCCGGCCACCCCCTGCTCGCGGTACGGGCCACGGGCGCCGTCGGCGGCGGCGCGGCCGAGACGTCCCTCGTCTCGGTGGACCACCCGGAGGTCCGGGTCGTGGGGCTGCTGCCCCACGAGCCCGACGCGTTCCTGATCCGCCTCCAGTCCTTCGCCGACCGACCGGTGGCAGCCGCCGTCACCCTGACACCGCCGTACACCACCGCGCTGCGCTGCTCCTACCTCGGCGAGAACGGCGAGCCGGTCACCCCGGACCCGGACGGCACGCTCCGCGTACGGCTCGCCCCCAGGGGCACGGCGGCGCTGCTGGTGGTCACGGAAGCCTGACCGGCGGCGGGCCGCCGACGCGGACCGGTCCCGCGTCGGCGGATGCCGCGTGCCGGGCCGCCTCGATGACGCGGAGTACGGCGACGCTCTCGCGCGGGTCGACGGGCGGTGGGGTGCCGGTGCGCCGGGCTGTTGCCAGCTCGGAGTAGCAGGTCTCGTACGAGCCGGGGCGGGTGGGGACCGGGCGGGGGGGCGGCGCCGGCGGCGATCTCGCCGCGCGGTTCGGCGGGCTTGACCCCGACGTCGGCGTCGCCGGGGCGCAGTTGGACCTCCTGCAGGTCGAGGCCGAAGGTGCGGTGCGAGCCGCGGGCGCCGCGCAGCAGGAAGCGCGGGCGGTCCTGGGCCGCCAGGGAGCTCATCCACAGCCGGGTGCGTACGCCGTTGGTGTGCCGGAGGGGCACCAGGACGTCGTCGTCGTTGACGGCGTTCGGCCGGCGGGCGTCCTCCTCGAACAGCCCGATCATCGCGTGACCGAAGCCCTCGGACGACTTACGGTCGGCGACGAAGGTGCCGCGGCCCTTCTCCCGGATGACCGCGCCCTCGCGTTCGAGCCCCTGAAGCGCCTGGCGCACCACGGTCCGGGACACGCCGTAGCGCTCGCACAACTGGAAATCGCCGGACAGGCGGTCGCCCGGTTCGAGTCCACGCGCCGCGATGTCCTCGATGATCAGCTGCTTGAGCCGGTGGTAGAACGGGACGACGGAACCATGGTCGATGCCACGGGCACAGTGCACGGCACAACGACAACCGCCCCGTCGCGTCGTCAGCTCCTGGCTCTCCCGTGGCACACAGGACTCGCCGTGACGCACGGGGTTCGGTACCGGACCCCGCGGTCCGCCGCGGAGGGCTCACACGGTCAGGCCGGCGGTGGTCAGCCAGATGTGTTCGCAGGTCGCGGACGCCTCGCGCAGCTTTTCCGGGGACTCCCGCGAGGCGTGGTAGAAGGTCCGCTCGATCATCCAGCACAGGGCGCGGGCCAGGGCGGAGGACTGGTGGGGCGCGGTGCCCGGTGTGATTCCGGCGCGTTCCAGGACGGCGGTGATGGCCGTGATGAAGAGGTCGGCCGTGTGGTTCCACAGCTCGCCGATCTCCGGCACGGTCAGGGACAGGTCGATCGCGGTGCGCATGACCAGGCCGTGCGCGTTCCACAGCTCGACCGTGCGCCGCATGGCCGCCGCGACGGCCTGGCGCGGTTCGTCGGCCTGGGCGGTGGT
Organism: Streptomyces sp. NPDC008139; assembly: GCF_042957025.1. Classification (NCBI taxonomy): domain Bacteria; kingdom Bacillati; phylum Actinomycetota; class Actinomycetes; order Kitasatosporales; family Streptomycetaceae; genus Streptomyces; species Streptomyces sp. NPDC008139. The sequence goes on from NZ_JBIBHM010000014.1 coordinate 91,180, forward strand.
CCTGGACCGCTCCCACAGGTGCTCGACCGTTCTGGCCACGAGCGCGGTGACCACTTCCTGCTTGGAGCCGAAGTAGAAGTACAGCGCGCCGCGGGTGATGCCCGCGCCCCGGGCGATGTCGGCGACCGTCATGGCCTCGTGGCCCTTGGTCGCCAGCAGTGCCTCGCAGGTGTCGAGGATGGCGCGCTCCCGGACATCGCCCTTGCGTTCGGCGGTCCGGCGGCCTCGGGCGGGTTCGTGGCCGGGCATCAGAGCTGAGCGCCCTCGGCGAAGTCGGTCGTACGCGACAGCGTCTCCCATGCGCGGATGTCCTCGTCCACAGCCGTGCGCGCGGCGGCGACCAGGCGCAGCGCGTCCGAGCCCAGGACGAGGTGGGCGGGCGGCCGGTCGACCGACGTGATGTGCACGACCGCCTCTCCGGCCTTGGCCGGGTTGCCCAGTTGGTTCCCGCTGGCCTTCCGCCGCGCTTCGCGGATGGGGGTGAACAGCTCGTCGTAGTCGTCGATGGACTGCTCGGCGCGCGTCATGGACCGTCCGGCCCAGTCGGTGCGGAAGGAGCCGGGCTCGATCGCCGTCACATGGATCCCGAACTGTGCGACCTCCTTGCCCAGCGCTTCGAGGATGCCTTCCAGGGCGAATTTGCTGCCGCAGTAGGCGGACATGCCGGGGACGGCCATGAGCCCGCCCATGGAGGTGACGGCCATCAGGTGTCCGCGACGACGGCGCCGCATGGGGGGCAGCGCCGCCCGCAAGGTGGCCACGGCTCCGAACACGTTGACCTCGAACTGCCGCCGCACCTCGGCCAGCGGCGTCTCCTCGAACGTGCCCTCCAGGCCGTAGCCGGCGTTCGCGACGACGACGTCCAGCGGGCCGACGCTCCGCTCGACCTCGGCGACCACGGCCGTGACGGCGTCGCCGTCGGTCACGTCCAGGACGCGGCCGTGCGCGCGCCCGGATTCCAGCTCCTCGAAGGCCAGCAGGTCCTTCTCCGAGCGGACGGTGCCGACGACGGTGTGCCCGGCGGCCAGGGCGGCCTGGGCGAAAGCGCGCCCGAGGCCCGTGCTGACGCCCGTGATGAGCCAGTTCCGCGTCTCCATGTGCTCCTCCTCGACAGTCTCGCGGGGAGCCGAGGTGCTCCCACACCAAAAAGTCTACACCGTGTCGATTTTTATCCCCGCCGTGTCGATTCTGCCGTCCGGGGAAGAGATCGCCCGGCGCTCAAGGCCTGCGCGTGCGGAAGGTGCCGCGGAGGTCGGTGACCCAGGCGTCGGGGTTCTCCCAGGGGATGAAGTGGCCGCCGTGGTCGTGGGCGTTCACGTTGACGTGGTGGAACCAGCGGGACTGCGGCCCCGTCTTGAACGCCCGGACGCGGTCGGCGGCGGAGTGAATGCCGGGCGGGTTCTCGTACGTGACGAAGGTGAGGCCGACCGGGGTCTCGACGACCGGGGTGCGGTCGTGGGCGGGGGTCCAGGGGTAGCGGTTGGCGTTGGCGTAGTACCGCATCGACGTGGCGATGGAGTTGTTGACCCAGTAGATCGTGGCGTGGGTGAGCAGGTCGTCCTTGGTGAAGACGGATTCGAGGTCGCCGCCGTTGTCGCTCCAGGCGTTCCAGCGTTCGAGCAGCCAGGCGAGCAGTCCCGCGGGTGAGTCGCTCAGCCCGTGGGCCAAGGTGGCGCCGTCGAGCATGTGCGCCACCAGGTGGGTCGCCGAGCGGCGGTCCTGTTCGATGATGCGCGCGCGGATGTCGGCGGGCTGGTCGTCGGTGAGGGGCCGGTTCCGGGCGAAGTCCCAGGCGCGGGGGCCGGTGAAGAAGTCGAGGGGCAGCCCCGAGCCGATGTGGATGCCGTACAGCTCGTCGGCGTATTTGTGGCCGAGCTGGCTGGTGACGATCCCGCCGATGTCGCAGCCCCCGGCGGCGTACTTCTCGTATCCCAGGGTCTGGGTCATCAGGGTGTGCCAGAGGTCGGAGACCTTCCAGAAGTTGACGTCGGGGAGGCCGGTGAGCGGGCCGGGGAAACCGAAGCCGGGCAGGGACGGCACGATCACGTCGAAGGCGTCGGCGGGGTCGCCGCCGAAGGCGGCCGGGTCGGCGAGCGGGTCGATCACCTTCGACCAGTGCCAGAACGTCCACGGCCAGCCGTGGGTGAGGATCAGCGGGATCGGGCGGGGGCCGCGCCCCGGCTTGCGCAGAAAGTGCACGGGGACACCGGCGACCTCCACCTGGTAGTGCTCGTAGGCGTTGATGGCGCGCTCGGCCGCCCGCCAGTCGTAGCCGTCCTTCCAGTAGGCGACCAACTCCCGCAGATAACTGGCCGGGACGCCGTACGACCAGTCCTCGTTCCCCTCGTCCAGCGGCGGACGGGTCAGTTCGAGACGGGTGCGCAGGTCGTCGAGGACGCGGTCGGCCACATGGATCGCGGTGGGCTCCAGCGCGATGGCGTGCGCGGTGGTCATGGCGTCATTCCTTTACCGGGTCGAAGAGAGCTGCGCCGTCGGCCTGTCGGGCCGACGGTCGTAGCGTTCCAGAACCGGGAACGGCGCTCCACCGCCACTCCCCCGCCCACGGGCCCGCGGGCGCACGGAACTGAGGCGGGCTCGCGCGCGCTCATGGGCGGGGAGGTCTGCCGCGGATCTGCTCGCGGGAGCAGAGCTCTCAGCCGTTGACCTGCTCGAAGAAGTAGAGGAAGGCGCCCAGCCCGTGGAAGTCGTTCGTGGCCCGGGAGCGGGCGGTGTAATACGCGTAGTCCCCGACATTGGTGCCGACCGAGATCGAGGTCAGATACGTCAGGCCGTCGCTGTGCAGGGAGATCCGGTCCAGTTCCCCGCGCTTTCCGGCGTCCACCGTGGCCTGGTACGTGGCGGCCGGGACGTATCCGCGCTTGATCGCCGCGTCGGCGGTCAGGGTGAACATCGCCGAGCACGACGTCTCGGTCCAGTTCCCCGCGCTGCTCCCCTTGTCCACGACCTGGAACCACCGACCGCTGGCCGGGTCCTGGTAGGCGGCGATGCCGCGCACCAGATCGCGTACGGTCGCGGTCAACTGGGCCCGCAGCGGGTGGTCGGCCGGGATCAGGTCGAGGATCTCGGTGGCGGCGACGCCGTACCAGCCGACGGCGCGGCACCAGTATTCGGAGGACAGGCCGCTGTTCGGGTCGGACCAGGTCGCCGCCTTGGACGCGTCGTAGGCGTGCTTCAGCAGCCCGTTCGCCTGTTGCAGATGGCTGGCGTAGACCACGAGCTGCTTGGCCGCGATGTCGTAGGACTGCGCGCTGTCGCCGATGTACCTGCCGTACTGCGCCATGAAGGGGTCGGCCATGAAGGTGCCGTCGGACCAGAGCTGGTTGGCCCGGTCGGCGCTGTTGGCGTGCCAGAAGCCGCCGTCGCTCGTGGTCGGGTACCCGGCGCCGGGGAGCAGCCGGTCGTGGATCTGTTTGGCGGCCAGGCCGTACTTCGCCTCACCGGTCTCGCGGTACAGGGCGATCATCACCTGTCCCGGCATCATGCTGTCCAGGCTGTTGAAGGTGATGCCGATGTGCCCCGAGGCGTCCACGAAGCGGTCGGCCCACGCCTTGATGTACGCGATCAGGGCCGCCCGGCGCGCGGGGTCCGCGGTGTGCTGGGCGACCTGGTACTGCCCCATCAGGTAGAGGGCGACCGGGTAGCTCCAGCCGCCGACGGTCGCGGGGGTGTACCGCTGCATGGTGGAGTCGACCAGCGCGTCGGCCCAGTCCGTGCTCCGCGGGTCGGAGACGGTCAGCGAGTCGAGGTTGGGCAGGCCGCCCGCCGTGGTGCCGGTCACGCGGATCGCGTTGGTTCCCGCCCGCAGCGTCACCGGTATCCGGGTGACTGCCCAGGTGTTCCAGTCCGTGGTCGCGGCGAAGGCCGGTGCGGAGATCACCGTGCCGTTGACGCTGACGGTGCCGGCGCGTCCCGCCCCCGTCCCGTTCGCGTGGCGCAGGGCCAGCGCGAAGCCGCCCGCGGCCGGTGCGCTCACGCTGAACTCGACGTACGCGCCCACCTCGTTGGCGGTGTTGACGAAGCCGGTCCCGGTGTATCCCAGGTGGTCGCGGTCCACCGTGCCGTGGAAGACGGTGGCGTTCTCCGCCTCGTAGAGCGATGACGCCGCGTGCGCCGAGCCCGACGTCACGCCGTAGCTCGCGACGAGCATGCCGATCACCACTGCTAAAGCCCTCATGCGCATGTGCGACTTCCTTTCTCGCGGGCTGGCGGGCCGCCGGCTGTCAGACGGTGAAGCGTGCGACGAAGGTCTTTCCGGCCGCTCCCGCGACCGCTACCGAGAGGCGGAGGTCGGGCGCTGTGGCGAGGACGGTCACCCCGGGGTCGACGGAGGTGGCGGCCGAGACGGCGCCGTCGACGGTGACGACGACCGACCCGGTGAGCTGCTGGGTCGGGTCGCTCACGGCCACGCTGAGCGTTCCGTTCGTCCGGTGCGTGACGACCGAGGCGGTCCTGTCGACCTGGATTCCGGCGGCTTTGGGCGCTCCGGCCTGCCAGACGTTGGCCATGGCCACGCCGGAGCCGGAGCGGCTGACGGCCTGCACGGCGGCGGTGTTCGAGGCGACGGTCACATCGTTCGACGCCGCGAACGCCGAGGTCTGGGCCGAGGTGGCGGCGGGCAGTTGGATGTAGCGGTAGCTGCCCGCGGTCGGGCTCACGCCGTGGTCGACCCACATGGTGACGAACCTGCGGGTGTACGCGGCGGTGTCGTCGTAGACGCCGCGGTGGTCCATGTCGGTCCACTTGCCGGTGCGGTCCTGGCGCAGGAGGGTGACGTGGCCGCCGACCGGGAAGACATAGCCGCCGAGGTTGTCCACGAAGATCGACCGCGGCTGGACCACCGTCGGCGTATTGCTCGGCGTGGACAGGACAACGTTGCCATCGACGTGGATGTTCGCCTGCCCGTTGGGGCCGGTGTTGCGGTTCTCGATGACCGACTCGATCGTATGGCCGTCGTCGCTGGTGATCCCGGCGCCCAGGCAGATGACGACGTCGTCGACGCAGAACCACGACTTGTGGCCCTTGAGGGTCTGCACGGCGAACGACAGCCCCATACCGGCGGCCACGTTCCCGTCCAGCAGCGCGCCGCCCGCCCAGGTGTTGGTGGAACCGCGGTTCGCGCCGAGCGCGAGGGTCTTGGTGTCGAGCGTGACGCCGGGCAGCCGGTACTTGTCCCCGGCCGGCCAGTACCCGTTCACCCAGTGACCGGGCTGCGTGGGCAGATAGAGGTACGTGGCGCCCTCGCCGGTGTACCAGCCCTGGAGGTTCTCGTTGTTCGCGGACTCGTACGGCTTGATCCGCGTGCTGTCCATCGCGATGCCGAAGGCGAACGTGGGCCGCCGGTGCACGATCCGCGCCATCGAGGTCGACACGACGGAGGTGGTGGACTCCGCCGCCGCCGGGATGGCGCTGTCGGCGACGACGGCGCGGCCGAGCGCGATGGACGAGATCCGCACCTGTTCGAGCGGCGCCGCGTCGAAGGCGAAGAAGTCCTGGTAGGTGTCCGCGCTGATCCAGCCCTTGGCCTGCGACCGGACGGTGAGCGCCTGGTCGGCCGGGAAGACGCGGGCGAGTTGGAGGAGGGTGGCGGTGGTGAGGCGGCCGATACGGTGGTCGGTCTCGTAGAAGCGGGAGAGCGCCCGTCCGCGCACCATGTCCATGAACGCACCGCGGTAGATCCACGGCCGGTAGTTCGCCTGCGTCCAGGTGTAGACGCGCTGCACCTGGTCCGTTGTCGCCGCCCACGGGGTGCCTTGCACGGTGACCAGCAGGTAGGTCAGGTACTGGAGCAGCGACACGCCGTAGGAGCCGTTGTAGGCGTGGACCGAGTGCTGGATGAAGCCCCCGTCGGGGTAGAAGCCGTCGCCGCTGGTGCTGTACGGGAAGAGGTGCGCGATCGCCGCCATGGCGCTGTCGATGACGGCCGCGTCCTGGCTCAGCGCGCCGCGCACGGTCGCGATGGCGCAGTTCCAGTTGAGGTTGGCTCCGGTGGCCGTCCCACCGTTGACCTTGGTCGGGTCGGGCGCGTAGCGGGTGACCGCGGCCATCGCGGTCGAGATCTGGCTCGCCGAGAGGTGGTCGTACAGGGCGACGCAGGTGTCGTTGAGGGCCAGCGGTATGCCGATCTCGAAGTCCCACCAGTTGTCGTACCGCGCGGTGACGCCGTACTTGTGGGCGAGGAACCAGTCGAGTGCGGATGTGAGGTCCGCCAGGAGCGTCGCGTTGCCCGACAGCGACGAGCCCGGCGAGGCGTAGGCGAGGGCGAGTTGGCGCAGCCGTCCGATCACGTCGCGCTGGACGGCCGAGACGGTGGAGCTGTTCAGGTCCGCCCACAGGTAGGTGCGGGAGTTGGCGGTGTTCAGCGTCGACCACAGGCCGTTCGCCGTGTCGGCCATCGCCTGCGCGTAGGCGGAGATCACCTGGTCGGAGGCGTCGTAGCTGCCGATCAGCGTGTTGCCCCACTGGGTACGGACCGTCGCGAAGTCCGAGGCCGTCGCCGCGGCGGCGCGACTGGGCGCGGCGCCGGCGGCGCCGAGGAACCAGGCGGGGGCCAGCGCGGCACCGGCCAACAGGGCGGAGCGACGGGTGAGGCCGCGGGACGAGTGGTCAACGGACATGGAGCACCCTCACGGTTGGGGGGAGGACATCGGCCACGGGAGCGGCGCGGCCGATCGGGAGACGCTCGGCGCCGTGAGGGATCGTGGCTTCCGGATTCCCGGAAGTCAAGGGATAATACGTATTAGTACGGGGCTCCGCGCCGACCGCTGAGCGTCCGACGGCCGGTCAGCGACCCTTCCAGGAGGGCTCGGTGGCGTGACGGGGCGGCCGTGACGGAGTGCCGGGCACGGGTCCGCTCAGGCCGAGGTCGGGCACGTCCTGCCGCCGTGCGCCGTGGCCGCCGAGCCGTACGGAGACGGCTCAGCGGAACAGGTCGAGCGCAACGGCCGCGGCCATCGCGGTGTGGCCCGCGTCGTTGGGGTGCAGGCCGTCGCCGCTGCTGTACGCGGCGGCCAGCTTGTCCGGGTCGGCAGGGTCGGCGGTGACGCGGGCGAAGTCGATCACGGCGTCGTACACACCGCTGGTGCGGATCCAGTCGTTGACGGCGTTCCGCTTCTCGGCGTTGGCCTGGCTCCAGAAGCCGAAGGTGTCGTCCTTGAAGGGCATGATCGTGCCGCCGATGGCGATCAGGCCCGCGGCGTGCGCGCGTGCCACCAACTGCCCGTGCCCGGCGATCAGTTGCTCGGCCGTCACCGTCTCGGACAGCGGCGCCACGGTGCCCGGGTGGCCGAGGTCGTTCACGCCGATCAGGGTGATGACGTACGCCGCCGCGGGCTGGGCGAGCACGTCGCGGTCGAAGCGGCGCAGGGCGCTCGGTCCGAAGTTGAGCGCGTACGCCTCGGCCGGGTTGCCCGCGGGCGGATTGGGGTCGTGCAGCAGGCGGTTGCCGGAGATGCCCGCGTTCACCACCGCGCGGTCGCCGGCCGGGCGGGCCGACCGCAGGCGCGCGGCGAACTGGTCCGGCCAGCGCAGATCGGCGCCGACGGTGCTCTTGCCGCCGTCGGTGATCGAGTCCCCGAGCGCGACGATCGCGGACGCCTGCCGCCCGGCCCGGACGCTGACGCCGGACACGAGGTACACCGCCTGCGGCTCGGCGGTCGGCGTGACCGCCGTCGCGCCCGTGACATTGCCCGCGGCCACCGCGTTCTTCTGGAGGGCGTACGCGTGCAGGCTCGTGGCGGCCGTACGCTCCGGCAGGTAGAGGCTCACCACCAGGTCGGCGCCGCCGGGAAGGGCCAGGTCGACGGGATCGCTGACGGCCGGAGCCCCGGCCGGGATGAGGACGGACCCGCTGCCGCCGAACGTCACCCGGCGGTCCGTGGCCGGGACGATCGCCGTGCCCTGCGTTCCCGCGCGGCGGGCGACCCGTACCTCGCCGATGTACGCGGCGCTCTCACCGAATTCGTTCGTCAGCCGTAACCGAAGCGCGGAGCCGCCGAGGCTCAGACGCAGCACATGGCGGACCGTCTGGTTCTCCAGGTGGACGACGGCGGCCGTCGGCGCGGCGTTCGGGGGCCCGGCCCAACTGCCGACCCACTCGGCCCCCGGGCCGCCGGGGCGCGCGTGCGCGGGCTCCGCGGAGGCCAGGGATCCGGCGCCGGCCGCCGCCGCGGACGCGGCGCCCGCGAGCAGCAGAGCCCTTCGTCCCATGGGGCGCCTCGGCGTGCCGCCCGACGACGACCCCGACATCTGGCCTCCCGGATACGAGTCGCCACGCGCACTGTATGCGCCACGGTCCGACGCTATCAATGGGGCGTCGGACGGCCAGCGGGGAAAGGCCGGATGCGGCAACCAGCGGTGCCGGGTGTGCTGGGCTTGCTGAGCGGGCCGGGCGGGCCGGGCGTCAGTCCTTGGCACGGGCGGGCAGGCGCCAGCCGGGGCGTACGTAGTGGCAGGTGTAGCCGTCGGGGTAGCGCTCCAGGTAGTCCTGGTGCTCGGGCTCGGCCTCCCAGAAGGTACCGGCGGGCGAGACCTCGGTGACGACCTTGCCGGGCCACAGGCCGGAGGCGTCGACGTCGGCGATCGTGTCCTCGGCGACGCGCTTTTGCTCGTCGTCCTCGTAGAAGATGGCCGACCGGTAGCTGAGGCCCATGTCGTTGCCCTGGCGGTTCTTCGTGCTCGGGTCGTGGATCTGGAAGAAGAACTCCAGCAGCGCCCGGTAGTCGGTCCGCTCCGGGTCGTAGGTGATCTCGATCGACTCGGCGTGGGTGCCGTGGTTGCGGTACGTGGGATTCGGCACGTCGCCGCCCGCGTATCCGACCCGTGTGTCCGTCACGCCGGGCAGGCGTCGGATCAGGTCCTGCATGCCCCAGAAGCATCCGCCGGCGAGGACGGCCTTCTGTGTCTGAGCGGTCATCTCAGTCCTCCTCGTGTTCCATGGCGGTAACACACGGCGGACGCCCCGTGTTCCGGGGCGTCCGCGGCGGTCTCTGCGGTGCTTCGGGCACCCACCGGAAGCGTACTGGCCGTGGGCGGCCGGTGGGCCCCGCCGGGGTGACGCGGCTGCGTTCCGCGGGGTCGTACGGGACGGGGCGCGGTCGTACCGGCTCGCGCGGGTCTCAGGCGGTGAGCCCGGCCTCCGACAGCAGATAGGCGGTCATCGGCTCGTACGCCTGCGGGTCCACCACGTGGTCGTCGAGCGGGACGGTCACCGCGATGGTGCCCTCCGCCTCGCCGAGGAAGAGCGCCGGATCGTTGCAATCGGCGAAGGCGACGGTCCTGATCCCGCGCTGCCCCGCGCGGCCCGCCCAGCCGTGGTCGGCCACCACCAGGTCGGGCAGCGGCTCGCCCGCGGCGGTCAGCGCGTCGAGAATGGCCGACATCGGCTGCGGCGCGTGGGTGTGCCACAGGGTGGCGCCGTCCTCCAGTACGGCGACGCTGCCGAACTGACGGACGTCGCCGTAGGAGTCGTCGTCGCCCTCGGTGGTGGACAGGCCCTTGGGAATGGCGACGACGGTGGCGCCGGCCGCGCGCAGCGCCCGCGCGATGGCCTGGTGCACATCGAGCAGCCCGCCCGGGTGCCCGGTGGCGACCAGCACCCGCCACCGCTGCCGGGCCGCCTCCCGCAGGACGGCCGCCATCCGGTCGAGTCCTTCCACGGTGAGCCGCGCGTCGATGGTGTCCTGACCCTGGAGGTGTCCGGGGTCGGCCACCACGCCGACGCGCTCGGCCATCACGGCCAGCACCGTCTCCTCGGTCCACCGCTCCCCCAGCTCCAGCCCCAGCCAGAAGCGCCGGTTTCCCTTCACCAGCTCCCTGTAGTGCCGCAGATTCCCCTGCCGCGGGGTGGCGACGTCCCCGGCGATGCGGGTCCGTCGCAGATGGTCGATCAGCTCGTCACGCGAAAAACGTATATCCACCGAATCCATGCCCCCATTCTCCGTGTCCCCCGCCGTCCGCCGACGGCGGGGGTGGGACTGACCTGCGGATTCCCCCGCCGCCGCCCGCCTCGCGCCCCGGCGTCAGGGGCGGGTGAGGGTGGTGGGGGCGGTGTAGGACTCGGCGCGCAGGGCGGGCCGGGAGGAGGGGAGGGCGGCGGCGGGGAAGGTCAGGGTGAGGGTGCGGGACTCGCCGGGCAGCAGCCAGAGGTAGTTGTCGCTGTAGAGGGTGGGCAGGACGCGCTCGCCGGTGTGGTCGTCGAGGAGCGACAGCCGGACCATGGCGGCGACGGCGGAGCCGCGGTTGCGGACGGTGGCGGTGAGGCCGCGGCGGGCGCCGGAGTGGGTGAGACGGCCGAGGTCGGTGGACAGGCGGGTCTGCTTGGCCTTGTTCAGGGCCCGCATGTCCTTGGTGTCGCGGTAGCGCCAGTAGGTGTTCTCGGACAGCACGCGGCCGAGCGGGTCCTCCAGGCGGAGCCGGAGCAGGTGGAAGGACGGCAGGGTGTCCATCCGGTCGGCGGTGAAGGCGGTGACCGACGACGACGGCGCGATGTTCACCAACTTACGCTGTTCCGGGACGAGTCGGCGGCCGTCGAGGTCGTAGTAGTTGGCCGTCACCCGGGCGCCGGTGACCGCGTGCGGGGTGTGGTTGACGGCGATGACCTGCCACTTGTCGGGGTCGGCCTGGACGTGCAGCGCCTCGCACGCCTTGCGGGCCCCGTAATAGGTGCCGTTGACGTCGAAATCGTAGTCGTAGGTCTGCCACACCGTGCTGTGCCACGCCGGGTGGGACATCCACAGCATCAGGCCGCTGGCGTCCTTCCACAGGTTGGCGTTCCACGCCTCGAACATGGCGCGGGTGTTCTCGTAGTTGACGAACTGCGCCTTGCGCGCGAAGTCGTCGAGGCCGGTGGCGGTGTCGAGGCGGGCCTCGATGGCGGCCTGGTAGTTCTGCGGCGCCTGATTCCCGCGTGTGCTCCAGTCGTGGTAGTACCAGGCCGCGCCGACCGGCCACTCCGGCTCGTCGCCGACGAGATTGCGCATGCTGGCGGCCGTGGACACCACCGGCATGCCGATCTCGGTGTGGAAGCCGAAGCTGCCGCTGCCGTACGTGGACGGCGCGTAGTAACGGGCGGGCTCCACCCATCCGTAGGGGCCGCCGCCGGTGATGATGCCGCCCGCGGAGTTGTTCTGGTACATCACGCCGGGCGCCTCGGAGGTGACGGCGTCGCGCATGCCGGTGTCGATCGCGGCGGGCGGATTGCCCTCGTTGGCCCCGCACCACACGACGACGCTCGGGTGGACGCGGTAGCGCCGTACGGTGTCGCGCGCCAGGTCGTTGTACGCCTGGTGGTCCGGCGGGTCCATGCCCCACGCGTTGGGGAAGTCGTTCCACACCAGCAGGCCGTGCTCGTCGCAACTGGCGAAGAACTCCTCGCGATTGCTGCTGGCCACCCAGTTGCGGATCATCGTGAAGTTCATGTCGCGGTGCATCCGCACGGCCGCGTCCATCCGCGAGGCGGGCATCCGGCGCAGCAGTTCGTCCCAGCCCCAGTTGCCGCCGCGGCAGAAGACCCGGACGCCGTTGACGCTGATCTTCAGCGGTTCGGGCGTGTTGTCGACGGACTTCACGTCCGTCCAGGTCTTCGCGTCGGCGGACACCTGGATCGTGTACGTCTTCGGGTAGGCCGCTTCCCACACGATGACGACGCGGTCGAAGCTCTGGGCCGAGCCGAGGTCGACCTGGATCCACTGGTTGTCCCGGTACTCCGACGACCAGCGGGAGTTGGGGTCGCCGTCGGTGGCGTGGGACGCCGGGTTGCCGGAGTCCTCGGAGGAGGCGCTCGCGGTCTTGTGGAGCGCGAGGTCGGTGCCGGGCCTGGCGCTGTCGACCACGGAGAGCGTCCACAGCGAGTTGCCCCAACTGGTCGCGCGGGCACCGCCGTTGATCCGTACGTAGCGGGCGGTCACCGCGCTGAAGTCCTCGGTCTGGAGGCTGGCGTCGCCGCCGTTGAAGGGCAGCGGGACCGCGGAGTTGTCGACGGACTTCGCGTCGGTCCAGGCCGAGCCGTCCGCCGAGACCTGGACGACGTACGTGCGCGCGTACGCCTGTTCCCACGTCAGGTCGACGCGGTCGAAGGCGACTTGGGCGCCGAGGTCGACCTGGACCCACTGGTCGTCCTCGAAGGACGAGGACCAGCGGGTGCCCTGGTCGCCGTCGGTGACATTGCCCGGCTGGTGGTCGTCCTCGTCGACCGACGAGGCGGTGGCCGTCTTGCGCAGCGCGAGGTCGGTGCCGGGCGCGGCGCTGTTGACCACCGACAGGCTCCACAGCGACGAGCCCCAGGCGGTGGCGCGGGTCAGGCAGTGCACCCGTATGTACCGCGCGGTCCGCGCCCCGAGGTCGACGGACTGCGTGTACGCGTCGCCGCTGGCGGTGAAGGGCAGCGGCACGGCGAATTCGTAGCCGAACTGCCGGATGCCGAATCGGGTGGTGCGCCGGTCGCTGGTGCGGCCGTCGACGGTCGCGGTCAGCGTCAGGTCGTGCAGGGCGGCCTCGCCGTAGCCGTTGGGCCACCACAGCTTGGGGTTGCGCAGCCGCAGCTTGCCGTACACGGACGGGGTGAAGGTGACGTCCTTGCCGCCGCCCGCGGGCACGGTGACCGTCTGGGTCACCTTGACGTCGTCGAAGGCGGCGGTGACGGTGACGCGCCGCTCGGTGGTGTCGGCGTTGCGCACGGGGACGACGATCGTCACCTCCGCGCTGCGGGTGTCGGGCAGATCCGGCAGGACGGTGTCGACGCGGGGGTCGCCGATGACGGCGTGGCCGGTGGAGCGCAGCCGTACGTGGTTCCAGATCCCGGAGACGCGGTCGCGTACGGCGGGCATCCAGTCCCAGCCCGAAGAGGCCAGGTAGGTGGGCGAGTTGCGGTTCATCATGGTGGCGCCCGCGTCCACGAAGGCCAGTCCGGCCGCCCCCTTGTCGCCGGGGCTGCCGGGGAACGGCATCGGGGTGATCTTCACGGCGAGGGCCTGTTCGCCGCGGGCGGTGAGCAGCGCCGTCACGTCGTGGGCGGAGCGGGCGAAGGGGTAGGTCAGGCCGCCGACCCGCTTGCCGTTCAGCCAGATGTCCGCGGTGTGGTTGACGCCGTCGAACTCCAGCCAGATGTGGCGGCCCGAGCCGGTCGTCAGGTTACGGGGCAGCTCGAAGCCGCGCCGGTACCACCACGAGTGGCGGGACAGCGCCTCGGGGATGTGCAGGTTGTTCAGGCCGGCCACCGGGTCGGGCAGATGGCCCTGTTCGACCAGTGAGGCCAGGACGGTGCCGGGCACGGTCGCGGGCAGCCAGCGGCTGGTGTCCACCGACGGGCGGGACAGCTCGGCGCCCTCGCCGCCCGCCCAGTCGTCCATGGTCAGCGTCCAGCCGGACTCCAGCGGCACGGTGCCGTCTGCGGCGGTCTTCAGCGCGGGGGCCTGGTGGTGATGGGTGCCCCAGTCGGTCCAGCCGGTGGCGGCGGGACGGTGGGCGCGCGAAGTGCCGTACACCGCGAAGCCGTTGAGGCCCAGCGGGTTGGCGTTGGAGCGCTTGCGCACGGTCAGCCGCACCCAGCGCGCGGTGACCTTGCGGTCCAGCGCGATGTCCACAACGCCGCCGGTGCCCGAGGTGGTCCGGTACACGGTGGTCCAGGCGTGCTGGTCACGCGAGGTCTCGATGACGAAGTCCACCGCGCAGCTCGACAGGATCTCCTGCCCTGTGGTGCTGTCGCGCGGATTGCCGCTGTCGGAGGGAGTGAAGACCGGGTCGTTGACCGTGGCCTCGAAGGTCAGCTTCACGGAGTCGACCTCGCAGTCCGCCTGGAGGTCGACACAGATCCACTGCGGGTCGCCCGCCGCCGCCCGCCAGCCGGTGCCGCGTACGCCGACGGTGCCGATCCCGTCGACCGCGAATTCGCCGGGCGTGGGCGCGTAGTCCGTGGACGACACGGTGATCGGACGGTAGGCGGCGAGTTCGGCCCGCGCGGCGGCGGTCCCCGACGGCGCCGCGGGCCCGGCGGCGGGGGCCGGGGTGAAAGCGGAGGCAGCCGTGGGAAAGGCGGTGCCCAGGCCGAAGCCCGCCAGGAGGGTGGAGCCGGTGGCGACGATCCTTCGCCGGGAAAGGTGCGGCTGATCCGACATGTCCAAAAGTCCAATCCCACGTGAGCCGACGGAACGATCGGCCCGGCTCTCAACTCAGATGACAACGTTGCCATAGGCTGTAATCCCTACCGGCTTCTGTCAAGACCTGCCGCGATGTCCGGATCTCCGACACGGGTGGAAAGGGGGGTGAGCGGAGAGCGAGGGACCGCTGTCGAGCGATGTCGACACGCGACGTGAGCTGACCTTTCCGCCACCGGAGGGGCGGCGCCGCACGTGCGTACCGGCCGCCCGCGAACGGCACGCCTTCGTGCGGATTCGCGGGAGCCGCCGCCCTCCCCCGCGCACGGCCCGGGCGGGCGGCGCCGCCCGGTCGTCCGGCGGGCGGCATATCCGGCCTACGGGTCGAAACGGCTCCGGGGTACGGGCGGCGCGGGGACGGAGCCAGAGGGTCCGGCGGATCAGCTCGTGATCGGCGCCGTCCGGATCATCGTCCAGGAGACCGGCGGAAGCTCGGCGGACAGACCGTTGGCGTCCACGAAGTGCCGGGTGCTGGAGCGCGGCTCGACGCGGCCGGGTGCCGTCTTGGAATTCGTGGCGAGCAGGTCCTGGCCGCCGAGGACGACGTGCTCGACCACGTCGTGCTCGGCGCCGACCATCCGCAGCCGCAAGGTGGCCGCCTGGGTGTCGTCCCGGTTGACGGCGAAGATCGTCGTCTCGCCGGTCTCGGGGTCGCGGGTGGCGGTGACGTCGACGGCGGCGACGTCGCCGAGCGTCGTGGAGTGCAGTACGGGTGAGTCCGGCTCGACGCGCAGGACCTCGCCGCGGGCGTGCCGGGCGGTGAGGGCGAAGGGGTAGAAGATGGTCTGCCGCCAGGCCCCGGTGTCGGGTTCGGTGCGGATGGGCGCGATGACGTTGACGAGCTGCGCGAGGCAGGCGATGGTCACCCGGTCGCTGTGCCGGAGCAGGCTCATCAGGAGGTTGCCGAGGACGACGGCGTCCTCGACGGTGTACTCGTCCTCGATCAGCCGGGGCGCCTGGGCCCATTCGAGGTTGTCCTGGCCCTCGAACCGGCTCTCGTACCAGAGATTCCACTCGTCGAAGGAGAGCTGGAGCTTGCGGCGGGAGCGCTTCTTGGCGGCGATGTGGTCGCAGGTGGCGACGACTCCCTCGATGAAGGTGTCCATGACCTGCGCGGAGGCGAGGAAGCCCACGCGGTCGTCGCCGTGCTGCTCGAAGTACGCGTGCAGTGAGATGTAGTCGACCACGTCGTACGCCTCGTCCAGGACGTCGGCCTCCCAGGAGCCGAAGGTCGGCATCCGTTCGTTGGAGCTGCCGCAGGCGACGAGTTCGACGGACGGGTCGATCCGGCGCATGGCCTTCCCGGTCTCGGCGGCCAGACGGCCGTACTCGGTGCCGGTCTTCTGGCCGACCTGCCAGGGTCCGTCCATCTCGTTGCCCAGGCACCAGGTCTTGATGCGGTGCGGTTCGCGGACGCCGTGGGCGATGCGCAGGTCGGAGTAGCGGGTGCCGCCGGGGAAGTTGGCGTATTCGAGCAGATTGCAGGCGTCCTCGACGCCGCGGGTGCCGAGGTTGACGGCCATGATCGGTTCGATGTCGGTCTGTCTGGCCCAGGCCATGAACTCGTTGAGCCCAAAGGTGTTGGGTTCGAGCGAGCGCCAGGCCAGGTCGAGGGCGACCTGGCGCTCGTCGCGGGGGCCGACGCCGTCCTCCCAGCGGTAGCCGGACACGAAGTTGCCGCCGGGGTAGCGGACGGCGCTCACGCCGAGTTCACGGGTGAGCTTGATGACGTCGAGCCGCAGGCCGTCCACGTCCGACTCGGGGTGGCCTGGTTCGTATATGCCTCCGTAGACGCAGCGGCCCATGTGTTCGACGAACGAGCCGAACAGGCGCGGCGGAACCGGGGCGATGACAAAGGCGGGGTCGATGGTCGCGGTGCAGGTGAGCACTCCGGTCTCCGGTTTCTCTGTGATGTCTCAGCGAAATGGGCACGGCGGAAAAGGGCAGGCGGAAGGAGCGGTACGGCGCGGGGGGGGGGACGGCGGGGGATGACGGGGCGACAGCGGGGCGCGGAAAGGCGGCGGGAAATGGGCCGGGCGGCGCTATTTGATTCCCGTGGTCGCGACGCCCTGCACGAAGAAGCGCTGGAGGACGAGGAAGGCGATGGCCAAGGGGCTCAGGGAGATCGCGGCGCCCGCCATGAGCGCGGCGTGATCCACACCCGACTGACTGGAGAACAGCGTCAGAGCCGCGGGCAGCGTCTGCATGTCCACGTTGTTCGTCACGACCAGCGGCCACAGGAAGTCGTTCCACAGCGCGGCGAACTGGATGATGAACAGCGAGGCGAGGGCCGGTTTGGCGTTGGGCAGGATGATCCGCCAGTAGACCGTGAAGTCGTTGGCCCCGTCGATCCTGGCCGCGTCGTCCAGTTCGCGCGGCAACTGCATGAAGAACTGGCGGAGCAGGAAGATGCCCAGCGCGCTGGTCGCGCGGGGAATGATCAGGCCCTGGTACGAATTGAGCCAGCCGAGGTGGAACAGGGTCAGGAAGACCGGCACGAGGGTGACCTGGAAAGGCACCATCAGCGTGGCCAGGATCAGCAGGAACACCACGTTCCTGCCCCGGAAGCGCAGCCTGGCCAGCGCGAACGCGGTCATCGAGTCGAACAGCAGCAGGAGCACGGTCGTGCCGCCCGCGAAGACGAACGTGTTGAGCACGAGCTTGCCGAACGGGAGTTGGCCGAGCACCGCGCGGACGCCGTGCAGGGTCCAGTCCCGCGGGATCAGCCGGGCGGGGTCGGCGTACAGGTCGGCGTTGGTCCGGAAGGCGACGCCGAGCATCCAGACGAACGGGATGATCATCGCGACCGCGCCGACGGTGACGGCCGCCCAGGACAGGACCGTGCCGCACCTGGCGCCGTACCGGACGGCGACCTTGGCCGCGGGCCACAGGCGTACCGGCCCGGTCGGCCGGGGGCCGTTCCCGTACGGGCTCGCGCCGCCCTTGGCGGGGCGCGGCCGGAGTGTGTCAGTCGGCATCGCGGAACCTCGACAGACGCAGTTGGAGTGCGGAGATCGCCAGGATGATCACGAAGAGAACCCAGGCGACGGCGCTGGCGTAGCCCATCTGGAATTCCACGAAACCCTTCTGGTACAGGTACATCACGACGGATTCCGTGTGGAAGATCGGCCCGCCGCTGGTCATGGAATAGACCAGGTCGAACAGTTGCAGCCCGGTGACCGTGGCGATCAGCGTGGTGAACAGCAGTGCCGGACGCAGCGCGGGCAGGGTCACATGGCGGAATCTCTGCCACGCGCCCGCGCCGTCGAGCGCCGCCGCCTCGTACAGGTCGGGCGGGATCTGCTGCATACCGGCGAGCAGCACGATCATGGTGAATCCGACGTTCTTCCAGATGCCCACGACAATGACGGTGGGCAGCGCCAGCGAGGTGGATTGGAGCCATTCGGGAGGCGTGACGCCGATTCCGGAGAGCCAGGCGTCGACCAGGCCGACCTGCGGGTCGAGCAGGAATTTCCAGACGATGCCGCTCACCACGAGCGAGGCGATGAAAGGGAAGAAGTACGCGGTGCGCAGCAGCGCCGCATACCAGGTCGTCCTGCGCAGCCGGGAGGCGATGGCCAGGGCGATCAGCACTTGTCCGACGGAGACGGCGGCGGTGTAGATCACCGTGACGCGCAGCGCGTTCCAGAACCGCGAATCGTGGTAGAGCGCCGTGTAGTTGTCGAGACCCACGAACTTGTGGTGGGCCTCGCCGACGGTCCAGTCGTGCAGGCTCATCCAGCCGGACTGGACGATCGGCTCCGCGATGAACACGCCGATCAGCAGGACGCTCGGCAGGATGAACAGATAGGCGCTGTTGATACGGGGCCTGCGCCGCCGTACGGGTGCGGGCTTCCCGGCGGAGGAGAAGGGTGTGCTCGACATGAGGGCTACTTCTTGCAGCCGGTGAGCGAATTGATCGCCTTGGCGGCCGAGTCGGCGGCGGACTGGACGTCGGCGCCGCGTTCGATCTTCTGGATGAGCGGGACGTAGACGTCGCTGTCGATACGGGTCGAGTTCGGCTGTCCCGCGAGGTAGAGCTTGGCGTGCGGCAGCGCGGCGGCGAACTGCGCGACGGTGGGATCGCCGTTGACGGCGCCGCCGAGGTCGGTGCGGGCGGGCGGGAATCCGGAGACCTTGGAGAACTGCGTCTGGGCGGTCTTGCCGGTGTACCAGGCGAGGAATTCCTTGGCCTCGGCCTGGTGCTTGGAGGTGCGGGCGATCATCAGCGGGACCGTCGAGGCCAGTGTCACCGGGCCCGCGGAGCCGACCGGGACCTGGGCGATGCCGAGGTCGACGCCCGCGGACGTGAAGCCCGCGGCGGCCCACGGGCCGTTGATCTCCATCGCGGCCTTCTTGGCGGAGAACAGCGTGTCGGCGTCCGCGCCCGCCTGGCCGACCGGGCTGATGTGGTCCTGGCTGACCAGGCGGCTCCAGCGGGTCAGCGCCTGGACGCTGGCGGGGCTGTTGACGACGGCGCAGTTGTCGGGGCCGACGATGTCGCCGCCGCTCATCCACTGGAGGATCGGCCACATCTGGATCGTGTTGTTGTCGGCGAGCGAGAGGCCGTACTGGCTGGGCTTGCCGCCCGATCCCTTGGTGAGCTTCTTGGCGTCGGCGATGAACTCGTCCTCGGTGGCGGGCGGCCGGCTGATGCCCGCGGCGGCGAACATCGCCTTGTTGTAATAGAGCACGAGCGTGGCCATGTTGGCGGGTACCGCGTAGAGCTTGCCGTCGACGGTGAAGGCGGACTTCACGGCGGCGGGGAAGGCGGCGGAGTCGATCTGGCCGGTGCCGGCGCCGACCGCGGGGTCGAGCGGCAGCACCGAGTTGGTCTTGATGTAGGTGAAGATCGCGCCCGGGTCGGAGCTGGGGGTCGCCAGGTCGGGGCCCTGGCCGGTGGCCCAGGAGGCGGGCAGTTTCTGGCCGATGGTGGCCCAGGGTTCGGCCGTCATCGTGACCTGGATCTTGGGGTGGCCGGCGTTGAACTCCTTGATCAGCGCCTGGTACGAGGGGGCGTCGGGGCCGGTGAAGCCGGTGAGCATGGTCAGCTTGACCACGCCGCCGGACGTACCGCCGCCCGCGCCGTTGTCGCCGCAGCCGGCGAGGAGGAGTGAGACCGTGGTGGCGGCGGCGAGTGCCGCGGCCGTTCTCCCGAATCTGACGTACATACCGATCGTTCCATTCCGTTCGGTGCCCCGTCGCTGCGGGGTCGGAGGGTCGATGTGGCTGTCTCCTTCTGCGCACCGCCCGTCCGGGGGCGCGCACCGCCCGTCTCCGGGCGTCAATCACCCGTCCGCGGGCGTGCGTCAGCCGCGTGCGGGTGTGAACCACCCGTCACCGGGCGCGTACCGCCGGTACTGGGCGTGAACCGCCCGTCCGGGCGGGGGTGTGGGGTACGGCGTTGGCCTTCGGCCGTCGCCGGTGGGCTGGGCGGGGCGGGGCGGTCGCTCAGCCGGGGTGGCTTCCGCAGGACTCCCGGATCACGAGGTCGAACGGCAGCACGGTGTGGACCGGGTCGGGTGCGGTCCCGTCCACCAGGTCGAAGAGGATGGCCGCGGCCTTCTGTCCGAGCGATTCGGCGGGTACGTGGACGGTGGTGATCCCCGGCGTGGTGAGCCGGGAGACGCCGAAGTCGTCGTATCCGGCGAGCGCGATGTCCTCCGGTATGCGCAGGCCGCGGGAGCGGATCTCCAGCATCGCGCCGTAGGCCATCTCGTCGTTGGCGGCGAAGATCGCCTGGACGTCGGACATGCTGTCCAGCACCTGCCGTGCGGCGAGCCGGCCGGACTCCTCGCTGAAGTCGCCGACGGCCAGGGTGTGGGTGCAGGGCCGTCCCGAATCGGCCAGCGCGGTGCGGAAGCCCTCGTAACGGTCCACCGCGGTCTGGTGGTTGAGCGGTCCGCTGATGTGGGCGATACGGGTCAGCCCGTGGTCCTCCACCAGGTGGCGGGTGATGGCCGCGGCGCCCGCGATCTCGTCCACCCCGACGCTCACCGCGTGCGGCAGGTGGACGAACCGCCCGATGAGGACCACCGGCAGCGCGGAGTCCACCATGCGGTTGACGTTGGGGTCGCTGATCGAGGCCGAGGCGACGATCGCCCCTGACGCGGCCTGCGAGCGCAGCACCCGCTCGTAGGCCGCGACGCCGTGGGTCTCGTCGGGGTTGGTCGACACCATGAGCGCGGCGTCGCGGGTGTTGGCCTCCGCGGTCACCCCCACCAGCAGGTGCATGAAGTAGGGGTGGCCGAAGACGTGCTGGCCGGTGTTGGGCACGACGACCGCGATGGAGGTCGAACGGCCCGCCCGCAGTGCCCGCCCCGCCGAGTTCGGGACGTAGCCGAGCTTGGCCGACGCGGCCCGTACCGCCTCCTTGGTCGTCTCGCTGATCCGCGGATGGTTCGACAGCGCCATGGAGGCGGCGCTCTGCGAGATCCCGACCGCCGTCGCGACGTCCTTGAGCGTGACGGTGGCGCGCTTGTCCGCCGACGCCATATGGCACCCCTCTCAGCAAGAAGCCACCGCCTGAAGCAGGCAACCACCGTCGGGAAGATACCGGCCGAATGTGGTGCGCCAAGGGTTGCTCTAACGATTCAGCGCCTCGGACGCTAGGTGACGCCGAACCGCTCGTCAAGCCTTCGGGACAAGATTGTCCGGGCGTATGACCGCAGGGTCAGAGAGTTGACGGGCACTACGGGACGCCTCTAGCTTCGAAGTCGCTGAATCGTATGAGCAGTTCGCATCTCTCACCGTGTTCCGTGCCATCCCCCCACGGAGAAAGGTCGACGATGACCGCTTCGACGACGACCGTTCGCGACCACCCACCATCCGCACGCCACCTGTTGAGACGCTTACGCGGCGTCCTGCTCGCCCTGGGCGCGACCTTGACCCTGACCCTCGGCCTGCTGGTCGGCGTCACCGGTCCCGCGCACGCCGCCGCGAACCAGCCGTGCGACATCTACGGCAACGCGGGCACCCCCTGCGTGGGCGCCTTCAGTACGGTCAGGGCGCTGTACGGCTCGTACAACGGCGGCCTCTACCAGGTCACCCGCGTGCGGGACAATGCCGCCCTCGACATCGGGCCGACCGAGACCGGCGGCTACGCGAACGCCGGTGCGCAGAACTCCTTCTGCAACGGCGCGGTGTGCGTCATCACCAAGATCTACGACCAGTCGCCGCGCCACAACGATCTGACCGTCGAGGGTTCGGGCACCGCCGGGGCCGCCGATGTCGGCGCCCTGGCGAACGCGCTGCACGTCACGGTGGCGGGGCACTCCGTCTACGGCGTCTATGTGCCGCCGGGCGTCGGGTACCGCCATGCCGTCGGTTCGGGTGTCGCGGTCAACGGGCAGGCGGAGGGGATGTACATGGTGACCAGCGGTACCCATGTCAACCGCGACTGCTGTTTCGACTTCGGCAATGTCGAGGCGATCCCGAACGACACGGGCGCCGGTCACATGGACGCGCTCAACATGTCGTTGGCCCGCGCGTGCAGCCCCTGTTCCGGCGACGGGCCCTGGGTGCAGGCCGACCTGGAGAACGGCATCTTCCAGGCGGACACCAACGCCCACAGCGTCAACGGCGGCAATTCGAGCCCCTTCGTCACGGCCGTGCTGAAGAACAACGGCCAGACGTCCTTCGCTCTGAAGGGCGGGAATTCGCAGTCCGGCGGGCTCACGACCTGGTGGAACGGCGCGCTGCCACCGGGCTACGCGCCGATGCGGCAGGAGGGCTCCATCGTGCTCGGCACCGGCGGCGACAACAGCAACCGCGCGGTGGGGTCGTTCTTCGAGGGCGTCATGACCTCCGGCTATCCCACCGACGCGGCGGACAACGCGGTACAGGCGAACGTCGTGGCGGCCGGCTACGTGGGCGACACGGCCGGGGTCGCTCCGGCGACGGTCGCCGCGCCCGGCGGGAAGTGCGTGGACGTGACCGGTGACGACGTCGCGAGCAAGGGCGCCGCCGTCCAGCTCTGGGACTGCCAGAGCGGCGCCGCCGATCAGCACTGGGTGCACGAGCCCGACAGTTCGCTGCGGACGCTGGGCCGCTGCATGGACATCAACGGCAACGGCACCGCGAACAACACGCAGGTCGAACTCTGGGACTGCAACGGGGTCGGCGGGCAGAAGTGGGTGCAGCGGGCCGACGGCTCGCTGTTCAACCCGCAGTCCGGCCGCTGCCTGGACGCCACCGACGGTGCGACCGCCAACGGCACCCGCCTCCAGATCCACGACTGCAACGGCACGGCCGCGCAGGTCTTCACCGTCAACGGCGGATCGATG
Organism: Streptomyces sp. NPDC008139; assembly: GCF_042957025.1. Classification (NCBI taxonomy): domain Bacteria; kingdom Bacillati; phylum Actinomycetota; class Actinomycetes; order Kitasatosporales; family Streptomycetaceae; genus Streptomyces; species Streptomyces sp. NPDC008139. The sequence goes on from NZ_JBIBHM010000014.1 coordinate 113,633, forward strand.
ATCGCCGGGCCCGGCGCGAAGTGCCTGGACATCACGGGCGACGACATCGGCGGCAATCTGTCCGCGGCGCAGTTGTGGGACTGCCAGTCCTACGCCCGCGACCAGCACTGGGTGCACACGTCCACGAACCGGCTCACCACGCTCGGCCGCTGCCTCGACATCGCGGGCAACGCCACCGCGCAGGACTCGTTGGTGGAGCTGTACGACTGCGACACCGCGGTGGGCGGCCAGGTGTGGGTCCAGCGGTCCGACGGATCGCTGCTCAATCCGCAGTCCGGGCGCTGCCTGGACTCCCCGGACGGCGCCACGGCCAACGGCACCCGCCTGCGGATCCACGACTGCAACGGCACGGCCGCCCAGAAGTTCGCCCTGAACTGACCGCGGCGCCGCCGAGGCCCGGTGGCGCGGGAGCGCGAGCCCCGTACCACCGGGCCCTCGGCGCCAAGGCTCACGCGCGACGGATTCAGGCCGCCCGGCGGCTGCCGGTCCTGCCGCCCGACGTCGCGACCGTGACGCCGAGCGGCCGGGCCAGGCCCGCCACGCCCTCGTCCAGCCGCTGGAGGTGGCGCAGCACGCGGAAGGTGACGGAGCCCGAGCGCGGTACGGCGGAGCCGGAGCCCTCCAGCATGGAGGCGATGCTGGGCTCGGTCCGGATCGCGCCCTCCGCCGTCCCGCCCGTGACCGTCGTACCGTCCTTGGCCCTGCCCTTCCCGCCCTTGTCGTCCTTGATCTCCTCCACATGGGCGATGAGCACGTCGAGGTTGTGCTCCAGACGTACGCCGACGGCCGTCAGCCGGGGATCGGCGGCGATGCTCCTGCTGTACGGGACCAGTTCGGCGGTCGCCGCGAGCGAGCGCGCGTGGTAGGCGCAGGTCTCCAGCAGGGCGACCAGATAGCGGGCGGTGCGCCTGCGGCCCCGCAGCGGGGTGATCGGGTGGGTCAGCGGGTGCGTGGAGCGGCGCAGGTCGTCCAGCGCGGTGTCCAGTTCGCGGGCCATGTCCAGCAGGTCGACGGCGGGGCCGCCGCTGAGCTGGGCGACGGCGGCGGTGGCCACGTCGCGGAGCTTGGCCAGGACGGTGACCAGTTGCTCGTCGGTGCGCAGATCGGTGTGGACCGGGAAGATCAGCACGGCCGCGATGACCCCGCAGGCGGCGCCGAGCGCGGTCTCCTCGATGCGCAGTACGAGCACCGAGACGCTGTACGTGTGCAGCAGGCTGTAGAGCAGGCCGAGCATCGCGGTGACGAAGAACGACATCAGCGCGTACGACACCGGGGCGGTGAAGAACATCGCGAAGATCAGCACGAGGACGAGGGTGAACGCCGTCCAGGTGTGGTTGCCGACGGCCCCGGCGAGCAGCACACCGGCCACCACGCCGCACACCGTGCCGATCAGCCGCCGGTAGCCCTTGACCAGGATCTCGCCGGTCGAGGAGGTGTTGAGGAAGACCACCCAGCAGGTCAGGACCGCCCAGTACCAGCGCTGCGTGGACAGGAACTCGCCGCCGAGGATGGCCAGCGCGGACCCCGCGGAGACCTGGACTGCGGCGCGGGTCGTGCGGCGCCCCAGGCCGGTACGGTCCTGCTCGCTCTCGCCCTCCCCCGCCAGCGCCAGGTCCTCGGCCTCGAACTCCTCGCGGGAGCGGATCGTCTCGGGTGTGTCGTCGGACTCGTCGCCCGGCCCGTCGAGCGCCAGCCGCAGGCCGAGGACGGCGCGCGCGGCCTCACCGATGCCGCGGAAGGCGTCCTGGACGGCGAGCGAGGCGCGCGGCAGATTCTCGTCGTCGCGGTAGGCCAGCAGGCGGTTGCGCACCTGGGTGACGGCGGTGCCGGGGTCGTCGGTGCCGAGCCGGGTCACCAGCAGGTGCAGCGCCCGCAGCTCGGCGCGCAGCTTGCGCAGCGCGTCGTCCTCGTCGTCGGTGCGGCGCGCGGGTGCGGGCAGCGGCGCGTTCGGCAGGTGGAGCGTCAGGGTGTCGGCGCGTTCGGCGCTGCGGGCGGTGAGCAGCAGCAGGCCGAGGCGTTCGACGGCGATCTCGGCGTCCGCGACCCGGCGTTGCAGCAGGGCGGCGGTGGCCTCGTCGTCGGTGCCCACCTCCAGTGCGCTCTGGATCATCAGGGCGGCCTCGTGCAGCCGGGCGACGTCCTTGCGCAGGTCGCCGATGACGCTCTCCAGCCGGTCGGAGTCGGCTTCGAGGAGGTCGATCTGGGTGGCGACGAGTTGGGCGGTTCTGGCCCGGAACGCCTGGCGCAGCCGCCCCAGGGTGCGTTCCGGGGTCTCGGGGACGAGCGCGAAGCGCATGACGGCGCTGCACGCGAAGGCGACGGCCAGCGAGAGGTAGAGCGACGGCAGGCCGGCGCCGGTGGCGTGGACGAACAAGGAGAGGAAGTAGATCTGGAAGCCGATCATGCCGAGCGCGGTGCCGCGTTCGCCGAAGCGGCGGGCGTAGGCGGCGCCGAAGATCAGCAGGATGAAGGCGAGGTCGCCGATGACGATGTGCGGGTTGAGCAGTGCGCCGAGCGACACCGAGGCGAACGCGGTGGGCAGCCCGAGGGCGAGGGTGACGGCCTGGTCGCGTACCCGCTTCTCGCGGATGGCGAAGGTGGAGACCATGGCGGCCATGGCGCCCGCGACCATATGGGTCACGGAGATGTGCAGCAGGGACAGGATCAGCAGGGCGAGACCGATCGAGCCGACCGTCCGCAGTCCCGCCATCAGCCGCAGCAGGCCGGGGTCGGAGGCCGAGTAGCGGTCCCAGACCCTGTGGCGGATCCTCCGTGCCGTTCTCATCGTGCCGCCGCGTTCCCTCGTCAAGGTCGGATCCCGCCCCAGCATCCCACGAGCGTGCCCGGCCGGTGCGACCGCCCACCCCCTGACGGGTCAGTGTTGCTCCGGATGACGGGTCGCTCAAGGGCCGGTTTCCGGCCGCGGCGCGGCGCATGTTCGCCCTCCGCGGTCATCCGCGCGATCGGCGTGCATGCGGCGCGCCGCGATGGGGTACGTACGGCTGCGGGTGCCCGTAGGCGGGCATCCACAGGCCGCGGATCCACCAGGTTCCGCGACCGGTGCAGACCACAGACGCAGAGGACTCACACGCATGGCCAACGGCACGGTGAAGTGGTTCAACTCCGAGAAGGGCTTCGGGTTCATCGCCCAGGAAGGCGGAGGCCCCGATGTCTTCGCCCATTACTCCAACATCCAGGGCAACGGATACCGGGAGCTGACCGAAGGCGAGCCCGTCACCTTCGACGTCACCCAGGGCCAGAAGGGTCCGCAGGCGGAGAACATCGTCCGCGCGGGCTGAGCCGTACACGGTCCTCCGGGTCCGGGTCCGCCGTCATGGCGGGCCCGGACCCGTCCGTTTGCGGGCGACCCCCTCGGTCCGACCGCCTCAGTCCTCCGGCAGGAAGAAGTCGTGGTCCGCGGCCAGTTCCTCCAGCGCGTCGAGGCGCTGCTGGGTCCGCTCGGGGTGGACGTCCGCGAGCAGTTCCAGCAGGGCGGCGGCCATCTGGACGGGGGCGATCTGGGAGTCGAAGACGAAGTGCGGATTGACCGGCGCGGGCAGCAGCACGTCGGCGTAGGAGGCCAGCGGGGTGAGGGTCGAGTCCGCGAGCAGGACCACCTTCAGGCCGGACCGCCGCGCCGCCTCCAGCGTGAGCAGCGCCTGCGTCGGGTAGCGCGGCATGACGATGGCGAACAGCGCGGACGCCCCGGCCAGCCGCGCCTGTGTGACCTTCTCCAGCATGTGACTGTCGCTCCCCCACAGCGCCATGACGTTGGGGTGGATCTTCGAGGCGAAGAACGAGAACCACGAGGCCATCGGCACCGAGCCGCGAAATCCGCAGACCGGCATCGGCGCGGAGTCCGCCAGCAGCCGGGCCGCCTCCTGGAGCGGCGCGAGGTCGGCGAGGTGATCGCGCAGGTAGCGCAGGCTGTCGATGCTGTGCTCGACGGCGAGCTGCATACGGTTCAGCGCGGGGTCGGCGCCGCCGACCGCGCGGGCGGGGCGGGGAGCGAGGACGATCTCGCGGATCGCCTCGATCATCGCGCCGTAGCCGGAGTACCCGACCGCCGTCGCGAAGCGGATGACCGAGGCCTGGCTGACCCCGGCCCGCGCGGCCAGCTCGCCGCTGGACAGGAAGGCGACCGAGGGCCCGTGGTCGCAGATGTAGCGGGCGATCCGCCGCTGCGCGGGCGTCAGCCGGCCGGACTGGAGCTGCGCCACGAACAGCGAGTCCAGTGCGGCCGGTATGGCCGCGCCGCCGCCCGAACCCGCGGGGTCGGTGCCGCCGGCGGGCTCGGAGTCCGTGCGGTCCGGTCCCGGCTCCGCCGTGTCCGTACGGCCGTCCGCGGGCCCGCTGACCGGCATCCGCCAACCCCTCTCCTGTGCGCCACGCGCGGTCGGGCGCCCTCCTGCCCGCGTCACGCGAGCGAGAGCTCCACCAGCGCGCCCTGGCGCAGCCACGTCTCCAGACCGACCAGGCGCATCTGGAGCGCCCCTTCGACGACCTCTCCGATGTAGGAGATCTTAAGCGGCTCGTCGGCGGTGTCGTCACCGTAGACGATGCAGAACTGCTGCCGCGGGCTGTAGAAGCAGACGGCGCCGGTGGCCTCGCCCTTCTCCTCGCGCCGCATCCGGCCGACCTGCTCGGTGCGGTACATGTTCTCCCAGGGCGCGACGATCGGCAGCGAGAAGAAGACCATGTCGCCTATCAGCTTGCCGTGCTGGAGCGTGCTCTTCATGGGCAGCTTCTCGCGCAGGACGGCGGCCAGACGCGGCACCTTGTCCTCCCAGACATCGATCAGGCAGACCTGTTCGCCGCCTACCGTGAACCGCAGTTGCATGATGACCTCTCCGAACTCTCTTCAGGGAATGTGACGTTGACTGCCGGTCGGGGCTCAGACCGCGGCGCGGTCCTTGCGCGGGAAGGCGTTGCCCAGCGCCCACGGGTAGACCGCGTCCACGCACATGTGCAGGCGGTTGGCGTACGAGATTGCCGCCGCCGTCAGCCGCCGCAGATCGGCCAGGGATTCGACCGCGCAGGCGCCCGCCACATAGCGGTGGATCAGCGCCGCGGCGTGCGGCAGCCCGACGAAGTCGAAGAAGTCCGCCTTGTAGCCGATGATCTCGGCGATGACCGCCTGGAGCGTGCCGAGGTCGGCGGTGTCGGACTCGGCGACCTGGAGCAGTCCCCAGAGCATCTCGTCGGCGAGCGTGCGGGCCTCGCCCTCGGCGAACATCAGGGTGCTCAGGTACTGCCCGCGCGCCCCGGTGCCACGCGGCACCTCGCCGCGGCCGAGCGCGGCGACCTCCTCCGGGACGGTGAACCAGATCGCCTCGCGTTCGGCGTCCAGTTCGTTGATGAGGGCGTCGATGTCGACGGTTGACATGGGGGTCCTTTCGTCCGGGGTGAGCGGGGTGGTCGGGAGGAGGCGGTCCTCGGGCGGGAGTTCAGAGCACGGCGTCGAGGAACTCACGGGTGCGGGCGTGCCGGGTGTGGTCCAACACCTCGGCGGGTGTGCCGTGTTCGACCACGACGCCCTGGTCGAGGAAGGTGACGAACGAGCCGATCTCGCGCGCGAAGGCGATCTCGTGGGTGACGACGATCATCGTCATGCCGGACTCGGCCAGGTCCCGCATGACCGCGAGCACCTCACCGACCAGTTCGGGGTCGAGCGCGCTGGTCGGCTCGTCGAAGAGCATCAGCTTGGGCCGCATGGCCAGGGCGCGGGCGATGGCGACGCGCTGCTGCTGCCCGCCGGACAACTGCGCCGGGTAGTGGTGCGCGCGGTCGGCCAGACCGACCCGCTCCAGCAGCTCCATCGCCTCGGCGCGGGCCCGGTCGCGGGACAGCCCGCGTACGGTGCGCGGCGCGGTGGTGACGTTGTCGAGCGCGGTCATGTGCGAGAAGAGGTTGAACCGCTGGAAGACCATGCCGATCTCGGTCCGGTTGCGGGTCACCTGCCGTTCGCGCAGCTCCACCAGGTGGTCACCGGCGACGTGGTGACCCATCAGCCGGCCGTCGACCACGATGGCGCCCGCGTCGATGGTCTCCAGCCGGTTGACGCACCGCAGGAACGTCGACTTGCCGGAGCCCGACGGGCCGATGAGACACGCCACCTCGCCCTTGGCGACGGTCAGGTCGACGCCTTGGAGCACCTCGACGTGTCCGAAGGACTTGCGTACGCCGCGGGCGTCGACCATCAGCCGCCGCCCGTCCTTGACTTCACCGCTCATCGGGCAGCTCCTCTGTCTCCTGCGCCTTCGTCGAAAGCGGCCTCGACCGCTGCCGCTTCGGCCACGGCGACCTCGGCCGCACCGACTGTGCGCGGTCGAAGCGGCGTTCCAGGAAGCTCTGCGCGACCGAGAGCACGCTCGTGAACAGCAGGTACCAGAGGCTGACCACGATCAGCAGCGGGATCGTCCGGAAGTTGTGCGCGTAGATCGACTGCGCCGAGTACAGAAGGTCGGACAGCGAGATCACGCTGACCAGCGAGGTCGTCTTCAGCATGCCGATGAACTCGTTGCCGGTCGGCGGGATGATCACCCGCATCGCCTGCGGCAGCAGGATCTTGCGGTGGGTCTGGGCCGCGCTCATGGCCAGTGCCCGGGCCGCCTCCAACTGCCCCTCGTCCACCGACCGCACACCGGCCCGGACGATCTCCGCCATGTACGCGGCCTCGTTGAGCCCGAGGCCGAGCAGCGCGGCGGAGTACGGGGTGATCAGCGCGGTCGAGGAGCCGGAGGCGAACACCGGCCCGCCGAACGGCACTCCGATCGACAGCTCGGGGAACAGCGCCGCCAGGTTGTACCAGAACACCAACTGCACCAGCACCGGTGTGCCGCGGAAGAACCAGATGTAGAGGTGGCTCACCCCGGAGGTGAAGGGGTTGGCCGACATCCGCATCAACGCCAGCACCGCGCCCAGCACGATCCCGATCACCATGGAGAGCGCGGTCAGCCACAGGGTGGTGACCAGGCCCCGCAGGATCGAGGAGTCGAACAGGTAGTGGCCGACCACCGACCAGGCGAAGTTGCCGTTCTCCACCAGGGTGTCCGCGGCCACCGCGAGCAGCAGCAGGACCACTGCGGCGGTCACCCATCGCAGCGGGCGGGCCGGGCGGCGTACCGGCAGTCCGGCCACTTCGTCCGCGCTCAGCACGGCGTTCTCGGCGGAGGCGACCCGCGCGGCGGCGGGGGCGGTCATGGCGTCGGGGTCGGAATCGGGTTGCTGGCCGCCAGGTTGACGCCCGGCTCCGTCAACTGAAGGTCGTCCAGGTCCCACTTCTTCATGATCGTGGCGTATTCACCGCTGGCGATCAGCGCCTTGAGGGCGCCGAGGAACGCCTGCTGCAACTGCGTGGCGTCCTTCTTGAAGATCATGCCGTTGTAGTACTTCTGGAGCAGCGGATTGGTGACCATGCGGATCGGCTTCGGCGCGGCCTTCTTGAGGGCGTCGGCCGCCGCGTAGTCGTTGAGGACGAAGTCCACGCGGCCCGAATAGAGCGCCAGCAGCGCCGCGTTGGCGGTCGGGAACTTGTGCACGGAGATGGCCGGCTTACCGGCCTTCGTACAGTGCGGGTTGAACGTGGTGTCGATCTGCTCGGCGAGGTCGAGGCCCTGCTGGGTTCCCGTGCTGAGACCGCACAGCGACAGCGGGTCGGCGGTGACCTTGGTGTTGGACTCCAGCGTGTAGACGGCGCCGGTCGCGTACGCGTTGTCGACGAAGGTGACCTGCTTCTCGCGCTCGGTGTTGTCCGATATGCACTCCATGGCCATGTCGTAACGGCCGCTCTGGACACCCGGTATGAGGCTGTCGAAGGTGATCGACGTGGCGTCCACCCGGATGCCGAGCTTGGCGGCCATGGCGTTCCACAGGTCGGGCTCGTACCCGACCATCGTCTTGCTGCCGCCCTCGACGCTCTCGCACGGCGGGTACTCGGCGTCGGTGGCCAGTTTGACGACGCCGGACTTCCTGATCGCCGCGGGCAGCAGCGCGTTGAGCGCGGGGTCACCGCTCGCGGACGCCGCCGCGGAGGCGCTGCCGCTCCCGGTCGGGCCGGCGTTCGCGGCCGGTCCACCGCCGTCGCCGCATGCCGCGACCGTCACCACCCCCAGCAGCGCGGCCGTGACGGACACGAGGACTCTCACCGAACGATCCATCTCTTCCTCCCACCTCGGGCTCCCGGATCACGGTCCCCTCACCCGCCACCCAGGCCCCTTTGCGCACGGTCGCGTCATTACGTGGCCGCCGTGAATCGACCTATGCAACGTAAGTTTGTGACGCATCCAATGCAATGCCTCGGGAAGATGAATTTTTCTATTCACAGCGAGGTAACATGTCGGCAATCGCCTGCCGTGCCCGATCCGGCCCCCTGCGCGGCGGCCCGTACGAAGGTCAGTTCCGCTCGTGGGAGGCGAGCAGAGTGCGCAGTTGGGCGATGAGATGACTGGGGTCGTTGTCGTCCGTCGGCGCGGCGGGACCGCGCAACGCGTCGGTGACGTCCTGGAGTTGGCTGGCGACATCCGTGTCGTACGCCTGCTCGTGCTCCACGATGCCGCCGGGCTGGCGCAGCCCGACGGTCTTGTCGACGACCTTGCCGATGACGGCGGTCATGGTGAAGGAGAACAGCCCCAGGACGAGGACGGCGACGAGCTGGTCGCCGAGCAGCCCCCACGAGCCGCCGTAGAACAGGCCCTTCTTGCCGGTGACGGCGCCGGTCGCGGCCAGGCCGGCCATCACCATGCCGAACAGGCCGCCCCAGCCGTGGATGCCGACGACGTCCAGGGTGTCGTCCACGCCGAGCCGGTACTTCCAGCTCACCGCGAAGGCGCAGGTCAGCCCGGCGAGGAAGCCGATGACGGTGGCCCATACCGGGCTGACCCCGGCGGCCAGCGGCGTCATGGACACCAGGCCGGTGACCGCGCCCATGGAGATGTCGAGCAGGGTGACGCGCCGGTTGTGCCAGTAGCTGGTCACAGCCCAGCCGATCATGGCCGCGCCCGCCGCGAACTGGGTGTTCACGAAGGCCATGGTGGTGCTGGCGGGCCCGTTCAGATAGGAACCGGCGTTGAAGCCGAACCAGCCGAACCACATCAGGGCCAGGCCGATCACGACCAGCGGCAGATTGTGCGGACGGATCGGCTGACGCTCGAAGTCCTCGCGCTTGCCCGCGACGATGGCCAGGGCGAGACCCGCGGCGCCCGAGCTGAGTTCGACCACGGTGCCGCCGGAGAAGTCGACGGCGCCGACCTCCTTGGCGACCCAGCCGTCGCTGTCGAACACCCAGTGCGCCATGGGCACGTACACCAGCAGCGTCCAGGCGCAGACGAAGGCCGTCCAGCCGCGCATCGTGGCGCGCCCGGCCACCGATCCGCTGATCAGGGCCACGGTGACGATGGCGAAGCTCATGTGGAAGACGGAGTGGATCACGGTGGGCACGTCACCGGTCGCACTGTTGAGGGAGATGCCGCGCAGGAAGGCGTGGTCGAGGGTGCCGATCATGCCCAGCCCCTCGGCGTCGGGGCCGAAGGCGAGCGAGTAGCCGACCGCCCACCAGATCAGCGTGACGACGGCGACACAGGCGAAGCACATCTTGAGCATGGCGATGATCTGACTGGTCCTGACCATGCCGCCGTAGAAGAAGGCGAGTCCCGGGGCCATCAGCAGGACCATGGCCGTGGCCATCATCAGCCAGGCGGTGTTGCCGGAGTCGAAGTGCTGGTTCATGACGGGTCCTCACACGGACGGCCGGGCGTGGCCGCTGATTCGGGTACGAGTACGGCTGCGGATGGGTACGCGGGCGCGGTCATCGGTCGCGCTCGCGTTGTTCCAGGACGTCGAGGATCCTGTTGACGCGGGCCATGTCGTCGTCCGGGGCCGCCGGGGCGCCCACCCGCTCCGGGTGGCGCGGCTCGTCCAGCCGGGCCCTGACCTCGTCCAGCGTCGCGTTGTCGTACGCGATCTCCTCGTCCCGGCCCGGCACGTCCTCGTACTCCACCTTGGTACGGAAGCCGACCGTGCGGTTGACGGCCTGGGCGATGAGCCAGGTGACGACGAAGGAGAACGAGCCGCAGGCCAGCACGGCGACGATCTGGCGCCAGAGCAGATCGAAACCGCCGCCGTAGAACAGGCCCTCGCGTCCGCTCATCGCGGAGGTCGCGAACAGGCCGATGGACACCGTGCCGACGATGCCGCCCCAGCCGTGCACGCCGACCACGTCCAGGGTGTCGTCCACGCCGATCTTGAACTTGAGGTTGATGGCGAAGGCGCACACCACCCCCGCGGCGAAGCCGATGCACACCGCGCCCAGCGGCGACACCTCACCGCAGGACGGTGTGATGGCGACCATGCCCGCGACGGCCGCGGAGGTGACACCGAGCATGTCCACGCTGCCCAGCCGCCACTTCTCGATCAGCGGCCAGCCGATCATGGCCGCGCAGGCGGCGAGTTGGGTGTTGAGGAAGGCGGTGGGCGCCGCGCCCTCCACATGCAGCGCGGATCCCGCGTTGAAGCCGAACCAGCCGAACCACAGCAGGGCCAGGCCGATCACGACCAGCGGCAGATTGTGCGGGCGCACCGGCCGGCGCTCGAAGTCCTTGCGCTTGCGCAGCACGACGGCCGCGGCCAGGCCCGCCGCGCCGGAGTTGAGTTCGACGACGAGACCGCCCGCGAAGTCCAGCGCCTTCAGATGCGCGGACACCCAGCCGTCGGGGGCGAACACCCAGTGCGCCAGCGGTACGTAGACCAGCAGGGTCCAGGCGGCCACGAAGACCAGCCAGCCGCGCATGGTGGCGCGGCCCGCGATGGAACCGCTGATCAGCGCGACGGTGATGATGGCGAACGACATCTGGAAGCAGGAGAACAGCAGCGTGGGGACGCTGCCGTGCAGGTCGGTCATGGTGACGCCGCGCAGGAAGGCGTGGTCGAGGTTGCCGAGCAGGCCCGCGCCGAGGTCGGGACCGAAGGCGAGGGTGTAGCCGACCGCCAGCCACAGCACGGTCACCAGGGCCAGGCAGACGAAGCTCATCTTGAGCATCACCAGCACGTGCTGGGTGCGGACCATGCCGCCGTAGAAGAAGGCCAGGCCGGGTGTCATCAGCAGCACCATCGCGGTGCTCGCCAGGAGCCAGGCGGTGTCGCCCGTGTTGGCGGTGGCGGCCATGAGCAAGGGAAACTCCTGTGAACGTACGGCGTTCGGTCGAGGTCGGCGCCGTTGTCGTCGTCGGCTGGGCGTGCGGGGGTCAGGGCTTGCGCATCGCGGGCGCGGGTACGCCGATCAGCAGCCTGCGTACGCCGTCCCACGCGAGACGCAGCGCGCTCGCGGCGGTCCGCGGGTCGTCGGTGAGCAGCCGCAGCCAGGCCCCGCTGTCGCCGGGCAGCACGCTCACGCCGAAGAGCGCCGGGCTGTCGGCGAGGGCCTCGTGCAGGGTGTCGGCGACGGCCGCGGCCGGTGCGCGCGCGGTGACGACGTAGAAGGTGGACACGATGTCGTGGCCGCCGAGGACGGCCAGGCCGGTCACCGGGGCAGCGCGGGGTTCGAGCCGCATGGCGTCCACGGCGAGGAGCGCGCCGTCGGGGCGCCGGATCTCGACGTCGGAGGCGAAGACCTCGTAGGCGTGGCGCTCGTCGCGCGCCAGGCGGCCCGCGTAGAGCGTCTCCGCGGCCAGGACGGTCGCGGTGGCGTCGGCGGTGACGGTGGTGCGCTGGTAGTAACGGGCCCCGGCGTAGGGGATCGTCGGGTCCGGCAGGTACTCGACGTAGGAGTCGGCCCCGGCGTCGATGGCGACCTGCTGGGTCGCGTAGTCGAACTCCATGCGGTGGACCCTGGTGGCCGTCTGCGTGGTGAGGTGGGTGGCCGCGCCCGGTCCGCAGGTGACGTCGATACGGAGCCGGTCGCCTTGCAGGATGCCGCCGCCGGTCGACATCACCTGTGTGATGGGCAGGTCGGGCCTGGCCGGGTCGTAGTAGAGGGGGCGCATGATCTGGAGCGGGGTCTTCTGGAAGTGGCCGGTCAGTTCCGTCCGTTCGGCGCGGCGCTCGAAGGTCAGCTCCAGCAGCCCGACCTTGCCCGCGTGACCGACCGGCAGGGTGTCGGGCACGGCCGCGTGCCGGCGGACCTCCCGGGGGACGCGCGCGGGTTCGTAGTGCGCCGGGTCCAGCCGGGCGGGGCGCGGCGGCGCGGCGGCCCGGTCGTCGGAGCCCTTCGTACGCACCGGGTGCTCGGGCCCGTCCGGTTCGGCCACTCGTACGGCCGGCGACGGCGCTTGCCGCGGCGCCCGGGCACGAGCGGTGCCGGTGAGGCTCATACGGCGGCGACCTTGCGGTACGTCTCCAGGAAGGTGGCGATCTCCTCAAGACCCTGCCCGCTCAGGCAGTTGGTGAGGATGACCGGCGCGCCGTCGCGTACCCGGTGCGCGTCGGCCTCCATCACCGACAGGTCGCACCGCACGTACTGGGCGATGTCGATCTTGTTGATGACCAGCAGGTCCGACTCGGTGATGCCGGGACCGCGCTTGCGGGGCATCTTCTCGCCCTCGGCGGTGTCCAGCACGAACAGGAAGAGGTCGACCAGGACCGGGCTGAAGGTCAGGGTGAGGTTGTCGCCGCCGGACTCGAAGAGCAGCGTGTCCACGTCGGGGAAACGGTCAAGCAGTTCCGCGCCCGCCGCCAGATTCATCGTCGGGTCGTCGCGCACCGCCGTGTGGGGGCACGCCCCGGTCTCGACGCCCACCACACGCTCGGGGTCGAGCACGCCTTCCAGGGTCCGCCGGACGTGCTGGGCGTCCTCCTGGGTGTAGATGTCGTTGGTGACGACGGCGGGCCGGTGCCCGCGGCTGGTGAGGATCGGCACCAGGGCCTCGATCAGCGCCGTCTTGCCCGATCCCACCGGGCCCGCGATGCCGACGCGCAGGACGTGGCGTTCGTTGTGCATGGGGTGCTGCCTTCCGTCGCTGAATGTGTGTGTCGTGGTGGGGGTCCGGCCGTGCGGCCGGAGTCAGGACATGACGGGGCGTCAGGTCATGAACAGCCGTGCCTGCGCGCGTTCGTGGCGGCCCGACATGACGTCCGCCATCGGTACGCAGCCGCCGAGGTCGGCCAGCTCCGCGGTGAGGGCCCGCCCGACGACCTCCTCGATCACGGGCGCCGTCGCCCGCAGGACGACCTGGGCCCGGACGTGGTCGGTCAGCCGCAGCCGGAGCGCCGCGCCGACGAAGCTGACGGAGAGCGCGAACAGGTCGCCGGTCACCGCCTGTTCCGCGTCCACCCCGGCGGCGGCGTACACCGCGCCCGCGACCGCCGCCTGCGAGCCCGGCGCCCCGCCGCCCGCCACGAGCGCCGCGTAGCGCTCCAGGACGGGTCCGCCGATCACGGTGCCCGCGATGTCGAGGAGTTGGCGCCCGACGCGGGTGGAGGCCACCCGCATCTCGCGGTTGAGCTTGGCCGCGTGCAACCGCTGGTCGACCCGCGCGACCAGGTCCCAGTCCCCCGCGCACACCGCCCGGTGCGTGAGCACCAGGGCGGTGGCGTCGCAGGGACCGATCCCGTGGCGCAGCAGGCCGGCGAGCAGCCCCGGCACCTCGGCCGCCGTCACGGCCTTGGCCTGGGCGAAGCCCTCCAGGCTGTGCGAGAGGGTGTAGAAGCCGCTGGGGAAGGCCGAGTCGGTCAGCTGGAGGCTGACCAGCAGCGCCCCCAGCCGCCCCGACCGCCCCATGACGGAATCGGCCGGAGCGTGCGGGGCGGCCGGGGTGTGGGCGTCGTCCGAGCCGTGCGCGTCGTTCGAAGACGTCATGCCAGGAAGAACAGTTGGGTGAGCGGCAGTTCGCGGGCGGGGTCGATGGTCGTGGGGACTCCGTCCAGCGTCACCTTGTACGTCTCGGGGTCGACGGTGATCTTCGGCAGGGAGTTGTTGCGGACCATGTGCTGCTTGCCCACCGAGCGGCAGTGCCGTACGGGCAGAATCCTGCTCTCCAGGCCGAGTCGCTCCGGGACACCGCCCGCGATGCCCGCCTGGGACATGAACGAGACCCGGGTGGCCTGCTTGGCGCGGCCCTTCGCGCCGAACATCGGCCGGTAGTACACCGGTTGGGGGGTGGGCAGCGAGGAGTTGGGGTCGCCCATCTGGGCCCAGTTGACCAGGCCGCCCTTGATGACCATCTTCGGCTTGGCCGCGAAGGCGTTGATCGGCCACAGCACGATGTCCGCGAGCTTGCCCGCCTCCAGCGACCCGATGTGCTCGGCCATGCCCGCCGCGATGGCCGGGTTGATCGTCATCTTCGCGAGGTAGCGCAGCACGCGCAGATTGTCGTTGCGCTCGCTGTCGCCGTCGAGCTTGCCGCGCTGGTCCTTGCAGTGATGTGCGGTCTGGAAGGCGCGGGTGAAGGACTCGCCGACCCGGCCCATTGCCTGGGAGTCGGAGGAGAAGATGGAGATGACGCCCTCGTCGTGCAGCACCGTCTCGGCCGCGATCGTCTCCGCCCTGACCCGCGAGTCGGCGACGGACACGTCCTCGGGGATGTCGTGGCTGAGGTGATGGCAGACCATCACCATGTCCAGCAGCTCGTCCACCGAGTTCACCGTGTACGGCAGGGTCGGGTTGGTGGACGACGGCAGGACGTTGGGCTCACCGGCGATCCGCATGATGTCCGGGGCGTGACCGCCGCCGGCGCCCTCGGTGTGGAAGGTGTGGATCGTACGGCCGTCGATCGCGGACAGGGTGTCCTCGAAGAACCCGGACTCGTTGAACGAGTCGGTGTGGATGGCCACTTGCACGTCGTACTCGTCGGCGACCCGTAGCGCGGTGTCGATCACGGCCGGGGTGGTGCCCCAGTCCTCGTGCACCTTCAGACCGCACACCCCGGCCTCGACCTGCTCCACCAGCGCGTCGGGCTGCGAGCCGTTGCCCTTGCCCAACAGCCCGATGTTGACCGGCAGATCCTCGGCCGCCTGGTACATCCGGCCGATGTTCCACGGGCCCGGTGTGCAGGTCGTGCCGTTGGTGCCGTCGGTGGGTCCGGTGCCGCCGCCCACCAGCGTGGTGATCCCGTTGCTCAGCGCCGCCTCGGCCTGCTGCGGGGAGACGAAGTGGATGTGCGTGTCGATGCCGCCGGCCGTCGCGATCAGGTGCTCGCCGGAGATGACCTCGGTGCCGGGACCGATGGTCAGCAGAGGGTGGACGCCGTTCTGGGTGTGCGGGTTGCCGGACTTGCCGACCGCCGCGATGAAGCCGTCCTTGACGCCGATGTCGCCCTTGACCACGCCCAGCACCGGGTCCAGCACGACCACGTTGGTGATGACCAGGTCCAACGCGCCCTGGGCGGCGGTGGCCTGCGGGTCCTGGGCCATGCCGTCACGGATGCTCTTGCCGCCGCCGTAGACGGCCTCGTCGCCGTAGAGGCCCTCGTTGAAGTCCTTCTCGACCTCGACGACGAGGTTGGTGTCGGCGAGGTGGAAACGGTCGCCGACGGTCGGGCCGTACAGGTCCGTGTACTGCTTGCGCGGGAGCGTCGCCATCACCGGTCACCCTTCGTCTTGTTCTTCGCGCTCTTCGCGCCCTTGTCGTTCTTCGCGGCGCCGTCGGCGGCGCCCTTGCCCGCGCCGCCGGCGCTGTCCCCCGTCGCGCCCTTGAACCCCAGGGCGACGGCGCGGGCTTCGGCGGCGATCCGGGTGGTGGCCGAGTTCAGGCCGCCGTTGACGAGCCCGCTGAAGCCGACCAGCCGCCGGTGGCCGCCGAATGCGGTCAGCGTCACCTCCCGTGAATCGCCGGGCTCGAAGCGCACCGAGGTGCCCGCAGGGATGTCCAGGTGCATTCCGTACGCGGCCTCGCGGTCGAACTCCAGGGCCCGGTTGGCCTCGAAGAAGTGGTAGTGCGAGCCGACCTGGACCCCGCGGTCACCGGTGTTCGACACGGTGACCGTGGCCGTGGCGCGGCCGGCGTTGATCTCGACGGGATCATCGCCGTACAAGTAATTCGGCATGGCTGGTCTCTCTTTCTCGCGGGAACGGCGGCAACCGGTCGGTTCAGTGCGGGAGATGGGCGTGCGGGTGGCTGTGGGTGTGCGCACCTGGTGCGGAGACGTCGGCGTGCGTGTGGGCGAAGCCGTGGCCGTGGTCGGCGTCCAGGCCCGCGGCGACGCCGTCGTCGCCGTGCGCCAGCCGGTGCAGGGCCTCGGTGCGGCGGGCCGCGACGACCCCCTCGACGGCCGCCCGGCTCAGCAGCGGGCCGCCGTCGACCGCGCCCGCGACCGGCGGGGACGACGTGGTGGGCGGCCCGAACCCGGCAGACAGCAGCAGCACGTCCTCGGCGCCGAGCCGTCGGCAGCGCTCCACGCCCTGCGGCACATCGGGGTCGCCGTCGGTGAAGGCGACCTCGACCCAGCGGTGGCCGCCGTACTGGCGCACCAGCCGGGCCACCCGGAACAGATCGGCGTCGGCGAACGGGTCGGCGGCGGGCGCGGTGACCAGGACGGCGGTAGCCTCTCCCGCGCCCCGGCCCGCGGCGGCGCGCAGCCAGCCGACCAGGTGGTCCTGGGTGCCGAAGGGCGCGCTCAGCACCGTACGTCCGCTGCCGCCGCCCTCCTGTGCCCAGCGCAGCGACCGCGCCGCCTCGGCGACCAGCGCGCGGTCGCGGCCCAGCGTCATGGGGATCACGCAGACCGGTGCGTCGCGCTCGGCGAGCAGGCGGGCGACCGCTTGGGTGAGCGGCGCCCCGGCCGGGACCACGGTGTACGTGTCCCCGGTGCCGCTCCCGGCCCACGGCGCGAGGTCGCGGGCGGCGGCGCTCTCGTGCCCGCCGACGAGCACCACGCTCGCGGCGGCGGCCGGGGTGCGCACCGTGACGGGGCTCGGCGCCGTCATGCCCCGACCGGGTCGTGACAGGACACCAGCTTGGTGCCGTCGACGAATCCGGCCTCCACCTGGAGCAGCGGCAGCATGTCGCGTACGCCCGGCATCACGTCACCGGCGGCGACGACCTGCTTGCCCAGCTCCATGCACTCCGCGACGGAGCGCCCGTCGCGCGCGGCCTCCAGGATGGCCTCGCTGATCAGCGCGCATGCCTCGCTGTAATTCAGCTTCACACCGCGGTCACGGCGCTTGCGGGCCAGATCGGCCACCACGTAGATGAGGAGCTTGTCGACTTCGCGAGGGGCGAGGTTCATCCGTTCACTCTCTTCTTGGGCTCTTCGGCTCTTCGGTTGGGCTCTTCGGCTTCAGGGGTACGGACAGGGGGCGGGAGGTCGCCTGAGGGTGATCACATGCGGGCTGTCACGTGCGGCGCAGGCGCGGGATCGAGGGGACGGCGGCGACGAAGACCACGGCGGTCAGCACGAACGGCCAGGTGAGGGCGTGTCCGCCGAAAGGCGCGACGATGTTGTCGAGGGCGGAGGTCACCACCGTCGCCACCCCCGCGCCGCCGATGGCGTAGACCAGGCTCCAGGGGCCGGGCGCGACGAACACCCCGCACAGCGCCATCGCCACCAGGACCGCGTTGTACCCCAGCAGCCCCTGGCCGACCTCGGCCGCAGGTGCGCCGAGCAGGACCGCGACGGCCAGCGCGGTCGCGCTTCCCACACACGCCATCGCCGCCGCCAGCCGGTTGGCCAGCGCGATGCCGATGAGGAACATCAGGCCGACGTACCACTGGGACATGAAGAAGATCTGGCCGAAGCTGGAGAGGAAGGCGTGCCAGGTCTGATCCCACGTCAGCGCGGTCCGGCCGCTCGCGGTCGCGGGCAGGGCTGCGAGGCTGTGCCCCTGATGCCACGCCTTCTCGAATCCCGGCGCCCCGACGGTCATGACGGTGGTGACCAGGCAGAACGGAATGGTGAACGTCGGTACGTCCCAGGTCCCCAGCATGATCGCCAGCGCCGTCGTCACGACGACCACCAGGCTGGAGGCGAAGACGGCGAGCAGGAACGTCGACCAGTGGCCGGGGCCGAGGAAGACCGAGAAGCCGGTGCCGACCAGACAGCCGTTGAACCCCCGCAGCCCCGCGCCGACCAACGCGTGCTCGATGCCCAGCACGTGGGCCGTCGCGGTGGCGACCGCCGCGCCCAGCAGCCCGTACACCCCGTGCTGCCAGCCCGAGACGAACAGCGCCGCGAGGAACACCGCCCCGCACAGCGCGCTCGGCATGAAGTCCACCTGCGCGATGCCGCGCAGCACCTCCGTCCCGAACGCCAGCGGAGGGCGGTTCTCCAGACGTCCCAGCGCCCCGCCGCCGCTGCCACCGCCCGGTCCGGCCTTGTCGGACATGCAGATTTCCACGCCTTCGGTCAGAACGGCCAGGTGCGACCCCGTGCGCCGTGCATCCGGACAACCGATCAGCACAGATCCGTCTACAAATGGACGAATCGGTGCAATCAGACCAACATCACGGAAGCTAGCAGCGCCGGAGCCGCGCCCGGCGCCGACATGATGGCGCCTTCACCCATTCGGCGACTTGTGTGATGACGTGTCCGCTGACCGGGGGCGCGCAATTTCCGCCCACAGGACGCCAGTTGCCGTTCCGCTCGCACCTTCTCCGGGCGTGCGGACACCTCCCGCGATCCGCGGGCAGGCCGACGGCGCACCCCGGCTCGTCGCGGAAGAGCGGCGTGGAGCGCTCCGCACGGGCCTCCGGCCCCGGCCTCGGGGGCTCGTCCCCGGGAATGTCCTGGACCAGCGGATGGGCGCGCGCTGAGAACGTCCTGGACCAGCCGCTGGGCGCGCGCCAGGAAGCAACGGCCGCTCTCTAGGCGGCCCCGCCGCCCATCAGCCGTCCGAAGGCGGCCGGATCGGCGTCGTATCCGCGGATGTTCCGGTGGAACCGCCACTCCCCCGCGTCCCCGCGGGTGAATTCGGCGACGGTCGCGGCCGTGGCGTCGGCCACATCGGCGAAGTCGTACTCCAGGAGGGCGTTGTATCCCTCCAGCAACCGGATGTCGGGGTTCGCCGCCTGACCGAAGGTGAGCCGGCCGTCGCGCTGCTGGATGGCGACGCCCACCACGACGCGGCCGTACGAGGCCGACAGCCGGTCGAGTTCGATGGTCATGCTCTCGTCGGCGCCGAAGCCCTTGCCGGTCTTGCTGTCGCGGTTCAAGGTGATGGTGCCGTCGGGCGAACGGCTGTCGAAGTACACGAGGTACGCGGGCTCGCCGTGCCGGTCGTCCGTGGCGAACGTCGCGGCGATCAGGTCGAGATCGGTGTCGGGCGAGCCCAACGGACTCGGATCCCACCGCAGTTGGACCTCGATCTTCCCGCTGCCCTTGTTGAGGCTGCTGCTCACCGGGTCTCCCCCTCCTCGGAACCGCGCCAACGTGCGAGAACGTACCCATCGTGCCGGAAGCGAACGTGCCGGATGCACGGGCCGCGCCGCCCGGTCGTCCGCGCCCCGGCCGTGGCCGCATCGCCGACCGCCGGGGTCCATGCCTCGATTAACCACACCGCCGGGCGCGCTGTCCACACCGCCTCCGGCGGCGTCCTGCGTACTTTCACCACCGGGGCGCGCCGCAGCTCCCGGCCCCGCGTACTGGCATAGACCAATGATGGTCACCGGAGTCCCTTCCGCCCCTCGGTTCTACGCGCGTAACGTACCTCGTTGTCATGACCACACCACCAAGGAACCACCCCCCTCGCCCTTGGAGGCGCACATGGACAACGCCGGACACGACTCCCGGCGCCGGTCGGTGCCACGCCGCGCGCTCGCGGCGATCGGCACGCTGACCGCTCTCCTCGCCCTGTTCGTCGCGGCTCCCGGCGCGGCCACCGCGACCTCCCCTTCCGGCGGCGGCAGCCCGACCGCACACCCCGAACTGGACTGGATGGGCTCGACCGTCGCGGCCCACGAGGGCCGGTCGAGCGGCGGCGCGGTGACCCCGAACGCCGCCCAGACCCTCGGCTTCGACGTGAGCCACTACCAGGGCGCCGTCAACTGGGCGGGCGCGTACGCCAACGGCGCCCGGTTCGCCTATATGAAGGCCACCGAGGGCACGACCTTCCGTGACCCCAACTTCTCGGCGAACTACACGGGTTCGTACAACGCGGGCTTCATCCGCGGCGCCTACCACTTCGCGAACCCCAACGCCTCGACGGGCGCGGCCCAGGCCGACTACTTCGTCGCGCACGGCGGCGGCTGGTCCAAGGACGGCAAGACGCTGCCGCCCATGCTGGACATCGAGTACGGGCCGTCGTCCACCTGCTGGGGGCTGAGCCAGGCCGCGATGCGTACCTGGATCACGTCGTTCATCAATGAGGTGCACGCCAAGACCACCCGCTGGGCGACGATCTACACCACGACCAACTGGTGGACGACCTGCACGGGCAACACCTCCGCCTACTCGGCCAACGACCCGCTGTTCATCGCGCGGTACGCCTCCAGCGTCGGCACCCTGCCGGCCGGCTGGCCGTTCTACACCTTCTGGCAGCACGCCGACTCCGGCGTCTTCCCCGGTGACCAGGACTACTTCAACGGGGCGTTGAGCGGACTGCAGAATCTCGCCAACAACACCTGAGCGCCCGACGCCTGAGCGGGCGGCACCTGAGCGGGCGGCACCTGAGCGCGCACGACGGCGGCCCCGCACCCACGGCAGGGAGGAACCGTGGGCGCGGGGCCGCCGCATGCGCGGACGCGGGCCGTCAGCGGACGGCCGCGACGTCAGTGGGAGCTGTGGTGGCCCTCGAACGCGTAGCCGCCACCGGCCTCGAAGCCACCGATCTCACCCTTGACGGTGGTGATCCCGTACGGGCCGCCGAGGTTGGTCTTCTCGAAACCGGCGAAGCCGCCCGCGGTGTGGAAGCCGCCCATCCCGGAGTGACCGCCGTCGTGCGAGACGGCGGCAGCGGCCGGAACAGCCGACAGGAGCCCGGCGGCGGAAACGGCGGCGACGGTGATGGCGATACGACGAAGCATGTCACTCTCCTGTGTGTGGGTGGGTGAGCCTTCACCGTGACCCGGTACCGCCCGGCCCGCACCTCGTCGCGCGCACACGGCTGACGGGCAGCCCCGAACGGGCTACGTGACGTCCGGCGCGGTCAGCGTGAACAGTCCGCCGTCCGGGTCACGGACGACCGCCGACTCCCCCGCGGGGCCCGCGTGGTGCGCCACGACACCGCCGCCGTTGGCGCGGACCGCCCGCAGCGCGGCGGGCAGGTCGCGCAGGGTGAAGAAGACCTCCCAGTGCGGGCGCTCGACGGGGTCGAGCGCGGCCTGCACCGCGCCGCGGCCGAGCCGGGCCACGACCCGCCCCGCGCTGCGCAGCACCACCTCGTCGCCCTCGTACGCCACCTCGCAGGCGCCCGGCCGGTCGCTGGCCCACAGCAGCACCTCGCCGTAGAAGATGGCCGCCTCGAACGGGTCGGGGGTGCGCAGCCGCAGCCATACCGGCTGCTCGTCGCGCCAGCGCGGCCAGGATTCGGAGAGCAGGCCCTCCCAGATGCCGAAGACGGCGCCGTTGCGGTCGGCGGCCAGGGCCGCGCGGCCGGATTCGAAGGCGATCGGGCCGACGGCCACGGTGCCGCTGCGCTCCCTGATCCTGGCCGCGGTCTCGTCGGCGTCCTCGACCGCGAAGTACGGCGTCCAGGCGACGGGCACCTGCCAGGCGGAGGCCAGCTCGGCGATGCCCGCCACCGGCCTGCCGTCGTCCAGCGCGACGCTGAACCGGCCGCCCAGCTTCGTCCCGCGGTAGGTCCAGCCCAGGACCGCCGCGTAGAAGCGGTGGGTCGCGGCCAGGTCGCGCGAGGTCAGACTGACCCAGCACGGCGCGCCGAAGACGGCGTCGCTCGATGTCGCGCCCGTCCCGGGGCGCGGGCTCTGGCGCATGGACACGGCAATCACCACCTGACGGGTTCGACGGAGGGCCGGACGCGTTCCCGCGGGCCGCCGGGCCGGCGGGGCGGATCGTCCTGGTCCGTCCCTCAGTGTGCCGTCGATGGGCCCGGACCTCCTGTCGAGCCGGTCGGACCGTCACGCTCCGTGGCGCCCGGCGCCTGACGGTGAGCGCGTACGGCGCGGCGGCCGGGGGGCGCCGAGGTGCCGCCGGGCGCGTCCTCCGAGGGCGAACACGGTGGAACTGCGGGTGACAGACCGCGTACCTAGGATGGGAGTGGCGGGCCCCGGCGCCATGCCGTGGCCCGGCACCGGTGATCCGCACGAATGGGGGCATGGATGCTGGGGACAGAGCCCAGCGGCGCGACACGGACCGTGATCGTGACCGTCGACGACGATCCCTCGGTGTCGCGTGCGGTCGCACGCGACCTGCGGCGGCGCTACGGCGAGGAGCACCGGATCGTCCGGGCGGAGTCCGGGGAGTCGGCGCTGGAGGCGCTGCGCGAGATGCGGCTGCGCGGCGACGCGGTCGCGGTGATCCTGGCGGATTACCGGATGCCCGCGATGAACGGCATCGAATTCCTCGAACGGGCGATGGATGTGTATCCAGGCGCCCGCCGCGTGCTGCTGACGGCGTACGCCGACACGGGCGCGGCCATCGACGCCATCAATGTGGTGGACCTCGACCACTATCTGCTCAAGCCCTGGGACCCGCCGGAGGAGAAGCTGTACCCGGTGGTGGACGCGCTGCTCGACGCCTGGCGCGCCTCGGACCACCGTCCGGTGCGGGAGACGAAGGTCATCGGCCACCGCTGGTCGGCGCGTTCGTCGGGGGTCCGCGAATTCCTGGCGCGCAATCAGGTGCCGTATCACTGGTACGCCTCGGACGAGCCGGAGGGCCAGAAGCTGCTGGCCGCCGCGGACGAGGACGGGGTACGGCTGCCGGTGGTGATCACCCCGGACGGCAAGCCGCTGGTGGAGCCCACCGACCAGGATCTGGCCAGCAGTGTCGGTCTGGCGACGACGCCCTCGGCGCGCTTCTACGACCTGGTGGTCATCGGCGGCGGCCCCGCCGGTCTCGGCTCCGCGGTCTACGGCGCGTCCGAGGGGCTGCGGACCGTGCTGGTGGAGCGCACCGCGACCGGCGGGCAGGCGGGGCAGAGCTCCCGGATCGAGAACTACCTGGGCTTCCCCGACGGGGTCTCCGGCGGGCAGCTCACCGACCGCGCGCACCGGCAGGCCACCCGCTTCGGCGCCGAGATCCTGACCGCGTGCGAGGTCACGGGGCTCGAGGTCAGCGGCTCGGCGCGGACCGTGACCTTCGCCGACGGCTCCGCGGTCTCGGCGCACACGGTGATCCTGGCGACCGGCGTGTCCTACCGCCAGCTCGACGCGCCCGGCGTGTCGGAGCTGACGGGCCGCGGTGTGTTCTACGGTTCCGCGCTCACCGAGGCGGCCCGCTGCCAGGAGCAGGACGTGTACATCGTCGGCGGGGCGAATTCCGCCGGGCAGGCCGCGGTCTATCTGGCCAGGGGCGCCAAGTCCGTGACGATCCTGGTCCGGGGCGACTCGCTGACCTCGTCCATGTCGCACTATCTGGTGCAGCAGATCGGGGCCACCCCGGCGATCAAGGTGCGTACGCGCACGGAGGTCGTGTCCGCCGAGGGCGAGGACCATCTGGAGCGGATCACGCTGCGCGACACCGCGACCGGCCTGACCGAGACGGTCGACGCGGGCTGGCTCTTCGTGTTCATCGGCGCCGCCCCGCTGACGGACTGGCTGGACGGGGTGGTGCTGCGCGACGAACGCGGGTTCGTCGTGGCCGGTCCCGATCTGGCGCCGCCGGGCGAACGCCCGGTGGACTGGCCGCTGGAGCGGCCCCCGTACCACCTGGAGACCAGCGTGCCGGGGGTGTTCGTGGCCGGTGACGCGCGCGCCGAGTCCGCCAAGCGGGTGGCGTCCGCGGTCGGCGAGGGCGCCATGGCCGTCATGCTCGTCCACCGATACCTGGAGCGGCTATGAGCGTCCAGTACCTGCCGTGCGACGTGGCCGAGCTGCGCTCGCTCTTCTTGTTCGAGAAGCTGACCGACGACCAGTTGGACTGGCTGTGCCGCAAGGGCCGGGTGCAGATGGAGGAGCCGGGCGCCGTCTATCTGGAGGGCGAGCCCGCGACCTGCTTCTACGTGCTGCTCGAAGGCACGGTGGTGATGTCCCGGCGGGTGGGGGCCGACGACGTGGAGGTCTCGCGCACCTCGGACCGCGGGGTGTACGCGGGCGCCTTCCAGTCGTATCTGGGCGACCGGGTGCCGCAGGTCTACAACAGCTCGCTGCGGGTCACCGAGCCGTCGCGCTTCTACGTACTGTCGGCGGACCACTTCGCCGAGCTGATGCGCGAGTGGTTCCCGATGGCCGTGCACATGCTGGAGGGGCTGTTCTTCGGCAACCGCAGCACCAAGCAGGCCATCGGCCAGCGTGAGCGGCTGCTGGCCCTGGGGTCGCTGTCGGCCGGTCTCACCCACGAGTTGAACAATCCGGCCGCGGCGGCGCTGCGGGCCACGGCCACGCTGCGCGAGCGGGTGGCCGGGATGCGGCACAAACTGGGCATGATCGCCGGGGGGCCGCTCGACCGGGCCACGCTCGCGACACTGATCGAGCTGCAGGAGCGGGCGGTCGAGCAGTCCGCGAAGGCCGTGCAGCTCACCCCGATGGAGACCTCGGACCGCGAGGACGCCATCTCCGACTGGCTCGACGACCACGGTGTGACGGCCGGGTGGGACCTCGCGCCGAATTTCGTGCAGGCCGGGCTCGACACGGACTGGCTGGAGCGGGTGGCCGCCACGGTCACGCCCGACACCCTCGACAGCGCGATGCGGTGGCTGAACTACACGGTCGAGACCGAGCTGTTGATGAACGAGATCCAGGACTCCACGGCCCGGATCTCGACCCTGGTCAACGCGGCGCGGCAGTATTCGCAGCTCGACCGGGCGCCGTACCAGGTGGTGGACGTGCACGACTTGCTGGAGAGCACGCTGCACATGCTGACCGGCAAATTCGGTCCGGGCATCAAGGTGGTCAAGGACTTCGACCGTACGCTGCCGAAGATCCCCGGCTATCCGGGTGAGCTGAACCAGGTGTGGACCAATCTCATCGACAACGCGGTGGCCGCGATGGAGGGGACGGGCACGCTGACGGTGCGTACGGCGCTGGACCGCGAGCAGCTTCTGGTCGAGTTCCGTGACACCGGAGCCGGTATCGCGCCGGAGATCCGGGAAAGGATCTTCGAGCCGTTCTTCACCACCAAGCCGGTGGGCGAGGGCACGGGGCTTGGACTCGACATCTCCTGGCGCATCGTGGTGAACAAGCACCACGGCGACCTCCAGGCGGAGTCGGTTCCCGGCGACACCCGTTTCCTGGTCCGCCTGCCGCTCACGGCGGAGCAGCCGGAGGCCGCACCTGATGCCGCGTCCGACGCCCGGCCGGAGGCGGCGCGGCAGGCCAGCTCCGACAGTCCGTCCGACAATCAGCGGGAGCCGTCATGACGACCACCCCAGGTATCGACCCCACCGCCCAGCCCAGCGGGGCCGGTTGCGCCGACTGCGACGCGGCGGGCGGCTGGTGGTTCCATCTGCGCCGCTGCGCCCAGTGCGGGCACATCGGCTGCTGCGACTCGTCGCCCGCGCAGCACGCGAGCGCGCACTCGGCGGCCACCGGCCATCCGATCATGCGGACCTTCGAGCCGGGCGAGGACTGGTTCTGGGACTTCACGACCGACGCGTACGTCGAGACCGACGTGACGCTGGCCCCGCCGCAGAGCCGTCCGGCCGACCAGCCGGTGCCGGGCCCGGCCGGCCGGGTCCCGGCGGACTGGCGCGCCCACCTCAACTGAGCGGCGGACGCGCCGAGTCGGCGTACCGCGCGGGCCGGCGTACGTCGGGCGGGAGCACGTCGTCACGGCGTGCTCCCGGCCCGCGTACGCCGGATCCGTCAGCGGTGGGCGCTGCTGTTGCGGCGGCGGGTGAAGTAGACCGCGCCCGCGCCGAGGACCAGCAGGGCGGCGCCGCCGCCCGCGAAGGCCACGGTCTGCGAGCCGTTGCCGCCGGTCTCGGCCAGGTCACCGCTGGAGGTGTCGGAGGCCGGTTCCACGACCGGCGAGCCGACCGGGCCCGCGGAGTTCGTGGGCGACGCCGTCGGTGACGTGGTGTCGTCGACGACCGGGGCGCTGGAGCTCGGCGTCGTCGACGGAGTGTCGGACGGGGTGTCCGACGGCGATTCCGACGGGGTGTCGGTGACGGAGTCCGTCGGGGACGGGCTGGTCGTCTCGCTGTCCGAGGGCTCGGGCGAGGTGGTGGTCGAGTCGCTGGGCTCGGGGCTGTCCGTCGTCTCGCTGGGGGACGGGGACGGGGAGTCGGTCACCGAGTCGCTGGGCGACGGGGACGGGGTGGAGCACGGCGCGCTGCCGTTCCACGCCGTGATCAGGTTCTCGGGGGTCGCGGAGTACGGGTAGCGCGGCAGCTTGCCGTGGCCCTTGCCCTCGCCGCCGTCGTACTTGATGCCGTTGCCGTACAGGTCGATCTGGCCGAAGCAGGACGGCGCGTAGGCGCTGACGTCCAGGGTGGCCCGGGTGTTCTTGTGGTCGAGCTGGGTGGTGTCCCAGCCGAGGAACGCCTGCGTGCCCGAGGTGTCCCAGGTGGGGCCCTCGGCGCTGTAGGAGGCGAGCGAGACGACGTACGTGCAGCCCTTGTTGACCTTGTCCGTCAGCCGGACGGTGACCTTCGTCGGGGCCGGGTCGTTGATCCGGCCGTTGTCCGACCAGGTCTTTCCGCCGTCCTCGGAGTGCTCGATGTGCGACCGGCCGCAGTTGTTCTTGTCGTTGCCGGACGCCTGCGCCGTACCGACGCCCGCCAGCGTGACGGCGGCGGTGAGCGAGCCGAGGCCGACCACGCCTATGGCTCGTCTGGTGATGGAACGCTGCACTGAATCTGCTCCCTGCACTGTGAACGGGCAGCGGAGGCAGGCGGAGCGGGCCGGACCCTATGCCGTACGCGAGACTCGTGCCCGATGGCCTGCGATGGAGTCTCGCCGCCGACGATGATCGGCCTGTTGGCCGGTGACCGAGTATGCCCGTGCGGGGGACGGTCTGTACAGCGCGAAAACGCCGTTTTCGCGGCTTTGCGGTCGGATTATCGCCCTGCGAATGTGTCGCCGCACTGATACCGAAATGGGGCGGCGTTCACGGGAGTTCGCAGGAGTTCCCAGGAGTTGACTGGAGTTCACCCGCGGCGGGGCGCTTCACCAGGAGTGCGTGCAGGTGCCGCCGGGCGCGTGGAAGCAGGCGGTGACGGTCTTTCCGTCGGAGCGCGGGTGGGCCTCCCACTCGTCGGCGAGCGCGTCCACGATGGCCATGCCCCGGCCGTGGGTGCGCTCCTCGTCGGGCGCCTTCTCGGCGGGCAGCATGTCGGAGGAGTCGCTGACGCTCAGGTGCAGGCAGCAGCCGTCCCAGACCATGACGACCTGGGCCTCGCTGTGCGCGTGCACATGCGCGTTGGTGACGAGTTCGGAGACGGTCAGGACGACGGAGTCCGCCGTGTCGGGCGCCTGCGTGCTCCAGCCGAGCACGTCCAGGTGCTCGCGCGCCCACTCGCGCCCGGCTCTGACTCCGTACGAGACAGGGAACGACCTGGCCCAGCCGACTGCTTTCACGGACATCTCGCACGCTCCCGCACCGAGTCGTTGTGTGCTCGCCGACCGAGCCCCGGCTCCGGTGACGGTCGGGGCCCCCGGCCGCCATGCCGGTAGGGCGATTGGCGGCCGGGCGCGATCCCCTGCGAGTCCCCTGCGGGGGATGAACGTCCCCTACCCCCGCCCGCGAACGCCATGCCGGGCGGGGGCGGGAGGCTTCCCCCCCCCCGCCGCCCCGCTACCTCTTCAGCGCGTAGTCCATCAGCTTCCGCGCGTCCGCCGCGCGGCCCGCCGGCTCGGAGCGGCGAGCACCGTGCCGATGACGGTCCGCTTGCCGCGGGTGGCCGCGAAGACCAGGCGGAACAGGGACACGGGCCCGGATCCGGTCTTGACGCCGGCGGCGCCGCGATAACTCCCGAGCAGCGTGTCGGTATTGGTCCACGTCATGGTGCGGTGGCCGCCGTTCTTCTTCGCGACGCTCTGCCTGATCGATTTCGTCTTCACCACGGCACGGAACGTGGGGTACCGCATCGCGCTGCTCGCGATCCTCGTCAGCTCGCGCGGAGTCGAGCGATTCGATCCGTTGCCGACGCCCTCGAACGAGTCGAAGTGGGTGTTCCTCAGACCGATGCTCTTCGCCGTGGAGTTCATCTTCGCGATGAACGACTCCACGCGTGCGGCCCGCGTCCGGCCGCTGCCGCAGGTGTCGGCCAGCGCGTACGCCGCGTCGCAGCCGGACGGCAGCATCATCGCGTACAGCAACTGCCGGAGGTGGGGCGGTCGCCGACGACCAGACCGTCCGACGACGCGCGCTTGGCCACCACGTAGTCGTGGTACGCCTTCTGGACGGTGACCTGCGCGTTCAGGTCGAGGCGTTTGTCGGCCGGCACCACCCGGGCCGTCATGACCTTGCTGGTCGGTCCGACCCCGCCGGAATCGCACGGCTCCGGGCCGTTCGGTACGGGTACGGGGCCGCCGGTCCCTCACGCCGAGCGCCGAAAGCGGGGATGCTGGAGGCAGGGGGCCGGTACACGCCAAGGAGGTCCATTCATGACACGCGCGATCGTCAAGGGCGCCGTCGTCGCGGGGACGGACGGCTCGGCCGAGAGCCTCGCGGCGGCGGACTGGGCCGCGGACGACGCCGTGCGCCGCGGACTCCCGCTGCGTCTCGTACAGGCGGTCCCGCCCGGACACAGCCGTACGGGACCGGTCACGCCGACGGCTCCCCGTGAGCGCGTGACGCGTCCCGCATGGTCCGCCCACCCGACCGCGGACGAGATCGGCCGCCGGCATCCGGAACTGTCCGTCACCGTCGACCAGATCGCCGAACAGGTGCTTCCGGTGCTCCTCTCCGCCGCCGACAGCGCCGAACTGGTGGTGCTGGGCACACGAGGCACGGGGGCGGTGCAGGAGCTTGTCCTCGGCTCGACCGCGCTCACCGTCGCGGGCCGGGCACCGGTCCCCGTGGTCCTGGTGAGCGCCGCTTCCGGCACGGGCGCTCCGCCGGGAGCCGACGACGCCGGTGACGTCGTCCTCGGCCTCGACCTGGCCGCGCCGGACGGCCGACCGGTCGAATTCGCCTTCGCCGAAGCCGCCCGGCGCGGCGCGCGGCTGCGCGTCGTGCACGGCTGGAGCGAGCCGCTCCACGACGGCGCCGGTCCCGTCGATCCCGATCAGGCGCTCGCGGCGGCCCTGGGCCCCTGGGCCGAGAAGCACGCCCGTACTCCGGTGGTCACCGAGGCCGTGGTCGCGGGGGCCGCCTCGCAGCTCGCGGCGGCGGCATCGCACGCCGCGCTCCTCGTCCTGGGCCGCCGGCCCCGTACCACCCCGATCAGCGCGCATCTCGGTTCGACCGCGCACGCCGTTCTCCGCCGGGTGACGCTGCCGGTGGCGATCGTGCCGCACGCCCCGGCGGACACCTGAGGCGAATCACCCCTCGCCGCCGCGCCCCGCGAGCGGCGCGGCCCCGGGCCGCCCGGTTCCGTCGGCCGCCGACCGGATCGCGTAGGTCGAGCCGGTGCCCGAACGGCCTCGGGGGGAAGGCCGGTTGGCCCGTGGTGGAGGTGGCCGGGGCTGCCGGACAGTGCGGGTATGAAGAAGCGAATCGTCATCCTGGGAAACGGCAGCACCGGAATCCTGGCGGCCAACAGGCTGCGCCGCCGGTACGACGAGAGCGAATTCCAGATCGTCGTGGTCGGGAAGTACGACACGCGTGACCACGAGGTCGAACTTCTCATGGCCATCGGCGTCCTCGGTTCGCACACCCTCCTGCCGCCGGAGGACGGCCGACTCCGCGCCGGGATCGACTTCCGCCACACGGAGATCGGCAGTGTCGACGTGGCCCGGCGGGAGGTCTGCTGCACCGACGGCTCCTCGATCGGTTACGACGTCCTCGTGGTGGCCACCGGAGCCCGGCCCGTACCGACGCCGGACGGTGTGCTGTACGGCGGCGCCAGGTACGTCGTACGCTCCGCGGGGCTCGGCGACGCGTGCGGTCTCGTCCGGGTGGACCCGCGCACCCTCCAGTCCCGCGCCACTCCCGAGGTGTTCGCCATCGGCGCCGCGACGGGAACACCCGCCGACACCGGTGCGGGCGCGCACGTCGCGGTCGAACACCTGGTGGCGGGCGTGCGGGAATTCCTCACCCGTACGGCGGACCAGGCGTCCGTGAGCGTGCCCGCGCGGGAGCCGCGAGACGCCGCACAGCCCTCGTAGCCGCTCGTACGCCGATTCTCGCCGCGGCACTCGGCCGCCGTCAGGGCACCTCAGCCGATACGGTGTGGGCAGGGGTCGATGCTCGGGTTCGCGGTGCGCGTGGAGGACCGGTGGGAGAGGACGGCGACAGCTCGGGCGGGCGCTTGCCCCGTTTGCAGCTCGATGAGTTGCTGGACGAGTTGCAGGTCCGCATCGGGGCGGTGCGCGGCACGCAGAATCGGGTGCACAGTCTGCTGGAGGCCGTACTGTCAGTGGGCCGGGAGCTGGACCTCGCGCATGTGCTGCGGCGGATCGTGGAGACCGCGGTCGTCCTGGTGGACGCCGAGTACGGCGCGCTCGGGGTGATCGGCGACGACGCGCGGCTCTCGGAGTTCCTGACCGTCGGGGTGTCCGAGGAGGAGGCCCGCGCGATCGGGCCGCTGCCCTCGGGGCACGGTCTGCTCGGCGAGCTGATCCGCCACCCGGAGCCGCTGCGGCTCGCGGAGCTGTCCGATCACCCGGCGTCGTACGGCTTCCCGGCGAACCATCCGCCGATGCGCTCCTTCCTCGGGGTGCCGATCCGGGTGCGCGACGAGGTCTTCGGAAACATCTACCTCACCGAGAAGCGCGGTGGCAGGGAGTTCGACGGCGACGACGAGACGCTGCTGTCGACCCTGGCGGTCGCGGCGGGTGTCGCGATCGAGAACGCGCGGCTGTACAAGACCGCCCGCGAGGGGCAGCGGTGGATGGCGGCCAACGCGGAGATCGTGAGCAAGCTGCTGTCGGGCGCCGGTGAGATGGATGTGCTCGGGCTGATCGTCGAGCACGGCCGGCACATCCTGGCCGCGGACCTGGGCGTGGTGGCGCTGCCGGTCAAGGGGACCAGCGACCTCCAGGTGATGATCGCCGTGGGGGTGGACGCAGAGACCCACCGCGGTCTGGTGCTGCCGTGCGAGGGCTCGTTCATGGGCGCCGCGATGGCCGCGGCGCGGCCGATCACCACGGTGGAGATCGCCAAGGACCCGCGGGTGACGTCGGGGCCGCCGCGCTGGAACGGCCTGGGGCCGACGATCGCCGTGCCGATGATGGCGGGCGGCGCGGTGCGCGGGGTGCTGCTGCTCGCCCGCGAGCTGGGTTCTGTCCCCTTCACCGAGGCGGAGTCCTCGCCGCTGCTGAGCTTCGCCGGGCAGGCCGCGCTGGCGCTGGAGCTGGCCGAGCGGCGGCGCGGCGCCGAGCAGCTCGCGCTGCTGGAGGACCGCGACCGGATCGCCCGTGACCTGCACGACCTGGCCATCCAGCGGCTGTTCGCCACGGGGATGACCTTGCAGAGCGCGGTGCGCTTCGTCCAGCATCCGGAGGCGAGCGAGCGGCTGCTGCGTGCGGTGGACGACCTGGACGAGACCATCAAGATCATCCGATCGACGATCTTCGGACTGCGCTCGCACGACCGGGAGCGGACCGGGAGCGGCCTTCGGATACGTGCCTCGATGGCGGTCGAGGACGCGGTCCCGACGCTCGGCTTCACCCCCGCCCTGCGGATGGAGGGGCTGATCGACACCGATGTGCCCACGCCGGTCGCGGAGGAGACCGTCGCCGTCCTGGTCGAAGCCCTCTCCAACGTCGCACGGCACGCCCGGGCGACCTCCGCCGAGGTCTCCCTGGTCGTCGCGTCCGGGACCCTGACCGTCACGGTCGACGACGACGGCGTGGGCGCCCCTTCCGGCGGGCACCGCAGCGGGCTGCGCAATCTGGAGGAGCGGGCCGCGCGGCTCGGGGGCGAACTGTCCCTCTCCGCCAGCCCCCGCGGCGGCACCCGCCTGGTCTGGCGGGTGCCGGCCGCCCCGCCCTCGGCGGGGCCCAAGGCGTAGCCGGGCACCGGGCTAGGGCGTGTGCGTTCCGGCATCGGTGACGTCGGCGGCGGGGCGCCGGGGTGTGGTCGGGCCCTGCGGTCCGTAGCCGAGGCGGATCAGCATCTGTACGTGTTCCATGCCGCCGCGCGGGTCGCGCAGCAGCCACCGCAGGTCGTCCCATTCCAGCGCCTGATGGAGCAGTGACGCGCGGACAGTGTGAGCGGTCGCGACGAGCAGGACGTGCTCCAGCGCCTGACCGGCGCGCAACCAGTCGGCGGGGCGGTCGTGGCAGGTGGACAGGACCGCGATCACCGGGTGCCGCTCGAAAGCCGCGGAAGGCTGGTAGTTCTCCGGGCGCAGCGCGGAGAAGTCGCGCAGCGGCAGTCGGCCCGCGCTGTCCTGCGGGCCGAGCGCCCGGCCCGGCAGGCCGTCCGCGCTCCCCTCACGGATCCAGCTCCGGCTCTCGGCCCGGCGGTCGGAATCGCTCATGCCGCGCCGCTCGGCCTCCGTGGTGAACTCCAGCAGGCGGGCCGTCTCCTCAGCGGCGGGCCGTACCAGCCGGGCGCCCTCGGCGTCCGCGGCCTCGGCCAGTTCGGTCAGCACCTCGGCGGGGAGCGCCTGCTCGGAGAACGGCAGCCGGCTGCTGTGCCGCCGCCAGATCGCGTCGTACAGGTCCTGCCGGTCGTGGCGGACACCGGTCTGCAGCGGTCCGGCCAGGCGTACGGAGGCCAGCAGGTCGGGCTCGGCGGGGTCGGGCAGCAGTCGCGGCACCGGGTCCCAGCCGAAGTGGGCGACCGCGACCCGGAGGTTGAACAGGGCGGCGCCGACCGACAGGTGGACGGCGCGTCCCATCGGGTCGATGTGCCGCAGCCCGCGGTCGACGGCCGCCCGTACCTCCAGCGTGCTGGTGTCGGGGTCGAGCCGGAACCGCCACGGCTGAGTGTTGTGGATCGAAGGCGCCGCGCCCGCCGCGGAGATCAGCTTCTCCAGGGTCTCCGCGTCCAGTGGTGCGGTCCGCATCTTGTTCTCCTCCCGGCCGTCCTGCTTCCAGGCTGACGGAGCACGACGGGCGGCGGGAGGGGCCGTTGGTGCCCGGCCGGAGGGCCGGTCGGCCCCGTGTTCAGCGGCGGCCGTGCTCCGGCCCGGAGTGCTGGGCGGTGTCGTGCGTGGCCATGACGGCCGCCTGGATGCGGCGCTCCACGCCGAGCTTGGCCAGCAGCCGCGAGACGTTGTTCTTGACCGTCTTCTCCGACAGGTACAGGCGCTTGCCGATCTGGCCGTTGGTGAGTCCTTCACCGACGAGTTCGAGGATCTCGCGCTCGCGCGGCGACAGCGAGGCGAGCGCCTCGACCTCGGGTTGCGCCGTCGCCGTCGGGCCGCCGCCGCGCAGATTGCTCATCAGCCGGGAGGTGGTGGCCGGGTCGAGCATCGACTGCCCCGAGGCGACGGTCCGCACGGCGGCGACCAGGTCGGAGCCCTTGATCTGCTTGAGCACATAGCCCGCTGCGCCCGCCATGATCGCGTCGAGCAGCGCGTCGTCGTCGTCGAAGGACGTCAGCATCAGGCAGGCGAGACCGGGCATCCGGGACCGCAGCTCGCGGCAGACGGTGATGCCGTCGCCGTCGGGCAGCCGGACGTCCAGGACGGCGACGTCCGGCCGCAGGGCCGGTCCGCGGGCCTCGGCCTGTGCGGCGGTCGCGGCCTCGCCGACCACCTCGATGTCGGGTTCCGAGTCGAGCAGGTCGTGGACGCCGCGCCGGACGACCTCGTGGTCGTCCAGCAGGAAGACCCTGATCGGCGCCTGCGGTGAGAACTGCCGTACTTCGGTCATGTGCGCCGATCCTTCGCCCTGTCGTGTGCCGCGCCCGGTTCTCCGATCATGAACGGTCGTACGGACCCGTTGCTAGGGCCGAACGGTCCCTTGGCCGGTATCGGACGTCGGGGCAGGGTCTTGCGCACCGTTGTCGCCAATCGCGTGCCCACGGCCGGGTGGCCGCTCACCCTCCTTCGCTTCCGTATCCGCCGCGCGTCACGCGGTGCTCACCGGTCGAGCAGCCTGGCACGGGTGCTCTGCAACCGGTGAGCGACGACCTCGCCGACCCGCATCGCCAGGGCTCGTCCGAACACCGGGTCCGCTTCGGCCAGCGCCCGTACGACGGTGGCGTCGAACTCCTGCGCCCGTACGGGGCTTTGGGCCTGGGCGCCCATGTGCCAGACGTACGGCGGGAACAGCCAGGACCAGCCGAGCAGGTCTCCGGGACCCAGCATCTCCACCTCGGGAGCCGGGCGTCCGGGCCGCCGGAGGTCGAGCGTGACGGCGCCGGTGTGCACGACCCAGAACCGGTCGGCCCGCTCGCCCTCCTCGTAGATCCGGGTGCCCGCGGGGAACGACACCTCTCGGGCAAGGCTCTCCAGCCGCTGCCGTCCGGGGGACGGGAGCGAGCTGAACAGGCCAGTGGTAGCGGTTCTCATCACCGTGCCCCTTCCGGTCGCGTCGCTTCGGCGAGGGAGTCGTCGAAGTGTGAGGTGAGTCTGTTGACGACGCCGACGACCCCGTCGATCCGTCCGGTCATCCAGCCGGCCACCGGCACCTGGTCCGCCCGCTCCAGCCGGCCCTCCAGGGTGACCACGCCGCCGGTGACCGTGACCCCCACCGCGTCCGACGGCGCCCAGAAGGTCTTGACGAAGACCTCGTCGATCACCTCGGCGCGGATCTCGTCGTCCGGGCGGAGGAAGACCCGCAGCAGGTCGCGCCGCGTCACGATGCCGACCAGGCGGCTCTCCTCGTCGAGGACGGGCAGCCGCTCCACCCCGTGCTCCAGCATGGTGCGCGCGGCCCCGACGACGGACTCGTACGCCTGGACGGTGACGGCCGGGGCCGACATCAGCTCACCCGCGGTGCGGGCGCGGGCCTTGGCCGCCTTCCGGTACGCGGCACAGTTCAAGGACATGCGCCGCGCGGGGACGTTCCACGCCTGCTCCGCCTGGCGGAACATCAGGTCGGTCGCGGAGATCACCCCGATCACCTTTTCGTCGTCGTCCACCACCGGCACACCGCTCACCCGGTGCTTCCCGAGGAGCCCGGCGACGTCCTTGAACGGTGTCGCGCGGCGGACGCTGACGACGTCACTCGTCATCACGATCCCGACCTCACGCTGCTTCATGACCCACTCCTCCGCGGACGCGCTCTCACCTGCCGCCCCTCTCCCTTCACGGTGCGGCGCGCGCACTGCGTGTTCCAGGGCCACAAGGGGTGGCCGCCCAGGCCGACCGGCCCTCGCGAGGTCCCGGCGCCGGGGCCGGTGGGCCGGCTCGCGCCGCCACCCGGTTCCGCTCCACATCGGCCAGGAACCAGCACGGAGCCTGCGGCGAAATCCCCCGTTCATATGTATAACCAGGAGAATAGAGAGATAAAGGGCAAAAGCGAGGGATCTCGGGGGCGTCCGGCCGATGTGCGGGCCGGTTCGCCCGCGGCGGCGAGAAGGGAACGGCCATGGCGTGCGGAAGCCTGCGGGTGTATCTCGGGGCGGCCCCGGGGGTGGGCAAGACGTACGCGATGCTCGGCGAGGGCCACCTGCGTGCCGACCAGGGCACCGACGTGGTCATCGCCTTCGTGGAGGACTACGGCAGGCCGCTGACCCACCGGATGGCGGAGGGCCTGGAGCAGGTGCCGCGCCGGACCGTCGGATACCGCGACTGCGCCTTCACGGAGATGGACCTCGACGCCGTCCTCGCCCGCCGCCCGCAACTCGCGCTGGTCGACGAGATGGCCCACACCAACATCCCCGGCTCACGGAACAAGAAGCGCTGGCAGGACGTCCACGAATTGCTCGACGCGGGCATCAACGTGATCTCCACCGTCAACATCCAGCATCTCGAATCGCTCAACGACGTGGTGGAGCACATCACCGGAGCCAAACAGCGCGAGACCGTTCCGGACGACGTGGTCCGCGGCGCGGACCAGATCGAGCTCGTGGACATGTCCGCCGAGGCGCTGAGGCAGCGGATGGCCGACGGCGACATCTATCCGCCGGAGCGGGCCGAACTGGCACTGGTCAACTACTTCCGCGCCGGAAACCTCACCGCCCTGCGCGAGATCGCCCTGCTGTGGGCCGCCGACCGGGTGGAGGAGGCTCTTCAGCGCTACCGCGAGGGCCACGGCATCCAGGAGCCCTGGTCCGCGCGCGAGCGGGTGCTGGTCGCCCTCTCCGGCGGCGCCGAGGGCGACACCCTCATCCGGCGCGCCAAGCGCACCGCGTCCCGCGGCGCGGGAGGCGAATTCCTCGCCGTCCACGTCGAGCCCGACGACGCGTCGACGTCCCCTTCCGCTCACCTGCCGACCGGCCAGCGCGCGCTGGTGGAAGAACTCGGCGGCACCTACCACACGCTCACCAGCGGCGACCCGGCCCGCGCCATCCTCGACTTCGCCCGGCGGGTGAGCGCCAGCCAGATCCTGATCGGCGCCACCCGGCGCACCCGCCTCCAGAGGCTGTTCAGCCGGGGTGTCGGCGAGATCATCGTCGAGGGCTCGGGCGACGACATCGACGTATGCGTCGTCACCCATTCCCGTGCCGCCCACGGCCGGCTGCTCCGCGGCCACCAGGCGAGGCAGGACGGCTGAGCCACGCGCGGCGCTCCGCCCGACGGGATGTCGGCACCACGCGGCCGGGGCGGTTGCTCCATGAGCGATGCGGAAGGCGTCTCCGCCCGGATCGGCGCCACACGCACCGGGCGGTTACCCAGGCCGACCGGCACCTCGTGGCAGACTCGCGCGAGGAACGCCGTGTCCCGACGCGGGGGCGCTGGCCCGAACGGCCCCCGATCGCTGCCCGGTCGGCTCTGTCGGACCGCGGGCGAGACCTCCGAGTCTGGGACGACGACTTCGACTCCGCGGAGGAAGACATGTCTCAGGCACCCCCGGCCCAGCCGGGCAGCGCTCTTGACGACACCGAACTGGCCGCCCTGGTCGCCCACTGGAAGGCGGCCAACTACCTGTCCGTCGGCCAGATCTACCTGCTCGCCAATCCCCTGCTCGAGGAGCCGCTACGCCCCGAGCACATCAAGCCGCGGCTGCTCGGCCACTGGGGGACCTCCCCCGGCCTCAACCTCGTGCACACCCACCTCAACCGGGTGATCAGGACCCGCGGGCTGGACGCGCTCTGCGTGTGGGGCCCCGGACACGGCGGTCCCGCGGTGGTGGCCAACTCCTGGCTCGACGGCAGTTACTCCGCGACCTATCCCGACATCGGGCGGGACGCGGACGGCATGGCCCGGCTGTTCCGGCAGTTCTCCTTCCCCGGCGGCATCCCCAGCCACGTCGCGCCCGAGACGCCGGGCTCGATCCACGAGGGCGGCGAGCTGGGATATTCGCTGTCCCACGCGTACGGCGCGGCCTTCGACAACCCGGACCTGCTGGTGGCGTGTGTCGTGGGCGACGGCGAGGCGGAGACCGGTCCGCTGGCCACCTCCTGGCACTCCAACAAATTCCTCGACCCGGTGCACGACGGCGCCGTCCTGCCGATCCTGCACCTCAACGGCTACAAGATCGCCAACCCGGCGGTGCTGGCCCGGCTGCCCGAGCACGAGCTGGACGAACTGCTGCGCGGCTACGGCCACGACCCGATCCACGTGACGGGCGACGACCCGCACGACGTGCACCGCGCGATGGCCGCGGCCATGGACACCGCGCTGGACCGTATCGCCGCCATCCAGGACGCGGCGCGCGCGGGCGGCGACGACGAGCGGGCCCGGTGGCCGATGATCGTGCTGCGTACGCCGAAGGGCTGGACGGGACCCGCCGAGGTCGACGGGCTGCCGGTGGAGGGCACCTGGCGTGCGCACCAGGTGCCGCTGGCCGGGGTCCGTGACAACCCGGAGCACCTGCGCCAGTTGGAGCAGTGGCTGCGCTCGTACCGCCCCGAGGAGCTCTTCGACCGGGACGGCCGCCCGAGCGCCCAGGTGCTGAGCTGCACGCCGGACGGCGAGCGGCGCCTGGGTCTGAACCCGCACGCCAACGGCGGGCTGCTCCGGCGCGACCTGCCGGTGCCGCCGCTGGAGGACTTCGCGGTGGCGGTCGACAAGCCGGGGGTGAATCTGCACGAGCCCACGCGGGTGCTCGGCGGGCTGCTCAAGCAGATCATGGCCGACACCGCGGAGCACCGGGACTTCCGGCTGGTCGGCCCGGACGAGACCGCCTCCAACCGGCTCGAAGCCGTCTACGACGTGAGCGGGAAGGCGTGGGAGGCCGAGGTGCTCGACACCGACGAGCACCTGGAGCGCGGCGGCCGGGTGATGGAGATCCTGTCCGAGCACACCTGCCAAGGGTGGCTGGAGGGCTATCTCCTGACGGGCCGTCACGGCCTGTTCTCGTGCTACGAGGCGTTCGTGCACATCGTCGACTCGATGGCCAACCAGCACATCAAGTGGCTGCGCACCTCACGGCCGCTGCCGTGGCGGCGGCCCATCGCGTCGCTCAACTACCTGCTGACGTCGCATGTCTGGCGGCAGGACCACAACGGCTTCTCGCACCAGGACCCCGGCTTCGTGGACCATGTCCTCAACAAGTCCCCCGAGGTCGTGCGGGTCTATCTGCCGCCGGACGCCAACACCCTGCTGTCCGTGGCCGATCACGTGCTGCGCTCCAAGGACTACGTGAACGTCGTGGTCGCCGGGAAGCAGCCCTGCTTCGACTGGCTCGACCTGGAGGCCGCCCGGGCGCACTGCGCACGCGGCGCCGGTATCTGGGAATGGGCGAGCTCCGAGGACGGCGCGGAACCCGATGTGGTCCTGGCCTGCGCCGGTGACGTCCCCACGCAGGAGACCATCGCCGCCGTGTCCCTGCTGCGCGAGCACCTTCCCGACCTGTCGGTACGGGTCGTCAACGTGGTCGATCTGGCGCGGCTGCTGCCCAAGGACGAACACCCGCACGGCATGCCCGACGCCGAGTACGACGCGCTGTTCACCCCCGACAAGCCGGTGATCTTCGCGTACCACGGCTACCCGTGGCTCATTCACCGGCTCACCTACCGCCGCACCGGCCACGCCCATATGCATGTGCGCGGTTACAAGGAGAACGGCACCACCACCACGCCGTTCGACATGGTGGTCCGCAACGACCTCGACCGCTACCGGCTGGTCATGGACGTCATCGACCGCGTCCCCGG
Organism: Streptomyces sp. NPDC008139; assembly: GCF_042957025.1. Lineage (NCBI taxonomy): Bacteria > Bacillati > Actinomycetota > Actinomycetes > Kitasatosporales > Streptomycetaceae > Streptomyces > Streptomyces sp. NPDC008139. Next base: position 152,821 of record NZ_JBIBHM010000014.1, read on the forward strand.
CCTCGCGGTGGCGGCGGCGCCCGTCCGTCAGAAGATGGAGGACACCCGGCTGCGCCACCACGACTGGATCCGCGAACACGGTGTCGACCTGCCCGAGGTCGCCGACTGGTCCTGGACCGGCTGAGGGCCGGGAAAGACCAGAGGTGGGAGCGGCGGGCCTTCCGGATTCCGGGAGGCCCGCCGTCGGTGCACGGGGCTCGCGGTCAAGGGGCGGCCGGTGCCGCGAGGGCGTCGTCCTTCGGGGTGCTCGGGCCGGTGAGGGAGGTCGCGAGGGTGGCGGCGGCGATGGTCACCAGGGCGCCGAGCATGAGGGCAGCGGCTTCACCTGGTTCGAGCAGGCGCAGTTGGGTGCCCAGGGTCGCGGCGGCCACCGGGACGCCGAGCTGGGCGGAGGCGAGGACGCCCACGGCGAAGGGCTGGCCGGTGACCCGCAGCGCGGCGTGCACCGCGACCGCGCCCAGCCCGAGCGCCACGCCGAGCACCGCGAAGGAGGGATGACCGGCCAGGGCGCGCAGATCGAGGGACGCCCCCAGCCACAGGAAGAACAGCGGGCCGAGGAAGCCCTCGGTCAGGGCGAAGAGCTGTTTCGCCAGGCGGCGGGGCTCGCCGATCGCGGAGACGACCAGGCCGAAGGAGAAGCCCGCCAGCATGATCGAGACATGGGTCCGCACGGCGAGCGCGGCCAGTGCGAACAGGATGACCAGGCTGATCCGCAGTTCCAGGGCGAAACGCCGCTCCTCGGAGAGCCGGTGCATTCTGCGCCGCAGGCCGTCGCGCTCGAACCGGCGCAGGACCAGGAACAGCGCCGCCGCGCAGGCGATGACCGCGCACGCGCCGAGCGCCGCGCGGGCGGCGTGGCGCGGGTCGATCACCAGGGGCAGGGCGACGATGCAGGCCGTGTCGGCGACCGCGACCTGGGGCAGCATGCGCAGGATCTGGGGGCCGCCGAGCGACAGCGAGTCGACGATCGGCAGGATCAGCGCGGCGGACGACGACGCCATCAGCACCGTATAGAGGGCGGTGTGCCCGGTGTCGAACCCCTGCGCCAGGAGGAATGCGGGGACCGCCGCCAGGACGCCGACGGCCAGGGCGCGCCCGACCCCGTTGCCCAGTCCCGCGCGCAACTGCGGGTCACGCACCGGTACCCGTGCGCCGGCGACGAACATGATCAGGGCGAAGCCGATGTCCGCGAGAAAGGTGAACGTCGGATCGTCGGCGTGCAGGTAGCCGATCACGGTGGGTCCGAGCAGGACACCGGCGGCCAGCTCGCCCAGGACGACGGGCAGGTGCCACTGTTTCGGCAGGGCCAGCAGCGGGCCCAGCAGGGCGGCCAGGGACAGGACGGCCAGCGTCGCGAAGCTCACAGGCGGGGTCTCCTGGCAGACGGAAGGACCGGCGGGTCACTCACCGTACTGGCGGGACCGCGGCCGGGCCAGCACCGTCGGTCACACGCTGTGGTGGCCCCAGCGGGAGTCGGCGTCCGTCCACTCGGCGTCCCAGCGGGCACACCGGCGGTGGTCGAGAAGTTTGGTGGTGATCCCGCAGCCGATCAGGACGCCGACGCAGATGGCGAAGGCCGCTCCCGCGCCGATCACATCGGCCTGGAATTCCCCGGAGGAGGGGGACAGCGGCTGCGCGACCTCGACACCCTGGCTGTTGGTCCACACCGGAACGACGGCGCCGCGGGAGGTGCCGGGGCTGGCGGTGACGATGCCGGTGAGCACGGTGCCGTCGGGTGCCTTCCACTGCGCCGGTACGTCCACCCGGGACAGCCGGTAGCCGTCCGGGGCCTTCTGGGTCAGGACCGCGCTGGTGCTGTGCCGGTCGAGACGTTGCTGTGCGTACTCGCGCTGGAGACCGTGCGCGGTCGAGACTCCGACCAGCACCGCGACCACCAGCGCGGCCAGGGCCGCCGCGAGGAAGGCCCACGCCTCCACGGCGTACGAACGTCGGCGCAGCGGATTCTTCCGCAGACGCCACAGCCAGATTCCGCGTTTCACGGTCGGTCCCTCCTCGTCGAGCGACACGACGGGGGCCGACTGACCCCGTGTCTCCACGCTCCCGCGTCCCGCGCCGTCTGCGGAGGGCCGAACGGCCCTGTCGGGTGGGTGGACCGGACCGCGTGGGACGCCGAGGGCTCCGCCGGCCGGACCGCATGAGCGCTTCGGAGACCCGTCACCGAAACGGAGCGGGCACGAGCACACGGTGAGGGGTCGCGGGATGGCCGGACGGGTGAGGTCTGTCGGGGCGCCGGAAGGTACCAGCGGCGCACGGTGGCCGGCGGGGCCACCGTGGGACGCCTGCCGCCTCGAAGCCTCGAAGCCTCGACGCCTCGGCACTCAACGCCTCGGGCTCTCGGCCCAACCGGGCCGCCGGGCAGAGCCGTTCGGCCCTGCGGGTCGGACCGTGAGCCCCCAGCGTGCGACCAACACCGCGCAGCACAGTGGTGTCTGACCGAACGTCAACCCCCATTGAACTGGGAGCCGTCATGGCAGTCCACGACCACACCCGGCAGCGCGCAGGGTTCCGCCTCCCCGCTTGGAACAAGGCGTCCGCCGACCGCGGCGGCGACGCGACGGCCGTCGGCACCGACTCCGCGCTCGTCGCCAAGTCGCTCGCCACCGTACGGATCGCGACCGGTTTCGTCTTCCTGTGGGCCTTCCTCGACAAGACCTTCGGCTGGCACTACGCGACCGGCTCCGGCAAGGGCTGGATCGACGGCGGCTCCCCCACCAAGGGCTTCCTGTCCGGTGTCTCCGCCGGTCCGCTGGAGTCGTTCTTCCACGACATCGCGGGCAAGGGCTGGACCGACTGGCTGTTCATGCTCGGCCTGCTCGGCATCGGCGTCGCCCTCATGAGCGGTATCGCCCTGCGCCTGACCGCCGCCGCGGGCACCGTCTTGATGGCCATGATGTGGGCCGCCGAGTGGCCGCCCGCGCAGCACCTGTCCACCGGCGCGCCGAGCATGTCCTCCAACCCGTTCGTGGACTACCACCTCATCTACGCCCTCGCGATGATCGCCTTCGCCTTCGCCGCGGCGGGCACCACCTGGGGCCTCGGCCGAGCCTGGGCCCGCATCCCCCTCGTCAACCGCCACCGCTGGCTCGTGTGAGCCCCGCACCACCCGCGTGCGACGGGGCACCGCCACCACGGCGGTGCCCCGTCGCACGCGTGCGCGCCCTCGATGTCCGTCGTGGGCGCCGTCAGCGGTCGTCAGCGGTCGACCACGTTCGTGAACGGTCGGTCAGCGGTCGTCGTCAGCGCGAGGCCCGGCGGAGCCGCTGTATGCGCCGCAGGCGGCGGAGCCTGGCCAGGAGCGTGCGGTGCCGTGCGGTCGGCACGTTCTTCGCGGGGGACGGCCGGGGGTCCGCCGGGTGTGGCTGGGGATTCGCGGTGGACGGCCGGGAGGTCGCGGGCGTGGGCGCAGGCGGACCGGGCGGCGTCGGCGCGTCGGGCCGCGGGCCGGGGTCCCGGGCCGGGTAGAGACCCTCCTCCGGGTAGCGGGCGGTGGCGATGGCGTCGACGATCTGGTCGTCGGTGAAGGCGGCGCCGCCGAGGACGTGCGGGAGGAAGCCGATGAGGACGCCGTCGCGCGTCACCACCGCGTCCAGCCCGGCGGCTCCGCCGAGGTTCCACTGGGCCTCGCTGCCGTCGCCCAGCGCCACGCCGATGCCGAATTCGTAGACGCCCGCGTCGGCTCGGTGGGCCATGACGCCTCGTGCGCGCAGGGCGGTCACCATGCGCTCGATGCGTTCAGGATCCATGGCAGAAGTCCTTCTTTCCGTCGCCTCTCCCCCGTGCCGCCGCGTGGGTGCGGCTTTCGGTCAGGTGGTGTGGCCCGCTCCGTGAGTGGCAGGGGGCCGGGCCGGCGGGTGCGGATGGCGCCGGGTCAGCCCGGCGATGTCCTCGGCGGTGACCAGGCCGACGACGCGGTTGTCGCGCAGGACGAGAACGGGGCTGCCCGAGGTGGTCGCGAGACGGTCGAAGACGTCGGTGACCCGGTCGTCGGGGTCGACCAGCAGGCAGCGGTCCAGTGGCAGGGCGACGTCCCGTACCCGGGTGTCCCGCCTGCGCACCGCCGGGACGGACAGGAGCGCGGACGCGGTGACGACGCCGCTGGGCCGGCCGTCGAGGTCGGTCAGCGGAATCACCGTACGGACGCCGACGCCGGAGGCCGAGGTGGCCAGGAATTCGTCCACGGTGTGCCAGTCCTGGCCCGCGACGGCTGGGTGCATCGCCTGGGTGACACGGACGCCGCGCAGGTTCTCGTACAGCACCGAGCGGCGGACCTCCGCGTAGGCGGTGAAGGAGATGAAGGCGCCGAGCAGGACCAGCCACAGCCCGGCGGCCTGGCCCATGAGGACTTCGAGCCAGCCACCGGCGAGCAGTGCGACGCCGAACACCTGGCCGCAGCGCCCGGAGATCCTGGCCGCGCGCTCGCGGTCGCCGCGGATCCGCCAGATCACCGCTTGCAGGACCCGGCCGCCGTCGAGCGGGGCGGCGGGCAGCAGGTTGAAGACGCCGAGGAGTCCGTTGGCCCACGCGACCCAGGCGAGTACGGCCGCGGCCACGGCCCAGTGCAGCGTGTCGTCGACCGCCACGGCGGCGGCCAGGAACAGCCCGCCGAGCACCAGGTTGGTCAGCGGTCCGATCGCCGCCACCCAGCCCTCGTCGCGCGGTGTGGTCGCGGACCCCATCCGCGTGACACCGCCGAGCGCGAAGATCGTCACGTCCTTGACCTCGATCTTCGCGCGTCGCGCCGCCAGGGCGTGGGCCGCCTCGTGCACGACCAGGCTCACGGCGAGCGCCAGGGCACCGATCAGCGCCCCGGTGCGGTAGGCGGCCGCGGAGTGCCCCGGCGCCCAGGCGGACAGGACGCCGCCGCCAAGGCCGACGCTGACGAAGACGATCAGCAGGGGCGCGCTCCAGTGCATCCGCAGCGGCACACCGGCGATCCGGCCCAACCGCACCGATCCGTTCATCGCACCCTCCAGCCCCCGTCGACCGCGCACCGCGCAAATCGCGACAAAAGTCGCCCTCCCCTCCATGGTCCTCCCCCGAGCCCCGGACCGTGCGGCCCGGCCGACTCGGGAGCGGGATCTTGACGTCTCCCATGCGCCGCCGCCCCCGTCCCCCAAGGCGCCCGACGAACGGAGGCCGGGGTGCCCGGTGCGGGATTTCTTCTGCGCAACGCCTTGACGCCATCACAGTGAGCGCTAACAATAACGGCCAAGCGATAGAGGTCAGACCCCCGCGTGACGCGCTCTCGCGCTCTGCGTCCAGGCCGAGCCGCCACGGACGGGCCCAGGAGTCGAGAGCGCGTCGGCGGGGCGAACGGCCGTCCGGTATCCCGACGCCGCCTGGGACGGCGCAGGCCAGGACCGTTCACGCACGGCCGGCGCGCCTCGGCGGGCGAACCGGCCGCGCGCCGCCTTCGCGTTGCCGCAGCACCGGACCAGGTCGCGTTGTTAGCGATCACAATTCAAGCCCACTGCGACCGTCACGGATCCGCCGTGCGGCCAGGTGCGATACGCCGCCGCCCGCTGCCGCGCGGCGGTCCCCCCACTCACATCGAGGAGGACATTCATGTCCCTGACCGCAACGAATCCCTTAGCGGGTCGCTTCAGGAAATGGGCGCTCTGCCTCGCCGCCGCGGCGACCCTCGTCGCGGGTCTCCTGATCGGCGGCACGGGCACCTCCCACGCGGCGGGTTCGCTCCCGTGCGACGCGTACAGCGCGGGCGGCACCCCCTGCGTGGCCGCCCACAGCACCACACGGGCGCTGTACTCCACGTACAACGGCTCGCTCTACCAGGTCAGGCGCGCGTCCGACAACGCCACACAGAACATCGGCGTGCTGAGCACGGGCGGATACGCCAACGCCGCCGCGCAGGACTCGTTCTGCTCCGGGACGACCTGCGTGATCACGGTCATCTACGACCAGTCGGGACGCGGCAACAACCTCACCCAGGCGCCCGGCGGCGGGGCCGCGGGCGGGCCCGACAATCTGGCGAACGCGACCGCGGCGCCGACCACGGTGGGCGGCCACAAGGCGTACGGCGTCTATGTGGCGCCCGGCACCGGCTACCGCAACGACCACACCAGCGGGATCGCGACCGGCGACCAGCCGGAGGGGATGTACGCGATCCTCGACGGCACGCACTACAACGGCGGCTGCTGCTTCGACTACGGCAACGCCGAGACCAGCAACAACGACACCGGCAACGGCCACATGGAGGCCATCTACTTCGGGAACATCAAGGTCTGGGGCTACGGCGCGGGCAACGGCCCCTGGGTCATGGCCGACCTGGAGAACGGCCTGTTCTCCGGCGTGAACCAGCACTACAACGCCAACGACCCGACCGTGAATTTCCGCTACCTGACCGCCATGGTCAAGGGCGGCCCGAACCAGTGGGCGATCCGCGGTGGCAACGCGCAGTCGGGCGGCCTGTCGACGTACTACAGCGGCGTCCGCCCCAACGTCTCGGGCTACAACCCGATGCACAAGGAAGGCGCGATCATCCTCGGCATCGGCGGCGACAACAGCAAGGGCGCCGCCGGTACGTTCTACGAGGGCGTGATGACGTCCGGATACCCCTCCGACGCCACCGAGAACGCGGTGCAGACCAACATCGCCTCCGTCGGGTACACGACCCAGTCGTCGGGCTCCGGTTCGCTGACCCCCGGCTCGCGGATCTCGCTGCGGGCCACGACCGCGTGCTGCACCACCGACTACATCCGGCACGACGACAGCGACGCCAATGTGGTCATCTCTCCGGTGTCCGCGTCCAGTTCGGCGACCGACAAGGCCGACGCGACCTGGATCGTACGGGCGGGTCTGGCCAACAGCGCCTGCGTCTCCTTCGAGTCCGCCAACACCTCGGGGCAGTACCTGCGCCACTCCAACTTCCAGCTCAAGCTGAATTCCAACGACGGCAGTTCCCTCTACGCCCAGGACGCCACCTTCTGCCCCCAGCCGGGCAACAACGGCCAGGGCAACACCTTCCAATCCGTCAACTACACCGACAAGGACATCCGCCACTACAACAACACCGTCTACATCGGCGGCAACGGCGGCTCCAATGCCTGGGACAGCGCCACGTCCTGGAGCGACGACACGAGCTGGGTCGTCTCCCAGCCCTGGGGCTGAACCGTCCGACGGCTACGGGCCGCGCCGCCACCCGGCGACGCGGCCCTCCGCGTCCGCCACCGCCTCTCCTTCCGTCTCTGTCTCCGCTTCCGTCCCCGTCTGCTGACGGCCGGCCGCCCGGCGGGCGCGGGTCTGCTGGATCTCGCAGCCGATGAGGGGGCCGCCGAAGAAGACGAAGCCGACGCCGATCAGCCAGCACTGCACCATCAGGACGGTGCCGACCGAGCCGTAGGTGACGGCGTTGGTGACGATGAGCGGCGAGAAGACCAGCCAGGAGAAGCCTCGCAGGCCGACGAGGCCCGCCATGGTGAGGACGGCGCCGGGCAGGGCCGCACGCCAGGTGATGAGGCCGCCGAGGAGGAAGCGCTGGCCCCACCAGAAGAAGAGGACGCCGAAGACGAGGGTGAGGGTGATGCGGACGACGGCCTGCCGCCAGCCGTGGCTGAGGAAGGCGCCGCTCTGGGCCTCGGCGAAGAGATACGCCGTCAGGCCCGCGAGCCACACCGCGCGCCGCCACACGCTGTGCCAGGGGCTGGCGGGCAGCTCCCACACCTTGCGGTAGCCGGTCTCGACGCTCGCCGCGAAGGACAGTCCGAAGACGGCGAGCGAGGCCAGGCTGAGGGCGCTGGTGGTACTCAACACCCGCCGTGGCGTGGCGAACAGGCGCTGCACGGACTCGGCCGGGTGCGGGGACAGGCCCATGCCGTCGACCACCCACTGGGCGAAGCCGGTGCGTTGGAAGGGCGCCGCCGCGGCGACCACGATCAGCAGCGGCATCAAAGTGACCAGGCCGAGCGCGGCGAAGCCCATCGAGCGTTGCAGCAGCTCCAGTTCGCCGCCCTTGCGCCACACCCGTCCGGCCGCCGAGCCTTCCCAGACCCGGCGCAGATCCACCATCGTCCCCCTCCTCAGCCGGAGTTCAGCCCCGTGCGGTCGCTGTCACCGTTCCCCGTACGCCGTCGTCGTTCCTGTGTTCGGCGTATGCCCCCGGCCACGGCCGGCTATCCGGGACGCGCCCGGTCTCCGCGGCGCGGTACGGGAATACGGGATACGGATCGTCACCGCCCGTGGGAGACTGCACGGTCGATCACGAGGGGTGGGGCATGCACACGGGACGCGGATTTCCGGACCGCGAGCGGCTGGAAGGGGTGGCACGGGCCGCCCTCGGACCCGGCCGCCGCATCGCACGGGTCGACCGACTGCGCGGCGGCAGCAAGAAGGGCGTCTACCGGCTGACGCTCGACGACGACTCGACCGTCATCGTCTACATCTGGGACGACACCGAGAACTACTGGCCCAGCGACGCTACGGCCGCCGACCACACCGACCCGTTCTCGCACGCCTCCGGCATCGACCTCTTCGAGGCCGCGCACGGGCGCCTTCACGCCCTCGGCGTCCGCTCACCGCGGATCCGCCTGACCGATACCAGCAAGGCGCTCTACCCCGCCGACATCGCGGTGGTCGAGGACGTGCGGGGCCCGACTCTTGAGGAGATGCTGCGCGCCGACCCCCGGAGCGCGGCCCCGGTCATGGACCGGCTCGCCGAAGCGCTCGGCCTGATGGCGGACCACGCCGCTCCGGGCTTCGGCAAGGTCGCGCTGGTCGACAACGGCGGTGTGTCGAAAGGCGGTTCGTGCGAGGGGGCCGTCCTGGACCGCGCCCTCGACGACCTGTACGAGGCCGCCCGGCGCGACACCCGTATCGCCGTCGTCCGCGACCGGCTGGAGGACGTCGTGCGGACGGCGTACGCCGCGGTGCCCGCGCGCGAGCGGTTCGCCGTCGTGCACGGCGAACTCGGGCCCGACCACGTACTCGTGGACGCCCACGGCACGCCGGTCCTGATCGACGTCGAGGGACTGATGTACTTCGACGTCGAGTGGGAGCACGCCTTCCTGCGCATCCGCTTCGGCGACCACTACGCCCGGCTGCTGCCCGGCCGCCCGGCGCCCGGCCGTGGTCCGGGGCGGGGCGGGGCGGAGCTGGACGGGCGGCGGCTGCGGTTTTACGCGCTCGCCATGCGGCTGTCGCTCGTCGCCGGGCCGCTGCGCCTGCTCGACGGCGACTTCCCCGACCGCGACTTCATGCTGGGCATCGTCGAGCACAACCTCCGGGAGTCCTTGGCGTTCCTGGAACCCGACCGGACCCGGTCGCCCTGACTCAGACCGCGATGGCGCGCGGGGCCGACTTCAGGGAGACGGCGGCTTCCGCGGTGTGGACGAGGAAGGTCAGGGTCTCCTGGAAGTAGAGCCGCACGCTGGTGTCGTCGTGGGACAGGTAGCCGATGGACAGGTCCTGACCGAGGCGCAGTTCGAAGTCGCCGCCGCGGCCGGCGATCAGGAAGGCGCCGTCGATGGCGGGCGCCCAGATGATGTCGCCGTCCAGCAGCCGGGCCAGGTGCTGGTGGATCGGGTAGCCGTGGTCCGAGGTCTCGTTGACCGCGGTGTACGCGTCGGCGCTGAGCGCCAGGTGGTAGGTGCCGTCGACGCCCGCGAGGCGCAGCGCGGTGATCGCCTGGCTGACGGCGTTCGGGTAGTCGCGTACGTCGTCGGGCAGGGTGATCGCCTGGTTGGAGGAGGCGGCGCGGATGCCGTCGATACCGGCGGCCGGGTAGCCCTCGAAGATCACCCGGTCCTCGGCGAAGGCGAGCTGCCGGGCGGCGTCCTTGACAGGCTGCCAGTCCGCGTCCTTCGCGCCGCGCTCGACGTCGTCCACCTGGCGGCGGTCGACGCTGAAGGGCAGCCGCAGTTCGACCACCGGCCGCGAGCGCCGTACATGCGCGGCGACGCCGTCGGCGGGCGACTCGATGGCGTCGAGGTGCCCGGTGGCGACGGCGGACAGCTCGGATCCGGCCGGTTCCGGTACGTCCACGATCCGGCGCCCCGCCACGTTGCGCTTGAACGTGCGTCGCGCCTCGTCCTCCAGATCGGCCCAGGCGGCGGCGGAGATGGGGGCCAGTTCACGATGCAGGTTGTTCACGGCGTGGTGCTCCTCTTCAGGTCGCCGATACCCAGCGAGTCGTCGGGTACGGCGGGGGCGGATTCGACGGAGGCGGATTCGACGGGGACCGTAACGGGGGCGGGTGCGGCCGGGGTCGCGGAGCCCGACGCGGACGCGCGGGCGGGCGGGTCGGGGAGGTCGTCCAGGAAACCGGCGGCCGGGGCGTGGAACAGGGTCCCGGTGACGGCCGTGGAGAAGTCCAGGATGCGGTCGTGGGTGGCGGGCGGCAGGCCGAGGAACATGTTCCGCAGCATCTGCTCGGTGACGTCGGGGGTGCGCGCGTAACCGATGAAGTAGGTGCCGAACTCACCCCTGCCCGGACTGCCGAAGGGCATGTTGTCGCGCAGGATCTTGCGCTCGGTGCCGTCGGCCTCGGTGATGGTGTTGAGGGCGACGTGCGAGGCGTCCTCGTCCAGCTCCACATTGCTCAGCTTGCGGCGGCCGATGATCTTTTCCTGCTCCTCGACGGGCAGCGCGTTCCAGGCGTCGAGGTCGTGCAGATACTTCTGCACGATGACGTAGCTGCCGCCCGCGAAGTCGGCGTCCTCGTCACCGATGAGCACGGCCCGGTGGGCGGCCGGGCCGACCGGATTCTCACTGCCGTCGACGAAGCCGAGCAGGTCGCGGGCGTCGCGGTAGACGAAGCCCTGGGTCTCGTCGCGGAGCGTGACCGAGCCGCGCAGCCGGTTCATGATCTCGGTGGCGAGCGAGAAGCACAGGTCCATCCGGGTGGCCCTGATGTGGAAGAGCAGGTCGCCGGGGGTGGAGACGGCCCGGTGCCGGGCGCCGCGCAGTTCCTCGAAGGGGTGCAGCCCGGCGGGGCGCGGTCCGTCGAAGAGCCGGTCCCACGCCTCGGAGCCGATGCCCGCGACACAACTCAGCCTGCCCTCGGGGCTGCCGAAGCCGATCGACCGCTGCAAGCCCGCGAGGTCGGCCAGCAGGTCGCGCGCCACGGCCTCGCCGCCGGGGTCGACGGTCACCACCAGGAAGGTCGCCGCGGTGGTCAGCGGGCTCAGCACCGCCTGCGGTTCCGCCGCCGGGGACGGTACCGCGGGCACGCCGCTCTCCTGTGTCGTCAATGCGTTCCTCACCAGGCTCGGATCGGACAGGGACCCCGTGGATCGGACGGGGTCCGCGTACAAGCGGGACATCTCAACTATCGCAAAGCACCGGGACTCGTGCCCGCGCCCCGGCCGGACATGCCGGTCGGGGCGCGGGGAGGTGCGCTGCGGTGATGTCCGCCGGGGTCGATCCGTACAGGTCAGCCCGGGGGCGGCGGGGTCAGCCCAGGGTCGACAGCGCCTGGTTCAGCGTCTGCGACGGCCGCATGACGGCCGCGGCCTTGGCCGCGTCGGGCCGGTAGTAGCCGCCGAGGTCGACCGGCGAGCCCTGGACCGCGATCAGCTCGCCGACGATGGCCTGCTCCTGCTCGGCCAGCGTCGTGGCGAGCGCGCCGAACGCCTCCGCGAGCTTGATGTCGTCGGTCTGCGCGGCCAGCTCCTGGGCCCAGTAAAGGGCCAGGTAGAAGTGGCTGCCGCGGTTGTCGATGCCGCCGAGGCGGCGGCTGGGCGACTTGTCCTCGTTGAGGAAGGTGCCGGTCGCCCGGTCGAGGGTGTCCGCGAGGATCTGGGCGCGCGGGTTGTCCGTGCTCTGCGCGAGGTGCTCGAAGCTCACCGCGAGGGCGAGGAACTCACCGAGGCTGTCCCAGCGCAGGTAGTTCTCCTTGACGAGCTGCTGCACGTGCTTGGGCGCGGAGCCGCCGGCGCCGGTCTCGAACAGTCCGCCGCCGTTGATCAGCGGGACGACCGAGAGCATCTTGGCGCTCGTGCCGAGTTCGAGGATCGGGAAGAGGTCGGTGAGGTAGTCGCGCAGCACGTTGCCGGTGACGGAGATGGTGTCCTCGCCGCGGCGGATCCGCTCCAGCGAGAAGGCGATGGCGTCGACCGGCGGCAGGATCCGGATGTCGAGGCCGTCGGTGTCGTGCTCGGGCAGGTACCGCTCGACCTTGGCGATCAGGTTGGCGTCGTGCGCGCGGTCCTCGTCCAGCCAGAACACCGCGGGGGTGCCGGTGGCGCGGGCGCGGGTGACGGCGAGCTTGACCCAGTCCTGGATCGGCACGTCCTTGGTCTGGCACATGCGGAAGATGTCGCCCGCGCTGACGGCCTGCTCCAGCACGGCCCGGCCGGCTCCGTCAACCACGCGCACCGTACCGGTGACAGGGATCTCGAAGGTCTTGTCGTGGCTGCCGTACTCCTCGGCGGCCTGGGCCATCAGGCCGACGTTGGGCACCGAGCCCATGGTGGCCGGGTCGAAGGCGCCGTGGGCTCGGCAGTCGTCGATGGTGACCTGGTAGATGCCCGCGTAGCTGCGGTCCGGGATGACCGCGAGGGTGTCGGCCTCCTGGCCGTCCGGGCCCCACATGTGACCCGAGGTGCGGATCATGGCGGGCATGGACGCGTCCACGATGACGTCGCTGGGCACGTGCAGGTTGGTGATGCCGCGGTCGGAGTCGACCATGGCCAGCTCGGGGCCCTCGGCGAGCTCGGCGTCGAAGGACGCCTTGATCGCGGCGCCCTCGGGCAGCGACTCCAGGCCCTTGAGGATGCCGCCGAGGCCGTCGTTCGGGGTGAGACCGGCCGCGGCGAGCGTCACGCCGTGCTCGGCGAAGGTCTTGGGGAAGAAGGCGCGCACGACGTGGCCGAAGATGATCGGGTCGGAGACCTTCATCATGGTGGCCTTGAGGTGCACCGAGAACAGCACGCCCTCGGCCTTGGCGCGGGCGATCTGGGCGGTGAGGAATTCACGCAGCGCCGCGACCCGCAGGACGGCGGCGTCCACGACCTCACCGGCCAGTACGGGTACGGATTCGCGCAGCACGGTGGTGCTGCCGTCGTCCCCGGCCAGCTCGATACGGAGCGATCCGGCCTCGGAGACGACCGCGGACTTCTCGGTCGAACGGAAGTCGTCGCCGTCCATGTGCGCGACGTTCGTCTTGGACTCCGGCGTCCAGGCGCCCATACGGTGCGGGTGCGCCTTGGCGTAGTTCTTCACCGAGGCGGGGGCGCGGCGGTCGGAGTTGCCCTCGCGCAGCACCGGGTTGACGGCGCTGCCCTTGACCTTGTCGTAGCGGGCGCGGACGTCCTTTTCCTGGTCGGACTTCGGGTCGTCCGGGTAGTCGGGCAGCGCGTAGCCCTGCTCGCGCAGCTCGGCGATGGCGGCCTTGAGCTGCGGGATCGACGCCGAGATGTTCGGCAGCTTGATGATGTTCGCGGCGGGCGTCTTGGCCAGTTCACCCAGCTCGGCGAGCGCGTCGTCGATCCGCTGGTCCTCGCGCAGGTACTCGGGGAAGACGGCGATGATCCGCCCCGACAGCGAGATGTCGCGGGTCTCGACGGTGACCCCGGCGGTGGAGGCATACGCCTCGATCACCGGCAGCAGCGAGTACGTCGCCAGGGCCGGAGCCTCGTCGGTATGCGTGTAGATGATGGTCGAGTCAGCCACCGGTCACTCCGTCCAGGTCTGCAACATTGCTCGACATCAAGATATCCCGTGACCGACCCGTGTCCTACCCGCCCCCACCCCCGCGCCCCCCGCCGACGCCCCGGATGCCGCCGTACGCGCGCCGCGCGCCGGCGCCCCGGCGCAGGTCAGAGGGCCCGCGTCGGGCAGCGCCGGGCATCCGACCTCACCTGTCAGACAATATTCATGGCCGCGAACTCGCCCTCCCCGCGCGGTCGTACGGGAGCGTCGGGCCACGACGGATGCCGCGAGGGCGACGAGAGAGCCGCGGCGTCCGGGGCGCGGACCGGGCCGTACGCACCGGTGTCGCGCGGGCCGCGATACGGGTCACCACCTGGGCGATTTGTTCCATTTGCGGCGCTTTGGGACCTCGGCCATGCTGAAGGAGATCCAGCCGAACAAGGAGATGATTCCATGAACTCGGATCTCACAGCCCCGGTCGAGTCGGCGGTCCTCGCCGCTGAGGTCGAAGGACTGCTGGACTCCGCGGAACCCGAGGGCATCTACCGCGACACGCGCGAGTGCGGCGGCGGTCTGCTCCTCGCAGGACTTCTGCTGATCTCGCCCCCGACCCCCCGTCCGACGAAGACGGACGCGTCCTGAACTGAGGGGTCACGTTGGCAGAGCAGGCGCAGGGGACATCCCCGCTGAGCGCTGTGGTCGCCGATGTCGCACAGGCAGTCGCCCTCGCCCTTCGGGGCGGGGGCGGCTCCTACGCGCTGTCGCGCGTACTCCCGCAGGGCGAAGCGGTGGCATCGGCCGCGATCCGGGTACTGGGCGCCGACGTACTGGCGCCGTACGCGCTGGATCGCGGCCCCGCCCATGACACGGACGGCACGGCGGGCACGGCCGATCAGGCCCTCGTCCGCGCCGCGCTCACCGCCTATCCGCCGGGGGCCGACGCCTCCGAGGTGTCGGTGTGGAGCTACCGGGGGCTCGCGGCGGCGGCGCGCGCCTTCCTGCCCGCGGACGCCGACGGCCGGCCGCCGGAGCCGCCCGCCGCGACGCAGTGGGCCGCCACCGACGCATGGCCGCGACTGGCCCACCGGGTCTCGCAGTTGGCCTCGCTGTCGCTGCCGGGGCTCGACACCCCGCTGGCCGGATGCCTGGCGGAGCGCACCGACGACCTGGCCCGCGGCTTCGTCCGCGCGGTCCGCCGTCGCGACTGGCTCCAGGCGGCCGGGCTCGGCCGCTGGCTGGCGGGCCTGCCGGACGTTCCGGACTCGCTCGGTCTGGACAGCGGCCTGGTGTTCGTCCGTCAGATGAGCGGCGACGACCCCCGCGTGGCGCTGCACATCACCGCGGCGGCGCGTTTCCACGGGCGCGGTTCGTGACCGGCGGCCGGGTCCCCGCGGCGGGCGCCGGCCCGGAGCCGCTGGACCGCATGGCCGTCTCGGCGCTCACCTGGCTGGACGGCATGCGCCCGTGCTTCCGGCTGCCCGCGGACGTGACGACCGACGCCGATCCCAACACCACGCTCAAACCCCTCGGCGAGCTGGCCGAACTCAGCCACCTCATCCGTACGCACCACCCCCTGCCCGCCGTCCGCGACCTCGCGGACGGCCTCTTCCGCTTCGCCTGGCGCGAGACGCGCGACGGTGAGCTGTTCGGCGACCTGATCCGCGGCGAGCCGCGCGCGACCTACCCGGTCGAGCTGTACGGGGTCTTCGCGCAGACCGGGCTGAGCCATCCCGGCGTCGAGGACCTGGTGCGCACCATGACCGGGCTGCGCGGCTGGCGGGTGGCGCGCGAGGACCACACCCGTACCCTCGGCGTCCTCAACGCCGAGCGTCGGATCGGGCTGCGCCACCACGCCGACTTCGACGCGGTGCTCGCCATGACGGGACTCGGCCGGGCGGTCGAGCCGTGGACGCTGGACCGCAAGGCGGCCTACGGCGTGACGCACGACGTCTTCCACCTCACCGACTGGGGCCGCGCCCCGCACCGGATGCCCGCGGACCGCGCCGAGTATCTGCGGCTGTGGATCCCTTCCTGGCTGGAGAGCTGGCTGGAGGAGGAGCTGTGGGATCTGGTCGGCGAACTGCTCGCCGTGGCGGCCTGCCTGCCCGGGCCCGTCCCCGACGCGGCGGCCTGGCGGCTGCTGGCCGGGGCGCAGGGCGCGGACGGCGCGGTGCCCGAGATCGGCGCCGGACCGCCGCCGGGCACGGCCGCCGCCGAGGCGTTCACCGCCTGCTACCACTCCACGTTGGTGACCGCCTTCGCGGCCACCCTGGCCCGGATCGGCCCGACGCGGCCGGCGGGCCCGACCGCGGGCGTACGGCGCCCGGTCCTGGAAAGCGAGGCAGCATCGTGATGACGACGGCCGCATCCCCCGCGCTCCTGCACCAGGTGGGCGAGCGCGCGCTGGCCTGGCTCGACGCGAACCGGGAGCACTTCCGGCTCACCGACGACGACCGCGCCACCAGCGGCGCGGTCATCGAACGCCTCAAGCCCATCGGCGAGTTGGCGATCAACATGCGGGTGCTCTCACGCGAGGGTGTGGCCGGGTCACGGCAGCGCGACCGGTCGCTGCGGCTGCTGGACTTCGCCTGGCGCGAGTTGCTGGACGGCGGCAACGTACTGGCGTCGCTCCAGCGCGACGAACCGCTCTCCCCCGTACCGCTGGAGATCTACGCGACCTTCTACGAACTGGGCCACCGGCACCCCGGCGTGGAGGACGCGGTCGCCCTCTCGCGCCGCACGGCGTCCTGGCGGGCCCTGGAGATGGTGCCCAACCGGCGCCTGGGCCTGCTCAACGCCGAGCGCAAGCTGGGCCTCGTGCCCAGCGGCGACTTCGACCTGGCGGTGGAGCGGACCTGGCTGGGCCAGACGCCGGAGCCCTGGACGGTGCAGTTCCACATCGCGTACGACCTCACGCACACCGTCTTCCACCTGACCAACTGGGGCGAGGCGCCGGACCGTATCCCGCCCGCGATCGTCGACTACCTGACGCGGTATCTCCCGGCCTGGACCGAGGACTGGGCCGACCTCGCCCACTGGGACCTGCTCGGCGAACTGCTGGTCGTGGACGCCTGTCTGCCGCGTCCGGCGCTCGACGGCGAGGTGTGGGAGCGGTACGCCGGCGCGCAGTCCGACAGCGGTGCGATGCCGGTGCGCAACGGGATGCCGGACGGGGACACGGCCGAGGTCTTCGACCAGGTGCACCACCCGACGCTGGTCGCCGCCTTCGCCTCCGCGATGGCCACCTCCCGCGCGCTGTCGGCGGACGCGGTCGCGTGAGCGCCACGGCGGTGGACCTCGCGCCGGACGAGGCCGAGGACCGTACGGCCGACGGCACGCCGGTCCTCGACCTGCTGGAGCGGGCGGTCACAGAGGTCAGGGCGCCCGATGTCGTGCTGGCCGTCTCCCGCGCGGGACGGCGGACACTGGTGGGCGGCGGCAGCGCGCCGCCGCGGGCGGCGCGCGAGGAGGCGCGGTACGAACTCGGCTCGCTCTCCAAGACGTTCGCCGTGCTGCTGCTGGCGGAACTCGCCCGCGACGGTGTGCTCGGTCTCGACGACCCGCTCGCCGCGCACCTGCCGGACCTGCCGCTCCCCCACCGGTACGCGCGGCGGATCACGCTGCGGCACCTGGCGACCCACACCTCGGGGCTGCCGCGCGTGCCGCGTGACCTGGTGGCGGGCGCGGTGCTGCGGCCGTACGCCAACAGCTACGCCCGCTACAACACCGGACGGCTGCTGCGGGCATTCGCGGACACCCGTACCCGCCACGCCCCCGGCAGCCGCTGGCACTACTCCAACCTCGGCATCGCGCTGCTCGGACCCGCGATGGAACACGCCACGGGAACGGACTACGGCACGCTGCTGGCGGGGCGGGTGCTGGCGCCCCTGGGTCTGCACGGCACCACGACGGGGCCGGGCCGCGGCCTCGCGGCGGTCGGCTACCGGACCGACGGGCGTACGCCGCTGCCGCCGACCGACATGGCGGCCTTCACCACGGCGGGCGGGGTCCGGTCCACACCGACCGACCTGCTCCGCTACGCCGAGGCGCATCTGCGGCCCGGCGGCACGGCGTTGGAGGCGGCGCTGCGCGACGTCCAGGTCCCGCAACTGCGCCGAGGGCTCGGTCACCGGAACACGCACACGCTGACCTGGTACCACCATCCGGCGCCGGGTGGCCCCCTGCTCTTCCACGCGGGGGCCACCTTCGGGCAGCAGACGTTCCTCGGCTTTCACCCGGCCACCGGTACGGCGGTGGCCGGATGCGCCACCCGGCACGACCGCGGCTGCCGCATCGTCAAGACGGCCTATGCGCTGCTGTACCGGCTGTGCGGCGAGCCGAGGGACACGGCCTGACTCAGGAGGTCGCCGCCTCCGCCTTCTCCTCCTGCGAGAAGTCCCCCGCCGTGGTGCGCAGCGGGACCTCCTTGATGAGCAGCGACAGCACGAAGGCGATCACCAGGACGCCCGCGCCGACGAGGAAGGCGACGTTGATCGCGTCGGTGAAGCCGGTCTTGAAGGGGTGGGCGAGCGCCGGGTCGACATGGCTGAGGAACGACGTGTCGTTGAGCGTGCCGGTGCTGCCCGAGGACGCCGAGGTGAGCGTCTTGAGCTGGTCCGGGTGCGCGGCGGCGGCCTGCTGGAACGCTTCTTCTCCCTTGGCGGCGGCGAAGGCGGAGCCGATCTTGCCGCCCACGACGGAGTAGACGATCGACAGGAAGACGGCGACGCCGAGCGTGCCGCCCATCTGCCGGAAGAAGGTCGTCGAGGAGGTGGCGACACCGATGTCGCGCGGCGGCACCGCGTTCTGCATGGCCAGCACGATCGTCTGCATGTTCAGGCCGAGTCCGGCGCCGACGACGAACATCGACACGTCCACGTAGAACAGGCTGCTGTCGGCCGACATCTGCCACAGCATCAGCATGCCGCCCACCAGCAGGGCGCAACCGAGGATGGGGAAGATCTTGTAGCGGCCGGTGCGCGAGGTGATCTGGCCGGACACCATCGAGAAGATCATGATGCCGAGCACCAGCGGCAGGGTGAGCAGACCGGCCTTGGTCGGCGAGTTGCCCTTGACGAGCTGGAGGTAGAGCGGCAGCAGCGTGATGCCGCCGAACATGCCGATGCCGATGATCGCGGACTGCGCGGAGCCGACCGCGAAGACGCCGTTGCGGAAGAGCCGCAGCGGCAGCAGCGCCTCCTCGCCCGCCCGGCGCTCGGCCAGCAGGAAGGCGACGATGCCGACCGCGCCGATGATGTAGCAGGACAGCGAGGACGCGGCGCCCCAGCCCCACTCGCGGCCCTGTTCGGCCACGATCAGCAGCGGTACGAGGGCGACGATCAGCGCGGTCGCCCCGAGGTAGTCGATCCGGTGCGGCCGTCGTTCCTGGCGCACGTGCAGGACCCTGGCGACCACGAACAGGGCGAGGATGCCGATGGGGACGTTGATCAGGAAGATCCAGCGCCAGCCGTCGATGCCGAGCAGCGAGTCCTGCCCGGCCAGCGCGCCGCCGATGACCGGTCCGAGCACGCTGGACGTGCCGAAGACGGCCATGAAGTAGCCCTGGTACTTGGCTCGTTGGCGCGGCGGGATGATGTCGCCGACGATGGCGAGCGCGAGCGAGAACAGCCCGCCCGCGCCGATGCCCTGGAGGGCGCGGAAGCCCGCGAGCATGTACATCGACGTCGACAGCATGCACAGCGCCGAGCCGACGATGAATATCGCGATGGCGAAGAGAAAGAACGGCTTGCGCCCGTATTGGTCGGAGAGCTTGCCGTACAGCGGTGTGCTGATCGTCGAGGTGATCAGGAAGGCGGTGGTCACCCACGCCTGGGCAGTCAGGCCGTTGAGGCTCTCACCGATCTTGTAGATGGCCGTGGAGACCACCGTCTGGTCCAGTGCCGCCAGGAACATGCCGAGCAGCAGCCCCGAGAGGATGACCATGATCTGCCGGTGTGTGTACTCCGTCGGGGGCGCCGCGGTACCGGACGGCGCGGCGTCTGCCTGAGCACTCATGGTGCTGCTTCCTCTCCCGTAATGCTGCTCTGTTTGCCTTGGGCAACATTACGCCGCCCGGTGCCGCGACCCCCTACCGGCTGCTGGGGAGTGCGGGGTCGCGGGTGCGGGCGGGGCGTGAGCGGGCGGCCTACCGGGGCGTGACGGCGTCCACGCCGGTCAGTTCGGCGGACAGCGTCCACAGCCGGGCGGCCTGGTCCGGGTCGATCGCGTAGTCCTTGACACCGATCCTGGTGCCGTCCGCGGGCGCGGGCTCGGCGATCTCGCAGTCCGCCAGGTAGACGCCGCCCTTGCCGTCGAGCATGGGCGAGGTGGCGGCCCAGACCTGGGTGGCGGCGCCCTGCTCGGTGCTCTTGAGCCCGGCGGACTCCAGCGGCTCGCCGTTCTCGTCGATCAGGCCGCGCTCGATCAGCTCCGACTGGGGCAGGTGGCGCTGGAGCGGGGTGAGGATGCCGCCGGGGTGCAGCGCGAAGGCCCGCACCCCGCGCCGCGCGGCGAGCTGGTCGAGGTGCACGGCGAACAGCACGTTGGCCGTCTTGGCCTGGCCGTACGCCTGCCACTTCTCGTAGCCGCCGCGCGCGTACTGCGGGTCGTCCCAGCGGATGGCGGAGTAGTGGTGACCGGCCGAGGAGACCGCGACGACGCGCGCACCGCCGTCCTCGATCGCCGGCCACAGCCGGTTCACCAGCGCGTAGTGCCCGAGGTGGTTGGTGGCGAACTGCGCCTCCCAGCCGGGTCCTACCCGCGTCTCGGGGCAGGCCATGACGGCGGCGCTGTTGATGACGACGTCGATGCCGCGCCCGGTGGCCAGGAAGCGCTCGGCGAAACCGCGGACGCTGTCGAGGTCGGCCAGGTCGAGCTCGTCGACCTCCACGCCGTCGATGCCGTCGAGCGCGTCCTTGGCGGTCGCGGGCCGCCTGGCCGGTACGACGACATGGGCGCCCGCCGCGGCCAGCGCGCGGGTGGTCTCCAGGCCGATGCCGGAGTAGCCGCCGGTGACGAGGGCGAGCTTGCCGGTCAGGTCGATGCCCTCCAGCACCTCCCGCGCGGTGGTCTGTGCGCCGAATCCCGAGCCGATCTCGTGCTGAGTCGTTGTCATGTCTCACACGCTAGGAGCTGGAGTGGACTCCAGCGCAAGTGCCGCGGCCCCGGCCGTGTCGGGGCGGTTCCTAGAAGAAGCCCTGGTTCGGCAGCGGCGTTCCGTTGAGTTCGTAGCGGCCCACCGCGACCGCTTTGAGCGTCTTCGGATTGTGGGCGGCGATCGTACGGATGTTGCGCCAGTGCCGGTCGAGGTGGGCGCCGCGGCGGACCAGCGAGCCGCCGCCGACGTCGAAGAGCTGCCCGTGCCGCCCCCGGTGACGACGGCGCGTTTTCCTTCGAGTTCGAGACCCATGGACTTCCCCGATCGAGTGCCCGACGTCTCGGCCCTCGGCCTGGGCTTCATGAGCTTCGCGCGGTCCACCGACGCCGACGAGCGGCACAACGCGTCGGCGTTGGTGGGCGAGGCGATCGACCTCGGCATCGACTTCTTCGACACCGCCGACATCTACGGCCCGGCCATCAGTGAGACGCTGCTCGGGCAGGCGGTCAAGGGCCGCCGTGACGGCCTGGTCATCGCCACCAAATTCGGCAACCCGCTCGACCGGGCCACCAACCCCGACGCCCGCCCCATCGACGGCCGTCCGGAGTACGTACGGTCGGCGGTGGAGGGCTCGTTGCGGCGCCTGGGCGTCGACCACATCGACCTCTACTACCAGCACCGCGTCGATCCGACGGTGCCGATCGAGGAGACGGTCGGCGCGCTGAAGGAGCTGGTCGAGGCGGGCAAGGTCCGCTGGATCGGCCTGTCGGAGCCGGTCCGCGGACCCTGCGCCGCGCCCATGCCACACATCCGGTCACCGCGATCCAGAACGAGTGGTCGCTCTTCACCCGCGACATCGAGGCCGAAACGCTGGCCATCGCACGGGAGTTGGGCATCGGCATCGTGCCGTTCTCGCCGCTCGGCCGCGGCTGGCTGGCCGGTCGGCTGCGCAGCCGGGCGGACCTGACGGGCCGTCGGCTGGAGCACCCGCGGTTCGCCGAGGAGGTCTTCGACACGAATGTGAAGCTGGCCGACGAGGTCGTCGCCGTCGCGGCCGAACTCGGCGCCGAGCCCGGTCAGGTGGCCCTCGCCTGGGTGCTCTCGCGGGGTGAGGACGTCGTGCCGATCCCCGGCACCCGGCACGCCGCGTATCTGCGGGAGAACGTCGGCGCGTTCGACGTCACGCTCGCACCGGAGCAGGCCGCGCGGCTGGCCGGTATCGCCGAGCGGGTCGAGGGCGACAGGGCGCTGCGGCCCGGCGCCATCGGGGCCGAGGCGCGCCTGCCGGCTGCCGCCGGTTCCTGATCCGGCGGCAGCCCGAAGAGCCGCCCAGGCGTACCGACCCCGTGGGATGGGGGTCGGTACGCCGGGCGGCTCCGTTGCGCCGTGCGGCCGTCCGGACTCAGACCGGGGTGGCCGCCGGGAAGGGCAGGCCGAGGTTGCCGCGCAGCGTGCTCGCCTCGTACTCCCTGCGGAAGATCCCGCGCCGCTGGAGCTCCGGCACCAGGTGGTCGACGATGAGGTCGAGGCCGTCGGGGTAGAGGTCGTGGTTCAGGTTGAACCCGTCCGCCGCGCCCTCGGTGAAGTACGCCTCCATCTCGTCGGCGATCTGCTCCGGGGTGCCCACCACCATGCGGTGACCGCCGCCGGCGACGTGCCGGTCGAGCAGGTCGCGCACCGTCAGGTTCTCGTTGCGGGCGGACTGGAGCACGGAGTTGGCGAAGCCGTAGCTGCTCGGCTTCCAGTCCGGCGAGTTGATCAGGTCCCAGGGCGGCTGCCGGTCGAGCTCCAGGCTGTCCACCGGCAGGCCGAGCTGCGCCGCCAGCGACGTCAGGGCGTCGGTATTGTCGGTGCTCAGACCGGCCAGCAGGTCGCGGCGCTCGCGTGCCTCGGCCTCGGTGCTGCCGATGACCGGCCACAGTCCGGGCAGGATGAGAACGTCGTCGGGGTCGCGGCCGTGAACGTCGCGGGCCCGGGCCTTCACCTTGGCGGCGAAGTCCTTGCCCTGCTGGAGGTTGTGCGCGGCGCAGAAGACCGCGTCGGCGTACTTCGCGGCCAGGTCGATGCCCTGCTCCGACGCGCCCGCTTGCAGGACGACGGGGTGGCCCTGCGGCGAACGCGGCACCTGGTACCAGGCCTTGACCCGCAGGTGCTCGCCGACGTGGTCGACCTCCCGCACCTTCGCCAGGTCGGTCAGCTCACCTGACGCCTTGTCACCGACGAGCGCGTCGGGGTCCCATGACTCCCACAGCGCCCTGATCACCGCGATCGCCTCGTCCGCGCGGCCGTAGCGGGCGTCCCGGTCGGGGTGCGCGTCGAGGCCGAACTGGGCCCCGGCACGCGGCGACTGCGTGGTGACGACGTTGACCGCGGCCCGGCCGCCCGAGGCCAGGTCGAGCGAGGAGCCCAACCGGGCGATGTGGTACGGGTGTCGGTAGGTGGACGACACGGTCGCCACCAGGCCGACGTGCGTGGTGGCCCGGGCGATCGCGGTCAGCACGACGAACGGGTCGATCGCGTTCCACGGCCTGGTGAAGTCCTGCTGCGAGAAGCCGAGGGTCTCGGCGAGGAACACCGCGTCCAGCAGGCCGCGTTCCGCGGTCCGGCCGAGGTTCTCCCATTCGTCGATGTCGAGGAAGCCGAGCGGGTCGTCGCGCAGGCGCCAGCCCCCCGGTGCTCGGCCCAGCGCGTTGGCGTTGACGTTCAAGTGCAGTCGGCGTGTGCTCACTGGTGGCGGTCTCCTGATCAGGCCGTGCGCGCGGTGGCGCTGCTCGCGTCGGTCACCAGGGGCGGAAGCCCGTAGTGGCCGCGCAGCGTGGTGGACTCGTACTCCCTGCGGAAGATCCCGCGCCGCTGGAGCTCCGGCACCAGGTGGTCGACGACCTGCTCCAGGCCGGAGGGGAAGATGTCGAAGTTGATGTTGAAGCCGTCGGCGGCGCGTTGGGTGAACCAGTTCTCGATCTCGTCGGCGACCTGCTCGGGCGTGCCGACGATCGCGTTCTGCGCGTTCGCGCGGCGTTCGAGGACCTCGCGCACGGTGAGGTCGCCCTGGCGTGCCACGGACAGCACGCCGTTGGCGGCGCCGACGCTGCGCGGGCTCCACCGCGGCGAGTTGATGTAGTCCCAGGGCAGGGCCTTGTCCAGGCTCAGCAGGTCGACGGGGACGCCGAGTTGGACGGCCAGCGCGCGCACTGCGGCGTCGTCCGCCTCCACGGGGCCGACCAGGTCGGCGCGGCGCCGGATCGCCTCGGCCTCGGTGCCGCCGAGGGTGATGTTGAGGCCGGGCAGGACCAGGAGTTCGTCGGGGTCACGCCCGTGGGCGGCGGCGCGGGCCTTCAGCCCGCGGTAGAACTCCTGCCCGGTCGACAGGGTGTTGGAGGCGCAGAACACGGCGTCCGCGTGCTGCGCGGCCAGTTCGATGCCCAGGGGCGACGCTCCGGCCTGGACGATGACCGGCCGCCCCTGCACGGAGCGCGGGAACTGGAACCGCGACCTGAAGCCCACGTGTTCGCCGTCGAAGTCCACCGTCGGGACCCGGCCGTCGTCCACCAGTTCGCCCGTCGTGGGGTCGGCGACCAGGGCGTCCGGGTCCCAGGAGTCCCACAGCCGCTTGACGGCGTTCAGCACCTCTTCGGCGCGCCCGTACCTGACCTCGCGTGCGGGAAGCGGTCCCCGCCCGTACAGGGCCGCGGCCGCGTCCTCGCCGGAGGTGACGATGTTGACCGCCGCCCGGCCGCCGGAGGCGATGTCGAGCGTCGCGGCGCGGCGCGCGATGTCCCACGGCTGGTAGAAGGTCGCGGACAGGGTCGTCACCAGACCGATGTGGCGGGTGGCGCGGGCCACCGCCGTCTGGAGCATGAACGGGTCGAAGGCGTGCCACGGCTTGCTGAAGTCGGTGGCGCCGAGGTGGTCGGCGAGGAAGACCGCGTCCAGCAGGCCGCGCTCGGCGATCCGCCCGAGCTTCTCCCAGGAGGCGACGTCGAGGAACCAGGTGGGCGGAGAGCTGTGCCGCCAACTGTTCGGCGGTTTCGCCAGCCCGTTGGCGTTGACGTTGAGGTGCAGGAATCGTTCGGTCACGGCCCCATGCTTGGGCGAACCGCTCCGGGGATGAAGCCGAAGCGGCTACCGGTTCCCTTAAGCTGCCCTTCGCGGTCCGCGCCAGGGCCGGGCCGGTGCCGGGCCGTTGTCGACCCGGAGCCGAGTGGATGTCAGGTCGGTGCCGAGCCGGTGCCGGGCGGCCCGTGTCGTCAGCCGGCCAGTTCCCTGATCAACGGGACCGCGCGGGAGAGCCGGACGGTGCCGTACGCGATCAGGCCGACCGCCGCCAACTGCGGCACGACCCACCAGCCGGTACGGATGTGCTCGCCGTAGACGGTGATGCCCAGCGCCAGGCTGACGGTCGCGTCGCCGAGGGTGAGGGCGGGCTGCGAGGCGATGATCGGCCCGGACTGGAGGGCACTCTCCAGCAGGAAGATCGCGGTGACGCCGCACAGCGCGAAGCCGTAGGTCTGCCAGGCGGTCAGGAAGGCGACGCCGCCGTGCGCGGAGAAGGTGTCGGCGGCGGACTTCATCAGCGCCGCGGTGAGCGCGTTGGCCACCGCGGAGGCGGCGCCCAGCAGGGCAGCCCTCGGCGCGCCGGAGGGCCGGTGGCGGGCGATGACGACCGCCCAGCCGATGACGCCCACGCAGAGCAGGACGGCGGGCACCCAGTGCGCCATGGACGCCTGCGCGGCGCCGCCGCCCGGCGCCGCGGCACCCAGGGCGAGCGCCAGGCCCGCGACCATGCAGGCGACGCCGCTCCAGCCCGCGCGCGGCAGGGCGCGCCCGAGCAGCGGCACGCTGAAGAGCAGGGCGAGCGGCAGTTCCAGGATGAAGACGGGCTGCGCGAGGGCCAGCGGCCCCGTCACCAGGGCGAGGGCCTGGAAGGCCGCGGCGCCCGCCACTCCGCAGATGCCGAGCAGCCACACCGGCTGCCGGATCATCGCGAGCATCTGACGCGGGCGCATCGCGTCGTTGGGCGGCACGGCGAGCGCGGCCTTGCGCTGGAGGACGGTTCCCACCGCGTTGCTGGCCGCACCGAGCAACGCGAAGAACACACACAGCACCAGCAGGGTCGGCCTCCCGTGACGTAACTCCCCTGGCGCAGCGTAGGCGGCGGGCGGCGCCGACGCACACGCGGGTGGGGGTCACGGGCCCGGCTTCACCCGTTCGCGGGGGCGGCCCGGTGCTCCCGCCTGCGCGGGAGCACCGGGCCGCCGTCACCGTGGGTTCACGGTGAGGGGATCAGCGGGTCAGGGATAGGACACGACATTGCTGGGGGTGGTGTTGGACGCGGTGACCGCTCCGGTGTCGTTGATGACGTGGGTGATGGTGCCCACGCCGCCGAGCGAGACGGTCAGCGCGCTGTGGAATTTCACGCCGGAGGTGTTGGGCACCTCGAACGCGTGGTAGCTGTTCACCGCCGGGTTGACGTTGAAGTAGCAGTAGCTGCCGAGCCCCCACGCCTCATGGCTGGTGACGTTCGCGCCGACCTTGTAGGCGGCGTATCCGTTCTGACCGTTGGGGTTGACCCAGGCGGCCTGGTTCGGCGGGTCGTACGGCATCTCGTTCTGGAAGAAGATCGTCTTGCCGCCCTGGCCGTTCCAGACGACCTCGTACTTCTGGTAGTGCTCGACGAACAGTCCGGTCGCGAGCACATTGGCGCCGTTGACGATCAGACCGGTGTCGGCGGTGTTGGACGTCCAGCCGACGCCGCTGCCGTGGTCGGCCCGCCAGGCCCAGATGTGGTCGATGATCGTGTTGGCGCTGTTCACGATCAGGCTGGTGGTGGCCTTGCCCGCGACCTGGCCGCCGATCCGGAAGAAGACGTCCTGGACGGTGGTCGGGTTGGCGGCGTGGCTCGCGGTGGAGCCGGAGGGGCCGACGGTCAGCAGCGCGGCGGAGTTGGTGGTGCCCGCGTCGAAGAGCAGACCCTTGAGCCGTACGCCGTCCACGTCGGCGACCTGCATCGCGTTGACGCCGTTGTCGGGCACGAACGTCGGGTAGCCGATGCCGAGGATGGTGGTGTTGGCCTTGGTCACGTTGAGCGTCTGGTTGAGGTGGTAGACGCCGGGGGTGACGAAGAGGTTGCAGCCCTGGGACAGGGCGGTGTTGATGGTCGCGGCCGTGTCCCCGGCCTTGACCACGTAGAACTGGCTCATGGGCAGCGAGGTGCCGGGGGTGCTGCCGTTGGCCCAGCTCGGTCCGGACGCGTTGGTGCGCAGCGACGGCAGGAAGACCCGGTACTTGCCCGCGCTGTCGACGTACAGGTACGGCACGTCACGGGAGACCGGGGTGGTGGCCAGCGTGGTCTCCGGCGGGTTCGGGAAGGTGTTGGCCGGGGCGCCGTTGACGCCGGAGAAGACCATGTTCCACACGCCGCCCGCCCAGCTCCCGAGGTTGCTGTCGCGGGTGTACCACTGCTGCTGCGAGACGGACGCGGCCTGGCCGCTGACCTTGGTGTCGGCGATGTAGCCGCCGCTGGCGTAGCCGTAGCTGGCCGGGTAGAGCGCGAGCCCGCCGTGCACGTCGATCCGGCGGAAGGGCGCGGCCTGCGCGACGGCCCAACGGTCGGTGCCGCTGGAGGGGTTGATCGCCAGATTCTCCGCCGAGCGCCAGAAGTTCTGGGTCGCGTTGCCCGCGTCGGAGGCGTTGAAGGCGTCCACGGTGACGTCACCGTTGATCGTGACGTCGTCGGGGTTCTGGCCGAGACCGGCCACCGAGGTGTAGAAGCCGACGTTGTCGGACACGTTGTACGTGCCCGGCTTGAAGAGCTGCGCGACCCGGTTGTTGCTGAACTGCGCGGTCTGGGTGTCCTTCTGCTGCGCGAACTGCGCGTCGAGCTGCGCCTGGATGGTGGCGCTGGACATCGACGGGTCGTAAATGTGGACGCTCGACCCGAAGTTGGGAGTGTCCGACTGCGTCGGGCAGCTCGCCGAGGTCGAGCCGATGGTGTAACTGGCGGTGGCCACGGCCGAGTTGGTGGACCCGGACTTGATGCCGATCGCCTTGACCGTGGTGCTCGCCGAGATGTTCAGCGGAGCGCTGTAGAGCGTGGAGGAGGCGGTCGGCGTGGAGCCGTCCAGCGTGTAGCGGATGCTCGCGCCCGAGGTGGCGTCGGATATCGTCACGCTCTGCGCCGAACTGAAGGTGCCGCCCGCCGGGCTGAACGTCGGCGTGGCGACGGTCGTTCCGGTGCCGCCGGTACTGCCGCCGGTCGTACTGCCGCTGCCCTGGGTGTACGAGAAGTGCGGCGTGTCGTACTGCGGGCCGCTCTTCTCGTACGTGAACCAGTAGTCGAGCACGGTGCCGGTGGTCAGCGAGCTGACGGTCTGGGTCCAGACGCCCGCGTTGTTGGTCATCCGGACGTTCTGCTGATTCGCGCCGTTGACCAGGTAGTGGACGTCGACGTAGGCGGCGGCCGTGGTGGGCTTGAACGTGATCTGCGCCTGCGTGGCGTTCAGTTGGGCGACGCTCTGCGTGTAGTCGGACGCGTCCGCCGAGGCGGTTCCGACGGTCTGGGTGAGGCCGATGATCCCGGCCAGAACGAGGACGAGGGCCCCGAGCAGGGCGACCACGCGTCGCTGCCGACGCGGCGTGCCCTCGGTACGGGCGGGGAGGATGGATCTGCGCATGTGTGGGGGTCCTTTCGCCTGGGTTCGCGAAGTGAACACCAGGGTCAGCGCGGAGATGTGGGGGTGGATCGCGCTCGGCACTGCACATTCAGGGCCAAGATCCCGCCTTGGCCCTTTGATTCAGTCTCTTGAAAACGCTCTCAATCTGCGGATGGCGGTAATCCCGAATCCGTAAGGCAGTGTCAAGTGGCCATGGCGAGCCGTCAAGCACATGCACCGGATTCACACAGTGAACGATTCGAGTGGGGCGTGCGGGCGGCGTGGGATCCGTGGTGCGCCGCCCCGGTCACGCCGTGCCCGCGGTCATCCCCTGCCCCCGGCTCACGCCCTGCCCCGGTCACGCCCTGCCCGCGTCGTCGCGGGCCAGGAACGGGCGCAGGAGCGCGAGCAGGGCGCGCGGCCGGTGCAGCGGGATGATGTGGCCGCAGTCCTCGATGAGGTGTGCGGTGAGATCGTCGGCCAGGGGGCGCAGTTGGCGTGCGAGCACGTCGCCGACCGGCTGAGCGCCCAGGGCCATCGTCGGCACCGTCAGGCGGCCGGCGGCGACCGCCTGGCCGATCCGCGCCGCACTCTCGGGCAGGGCGCGGTAGTACGAGAAGGCGCGGCTCAACGCCTCGCGGCCGGTGTACGCGCGCACGAACGCCTCCCGAAGAGCGGGGCGTACTCCCTCGCCGAGCGTGCCGGAGCGCAGGAACCAGTCGACGTATTCGGCTTCGTGGCCCTCCAGTACGGTCTCGGCGAGGCCGGGCGCCGCGCGGTGGAAGCCGAACCACCACGGCGGTCCGGCGACGAGGAAGTCCTCGGCGCCGGGCAGCGCGCCCAGCAGGGATTCCATGACGACCAGGCGGCGGACGAGGCCGGGGTGGCGCAGGGCGAGGAGGAAGGCCGCGGGAGCGCCCGCGTCGATGCCCACCACCGCGGCGGAGGACACGCCGAGCGCGGCGAGGAGCGCCGCGGCGTCCTCGGCCAGGGTGCCCGCGTCGTACCCGGACGCGGCCGGACCACTCGCGCCGAAGCCGCGCAGGTCGGGCGCGATGACGCGGTAGCGGCCGGTCAGATCGGCCATGACGTCCGTCCACACCTCCCAGGTGTGCGGGAAGCCGTGCAGCAGCAGGACGGCGGGACCCGATCCGGCGAGGGCGACGTTCAGTTCGACACCGTTGACGGGCACGCGGCGCAGTTCGGGCATGACGGGACTCCAGGAGTGGTAACCGATGGTGACAAGATCACGCTAGGGAACTAACCTGGTCCGCCCAAGACGGCACTTTCCCCTCAGGTGGTGAGCCCCAGGTGACCACGTCCAGGCCCGACGCACCGGGCACGTCCGGGCCGCGGCCCGGCGACCGCGGTGACCTGCTGGATCCGCGCTGCCCGACCCGCCAGCTGCTCGACCGCATCGGCACCAAGTGGACGTCGATGGCGGTCAAGACGCTGGCCGAGCAGGCTCCGGGCGAGGTCCGCTTCGCCGAACTGCGGCGCCGTATCCCCGGCATCTCGCAGAAGATGCTGTCCGCCACCTTGCAGAGCCTGGTCCGCGACGGCCTGGTCACGCGCCGCGTGGAACCGACGGTGCCGCCCGCCGTCCACTACCGCCTCACCGACCTCGGTCTGTCCCTCGAACGCCCCCTCGCCGCCCTGCGCGACTGGGCCGAGACCCACATGCCGGAGATCGACCGCAACAACCGGCTCGCCGACGGGCCGTCTCCCGACTAGGGCCTGTCCGGCGGATCATGGGCGGTCCAGGCGGTGCCTGGTGCTCCCCCGGACTCCGTCCCGGCGGACCCCCTGAGCGCAAGGCGCCGGGATGCCCGCACAGCGGAGCTATTCGGGTATTCAGGCAACGCGGCGGGCGTGCGTGCCAGGCGCCGTCGCTCACCGCTGGGGGCTCAGGCCCGCCACCGACAGGTCGAAGAGTTGGCGGGCGCGGGCGGCGGGGTCGGGGGCGTGCTCCGTGGCCAGGGCGATGCCGACCAGCAGGGTGATCAGGTCGAGGGTGGTGACGTCCTCCGCCACCGCGCCGTCCCGCGCGGCGCGGCGGAGCAGCGGGCCCGCCGCTTCTTCGAGCGTGGCCGAGCAACTGTTGTTGTGCACCGGGTCGACTCCGGCGGCGTTGTAGGACAGCGCGGTGGCCAGACCGCGGGCGGAGACGCAGTAGGTGAGGACGTCGCCGAGCCACTCCAGCAGCGCGCCGCGGCTCTCGCCTTCGCCGGTCAGTTCGTGGGCGCGGACGCGCAGGGCCTCGATCCGCTCCCGGGAGACCGCCTCCAGCAGCGCTTGGCGAGTGGGGAAGTGCCGCCGCACGGTCGCGGAGCCGACCCCCGCCGTGCGGGCGATCTGTTCCAGCGAGGCGTCGGCGCCGTGGGCGGCGACTTCCTGCTGGGCCACGGTGAGGATGCGCGTGTAGTTGCGCCGGGCGTCGGCGCGCTGGCCATCCGGCATGGCCTACCTCCATGGTTGCCAAGTGGCGGGGTCCGCCATATCGTACCCGGTAGAGAAACGGCGGGCCCCGCCGTTTAGTCTCCGAGCGCACGAGCACCCGAGGAGCATCATGTCCGCACGCCCCGCACCGGTCCTGGTCACCGGCGCCACCGGCCGGCAGGGCGGAGCCACCGCCCGCGCCCTGCTCGCGTCCGGCGTCCCCGTCCGCGCCCTGGTCCGCGATCCGGCCACCGACCGGGCCAAGGCTGTCGAGGCGCTCGGCGCCGAACTGGTCACCGGCGACCTGCGCGACCGCGGCTCCGTGGTCCGGGCCGCGGAGGGCGTCCGCGCCGTCTTCTCCGTACAGATGCCCGAGATGACGGCGGAGAGCTTCGATTTCGAGGGAGAGGTGACGCAAGGCGTCAACCTCGTCGAGGGCGCGAAGGCCGCAGGCGTGCCGCAGTTCGTGCACACCTCCGTGACCGGCGCCGGTCAGCACACCGAGGCGCCCGGCTGGGCCGAGGGCCGCTGGCATTACATGGAACCCGTCCTGGGCGCCAAGAGCGCGATCCAGGACGCGGTCCGCGCGGCGGGTTTCCCCCACTGGACGCTGCTCAAGCCCGGCTTCTTCATGGAGAACTTCCTTCCGTCCATGGCGTTCCTGTTCCCGCGCGGCATCGAGGGCGGCCTGGTGAGCGTCCTCAGGCCGGACACCCATCTGTCGCTGATCGCGGTGGACGACATCGGCCGCGCCGCCGCGGCGGCCTTCGCCGATCCGGAGCGGTTCGACCGGGTCGAACTGGAGTTGGCGGGCGACTACCTGTCGATGACTCAGATCGCCGACGTCCTCTCGCGGGCCCTGGGCACGCACCTGCCCGCGCCGGACATGACAGAGCAGGAGGCGCTCGCCGCCGGAATGCCGGCCATGGCCGCCTCGCATGAATGGCTCAACGCGGTCGACCAGCCGGGCCGCCCGCAGTACGCGCGGGACCTCGGCATCCCGCTCACCGGCTTCGAGGAGTGGGCGCGGCGGCACATGGTGGCCGCGGCCTGAACCGCACCCGCGAGGCGAACGCGCCCGCACCGCGACCGGCCGGAGCCCGCGGTGAGCCGTCCCTCAGGCGCCGGGGAGGACGGCCGCGACGACCTTGCGGATCGCGGCGGGTGTCGGCGGCGGTCCGTTGCGGTCGGCGAACAGCAGATGGCCGGTGCCGATCAGGGTCGGGGCGAGGGAGCCGACGTCCGCGTCCGGCGCGAGGCGGCCGAGGTCGCGCTCGGCACGGAGGTAGGCGGCGATCATCTCCGCGGCCTGATGCAGCAGGGGGACCCCGGTCGGCATGGACCGGCGCAGGCGGGCGCGCAGGTCGTCCCGGAAGGTGATCAGGCTGACGATCGCGACCGCGACCGACTCGAACAGGCCCGTCAGCGCGTCGGCGACGTTGTCGGCGAGGGTTCCGGTCCCGGCGCGGGCGCGCAGATCCGCGGACCGCTGACCGACACGGGCGACGCGGTCCAGGACCAACTCGGCGAGGAAGTCGTCGAAGTCGGCGAAGTGCCGGTGCAGGACGCCTTTGGCGCAGCCCGCCTCGGTGGTGACCGCGCGGCTGGTCAGGGCGCTCGGCCCGTCCCGGAGCAGGATGCGCTCGGCGGCGTCGAAAAGCTGCTCCCGTACGTCCCGGATGGCTACCCCTGTCGGCACCGCGCGCCCGCCCTCGTCTCCTGCGTGAGCCGCACCCGATTGTCGAGTGGGCAGGCGCCCACCTAGAGTGGGCGCCTGCCCACTCTACCGGCCGAGCCACCGCGCCCGCCCATCGAGCAGCCCCATAGCACCGGCGGATGGCTGAGTCCTTCGGCGCCGACGCCGCACGCTACGACCGCGCCCGCCCCCGCTACCCCGAGGCTCTGGTGGAGCGGATCCGCACGGCCGCCCCCGGGCCCGACGTGCTCGACGTCGGCTGCGGCACCGGCATCGTCGCCCGGCAGTTCCTCGGCGCCGGATGCCAGGTGCTCGGGGTGGAGCCGGACGCGCGGATGGCCGACGTGGCACGGCGGTTCGGTGTCACGGCCGACGTCGCGACGTTGGAGGCGTGGGGCCCCGGCGGCCGGGACTTCGACGCGGTCGTGGCCGGTACGGCCTGGCACTGGATCGACCCGGTAGCGGGAGCGGCGAAGGCCGCGCGGGCGCTGGGGCCCGGCCGACGGAAAACCACAGGCCGCACGGCGGCCCAACTGCCTATATTCCTGACCATGCCCCAGATCGAACTGCTCCACCCGGACCACTCCCCCGCCCTGCTCGCCTTCGAGCGGGAGAACCGGGCCTACTTCGCCGCGACGATCCCCGACCGGGGCGACGACTTCTTCGCCCGCTTCGACGACCACCTCCGCGACCGGCTCGCCGAGCAGGAGACCGGCGCCTGCTACTTCCACGTCGTGACCGGCGCGGAGGGCGAAGTCCTCGGCCGGATCAATCTCGTCGACGTCGCCGACGGCGGCGCCGACCTCGGCTACCGGATCGCCGAACGCGCCGCGGGCCGGGGCCTGGCCACCTGGGCGGTACGGGAACTGTGCCGCACGGCCGCCACCGACTACGGGCTGACCGTCCTGCGCGCCGGAACCACCCTCGACAACGCGGCCTCCCGAGCCGTACTGGCCCGTACGGGCTTCACCGTCGTCGGCGAGCGCCAGTTCTCCGGCCGCCCCGGCCTGACGTACCGCCGCGCCCTCACGCCGTAGCGGACGGGGAGAGCTGTTCGCGCACCCACGCGGGATCGGGGTTGGTGTACGGCCGGCCCGCGACGACGACGGTCGGGACGGTCTCATTGCCCTCGTTGACCGCCCTCACCGCTTCCGCCGCGGCCGGGTCACGCCAGATGTTGACCCAGTGCAACCGGCGGGCACTGCGGCCGAGCCGGAAGCGCAGGCGCAGGCAGAATTTGCAGCCCGGCCGCCAGTAGACGATCGGCCGGCCGTCGGCGGCGCTGAGGCGTTGCGCCTCGGACGCGCCGATCGACCGGGGGAAGACCAGAGGCGAGTTCAGCCCGGCGAGCAGCACGAAGGCCAGCAGGAAGGTCGCGGCCCGGCCGGGGCTCCCGCCGAGGATCAGCCCGGTCGCGGCGGCCACGCCGCAGAGGACCAGCAGCATCGGCAGGAACCACGCACGCATCATGATCAGGCAGCTTATCGGTGCGGTGAACCGCCTCGCGGGCCAGGCCGCGGCTCGCCCGCGCGCCCACCGGACAACCGGACGACAGGACAACCGGAGTCGGCCTCGCGCGGGACGCGTCGCCGTCGGTCGACGACGCCGGTATTCGGTTTGCCGTCGGCCGACGGGCTCGGATAGGAAACGTGCATGCTCAAGGGGAACAAGGTCGGGCTGAGGGCCCGGCACGCGGATGACATCCCGGTCCTGCGGACCGAGCTCTACAACGACGTGGTCAACGCCGCGCGGGCCGAAGGCGGCCCGTGGCGGCCGGTCTCGCCCGAGTCGAAGGATCCGCGGCTGTTCGTGGACGACAAGGAGGAGGGGCACGTCGCCTTCTCCGTGGTGGAGTTGGACGGCAGCGCCCTGGTCGGCACCGCGACGCTCTGGGGTATCGACACCCACAACCGGTCGGCGCACATCGGATTGGGGCTGCTGCCGTCCGCTCGGGGGAAGGGCTACGGGACGGACGTGGTCGCGGTCCTGTGCCAGTACGGCTTCGTCGTGCGCGGCCTGCACCGGTTGCAGATCGAGACGCTGGCGGACAATGACGCGATGCTGCGCTCCGCCGAGCGGAACGGCTTCGTCCGCGAGGGCGTGCTGCGCTCGTCGGCGTGGGTGATGGGCGAGTTCCTGGACGAGGTCCTGCTCGGGCTCCTGGCCGAGGACTGGAAGCCCTCGCCAGGGGCCGCTTGAGGACGCGGGCACGGGCCGGTTTCACATGTGCTGCCCGTGGTGGTCCACGACGGCGGTGAGGACTCGGGCCAGCTCGGCGCGCTCCGGTTCGGTCAGCGGGGCGAGCACGTGGTCCTCCACCTCGGTCAGCAGTCCGTCGAGCTTCACGAGCCGGCGGCGACCCGGCCCGGTGAGCGCGATGATGTTCTGCCGGCGGTCGGCGGGGTTGGGCGAGCGTTCGAGCAGCCCGCTTTCGGCCAGTTCGTTGCGGCAGAATCGCACGTCTCACCCTCGACGGCGAATTCAGCGAATTCCCGCTGGACTCGACCGAGAGCCGCCCCACGGTCATCACTCCGGGCCCGGACGGGGCGCTCTGGTTCACCCTCCATCTGGCGAGCGCGATCGGCCGCGTCACCGTCGAGGGCGCGGTCGACCCGTACCCCCTGCCGACTCCGGGTGCCGCGCCGGTCGGCATCACCAGCGACGGGGTCGCCCTGTGGTTCGTCGAGATCGCGGCGGGGCAGATCGGCAGGATCACGACGGACGGGCGGATCGAGGTGTTCCCGCTCCCCGACCGTACGGCCAAGCCGCACGCCGTCGTCGCGGCCTCCGTGGGGGACTGCTGGTTCACCGAATGGGGAGCCAACCGCATCGGTCACCGCGCGGCGAGCGGCGAGATCACCGCGTACGACCTGCCGACCGCTTCGTCGCAGCCACACGGCATCACCGTGGGTCCGGAGGGCGCTGTCTGGCCGGCCCTGGAGGTGGGAGCCGTCGCACGGTTCGCGCCCGGAGGCGACCCGCCGCCTCGGCGGGGCCGGGCGGGTCGTCACCGGCCCCGCCCGGAAATCCGCCCGACAGACCGCGCCTCGCCCGCTGGGACGGTCGCGGCCGCTGAGCCGTATCGATCGCACCGCTTCAAGGAGGCCGTCCTGACCACGCAGAACACTCCGGGCACCGCGGACTTCCGCCCCGTGATCGACACCGCGCTGGTACGACGGCTGGTCGACAGACAGTTCCCGCAGTGGGCCGGACTTCCCCTGGAACCGCTCGGTGCGGCCGGTTCCGATCATGTGATCCACCGGCTGGGCCGGGAGTTGTCCGTCCGTCTGCCGCGGCACTCCGGCGCCGTCGGCCAGGCCGCGAAGGAGGCGCGGTGGCTGCCCCGGCTCGCCGCGCACCTGCCGCTGGCCGTCCCCGTACCCGTAGCTGTCGGACGGCCCGACCTCGGCTATCCGTGGCCGTGGGCGGTCACCCGGTGGCTGGACGGCGAGGTGGCCACCGTCGAGGGGCTCGGCGAATCGGCGGGCGCGACGGCGACGGGCGCCTGCGACGTGGGCCCGGTCGAGGCCGAGCGGCCGGTCTCGATCCGCTGACGGGCTCAGCGCGTAAGGGAGTTGACGCCCGTCCGGTCGGCAGACGCACCGTTCAGGCCGCGATACGGCGACGCCGCCGCGCGCGTCGACCGCGTGACGTCACGGAGCCCCAGGTGAGCGGGGAGGACACGTCCGCTCATACTGGGGCGACCGCAGACCCCGCACTCCTGGAGAAGTCACGTGATCGTCGTCGGTCTCATGTCGGGCACCTCGATGGACGGCCTGGATGTCGCCGTCGGTGAGTTCGGGTTCGACGGGGAGGTGCTGACGCTGCGGCCGCTCGGGGCCGAGGAGTACCCGTGGCCGCCCGAGACGCGGGAGCGGCTGCTCGGGCTGCTGCCGCCGTCCGCTGTCGGGCTCGCCGAGGTGTGCGAGGTGGACACGCTGGTGGGGCAGGCGTCCGCGGCGGCGGTCGTCAGGGCGATCGAGCGGTTCTCGGGCGGCCGGGCCGACCTCGTGGCCTCGCACGGCCAGACGGTGTTCCACTGGATCACCGACGGCCGCGCCCTCGGCACCCTGCAACTCGGCCAGCCCGCGTGGATCACCGAGGCGACCGGACTCCCCGTGGTCTCGGACGTACGGGCCCGCGACATCGCGGCGGGCGGCCAGGGCGCGCCGCTCGCCAGCACGCTGGACACGCTGTGGCTCGCGGACGACACGTCGGCCGGTGCCGGGACCGTACCGACCCGCCGGGCCGCGCTGAACCTCGGCGGCATCGCCAATGTGACGGTGGTCGGCGGCCGGGACGAGCCGGTCGTCGCCTTCGACACCGGCCCGGCCAACTGCCTGCTCGACGCCGCCGCCCGCCGCGTCACCGGGGGGCGCGCCGGGAGCGACCTCGACGGCCGCCTCGCGCTGGCCGGGACCGTACGCCCCGACCTGCTGGCCCGGCTGCTGGACGAGCCGTACTACCGGCGGGAGGCGCCGAAGTCCACCGGCCGCGAGCTGTTCAGGGCCGACTACGTCGAGCCGCGGTGCGCGGGGCTGCCGCCGGTGTCGGACGAGGATCTGATGGCGACGCTCACGGAGCTGACGGCCGTCACCGTCGCGGACGCCTGCCGCCGGTACGGGCTCACCGAGGTCGTCGCCTCCGGGGGCGGGGTGCGCAATCCGGCGCTGATGGCGGCGCTGCGCGAGCGGCTGAGCCCCGCGCTACTGGTCACCAGTGACGAGCGCGGGCTGCCCGCCGGGGACAAGGAGGCGTATCTGATGGCGCTGCTGGGCTTCCTCACCTGGCACGGGATTCCCGGTGTGGTCCCCGGCGCGACCGGCTCCGCGACCCCGCGGGTACTGGGCCGGATCACTCCGGGCGACGCGCCGCTCCGGCTGCCGGAACCGGCCCCGAGCCCGCGCCGCCTCGCCGTACTGCCGCCGGTCTGAGCCGGACCGTCTGGCGACGGCCCACGGTCCGCGGGGGCACACGCCGGCCGTGGTCGGCATCGCCTTGCGCGTACCGCCGTTGAGCCGGTGCGCCGATGAGCGGCCGATCAGGCGCGGTCGTGGAGCGTGATCTGGTAGCCGTCGGGGTCGGCGAAGGTGAACGTCCGGCCGAAGGGGCCGTCGACCGGCGCGGAGACGATGGTGTGACCGTCGGCGACGAGAGCGTCGTGGACGGCCTGGACGTCGGTGGCGTGCAGCCAGATCGCGGCACCGATGCCGGGCTGGGCAACGGACGCGAGATCGGTGCTGGGAACGATGTCGCTACTCCTGCCTGGAACTGCTGGCTCAACGGCCGGCCCTGTCCAACTCCGAACTCGCACGCGGCGCGTTCGTCACACGGCAGTCGATGAACGTGCTGCTCCAGACCCTGGAACGAGACGGCTACGTGACCAGGCCCGCGGCGGCGCCCGTCGGGAAGGTCCTCCCCGCGCGCCTCACGCCGCGCGGCCGACGGAGCCTGGAGAAGGCGACCGTGGCCGTCCGGTCCGTCGAGGTGAGGATGCTGGCCGGCCTGACCGACACCGAGCAGTCAGGCGCGTTCCGGATCCTGCGAAGCGTGATCCATTCCCTGCGCGACACCAAAGCCGACAGCCCACGCGGTACTAGTTGACGCATCATCGACCGACATTTAGTGTCGGTGACACATCAACAAACTGGTGGTGGGCCGCCCGGCCGGCCCACCTCTTGCTCGATGCCGCGTCGAGAAGTCGGCGTACCGCCGGGGACCCGCATACGCGAAGTTCCAGAAGGGGTATCTCGTGGGTACTGAGAACAAGGCCGGACTCGGAGCGCTGCTGACACCCGAGGAGAGCGTGCTCGCCCTCATCGACCACCAGCCGTTCCAGGTCGCCAACCTGCACAGCCACGAGCCGACGATGGTCGTCAACAACGCCGTCGGACTCGCCAAGGCCGCCAAGGTGTACGGCGTTCCGACCGTTCTGACCACCGTCCTGGAGGAGCGCGGCGGCCTTCTTCTCCAGGGTCTGCGGGATGTGTTCCCGGAGCAGAAGCCGATCAACAGGACCTTCATCAACACCTGGCAGGACGAGCGTGTCGTGAACGCCGTCAAGGCGACAGGGCGTAAGAAGCTGATTCTCGCCGGCCTCTGGACGGAGATCTGTGTGGCCATGCCGGCGATACAGGCGGCGGGCGAGGGCTTCGAGGTCTACGTCGTCACCGACGCGTCGGGCGGTGTCTCGAGGGAGGCGCACGACATGGCGGTGCAGCGCATGATCCAGGCGGGCGTGACCCCGATCACCTGGATGGCGGTGCTGGGCGAGTGGCAGCGCGACTGGGCCCGCGAGAAGACCGTTCAGGGCGTCGCCGAGGTCCAGGCGCAGCACGGCGGTGCCAGCGGTGTGGCTTTCGCCTGGG
The DNA here is from genome assembly GCF_042957025.1 of Streptomyces sp. NPDC008139. NCBI lineage: Bacteria > Bacillati > Actinomycetota > Actinomycetes > Kitasatosporales > Streptomycetaceae > Streptomyces > Streptomyces sp. NPDC008139. The sequence goes on from NZ_JBIBHM010000014.1 coordinate 191,698, forward strand.
AGATGCAGCTTCTGGCCACGCCCGCCGGAAACGAAGCCTGACGCCACTGCCGTTGTGTGAAGTTCGTTCGGTACGACGACGGAAGGACTGGCGACGGAAGGACTGGCGACGGGCCGCCGGAGATTCCGGCGGCCCGTCGGCAGTTGACCTTCCGTCCCTCACCGCTTCTCGGCGGTTCGCAACGCCGCCGCGGCAGGTGAGCTGGCTGCCGCGTTCCAGCTCCGTGCCACTTCGTCGGTGCCCCCTCCCGCGACGCGAACTACAGTCCTTCCTCTTCCAGCGCCTCGGCTCCCGCGCCGCATCCGTCAGCCACCGTCACTTCGAGAGGAAGTCGCGCAGCGCGGTGTTGACCTCGTCGGCGTGGGTCCAGAGCAGGCCGTGCGGTGCTCCTTCGACCTCGACGTAGTCGGCCTCGGGGAGCGCCTTGTGGAATCGACGGCCAGTGGCGTCGATCGGGAGGATGTTGTCCTTCGTTCCGTGCAGGATCAGCGCGGGCTTGCCGCTCGCACGGACCGCCTCGACATCGGCGCGGAAGTCCTCGATCCATGCCGGGACCACGGCGTACGCGGCCACCGGAGCGCTGAGGACCGCGACGTTCCAGCTACCGGTCACGGCCTCCTCGCTGATACGGGTGCCGAGGTTCTCGTCGAGGTTGTAGAAGTCCGCGTAGAACTGCTTGAACCAGGCGTACCGGTCCGCCTTCGCGGCCGCCGCGATGCCGTCGAACACTTCCTGCGGCACGCCGTCGGGGTTGTCGTCGCGGGCGACGAGGAACGGCTCCAGTGAGGCGAGGAAGGCGAGCTTCGCGACACGCTCATGACCGTGCCGGCTCACGTAGCGGGCGAGTTCCCCCGTGCCCATCGAGAAACCGACAAGGACGACGTCCCGCAGGTCGAGAGTTTCGAGGACCGTGTTCAGGTCGGCGGCGAAGGTGTCGTAGTCGTAACCGGAGTTCACCTTCGACGACTGGCCGAAGCCTCGGCGGTCGTAGGTGATGACCCGATAGCCCTGGGCCAGCAGTTCGCGTGTCTGACGTTCCCAACTGTGCCCGTCCAGCGGGTAGCCGTGGATCAGGACGACCGGCTGCCCGGAACCCTGGTCCTCGTAGTAGAGCTCGACCGGCGTGCTGTTCTCCGTGCCGACGGTGATGTAACCCATGGTCTCTTTCCCTTTCCGGCCGACGAACCGAACGCCGACCCGTGTCTTTGAGCCCGATGGCTCGACTTCTGTGCGAGAACTCCGTTTCATCGGCGGCGAGTCGGACGATTCCCCGCTCCGTCGCCGACCGCTTCCCGTGCCGGGCCGTCCCGCGGCGGATGCACGGCCTGGTCCACGGTGTCCACGACGGTGACGCGGCCACCGTCGCCGGGATCGGGATCGGGCATGATCGATTCCGGGTCGGCGAGATACACCTCGTGACCACTCAGCGTCAGCCGACGCACGACCTCCAGCAGCACGCGCCGCGCCACGTCGTCCATCGAATGGACCCTCGTCAGGTCCAAGGCCACCCTTACGGCCGAAGGCGGAACGGCCATGGCTTCCTGAACGACCCTCTCGGCCGCGGCGAAGCCGATGCCACCTTGCAGTTGCAGGACCCGGAGCGCGTTCGGTCCGCTGCCCACGGCGTGGTGGGACCGCACCACCGCACGCGCGGCGGCGGGGACCTCCATCACGTGCAGTCCCATGTCCGCGGAGAATCGTTCGAACAGGGACACCCCGCGAACGCTGTTCCCGTGACGATCCAGGCGTGGTGAGAACGTGGCCATGCCGATCTGTCCGGGGAGCGCGCCGATCAGGCCCCCGGCCACCCCGCTCTTCGCCGGAATGCCGACCTGGGTCGCCCAGTCGCCGGCGGCGTCGTACATGCCGCAACTGAACATGACGCTCAGCACCTGTCGTACCACCGATTCCGGAACCACCTGCTCACCCGAGAGGGGGTTCATGCCCCGGTTGGCCAACGTCGCGGCCATCATGGCCAGATCTCGCGTGGTGACGCGCACGGAACACTGCCGGATGTAACCGTCCACGACGGCCTCGGGGTCCTCGGTGAGGACGTCGTGACTGCGCAGCATGTGGGCAATGGCGAGGTTGCGGTGCGCGTGCTCCATCTCCGACGCGCACACCGCCTCATCCGGCGTGAGCCGACGACCGGCGAACGCCGAGAGGCCGTGGAGCACGCGTTCCACGCGCTCTGCCGGAAGCAGGTTCTCCGCGCCGGCGAGTGCGTGCACGGTGATCGCACCGGCGTTGATCATGGGATTGAGAGGGCGCCCCGTATCGCTCTCGAGTGAGATCTCGTTGAACGCCTCTCCGGACGGCTCGACACCGACTTTGGCGAGCACGGAGTCGAATCCGCGATCGGCCAGCGCCAACGCGTAGACGAACGGCTTGGAGATCGACTGGATCGTGAAATCGACGTCGATGTCACCGGCGCCGTAGACCTCTCCATCGACCATGGCGAAGGCAGCGCCGAGGCGATCGGGGTTCGCCGCTGCCAGCTCCGGGATGTACTGCGCGGGTTCTCCGGACGTGTTCGACTCCACGTCCCGCAGTGCCTCCGCCAGATAGTCGGGAATGATCGACCGCATTCGTCCTCCATGCGCAATCGGCGTCGGGCGCGACGGTTTGTCTGACTGTCCTTCCACAGAGAAGAAGGCGCCGAGGTGACCGCGGTTTTCCGGTCCGGTCGAGGCGCCGCTGTTCTTCTGCGACGAGTGCTCAAGCAGCCGTGCCGGACTCGGGGGCGGCGGTGAGCGCGCGGAGCCGGTCGATGTCGACATTGGCTCCGAAGGCGGGGGTTCCGGGCTCAAGCCGGACGCCCGCCGCAAGGCCGCCGATGGCGAGGGGGTCGAATCCGAGTGTGGTGATCAGGTCAGCGACGACGGCGAGATCCTCGGGCGAGTCACCGGCGATCGCGATGGCCTTGCGTCCGAGGGAGCCGACTGGACGGGCCCCGTCCTCGAGATCGTGGTAGCCCATGTGGTTGAGGGCCTTCACGACACGTGCGCCCGTCAGGAACCGCTGAACGGCCTCGCTCGACGACGTACCGGGCGGGAGGATCTCGTCGCGGGGACCGTCGACCTCCCACCAGTGGTTCATCGCGTCGACGACCAGCTTGCCCTTCAGCTCCGTGACCGGGAGGTCACGGTGTTTGCCGAGCGGGAGGGCCAGGACCACCACGTCGGCGGCATCGACGGCCTGGGCCGGCCATACGGCGGTCGCTCCGGGCGTGAGGACTCTGGCGGTGAGCGCGACCTTGGAGGGGTCGCCGGACCCGGAGATCAGGACTCGATAGCCGGCGGCGACCGCCAGGCGTGCCAGGACAGTGCCGACCTTCCCGGCTCCCAGGATTCCGATCGTGGTGACAGGGTCCGTCATCGCGTGGCTCCCGCCGAGGCCGCGGGCCGCTCGGACAGGAGTTCACGGACCCGAGGGATGACCTGGGTGCCGTACAGCTCGACCGAACGCAGACGCGCGGAGGCCGAAACGGTGCCGGCGGCGGAGTAGATCATGTCGAACCGGCCCGCGTCCAGGACCCGGACGGCGTGGGCGATCCTGGCCGCGACCGTCTCGGCCGAGCCGACGTACAGCGACCCGCGGTCCACCTCCGCGTCGAATTCCTCCCGGCGGAGCGGCGGCCAGCCGCGCTGCCTCCCGATGCGGTCGCGGATCTCCTTGTACCCGGGGTAGAAGAGCTCCTTGGCCTCTTCGTCGGTGGAGGCGACGAAGCCGGGCGAATGGGTCCCGATCGGCTGCGCCGTTGTGCCGAACTCGTCGCTGGCCCGCCGGTAGAGATCCACGTAGGAAGCGAACCGGTCGGGAGCGCCGCCGATGATGGCGAGCATGAGCCGGAAGCCGTATCGCGCCGTGCGGAGCACGGACTGCGGTGTCCCGCCCACCCCTACCCAGGTGTTGAGACGTCCCGACTCCGTCTTCGGGTACACGTCCGCATCGCGCAGGGCGGCACGCGTGGTGCCGTCCCAGGTGACCGGCTTCTCGTCCAGGAGCCGATGGAAGAGGTCGATCTTCTCCTCGAACAGCACGTCGTAGTCCTTGAGGTCGTACCCGAACAGCGGGAACGACTCGGTGAAAGAACCGCGCCCGAGGATCACCTCGGCACGGCCGTTGGAGAGCGCGTCGACCGTGGCGAACCGCTGGAACACCCGCACCGGGTCGTCCGAGGACAGCACGGTCACGCCCGAGGCGAGCCGGATGCGCCTCGTGGCCGTCGCGATGCCCGCCAGCACCGTCTCAGGGCTGGAGATCGCGTACTCGGGTCGGTGGTGCTCGCCCAACGCGACGACGTCGATACCGACCTGATCGGCGAGGACCGCTTCGGTCACCGCGGCGCGGATGGCCTGGGCGTGCGAGACGATGACGCCCTGGTCGTCCCGGGGCCGGTCCCCGAAGCTGTCGATGCCGAACTCGATTTGCGAAACGTCCATCGTGCTCACTCGCTCAACGCTTTCGTTGGGTCGGGGCATGGCGATGCGTGGTTCGTGACCGCCGGGCGGGACATCCGTCCCGGGCGACCTGGGCGGATTCCCCGCCGGTCAGGTGCAGCGACCGCACCGCCGTCGCTTTAGTTGACACGTAAACCATGCCACCCTCATGGTTGAGATGTCAACTAGATGCCGGTGCGGCGTGCTCGACGGCAATGGATGGACATTCCCGCTCATTCTTCCCCTTATCTTCGACTGTTGCCACATCAACTAAGCCTTGCTTAGGCTGAGTTGAGGTGCCAGAGAGACACAAGGGACACAAGAGAGATGGGGCGACATGAGTGAACCGGGTGGCCAGGAGTCATCGGAAGATTCCACCCGGAACGGGGAGGCCGGGCACAGACTTCCGGCCCCTGACGCGGATTCCTCGCCGGATGCGGGCCCGCATGGCCCTGCCGCCCACCGGCGGGGGCGGATGTGGCCCCGCCGGAGGGTACTCGCTCTCACCCTCACCCTCGTCGCGGTCGCGGCGACCGCGCTCGCGGCCGCTTCCGCGGCGACGACGGACACACCCAAGGACACAGCGGCACCCCTGAAGTGGGGACCGTGCCCGAAAGAAGCCGCAGCGCCGCGGTTGGAGTGCGCGACCCTGCAAGTCCCCCTGAACTACAGCCAGCCCGACGGTCGCCAGATCGAGATCGCGGTTTCCAGACTGGCCAGTGATCAGCCGTCCAAGCGCCGGGGTGTGTTGTTCACCAATCCGGGAGGCCCCGGCGCGGCCGGGCTCATCTATCCCGCCGCCCTCGCGGCCTTGGGCATGCCCAAGGAGGTGGTGGACTCCTACGACCTCATCGGGTTCGATCCCCGCGGCGCGGGCCGCAGTTCGCCGGTGACCTGCGACCTGACCGCGGAGCAGCAGGAGCGGGGCGCGTTCCCGACGTACGCCCGCAGCGCCGCGGACGTCACCCGGGAGGCGACGTACGCGCGTACCGTCGCCCGGCAGTGCACCGGCTCGCGCAGCGCGTGGATGCTGCCGCACACCACCACCGCCAACACCGCGCGGGACATGGACCGCATCCGGGCGGCCCTGGGCGAGCGCAAGATCTCGTACCTCGGAGCCTCGTACGGCACCTCGCTGGGTTCGGTCTACGCCACCCTCTTCCCCACACGCGGCGACCGCATCCTCCTCGACAGCAATCTGGGGCCCCAGGGCTACGACGCCGGTGCTTTCCGGCTGGTCGCCAAAGGCATGGAGGAGCGCTTCCCGGACTTCGCGGACTTCGTGGCCGACCATCCCGAATACGGCCTGGGCACCACGTCCCGTCAGGTGACCGCGAAGTTCTTCGAACTCGCCAAGCGGCTCGACGACCATCCGGTCGGGGGTGTCGACGGGACGATGTTGCGCGGCAGGACGCTCGACGGTCTCTACGCCGACACGCTGTGGCCGGATCTGGCGAAGACCTGGCAGTCCCTCGACCAGGGCAAGCCCGTGCCCCCGGCCGCGCCGCCGAACGCGGAGAACTCCATGGCGGCCCGTCTCTACGTCCTTTGCGCGGACACCCGCTGGCCCACGAAGACCGGGGAGTACCAGCGTGACGTGGCAAAGGACCGACTGCTGTATCCGAAGCTGGGCGGGTCCACGGCCAATATCGGGCCCTGCGCTTTCTGGCCGCACACGTCCTACGAGCAGCCGGTGAAGATCGGCGACCGCGGCCCTTCGAACATCCTCCTCGTGCAGAACAAGCGCGACCCCGGAACCCCGCTGATCGGGGCCAAGAAGCTGCGCTGGGCGCTGGGCGGCCGGGCCACGATGGTGACCGCCGACGAAGGCGGACACGGTGTCTACCCCTTCGGCCGCAATACGTGCGCGAACGACGCCGTGACGACCTACCTGGTCGCCGGGAAGCTTCCGGCCCACGACACGACCTGTGCGGCCGAGCGGGCCTCATAGCGAACACGTACAACGGGCTGATTAGCGCCGGGTTCCCGAACTGGTTCGGGCGGCGATCAGCCCTCTCGGATCCGGTACCTGTGGCGTTCAGGACTGCTTGACGCGTCAATAATGACCTTCTAATGTAGATGACGCGTCAACCACATTCTTTCCGGTCCCGCCCGTCCGCCGCCGGTCCCACCGCGCGGTGTCGAGCGGCCGGCGCGCTGCCGGAGGCCCTCCGGAGCAGAGGTGGCGTAACCGGATACCACGAGGAGGACACATGGCGGTCGAAGTGAGGGACGCGCCCGAGGCGAAGCGCTACGAGGCCCGTGTCGACGGAGATGCCGAAGTGGCGGGCGTCGCGGAGTACATCCGTACGGCGGAGCTCATCGCGTTCGTGCACACCGAGGTCCGGACGGAGCACGAGGGGGCGGGAGTCGGATCCGCGCTGGTCCGTACCTCGCTCGACGAGGCACGTGCCGCGAACCTGCGGGTTCTGGCCACGTGCCCCTTCTACGCGGGCTGGATCAGCCGGCACCCGGAGTATCAGGACCTGCTCTACCAGTCCCGCAGCAAGGTCAGTGACTGACAAGCCGAGTACGGCAGGAACGGAGACGGGCGCGAGGATGAACAGCGGATCCGAGCAAAAGGCGTACCGGGCGGAGTCGATCACGGTGACGTTCGAGGCGCGGCGCTGCCTCCACGCCGCCGAATGCGTCCATGGTCTGCCCGAGGTCTTCGACCTGGAGAAACGACCGTGGATTCAGCCGGACAACGCCACGGCCGAGCGCCTGGCGGAAGTCGTCCGGCGCTGCCCCTCGGGCGCACTCCAGTACCGACTCGTCGAGGGTGGGGCGGAAACCCCCGACCGACCCACGACGATCACGCGCAGTTCCACCGGGCAGTTGACCGTCCGCGGGGAGCTGAGCGTGGAGACGCCGCAAGGGGTGCGCACCGAGACCAGGGCCGTGTTGTGCGGCTGCGGTCAGAGCCGCCTCCAGCCGTACTGCGACCACGCGGGGCCCTGCGGTCAGTGACACGGACCGGCGCCCCGGCCCCGCACAGTAGGGACACCGCTCGGCTGAGTTCTCGTCAGCAGCGCCGCGAACGGCTCCGCCCGCTCATGCGGCAGCGGTCGTCCGGATGCTTCCGTCAGCTTCTGTGCGGCCGACTTCGACCACCGCCTTGCCGTGGAGGGTGCGGGTGAGGAGCCGGTCGATCGCTTCGTCGACGCGGTGCCAGGAACCGCGCCACGCCACTGACGGAGTCAGCGCCCCCATGGCGACCCGCTCGCTCAACCAGCTGAGGTCGGGAGGCAGCGGAGCGCCGTCGAGCTGGTGGAAGGTGACGATGCTGCGGTTGTGACGCGCCGGACCGGCGATGAGGGCCCCCGGCGGGAACGACTCCGGCTCGGGAGCGACGTGCCCCAGGGCGACGAGCACCCCGTCCCGCTCCAGGAGGTCGAACGCCTCCACGAGGAACGCGCCACCGACACATTCGACGACTCCGTGCACGGATCCGGCGTACTCGGTGGGCCGAGAGACCACCTCGGCGGCACCGAGAGAGCGCAGCTCGTCGGCGTACGGCCCGGCCGAGCCGGTGACGGCGACGACCGTGGCCCCGCCCATGCGCGCGAGTTGCACCGCGTAGCGCCCGACTCCCCCGGTGGCGCCCGTGACCATGACGGTTCGGCCGAGGATGGGGCCGATGCGCCGTAGCGCGCGCAGAGCACTGTTGGCGGCGACCGGGATGGTGCTCATTCCGCCGAGATCCGCGCCCCGGGGAACCACACCGATCATCGCGGTGTCCGCGACCCTGTACTCGGCCCAGCCGTTCGCCTCGTCGAGTGTGATGACAGGCGTACCCACCGAGGGTCCGGAGCCGTCGCGAGCGGCTTCGACCACGTGTCCGGCCGCTTCCCACCCCGGAATGGCACCGTCGGGCAGTTCGCGCGCGGTCACGATCTCCCCGTAGTTGAGCGAGAACGCGTCTACCTTCACCAGGACCTGGGAAGGGCCGGGCCGAGGTGGTTCGGCCTCACCCACCCGGAGCGCCGTACCGCGTGTGTGGTCGACCATCAGTGCCCGCACGAAAGCTCTCCTTAATATGCCTCTGAGGGGCACATGCTACCAAGTGGCACATCGAGAGTTTCACGGTAGGCTGCACGAGTGGATGGCGCCAGACCGGTCGGAGGGCAGGGCGGAGCCCGGCCGGAGACACTCAGGGAGCGCAAGAAGGCGCAGACCCGCCGGGACCTCGTGGTCCATGCGCTGGAGTCCTTCACCCTGCACGGCGCGGATGCCGTCACCCTCGACGACTTGTGCCTTCAGGTAGGCGTCTCGAAGCGCACGTTCTTCCGGTACTTCACCAGCAAGGAAGACGTAGCGATGACGCCATTGCAGGATCTGTGGCGTGAGTTCCTGCGGCGGCTGGAATCGGAGCCGCAGTCCCGCGACGCCGACGCGACAGTCCTCTCCGTCCTGCGAGACACCTTGGTCGCCTCCATCCGCGAATGTGCGGCTCGGGACGCGAACTGGACCCGGCTCACACTCCTTGCGCTCGGGCTCGACGCCGTCCACCCGTCGTTCGCCGCGCACAATCTCCGGTTCTGCGACGAGGCCGTTCAGGCGGCGCTGAGCACCCTGGCACCGGTCCTGGGCATTTCGGACACGGACGATCCCAGGCCCAGGCTCCTGCTCGACCTCTTCCTCGTCGCCTCGCGTGACGCCCAACGAGTCTGGATGCGGCGTACGGAAGACGGCGACAGCGCGGAGAGTCTCGTCCTTCTCCTCAACCGCACCGTCGCCGCGCTCCCGGCGAGCCTCGAACTCAAGGCGCCTCACGACTGATCGCTCACGCGTTCACGCCGGCCGTCCCCACCGCCCGGCCCGCGACTCGGCTCGCACCAAGAACGCGCACCGCTCCGGCGCGCCCGTGTCTCGTCCACGTCAGATCTGGTTGGTGCCGCCGTCGACGTAGATGTTCGCGTCTGGACCCTCAAGGAGCTCGCCGAGATCAGCCGCATGCCGCGTTCCGCGTTCGCCCATGCCTTCAAGAGCCACGTCGGGGTCCCGCCGCTGGAGTACCTGATCCGGTGGCGCATCAGCCTCGCCCGCGACGCCCTCGCCCGCGACACCCTGTCGATCTCCGAACTGGCACGCGCCACGGGTTACCGGTCCGAGAGCGCGTTCAGCACCGCGTTCCGCCGCGTCGTCGGCTCATCGCCCGCACAGTTCCGGAACCAGGAACGGCAGTCGTCACGCTCGGCCGCGAACGGAAACCGAAGGAGCCGTCCCACGCTCAGCTGACCCCGCTCGCGCTCGCGACTCATACGGCGGATCCGCGGGCCTGACGTGGGGACATCGGGTCGCGTCCTCCCTGCCACGGGAGCAGGTGAGGTGTCAACAACATCGATAGACTGTGCGCATGGACGTGACGCCGCGCTGGCTCGAGCCGGAAGAGAAGGCTGCCTGGGACAGCTTCATCCGCATGCAGGAGACCCTCATCGGACGGCTGTCCCGCCACGTCCAGACCGACTCCGGAATGTCCGCGTCCGACTACATCGTGCTCTCCAGCCTCACCGAAAGGGGCGGGGGGCGCATGCGGTTCCTGGATCTGGCCAAATCCGTGGAGTGGGAGAAGAGCCGGATGTCCCACCAGGTCTCGCGGATGACGAAACGCGGGCTCACCGTCAGGGAGGAATGCCCCGACGACGGCCGTGGAGCATTCGTCGTCGCGACTCCCGCCGGCTACAAGGCCATCGAAGACGCCGCGCCGATGCACGTGGAGCGCGTACGGCGCCTGTTCGTCGACGCCCTGACCCCGAGTCAGCTCAGCACGCTCGCCCTGATCTCCAGAAGAATCCTGGACCACATCGAGAAGCAGCCGGACTGACCGGGCGTCACCGTCAGCTCACGTCCTGCTCGGCCGCCGAGGTCGCCGCCGACAGCCGACGCTTCCGCCCAGGCCATCCGCGCATACGCGGCCTGGAAAGGCTGTGGCGCCCCGGGGAACAGGCCCCCCGGGGCGCTATAAGAGCGGTCAGACGCCAAACGCAAGCGGGTACTGGATGGTGCCCGGCGGGACCGGGCGAGTGTCGTCCAGAGCCATGGCCGTCATGGCCTCGTCAGGTGCTTCGAAGGGTGCTCGGATGCCGAAGCGTGAGGCTGGCGTGAAGCCGAACCGAGGGTAGTAGTCGGCGTGTCCCAGGACGACGACGAGATTCTCTCCCGTGGCCCGGGCGGCGGCCAAGGCGACGCGGACGGCCGCGGAGCCGGCACCGGTGCGCTGGGCTGAGGGCAGTACCGCGCACGGAGGGCGTCGGTGCAGAAGGTGGCAGGGCGGTGGCGGCGGGCGAGTCGAGCGGTGTGGCGGGGTCAGTGGTCCTCGGCTGACGCGCGTCGGCCGGGGTGGGGATGGGGGCGGCGCTGGTGCACCACGCCGTAGGTCTGCGCGAGCGCGGCGGTCGCGCGGTCGTACGAGCGCTGGGCGATGCCGACGAACAGGCAGTCGACCACGGCCAGTTGGGCGATCCGGCTGGCGGTGGAGCCGGACCGCAGGGGCATCTCGCGGACCGCGGTGGTGAGCACCAGGTCGGCGGACCGGGTGAGCAGCGAGCCCGCGAAGTTGGTGAGGGCGATGGTGGTCGCGCCGCGCTCGGCGGCGGCCTCCAGGGGGTCGACGGTGTCCACGGTGGCGCCGGAGTGGGAGATGCCGACCGCCACGTCGTTCTTGCCGAGCAGGGCGGCGGCGGTCAGCGCCGCGTGCGCGTCCGTCCAGATGAACGCCATGAGGCCGATGCGGTGCAGTTTCTGGTGCAGGTCCTGGCCGACGAAGCCGCTCGCCCCGATGCCGAAGATGTCGATCCTGCGGGCCTGGGATATCGCCCGTACGGCCAGTTCCAGGGTGTCGAGGTCGAGGTTGGCGCCGGTCTCCTCCAGCGCCCGCGCCTCGTTGTACACGATTTTGTCCACGACCTGGGCGAGGGTGTCCGCCTCGCTGATGTCGCCGCTGGCCCGTAGCCGGTCCGCGCTCTGCGCGTCCTCGCGCGCCGCCGCTCCGGCCAGCGCCACGCGCAGGTGCGGGTAATTGCGCAGTCCGATCGTCCGGCAGAAGCGCATCACCGTCGTCACCGAGGTCTCCGCCTGCCCGGCCAGCGCCGTGCTGGACAACCGCGCCGCCCCGGCCGGATCGCTCAGGATCGCCGCCGCGACCCGCTTCTCCGCGGGCTGGAGGGAGGGGACGGCGCCGCGGATCCTGACCAGTACGTCACCGACGAGCGCGTCGTCGGGCGCCCGGTGCGCCGTGACCCCGGAGACGGGAGGGGCCGCCGCGGTCGGAGGGACCGCGGCGGACGCGTCCTGCGCGGTGGGCACGGGCAACAGTGCGCGCTTGGCCATGGCTTCCTCCAGATGACGTCAGCGACAGCGTAGCCCGGAGATGATGTTAAAAACGAACACTATGACCGCCCCTCGCGGTAGTTATTGACGCGTCAGGCCGTCATCTCCATACTTGCCGAATCACCGCAGCCCAAGGGCGGTCCGCAGCCGGACCGTCTGGCCATGCCGTACGCCCGACGGGCGGGGCTGCGCGTACGGGGGACGGCGCCGCCGAGGTCCCCCTCCGACACCTCTGGCACCGCACCGCGAAGGAGACACAGCTCGATGAGATCTATGTGCAAGGCAGGCATTGCCGGGCTCACCGCGGCCGTCTTCCTGCTCACCGCGTGCGGGAACGACGGCTCGTCCTCCTCTTCCCCCTCCTCGGCCGACGGCAAGTCGCTGACCTGGTGGGTCATGAAGGGCACCAACCCGGACGCGACGGCCTTCTACGCCGCGGCGAAGAAGGAGTTCGCCGCCGAGACCGGCGCCACCTTGAAGATCCAGGAAGTGCAGTGGGCCGACGCCCACGACAAGCTGGTCCGCGCCTTCGCGGGCGGCGGCGGCCCCGACGTCTCGGAGATCGGCACCACCTGGACCCCGGAGTTCGCCGCCGCGGGCGGGCTCACCGACCTCACCCAGCAGATCGACTCCGCGGGCATCTCCAAGGACCTGATCCCCGCCTTGAAGGACTCCGCGACCTACGACGGCAAGCAGTACGGCGTCGGCTGGTACGCCGGTGTGCGGGCGATCGTCTACCGCAAGGACGTCTTCACCGAGCTGGGTCTGAAGACCCCGGCCAACTGGGCCGAGCTCGAGCAGACCGTGAAGACGCTCAAGCAGAAGAAGCCCGACATGATGCCCATGCCGATCGCCGGCGCGAGCTCGTACGCCTCGGCGCCCTTCATCTGGGGTGCGGGCGGTGACTTCGCCAAGGACAGCGGCGGCAAGTGGACCGGCACCCTCGACTCACCGCAGGCCCGGGCGGGCCTGGAGTTCTACACCAACCTCGCGCTCAAGGACGACTCCTCCAGCGTCGGCGCCTCGACCTGGAAGGAGACCGACCTGCTCGACTCCTTCGTCAAGGGCAAGGCCGCCATGGTGATCCAGGGCAACTGGACCCCGAAGACCGCGGTCGCCACCGACCCCACCCTCAAGGACAAGATCGGCGCCTTCCCGATCCCGGGCAAGGACGGCGGCATCGCGCCCGCGTTCCTCGGCGGCTCCAACCTCGCGGTCCTCAAGACCAGCAAGAACCCCGATCTGGCCTGGAAGTTCATCAAGATGATGACCACCGGCGACCTGAGCAAGCAGTGGGCGGACCAGGCGGGTTACTTCCCCAGCACCACCACGCAGCTCAAGCAGTACGCCAACAGCCCCGACCCGCTGGTGGCGCCGTTCGCCAAGACGATGCTCGAAGCGGGCAAGAACGTGCCGAGCGCGCCGCAGTGGGGCGCCGTCGAGGGCGACCAGACCGTGACGCAGATGCTCCAGTCGATCCTTACCGGCACCTCGGTGCAGAAGGCCACCACGACAGCCTCTGACTCCATCACCAAGACGCTCCAGGGGAGCTGACGTGGAGGACGTCACCGTGACCGACGGCGTGCGCACCGTCCCCGCACTCGCGGAGGACGCGCGCCGTCCGGTCCGGCGCACGCCGCCGCTCGTGGCCCGGCTGCGGCCGTGGCTGCTGCTCGCCGCGCCGCTGGCCGTGATCGCGGCGCTGCTGCTCTACCCGATCGTGCGCGTCACCTATCTGTCGTTCCAGCGCTACGGTCTGAAGGAGATCATCTCCGGCCACCCGACGTACATCGGTGTGGACAACTACCGCGAGGCGCTGGCGGGCTCGTATCTGTGGCACACCGTGCTGCCGAACACCGTGCTCTTCGCGCTGGTCGCCGTCGCGGGCACCATCGTCTTCGGGACGCTGGTGGCGCTGCTGCTCCAGACCCTGGGTCCCAAGTCGCGCGCCGCCGTCATCGCCTCCGCGCTCATCGCGTGGGCGCTGCCGGCGGTCACCGGCACCTATGTCTGGGTGTGGATCTTCGACCCGGACTCGGGCCTGGCCCGGCGGGTCTTCCAGAGTGTCGGGCTGCTCGGTCCCGACGGGTACAACTGGTTCACCGACCGGCTGTCGTTCTACTCCATCGCCGAGCTGAACGTGATCCACCACAGCTACCCGTTCGTCGCCATCACCGTCTTCGCCGGGCTGACCACGGTGCCGCAGGAGCTGCACGAGGCGGCCCGGCTGGACGGCGCGAGCGCCTGGCAGCGGTTCTGGCACGTCACGGTGCCGGTGATGCGGCCGGTGTTCGCCGTGGTCACCGTGCTCTCCACGATCTGGGACTTCAAGGTCTTCACCCAGATCTACCTGATGCCGGGCGGCGCGGGCTCCAACCCGGACGTGCTCAACCTCGGTGTGTGGTCCTACATGAAGGCGATCAACCAGAACCAGTACGGGCTGGGCGCGGCCATCGCCGTCCTGCTCACCGTCGTGCTGCTGGCGATCACCGCGGTGTACCTGCGGGTGCTGTTCAAAGAGGATGAGATCCGATGACTGCCAGATCCTCCAACCGGGTCAGGACCGGCAAGTTCGCGGCCACGGCGCTGGTCCTGCTGTTCACGCTGTTCCCGGTGTACTTCATGCTCTCCACGGCCCTGAACGGGCGGGCGAGTTCGGGCACGGACAGCCTGTTCCCCACGCACTTCACGATGGGGCACTTCTCGAAGGTGATGTCCTCGGGGGCCTCGGGCGGCTTCGGCCGCTACATGGTCAACTCGGCGATCGTCACCGTGATCGTGGTGGTCGCCTCGGGTGTGCTCGCGCTGCTCGGCGCGGTCGCCATGGCGCGCTTCAGGTTCCGGCTGCGCACCACCGTGCTGGTGCTGATCCTCGTGGTGCAGATGCTGCCCGCCGAGGCGCTGGTCATCCCGCTGTTCCTTCAAATGAAGGACTTGCGGATGCTCAACTCGCTGCTGGGCCTGGCGGTCGTCTACACGGCCTTCGCGCTGCCGTTCGCGATCTGGAATCTGCGGGGCTTCGTGGCCGCGGTGCCGGTCGAGTTGGAGGAGGCCGCCTACCTGGACGGCTGCTCCTGGTGGCGGATGTTCCGCTCGATCCTGCTGCCGCTGGTCGTGCCGGGGCTCATCGCCACCAGCGCGTTCTCCTTCGTCCTGGCCTGGGAGGAGTTCACCTTCGCGCTGACCTTCCTGTCCGACCAGAACAGGATGACCGTCGGCGTCGGCCTCGCGGAGTTCCTCGGCCAGAACACCAACGACTGGGGCGGCCTGATGGCGGCCTCCACGCTGGTGACGATTCCGGTCGTGATCGTCTTCGTGCTGGCCCAACGACGGCTGACCATGGGCCTGGTGGCCGGCGCCGTGAAGTGAGGACTCCATGTCGTCTGTGAACACCAGGATCTCCGGGAGCACCACGAGCACGGCGCCCGCCGTGGACGAGCGGACCCGGCGCCTGGTCCACGCCGTCCTCATGCCGGGCTTCACCGGTACGTCGGCGCCGCCGTGGCTGCTCGACGCCCTGCGCGACGGCCTGGGCTCCGTCTGCTACTTCGGGCACAATCTGGAGTCACCCGAGCAGACCGCGGCGCTGTCGGAGCGGATCCACGCGGCCGGGCGGGCGGTCATCGCGATGGACGAGGAGGGTGGCGGTGTCACCCGGCTGCATGTGCGCGGCGGCTCTCCGCACGTCGGCGCGGCGGTGCTCGGCCGCGCCGACGACCTCGCGCTGACCGCGGCGGTCGCGCGCGGGATCGCCCGTGACGTACGGGCGGCGGGCATCGACCTGGCGCTCGCGCCGGTGGCGGACGTCAACTCCGACCCCGCCAACCCGGTGATCGGGGTGCGCTCCTTCGGCGCGGACCCCGATCTGGTCGGCACGCACACGGCCGCGTTCGTGACCGCGATGCAGGCGGAGGGGGTCGCGGCCTGTGCCAAGCACTTCCCCGGCCACGGCGACACGAAGGTCGACTCGCATGTGGGCCTGCCGGTCGTGGCGGTCGACCTGGAGACGCTGCGGAGCCGGGACCTCGTGCCGTTCGCGGGCGCGGTGGCGGCCGGGGTGCGCTGCGTGATGACCTCGCACATCGTCTTCCCCGCGCTGGACAGCGCGATGGCGACGGTCAGTCCCGCCGTCGTCGCCCTGCTCCGCGACGGTCTGGGCTTCGACGGCGTGATCGTCTCCGACGCGATCAGCATGCTGGCGGTCGCCGAGACCATCGGCTTCGCCGAGAGCGCGGTACGGGCGCTGGCCGCAGGCGTCGACCTGGTGTGCCTGGGCAATCCGGGCCTGCCGCTGACCGGTGACACGCCCACCGACGAGGAGGAATTCCGCGCGGTGCTGGACGCGGTGACGCGCGCGGTCGCCGAGGGTCGTCTGCCGGTGGCCCGGCTCGAAGAGGCGGCGGCCCGCGTCCACGCCCTGGCGGACTGGACCCAAGGGGCCCGAGGCGGCGACGCTTCGGAAGCTTCGGTGACGTCGGACGTGACCGAGGCCAACGCCGCCGCGGCGCAGCGGGCGCTGCGCGTACGCGGACAGGTCGCCGGCTCGCTGAGCGGGGCGGTGCGCGTCGTGGACGTGCGCAGGCGGCGCAATGTGGCGACCGGGCGGCTCTCCGACCTGGTCGCGGACGCCTTGCTCGAACGGCTGCCGGGCTCGACCGTCGAGGCGGTCTTCGCGCGGACGGCGACCGTCGAGGGCCGGGCCGAGCAGGGGGACCTGACACCGGGTGAGGCGCAGGACGGTACGGCCTCCCCCGGTATCCCGGCCGATGTGGTCCTGGTCGGCACTCCCGGCAGCGATCCCGCCCAGGACGCGGCGCTCGCACGGCAGTTGGCCTGCTCCCCCGGCGCCGTCGTCGTGTGCCTCGGCTGGCCGGGTACCGAGGACGCCCTGCCCGAGGCGCTCAACGCGGTCTTCACCCACGGCGAGTCCCTCCCCACCGCCCGGGCGGTCGCCGCACTGCTCACCCGCTGACGCCCGGCGGTCCTCGGCCGTGGGGCCGAGGACCGCGGGTGCTACGGGTGGGTGCTGTGCGTCGGTGCTACGCGTTCGCCGCCGTGCGGCTGATACGGACGCGTTGGGCGATCAGGGCGAGGGCGCCGAAGACGATGACGGCCGCGCTGTAGACGACGGCGGTGCGGTGGAGGCCGACGTCGGTGGTGGCGAATCCGGCGACCACGGCGGGGATGCTGAAGGCGAGGTAGGAGATCACGAAGGCGACAGCGAAGAGTTCGCCGCGCTCGGCCGGTTCGGCGATCCGGGCGAGGGTGCCGAAGCTGGCCAGACCGGCGGCGCCGAAACCGACACCGGCGACGGCGGTGCCGAGGGCGGCCGTGGTGACCGATTCGGCCTGCACTCCGGCCAGGCCGACGGCGGTGCCGGTGACCAGCAGGGCGGCGCCGAGCGCGAGGGTGCGTTCGGTGGGCCAGCCGCGCAGGGCGAAGGCGGTGATCGAGGCCGGTCCGCACAGCAGGGTGACGACGAGGCCGCCGATGACGTGGCTGGACAGGCCGAACAGTCCCACCGCGACCGAGGGGCCGAGCGCGAGGTACAGCCCTCCCAGCGCCCAGCTCGCGACGAGGATCGGCACGAGTCCGACGAGGTCGGCGCGGAGCCGGGGGGCGACACCGAGGCGCGGTTGCAGCGAGCGTGCCGCGCCGGGGCGCCGCTGCGAGGTCTCGGGCAGCAGGGAGACGAGCAGACCCGCGAGCACCAGACCGGCGAGCAGGAGTACGTAGACCAGGCGGGTCGGGTGCGGGCCGTACTGCACGAGGAAGCCGCAGCCGAGCGCGCCCACACCGAGGCCGAAGGTGGGGGCCGCGCCGCTGATGACTCCGGCGCGGTGCGGTGCGTGCGGTGGGTTGAGGTCGACGAGGGTCGCGCCGAGTGTCGTCATGGCCGCGCCGGTGGCGATGCCCTGGACGAAGCGGGCCACCAGCAGCACGGAGACGTCTCCGGCGACGATGAACAGCAGCATCGCGACGGCTTCGAGCGCGATGGCCGAGACGAGGACGGGGCGGCGGCCGATGTGGTCGGACAGTGCCCCGAGCACCAGCAGCGCGCCGATCATGCCGACGACGTACACCGCGAAGACGGTGGTCAGCATGGACGCGGAGAAGTTCCATTCATGCTGGTAGACGACGTAGAGCGGGGACGGCGCGCTCGACGCCGCCATGAACAGGATGAAGATCGCGGCGATGGCGGCGAAGGCGACGGGACGGCTCAGGCCGCGCCGCCGGGAGCCGTTCCCCGCGCCCGGTATCGCCACGGGCTCGGCGCCCCGGGACGTGACGCCCGGGGACGCGGGGCTCTTCTCTTGGGGCGTCAGCGCTCCGGTCATACGACTCTCCGATTGCAGTGATCGTTGCGTTAGCGACGCTCATGCTAACGCAGCGATTGGTGCGATAATTTCCGCATGACCGAAGCAGTCCAGACCCGTCCCGGTGGCCGTTCCGCACGCGTACGGGCCGCAGTGCACCGAGCCGTCGAGGAATCGCTCGCCACGGAACCGGGCGACGCGCTCACCATTCCCGCCGTCGCCGCGCGCGCCGGGGTGCACCCCACCACCGTCTACCGGCGCTGGGGCTCGGTGGCGCAACTCCTGGCCGATGTCGCGACCAGCAGGTTCAGCGGTGACATCGTCGTACCCGACTCCGGCTCGCTGGCCGGTGACCTGGAGCGGTGGATGGGCGACGTCGCCACCGACCTCGCCGACCCCGACGTGCTGGCCCTGATGCGCGCGACCATCGGCTCGGGCCCGGAGGGCGGCTGCGCGTGCACGGCCGATCGGCACGACCAGCTCCGCGCGATCATCGAGCGCGAGCAGGCACGCGGCGGCAAGGTCCCGTCCTTGGAGCGCGCGGTCGACACGCTGCTCGGCCCGCTGTACTACCGTGCGATCTTCAGCGCCCGACCCGCTTCCAGCGCATGGGCGCGCGGCCTGGTCGCCACACTCCTGGCGACCACGTAGCCGCGGGGGCCGGAGGTCACGTCACCACGATCGGAGAGCCTCCGGCGGCCAGGGTGATGTCGAGGGTCGCGGGATTCAGGACGTGGTCGCGGACGAGATAGCCCGCGCCCGCGATCCCGGCGCGGGACTTGTACCGGGTGGGCACGATGCGCAACTGCCGGGTGGCCAGCGGCAGTGAGCGCTGGTAGATCACCTCGCGCACACCTGCCAGCAGGTGGTCGCCTGTGGTGCCGAGCATGCCGCCGAGGACGATGACGTCGGGGTTGAGCAGGCTGGTGGCGTAGGCCACCATCTCGCCGAGGACGCGGCCCGCGGCCCGTAGGCTGGCGACGGCCTCGGTGTCGCCGCGCTTGACCTGCGTGACGACGTAGCGCGCGTCGTGGCTGTCGCTGTGCTGACGGCTGCGCAGGTCGCGGGCGAGGGCCCAGCCGCCGATCAGGGCCTCCAGGCAGCCGAGGTTTCCGCAGCGGCACTGGGGGTCGCCGAAACCGCCGATGTGCGCGTGACCGATGTCGCCCGCCGCACCCTGGGCGCCGCGGTTGATCTGACCGCCGATCACCATGCCGCTGCCGACCCCCGTACCGGCCTTGATGTAGAGCAGGTGCGGCTCGTCGCGCCAGAACCGCCGGTGCTCGGCCAGCGTGAGCAGATTGACGTCGTTGTCGATCAGGATCGGGACCTGCCAGGTCCTGCGCAGGTGGCCGCGGATGTCGTAGCCGTCCCAGCCGGACATGATCGACCAGCCGAGCACCTTGCCCGCGTCGTAGTCCACGGGCGCGGGCAGGCCGAGGCCGATGCCGGCCACCGGTATGTCGCCCAGTCCGGCCTGGACGATCATGTCGCGCACCGTCTCGGTGATCTTGTCGAGCAGGATGTCGGGGCCCTCGCCGAGGGCGAGTCGTTCGACCCGGTCGACCAGGATGTTGGTGTTGAGGTCGGTGACCGCGATACGGGTCCGCTCCTCGCCGATGTCCACGCCGATCATCAGCATCGCGGCGTGGTTGAGCTGGAGCGTCTTGGACGGCCGGCCGCGCGAGGGCACGTTCTCCGCGCCCTCGCGGATCAGGTCGGCGGCGAACAGCGCGTCGAGCCGCTGGCCGACCGTGGACCGGGACAGGCCCGTGACCTGGGTGAGGGCGGACCGCGTGCGGGCCTGGCCGGTGGTGATGAGTTCCAGGATTCTTCCAGGCCCCTCGTCGGCCCGCCACGGTGACGGGCCGCCTGTCGTCGTACTGGTCGTCGCAGTCATCTCACTCCCGGTCTCGGACGTCGGCCAGAGCTTAGTGAAGCACGTTCTTTTGTCGGTGGAAAGACAAAAGATAAATATTTCTGCTTGACAGTCAGTGAAACATTGCGAAATATCTCTGTCATCGCCCCATGCTCTGCCGACTGGCCGAGTTAACGGCCCCGCATCCAGGAGGAACCCCATGAAGATCACCCGATGGGCCAGCAGACCGGCACAGCTCGGAGTCATGGCCCTGGCCGGAACCTGTGCCCTCGCCGTCGCGGGGTGCAGTTCGAGCAGCGGCACCACCACCGGCAGTTCCGGCGGAGCGGTCACGATCGGCATCGTCGAACTGAACCTGAGCAACCCGTTCTTCGGCACCCTGGAGAAGGCGACCGAGGCCGCCGCCAAGGCCAAGGGCTGGAAGGTCATGAAGGCCGAGGCCAAGGTGCCCGGTGACTCCGCCACCCAGGTGACCGCCATCGAGAACATGATCGCCAACAAGGTCAAGGCCATCGTGCTCACCCCGGCCAACGCGACCGCGCTCAACGGCGTGGTGAAGCAGGCGAGGGACAAGGGCATCCTCGTGGTGACCGTCAACTCGCCGCTGTCGCCGGAGAGCGCCGCGGACGCCACCTACGCGACCGACAACGTGGCCGCGGGAAAGCTCATCGGCCAGTGGGCCAAGGCGTCCTCGCCGCAGGACCCGCACATCGCGATGCTCGACTTCGACCTGTCCGACGGTCCGGCCAAGGGACGGCACGACGGCTTCCTCGACGGCTACGGCATCACCGCCAAGTCGCCGCAGGTGGCGGGCACCGCGCTCACCCAGGGCACGATCGACACCGGGCAGTCCGCGATGGAGAACCTGCTGTCGGCCCACCCTGACATCAACGTCGTCTACACGATCAACGAGCCGGCCGCGCACGGCGCTTACACCGCGATCAAGAACAAGGGCCTCGCGGGCAGGACGACGCTGGTCTCGGTCGACGGCGCGTGCTCCGGCGTCCAGGACGTGAAGAACGGCGTCATCGGCGCCACCGCCATGCAGTTCCCCAGCAAGATGGGTGAGATGGCCGTCGAGGCCGCCGCCGCCTTCATCAAGGACGGCACGAAGCCGAAGGCCGGTGTCACCGACTCGGGCACCGTCCTGATCACCGACAAGCCGGTCAAGGGCATCGCCTCCGAGACCTCCGCCTGGGGCCTCGACCACTGCTGGGGTCCGAAGTGACAGGAACGACGACGCATGGCGCGGACGCGGAGGCGCTGGAGACGGGGATCTCGCGCGGCAGCCTGCTCCGCGCCTTCGCCGGCAACCAGATCGCCGGACCGCTCGCCGCCCTGATCGTCGCGGTGATCGTCTTCACGCTGTCGACCAGCACGTTCTTCAACGCGGAAAATCTGTCGCTGATCGCCCAGCAGTCCGTCGTGGTCGGCACCCTCGCCCTCGGACAGACCCTGATCATCCTGACGTCGGGCATCGACCTGGCCAACGGCGCGATCATGGTGCTCGGTTCGGTCGTGATCGGCAAGATCGCCGTCCACAACAACCCGGCACTGGCGCTGCTGGTCGGCCTGGTGGTGTGCGTGGCGGTCGGCTCGGTCAACGGCGCGCTGGTCTCGCTGCTGAGACTGCCACCGTTCATCGTCACCCTCGGCGTCATGTCCGTGGTGGCCGCGGCGGCCCGGCTCTACACCTCGTCGCAGACGTACCCGATCAACCCCAGCCTGCTGACCTGCCTCAACAACGGTGTGACAGTCGGCGGGGTGACGATCACCTACGGCGTGATGCTCTGGATCGGCCTCACCGCCGTCCTGGCCTACGCCCTCGGACAGACCTCCTGGGGCACGCGGGTCTACGCCCTCGGTGACAACCACAAGGCCGCCGAACTCGCCGGGATCAAGGTCAAGCGCCTGCTCCTCGGGGTGTACATGGTCGCTGCGGTCGTCTATGTCTTCGCCGCCTGGCAGGCGCTCGGCCGTACCCCGACCGCCGACCCGAGCGGTTACTCGACCGCCAACCTCGACAGCATCACCGCGGTCGTCATCGGCGGCACCAGCCTGTTCGGCGGTCGCGGCGGCGTCATCGGAACGTTCATCGGCGCGCTGATCGTGACCGTGCTGCAGAACGGCCTCACCCAGGCCGGTATCGACTCGCTCTACCAGCAGGTCGCCACCGGTGTCCTGGTGGTCGTGGCGGTCGGCGTCGACCAACTCGTACGAAGGAGGCAGTCGCGATGACGCACTCCGCATCCCTTTCCGACGGGTCCGCTCCCGGCAGGTACACCCCCACCGGGTCCCAGCCCGCCGGGTCCGGGTCCCAGCCGAAGGTGCTGGAGGGCCGCGGCCTCACCAAGCACTACGGCCACGTCGTGGCCATGGACAACACCGACTTCGACCTGCGGCCCGGCGAGATCCTGGCCGTGATCGGGGACAACGGCGCGGGCAAGTCGACGCTGATCAAATCGCTGACCGGCGCGGTCGTCCCCGGCTCCGGCACCCTGCGTCTGAACGGCGAGGAAGTGCAGTTCCGCAGCCCGCTCGACGCGCGCAGGGCGGGCATCGAGACGGTGTACCAGGAACTGGGCGTGGCCCCGGCCCTGGACATCTCGCAGAATCTCTACCTCGGCCGGGAGCAGCGCCGTCGCGGCGTACTCGGCACCGTCTTCCGGCAGTTGGACAAGGGCGCCATGCGCCGCGGCTCGGCCCAGCAGATGGCCGACCTGGGCATCCGCGTCCAGTCCATCCGGCAGAAGGTCGAGACGCTGTCCGGCGGGCAGCGGCAGGCCGTCGCGGTGGCGCGCGTCGCCGCGTGGGCGACCCGCGTCGTGGTGATGGACGAACCCACCGCCGCGCTCGGCGTGCGCGAGACGAACCAGGTCCTCGACCTGATCCTGCGCGTCCGCGACAACGGCCTGCCGGTGGTGCTCATCAGCCACAACATGCCGAACGTCTTCGAGGTCGCGGACCGGATCCACATCCACCGGCTGGGACGGCGTATCGCCCTGGTCGACAAGAACGACACCAGCATGGAAGAAGCCGTCGCCGTCATGACCGGCGCCAAGGCGCCGGACACCCTCGTGGGCGTGGAAGCACCCGCCGGGGACTCCGCCCCGCAGGGCGCGCACGCGGCACCGACGGATCTCTCGAAAGGCGAAAATTGAACCCCCCAGGACCGGCCGCCGACCCCCAGCACAATCCCGGGGCCGACGGCGCGGACTACGACGCCCTCATCGACTCGGCCCGGGCGCTGATCACCTCCGGGCAGCGCCGGATCCTCGGTATCACGGGCGCGCCCGGCTCCGGGAAGTCCACTCTCGCCGAAGCCCTGGTGAACGCGCTCGGTGACCAGGCGGTGCTCGTCAGCCTCGACGGCTTCCACCTGGCCAACGCCGAACTGCACCGGCTCGGCCGCCACGCCTCCAAGGGGGCCGCCGACACCTTCGACGCGGCCGGTTACATCAACCTCCTGCGCCGGCTGCGCGCCCGCGACGAAGAGGTCGTCTACGCCTCGTTCTTCGACCGCGCCATCGAGGAGTCCATAGCCTGCGCGGTGCCCGTCCCCCGTGACGTCCCGCTGGTCGTCACCGAGGGCAACTACCTGCTGGTCGACGGGCCCCGGTGGGGAGCCGTACAGCCGCTGCTCGACGCGTGCTGGTACGTCGACCCCGACGAGGACGTGCGCATGGAACGGCTGATCGCCCGGCACATGCGGTACGGCCGGTCGGCGGCGGAGGCGTACGAGCGGTCGCACGGCTCCGACCAGCGCAACGCAGAACTCATTCACGCAACCCGCACCCGCGCGGACCGGATCGTCCGGGTGCCCGACGCGCAGTCAGCGCCGACGTCAACCGAGGAGCAATCGGCATGAGTGTCCTGGATCAGTTCCGGCTGAACGGCAAGGTCGCCGTCGTCACCGGCGGAAACCGCGGTATCGGCAAGGCCATCGCCACCGCGCTGGCGGAAGCGGGCGCGTCCGTCGCCATCGCGGGCCGGGACGAGGCGCGCAACGCCGAGGCCGTGGCCGAGCTCACCGCGCTCGGCGCCACCGCGATCTCGACGAGGACCGACGTCACCAGCCGCGCGGACATCGTGGCCATGAACGAGCGGGTCACCGCGGAGCTCGGCCCGGTCGACGTCCTGATCAACAACGCGGGCATCGGCATCCACGGCGAGTCCCTGACCATCGACGACGACAGTTGGGACCGTGTGATGGCCACCAACCTCGACGCGGTCTGGAAGGTCAGCCAGGTCGTCGGCGAGTCGATGGTCGAGCGCGGCACCGGTTCGATCGTCAATGTCGGCTCCATGTCCGGCATGATCATCAACCGCCCGCAGTGGCACGCCCCTTACGCCGTGTCCAAGGCCGGGGTCCACCACCTGACCAAGTCCCTGGCCGCCGAGTGGGCGCCCAGGTCGGTACGGGTCAACGCGATCGCGCCCGGTTACACGAAGACCGAGATCTCGGACATCGACCTGCCCGAGTACAAGCACTACTGGATCGACGAAGTGCCCATGCAGCGGTACGCGCAGGCGTCGGAGATCGCCCCGGCCGCGCTCTACCTGGCCAGCCCCGCCTCGTCCTTCGTCACCGGCGAGATCCTCGTCATCGACGGCGGCTACACCCTCTGGTGAGCCGGCGGGCCCCGCCCCGCCCGCACCCTCTTTTCGTGTCGAAGGAGCGCTCGTGACGAGCACGTACGTTCAGCATGCCCACATACCCTGGACCGAGGACGACCAGCGGGCCGTGACCACCGCCCGCGTCCTGGCCATGGACGCCGTGCAGGAGGCGGGCCACGGCCACCCCGGCACCGCCGTCAGCCTGGCGCCCGCCGCCCATCTGATATTCCGGCGTTTCCTGCGCCACGACCCCGCGGACCCGCGGTGGCGCGGGCGGGACCGGTTCGTCCTGTCCTGCGGTCACTCCAGCCTCACGCTGTACATCCAGCTCTACCTCGCCGGATATCCGCTCACGCTGGACGACCTGCGCGCCTACCGGAAGCGCGGCAGCCTCACCCCTGCGCACCCCGAGTGGGGGCACACGCCGGGTGTGGAGACCACGACCGGGCCGCTCGGCCAGGGCATCGCCACCGCGGTCGGCATGGCGATGGGCGCCCGCCGCGAGCGCGGCCTGCTCGACCCCGACGCGCCCGAGGGGACAAGCCCCTTCGACCACCGGGTCTTCGTCCTGTGCTCCGACGGCGACATCCAGGAGGGCATCAGCGCCGAGGCCGGTTCCTTCGCGGGGCACCAGCGCCTGGGCAATCTCGTCGTCGTCTACGACGACAACCGGATCTCCATCGAGGGCAGCACGGACCTGGCCACGAGCGAGGACGTCGGCGCCCGCTACGAGGCGTACGGATGGCACGTGCAGCGGGTCGGCCTCGCGGCCGACGGCGACGTCGACGTGTCCGCCCTGTCGCGGGCGCTGGAGGAAGCCGCCGCCGAGACGACGCGGCCGTCGATCGTCTTGATGCGCAGCATCATCTCCTGGCCGGTGCCCGGCGCGCAGAACACCGCGAAGTCGCACGGCTCCGCTCTCGGGGCCGACGCCGTCCGCGCGGCGAAGTCCGTCCTCGGCGTGAACCCGGACACCGCCTTCGACGTATCGGCCGATCTCCACGAGCGGCTGACGTCGGCGGCGCGCGCGGCGGGTTCGGCGGCCCACCGGGAGTGGGACGCGGCGTTCGACGCGTGGGCGCGCGGGAATCCGGACGGGCGGGCGCTGCTCGACCGGCTGACGGCCAGGGGGCTCCCCGCCGCCTTCGAGGACGCGCGTCCGGTCTTCGCGGCGGACACGCAAGTGGCCACGCGGAAGGCGTTCGGGCGGGCGTTGAACGCGGCAGCGGCGGAACTGCCCGAGCTGTGGGGCGGCTCGTCCGACCTCGGCGACTCCAACAACACGACGGTGGAGGGCAGTTCGTCCTTCCTTCCGGCGTCGAGCGCGCAGCCCGGCGCCGACCCGGCGGGACGCACCGTCCACTGGGGAATCCGCGAGCACTTCATGGCCGCCGCGATGAACGGCATCGCGCTGTCGGGCCTCAGCCGTCCCTACGGCGGCACCTTCCTCGTCTTCAGCGACTACATGCGCCCGGCGGTACGGCTCGCCGCGCTGATGAAGCTGCCGACGCTCTATGTGTGGACGCACGACTCCATCGGTCTCGGCGAGGACGGCCCGACCCACCAGCCGGTCGAGCACCTGGCGTCCCTGCGGGCGATACCGGGCCTGGACATCGTGCGCCCCGGTGACGCCAACGAGACGGCCGTCACCCTGTGGAAGGTGCTCGGCGCGGCCGGGTCCGCCGGGCCGACCGGCTTCAGTCTCAGCCGTCAGGACCTGCCGGTCTTCCCCGACGGCACGGACGGGTTCGGCTCGGCCGCCGAGGCGGTCAGGGGCGGCTACGTACGGTACGAGGCGCCCGTCGCGGACCTGTCGGCCGCTCCGGCCGACCCGGACGTCGTGGTCATCGCCACCGGGTCCGAGGTGCAGCTCGCCGTCGCCGCGGCGCGGGCGCTGGCCGCGGACGGGATACGGGCGCGCGTCGTGTCGATGCCGTGCCGTGAGTGGTTCGACGCGCAGGACGCGGCGTACCGCGACAGCGTCATCCCGCCGGCCGTACGCCGCCGGATCGCGGTCGAGGCGGGCGTCGGTCAGGGCTGGTACGACCTGATCGGTCTCGACGGCCGGTCGATCGGCGTCCAGGAGTTCGGCGCGTCGGCGTCGGCCGCCGAACTCTACGAGCACTTCGGGCTGACGGCGGACGCGGTCGTGTCGGCGGCGCGGGAGCTGATGAGCAGGTAGTAAGGCGGCAGCGGGGCCGCCGGTCGGAGCGCGGGGTTCGGGCGTACGCGCAGGCGTCAGGCGCTCGCGCAGGCGTGAGGCGTCAGGCGCTCGCGCAGGCGTCGTGCTCCGGCCCTCACCGTCAGGCGTCAGCCGTCGAAGGAGGCGGCCAGGCGGTTGCTCTGCGAGACCGGGAGTTCGCGCTCGATCAGCGGGATGAAGTCGCGCTGTTCGTGGCCGAGGAACTGGTCGATGTCGGCCAGCACACCGTTGACGGTCTGGGCGCGCGTTCCGGCCGGACCCGGCGACGCGATGGAGCCGTCGAGGAGGGCGAGGAGGTACGCGCCCTCCTCGCGGTCGCGCCGGACCGCCTCGGCGACCGGCGGGTGGGACTCCAGCGCGCGCCCCGCCGTGGCGTCCTTGGCGGCGCAGTGCCGACGGAAGGCGTCGGCCACCGACCGCAGATCGGCCGGGGCGGTCGTCTCCTTGTTGAACAGCACCTGGATCATGTCGTGCACCGCCGTGCCGGACGCCAGCAGCCGGACGGACACGCCGTGGAACCTGGCCCGGTCGGCGGTGGCGGCCTCGGTCTCCGCGTCCCGGATCGACTGGTTGAACTCCTCGGAGTGGTTCTGGATGTTGTGCGGACCCTTGGACCGGTCCCCCATGCCCTGCCCCGCGGTGGCGCCGTCCGTCTCCGGATCCCACACGGTCGAGCCCTGCCGTCGCGTTGCCTCGTTCATGTCCGGACCTCCTCCACCGAGGGCGAGCCGCGGCGCGTGAGCCGCGACACGCGGGCGAACACCCCGATTGTCCCCCTCTCCCCCATTCTCCGCCCCTCCACCGCCTCTCCACCCGGCCGCGTCCCCGGCCACCGGCGATGGAGGGGCGGCTGTCGTACGAACGTGACGAGATGGACTCGCACAAATATTCGAACACGTGCCAGGATTGCCCCCATGAAGCAGCACGACTTCCCCGCTGATCTCATCGAGGCGCAGCGCGACTGGTACATCACCTACCGCCTGCTCGCCGACGCTTCCGCCGGTACGCAGACCACCGTGCTCCGGCGCCGCCTGCAAAGGCTCTCCGTCCGGATCTCCACCCATCCCTACTGGGCGTCGCTGCCCGGAACGGCTCCGGCCGCCCGGATGGAGCTCAAGCAACTGACCTGGGCCGCCTCCGAGCAGTCCCCCCGGCCGGCCGTGTGACCTCGGACCTCGGGCCGGGCGCGACCGCCCCGCGACCGTCCCGGCTCGCCGCCCCCGGGCTTGCCCCGCCGCCGCGGCATAATGCAGACAGATCTGTCCGAAAGGTGACGGCCATGGCGACTTCCCGGACCACCACGAAGCCGTCGGCGCGTGAGCGGCTGCTCGCCGCCGCGGACGAGCTGTTCTACGCCGAGGGCGTGCGGAGCGTCGGCATCGACCGGGTCATCGAGCACGCGGGCGTGGCCAAGGCGTCGCTGTACAACACCTTCGGCGGCAAGGAACAGCTCATCCGGGCCTACCTGGACACCCGCCACGCGGGCATCACCGGGCGGATCACCGACGCGGTCGACAGCCGCGACACTCCGCGCGAGCGGCTGCTGGCGGTCTTCGAGGCGCAGGGCGCGCTCTTCGGGGAACCGGACTTCCACGGCTGCGCCTTCATCCGGGCCAGCGCGGAGGCCGGTCCCGGCAGTCTCGTGGAGGAGGCCGCGGACAACTACCGTGCCTGGCTGCGGGAGTTGTTCACCCGCCTCGCCGGTGAGGCGGGCGCCGCCGACCCGCAGTCGCTGGGCCGCCAGCTCCATCTGCTGTACGACGGCGCCGGGATCTCCGCCCGGATGGACCGCGACCCCTCGGCGGCCGTCGCCGCCCGGGCCGCCGCCTCGGCGCTGATCGCGGCGGGGACCGCGGCGGGGACCGCTGACGTCGGCCGGACCGGGCCCGCCGTGACGGTGGCGAGCGCGCTCGGCTGACGCCCTCCGTACGACCGGCCCCGCAGCGGACAGGCGTACGGGATCGGTCTGGCCCTAGGAATCCCGGTCGTCCGGCCCGGCGCCGGAGCGCTCACGCAGGATGCTCTCGACGGCGGCCGGATCGTCCGGGGTGATGAAGGGCCGGACGAATTTCCCGGTGTCCAGGACGAGACCTTCCGTCTTGGACAACCGCCGCGGATCGAGGCTGGCCCAGTAACGGGGGTTCGCGGTGCCCCAGATGCGGCCCTGCCCGCTGAACACCCCCATCTTCACGCGGGTGACCGTGCGGATCGACGCGTACGGAATCGTCTTCGTGCCCCAGGGGAAGTAGTAGCCGCGGATCCGGAGCGCGTCAGGTGTGCACTCGATCCAGCCGTCCTGGTAGCTCGTACTCATGTCCCCGCCCTCTCTCGTCATTCCTCCGCCTCCCCACGGAACGGATGATCAATCCCGTCGCGGTCCGCGCGCGGTGCGGCTTCTGATGTCGGTGCCGCTTCCGGAGCCGGTCAGCGGGACGCGATGGCGACGAGTTCGGTCAGGGAGTTGATCCGCCAGTCCGCGGCGGCGGCCACGTCGGGGTCGTCGGCCCACAGGTGGCCCCAGGGCCCGCGGCGCAGGTGGGCGACGCGCAGTCCCGCGCGCTTCGCGGGGAAGACGTCGTTGCCGGGGTGGTCGCCGACGTGGAGGATCTCTTCGGGTTCGGCCCCCGCGACCTCGACGACCTTCGCGTAGAAGCCGGGGCTCGGTTTGGCGACGGCCCATTCCGCGGAGGTGGCGACCAGGTCGAGCGGCAGGTCGAGGCCGCGCAGCAGTTCCCCGACCCGGGCGGTCTGATTGCCGGCGGCGAGCACCTTGATGCCGGCCTCCCGCAGCCGGGCCAGCGCGGGGCGGACGTCCGGGTACAGATCCGTCTCGTCCAGGTGCTCGCCCCGCCCGGCCGCCTCCCTGGCGGCGTAGGCGGCGGGGATGTCGAGGCCGGGGGTGATCAGCCGCAGCGCGTCGCCGTCGTCGCGCCCTTCGGCGACGACCGCTCCCACCAGGGCCGAGACGGTGTGTGACGGGACGCCGAGCCAGTCGGCCCAGCCCGCCCAGTGCCGCGCGTCGGAAATCAGGGTCTCGCCGATGTCGAACACGATCGTGGTAGTCATCGTCGTCACCCTAGGGCAGCCGCCGCGCCGCCCGGCGCGCCACGACCGGTCCTTCACTCCGTCGTGGCGGCCGTCGGCTCTCCGGTGGACCCGCGGACGGGCGGACGGCGGCCCGTCTCACCTCACACGCGCGCGCTCTTCCCCCGCGGGCGGGGACGGGTGCGGCAGGAGCTGGTCGGCGCGCAGCAGTTGACCGGGGGTGTGGAGCTGGGCGCGGAGCGCGAAAGTGGCGGGCGCGTCGAGCGGGGCGATGACGGTACGGCCGCCGGGCGCGCGGACGGCGAGCAGCTCCGCGGGGTCGACCTCGTCGGTGTCGAGGAGGTCGGGGCTGTGGCTGGTCGCGATGACCTGGCGGCGGTCGCTGGCGTCCCGCAGCGCGGCCAGCAGCGCGCCGGTCGCCGTGGGGTGCAGGGCGGTCTCGGGTTCCTCGACGGCCACCGTGCTGTAGGCGCCGCCCGCGGGGGTGAACAGCGAGGTGAGGACGCCGAGTGCGCGCAGGGTGCCGTCGGAGACGGAGGGCGCGCCGAACCGCCAGGGCGCCTTGGCGCCGGGCACGTCCTGGGTGAACTCCAGGATCTCGCGGCCCGCGCGCGTGCGCCGGGTCACGCCGTGGATGCCCGGCACGATCTGCCGCAGATAGCTCTCGATCCGCGCCTTGTCCTCCCGGCCGCGCACGCTCCGGCCCAGCCGGTGCAGTACCGCGGCGATGTCGGAGCCGTCGCGCTGGAGGAGTTGACCGGATCCGGGCGTACGCGGCTCGCGCATGGCCTCCGGGTTGAGGGTGAACACGCCGATGTCGGCGAGGCCGTCGTGGACGTGCTTGAAGGGCTTGCGGGTGGCGAGGTCGGCGAGCAGCAGGCTGTGACGGTCGGCCGCGGGCATACCGGACTCGGTGCTGGAGGTCAGCACCCCGTCGTCCACCCGGTAGGCGGCCTCGGCCGGTGCGGTGCCCGCGCCGTCGCGGGCGGTGGCGGCGGGCCGTACGGTGCAGTGCTCGCGGACGATACGGAAGCCGCCGCCGCGTACGGCCGCGACCTGGATTCCGTAGCCGCCGTCGCCGTGCGGCCCGCGGAAGTCGAGGTCGACGCTGAAGCGGGTCGGGTGTCCCGCCGACCTCCGGCGGACCTGCGCGACGCCGCCGCGCCGGTCGAGCGCTTCGTCGAGGGAGGTCCGCAGGCCCTCGGAGACCAGGCGCAGGGCGTCGAGGAAGTTGCTCTTCCCCGAGCCGTTGGGCCCGATCAGGAAGACGAGCGGGCCGAGCGCCACGTCGGCCTCCGGGATGCTGCGGTACTGCCGCAGCCGGACACGGGTCAGCGAGAAGGAGGTGTCCTGCATGCGGCCAGTCTGTCAGCCGCGCCGCCGGGATCCGCGCCGACCGGGCGGGTCGCGCGGTGGCGTGGCGCGGCCGGAGGCGCGATCCGGCCATGAAGCGGCGCGTTCCGGGCAGGAGCGGGCCAGGGCCGGACGGGCCCGGGAGCCGCGCGGGCGTGGGTGGTACGGCCGCGGACGTTCACCGAAGGGATCACCGCGTGATCGTGGATTGCGCCATCTACCGGGACGGTCGTCGCGAGGAGACGCCGGACGACCTGTCCGACGCGCTCGCCGAGGCCCGCGCGTCGGGGAACTGCTTCGTCTGGATCGGCATGCACGAGCCGACGACGAGCGAGTTCGACCGGGTCGCCACCGAGTTCGACCTGCATCCGCTGGCCGTCGAGGACGCGCTCAAGGCCCGTCAGCGGCCGAAGATGGAAGCGTACGACGGGGCGCTGTTCACGGTCGTGCGGCCGTTGCGCTACGACGACGAGAAGAGCCGCGTCACGGCCGACGAGCTGATGATCTTCATCGGTGACTCCTTCGTGGTGACGGTGCGGCACGGGCACGCGAAGACGGCCGCCGACGCCCGTTCCCGTATGGAGCGGTCCCCCGAGGTGCTGCGGCACGGTCCGGTGGCCGTGCTCTACGCGATCTGTGACGCGGTCGTGGACGACTACCTGGACATCGCCGCGGAGCTGCAAGTGGATCTGGAGGAGTTGGAGGAGCAGGTCTTCTCCCCCACCGGCGGCGACTCCTCGCGGGTGGCGGGCGTCATCTACTCCTTCAAGCGCCAGGTGCTGGAATTCCGCCGGGCCATCAGTCCGCTCTCGGAGCCGATGGCCCGGCTGGCCAGCGGCAACGCGCCGTTCGTGGATGCGCGCACCAAGCCGTTCTTCCGCGATGTCGCCGACCACCTGGCGCGCGTCAACGAGGCGGAGGAAGGGCTCGACCGGCTGCTGTCCGACATCCTGGCGGCGCATCTGACGCAGGTGGGTGTGCGGCAGAACGACGACATGCGCAAGATCTCCGCGTGGGCGGCCATGGCGGCGGCCCCGACGATGATCGCCGGGATCTACGGCATGAACTTCGACCACATGCCGGAGCTGCGCCAGATCTGGGGCTATCCGGCGGTGCTCGGCCTGATGGCGTCGGTGGTGACCTTCCTGTACTTCCTGTTCAAGCGGCGCGGCTGGCTCTGAGCCGGGTGCGGGTGGGGCGGTACGGGCCCGGTCCTACGGGCGTCCTACGGGCCCGGTCCTACGGGCTCGGGGTGTCCTACGGGCCCGGTCCGCTCCTGGGTCCCGGCTTCGGCCGGTCCTCGCCGCGGCCGGTCCTCGCCGCGGCTCAGCCGCCGGACCGGGCGGTCCCGTTCACTCCTTGATTTCGCAGATGACGGCGCCGGAGGAGACGGAGGTGCCGACTTCGGCCTTGAGACCGATGACGGTGCCCGACCGGTGGGCGTTCAGGGGCTGTTCCATCTTCATGGCCTCCAGGACCACGATCAGGTCACCCGCGGTGACCTGCTGGCCCTCCTCGACCGCGACCTTCACGATCGTGCCCTG
>NZ_JBIBHM010000015.1:0-135124 GCF_042957025.1 Streptomyces sp. NPDC008139
GAAGACGGGGTATCAACATATCTGGCGTTGACTTTTGGCACGCTGTTGAGTTCTCAAGGAACGGAAGCTTCCTTCAGACCGTTTCACCGGCCCTCTGGGCTTTCCCTTCGTCGTGTCTCCGACTCTATCAGACGCTTTCCAGTGCCTGACCCCCAGTCAGCGGGGCTTGTCTTTCCGGCTGTTCGGCCGTTCCGACGAGTGAGACATTAGCTGAACTTCGGCGGTCGAACCAAATCGGCCGCTTTCCGTTCCTGCCCCATTCCGAATGCGCACAAGTGAACGCCACGGCAGGCCGTAGTCGCTCGTTTGTTTGCTGCGGAATGGCTGTCCGGGGACCGACCGGAGTCGGCGCTCACGCTCGGACAACCCGGAGAACGTTACGCACGGGTCCGGGGAGTGTCAACCCGGTGCCCTGGCGGTGGCCGGAGGGCTACTGTGGGTCGTATGACATCGCATGCGTGCACCTCTCAGTGGTGGGCCGCCTAGGGCGGCCAGGAGTCACGTATGCATCCAACGGCCGCCGCCCCGGCGGCCGTTTTCTGTTGTCCCGGCCGCGGTGGGCGGTGGTCCCGCGAACCCGACCAGGACCAGGAGACAGCAGTCATGACGCGGATTTTCAGTGGGGTCAAGCCGACCGGGCACCTCACCTTGGGGAACTACCTCGGCGCGATCCGGCGGTGGGCGGACGAGGACCAGCACCGGGCGGAGTCGCTGTTCTGCGTGGTCGACCTGCACGCGCTCACCGTCGACCACGACCCGGCGCGGGTGCGACGGCTCACCCGGCAGGCGGCAAGCCTGCTGCTCGCGGCCGGGCTCGATCCGCAGGTGTGCACGGTGTTCGTGCAGAGCCACGTCGACGAGCACGCGCGGCTGTCGTACGTCATGGAGTGCGTGGCCACCGACGGTGAGATGCGGCGCATGATCCAGTACAAGGAGAAGTCCGCGCGGGCGCAGGCGGCCGGGCAGAGCGTACGGCTGTCGCTGCTCACATACCCGGCGCTGATGGCGGCGGACATCCTGGCGTACGGCGCCGACGAGGTGCCGGTCGGCGAGGACCAGACGCAGCATGTGGAGCTGACGCGGGTGCTGGCGGAACGGTTCAACCAGCGGTACGGGCGGACGTTCGTCGTACCCCGCGCCGTACGGCCCGCCGTGGCCGCGCGGGTCATGGACCTCCAGGACCCCACCGGCAAGATGGGCAAGTCGCACGACGCCACCGCCGGGATCATCTACCTGCTCGACGAACCCGAGGCGATCACCAAGAAGGTGATGCGGGCGGTGACGGACAGCGGGGCCGGCGAGGTGGAGTACGACCGCGAGGCGCGGCCGGGCGTCGCGAACCTGCTGGACATCCTGGCCGCCTGTACGGGCAAGGAGCCGGAGACGCTGGCCGGGGAGTACACGGCGTACGGGGCCCTGAAGCGGGACACGGCGGAGACGGTGGTGGAGCTGCTGCGGCCGTTGCGGGCGCGGCACGCCGAGTTCAGCGCCGATCCGTCGTACGTGGACGGGGTGCTGCGGGACGGCGCGGCGGCGGCGCGGGCGCTGGCCCGGCCGACCGTTGACGCGGCCTACCGGGCGGTGGGGCTGCTGCCGCTCACGTAGCCGCGGCCGTATCCGTACACCCGTATCCGTATCTCCGCGCGTACCGCTTACCGCGTCCGCGCCCCTGCCTACCTACCCGCGGCCGTAACCGTCGAGCCGGGTCATCCGTTGCCGGAGGCCAGCTCGCGGCTGCGGTCGCGGGCGGCTTCGAGGGCGGCGAGGAGGGCGGCGCGTACGCCGTGGTTCTCCAGCTCGCGGATGGCGTTGATGGTGGTGCCCGCCGGGGAGGTGACGGCTTCGCGGAGCTTGACCGGGTGCTCGCCGCTGTCGCGGAGCATCACGGCGGCGCCGATCGCGGACTGGACGATGAGGTCGTGGGCCTGGGCGCGCGGGAGGCCGAGCAGGATGCCCGCGTCGGTCATGGCCTCGACCAGGTAGTAGAAGTACGCGGGTCCGGAACCGGACAGGGCGGTCGCGGCGTCCTGCTGCTTCTCCGGGACGCGGAGGGTCTTGCCGACCGGCTTGAAGATGGCCTCGGTACGGGCGAGGTGGGCCTCGGTGGCGTGGCGGCCCGCCGAGATCACGGACATGCCCTCGTCCACGAGCACGGGGGTGTTCGGCATGACCCGTACGACCGCGATGCCGTCCGCGAGCCGCTCCTCGAAGAAGGCGGTCGGGATGCCGGCGGCGGCGCTGATGACGAGGCGGTCGGCCGGTACGTGCGCGGCCAGCTCGTCCAGCAGGGCGCCCATGTCCTGGGGCTTGGCCGCCAGGATCAGGGTGTCGGCGGCCTTGGCGGCCTCGGCGTTCGTGACGGCCTCGACGCCGTAACGGGCGCGCAGCTCCTCGGCGCGTTCGGGGCGGCGGGCGGTGACCAGCAGGTCGTCCGGGGCCCATCCGGCGCGGATCATGCCGGAGAGGAGGGCTTCGCCGATTTTGCCGGTGCCGAGAACGGCGACTTTCTGCTTCTGGGCGGTCATGGGGTCATCTTCGCAGGGGCGGACGGGGCAAGCGGGCCGCGTCCGCCCTTCGGTCGTACGTCCGGTCAACCGGGGTGGTGCTGCT
Organism: Streptomyces sp. NPDC008139; assembly: GCF_042957025.1. Lineage (NCBI taxonomy): Bacteria > Bacillati > Actinomycetota > Actinomycetes > Kitasatosporales > Streptomycetaceae > Streptomyces > Streptomyces sp. NPDC008139. Next base: position 2,611 of record NZ_JBIBHM010000015.1, read on the forward strand.
CAGGTGGTGCGACGGCGCAGGGTGGCCGAGCCCAGGCCGAGGGCCAGGAGGGCGCAGCAGGCGACGATGATCAGGTCGCGTACGAAGTCGCCGGTGACACCCGTGTGGTGGACGATCTGGGTGGTGGCGTCGGCGGCGTACGACATGGGGAGCACGTTCGACAGGCCGCTGAGGACCGGCTGCATGTCGCCGCGCGGGACGAACAGGCCGCAGAGCAGGATCTGCGGGAGCAGCACGGCGGGCAGGAACTGCACGGCCTGGAACTCGCTGGACGCGAAGGCGCTGACGAACAGGCCGAGCGCGGTGCCGAGGAAGGCGTCGGCGAGCGCGGCGACCAGCAGCAGCCACGCCGAGCCGGTGACGTCGAGGCCGAGCGCGAGGACGGACAGACCGGTGGCGAGCGCGGCCTGGACGACGGCGACGGCGCCGAACGCGAGCGCGTACCCGGCGAGCAGGTCGGCCTTGCCCAGCGGCATGGACAGCAGCCGCTCCAGGGTGCCCGAGGTGCGTTCGCGCAGCGTGGCGATCGACGTGACCAGGAACATCGTGATCAGCGGGAAGATGCCGAGGAGCGAGGCGCCGGCCGAGTTGTACGTCTGCGGGCTGGCGTCGAAGACGTACTTCAGCAGTGTCAGCAGCACGCACGGGACGACGAGCATCAGGGCGATCGTGCGCGGGTCGTGGCTGAGCTGGCGCAGGACGCGGCGGGCCGTGGCGAAGGTGCGGTCGAGGTTCATCGCGCGGTCGATTCTGTGGGGGTGGACTCGGCGGATTCGTTGGCACTGGCACTGGCTTGTGCGGGGGGCTTCTGCTGCGAGGTTCCGCTCGCGCCCTTGGCCCCGCCGCCCTTGGCCTCGCTCGCGCCGCTGGCTTCGTCGTTGGCCGCGTCGACCAGGCGCAGGAACGCCTCTTCGACGGTGTCGGAGCCGGTGCGCTCGCGCAGTGCGTCGGGGGTGTCGTCGGCGAGGATGCGGCCCTCGCGCATGAGCAGCAGGCGGTGGCAGCGTTCCGCCTCGTCCATGACGTGCGACGAGATGAGTACGGTCGCGCCGCGCTCGTCGGCCAGCCGGTGGAACAGTTCCCACAGGTCCCTGCGGAGCACCGGGTCGAGGCCGACCGTCGGCTCGTCCAGCACGAGCAGTTCCGGCTCGCCGAGGAGGGCCACCGCGAGGGAGACCCGGCCTCGCTGGCCGCCGGAGAGGTTGGCGGCGAGGCTGTCGGCGTGCGACATCAGGTTGACGTCCGTCAGGGCGCGTTCGACCTGGGCGGCGCGGTCGCGGTGCGCGATGCCGAGGACGGCGGCGTAGTAGTCGAGATTCTGCCGGGCGGTGAGGTCGGAGTAGACCGACGGCGCCTGCGTCACGTATCCGAGGCGCGGGCGCAGGCTGCGGTGGCCCGCCGGGTGGTCCAGCACGTTGAGGGTGCCGGTGACGTGGGCCTGCGAGCCGACGATCGCTCGCATCAGCGTGGATTTTCCGCAGCCGCTCGGTCCGAGGAGGCCGGTGATTCGGCCGGGCGGGAGGGTAAAGGAGAGGTTGTCGAGCACGGTGCGGCCACCGCGTACGACGCGGAGGCCGGCGGCCTCGATGGCGGGTCCGGGGGCTTTATTCATCATGTGATGAATAAACACCCGTGACGGGGTGCGCGTCAAGCCGTGCTCCTCCGGAGGGGGGGTGGGTTTTCGGGGGGCCTGGCGGCGGCTCGGTGGGGGCCTGGCCCGGGGCACGGCGCCGGGGCCGGGGTGGGTGCGGGTCTTGGGCGAGGCCGGTGTTCCTGGGCCCGGGGGGCCGGGGCCGGGGCCGACTCCGGCGGGGGCCGGGGCCGGGGCCGGGGCCGGGGCCGGCGGGGGCCGGGGCCGGCGGGCGGGTGCGGGTGTTGTGCGGGCCGGCGCGGGCCGGGGGCCGGTGTCCCTCGTCCGGGGGGCCGTGTCATGGCCGGGGGGCGGCGTCTCTGGTCCCTCGTCCGGGGGGCCCTCGTCCGGGGGCCCTCGTCCGGGGGCCCTGGTCTCTCGTCCGGGGTCGGTCAGGGTCATCCCCTATGGCGTTCGCGGTGGGGGCGCAGGATCGTTGCGGTATGAGGCGTTCATCCCGAGAAGTTGCTGCATCGCGCGTTGAGAAGCGGCAGTTGGCCGTGGCCTCGGCGACGCTTGGACCTTGGCGGCCGGCTGCTGCCGTCGGTGCGATCGGGGGTGGGGTGTCGCTTGCCCTGCACCTCGTGCACGGGCACTTCGGGCTCGGCATTCTGGCCGGGGCGCTGTCCGTGGGCGCCCTGCTTTTCTACTGTGTGGGCGGGGCCGGGGCGGTGCTCGGGTACTCCGGGGGCGCGCGGGGGCGGGACCACCGGATACGGAGGTGGGCGCGGGAGCATCCGTGGCGGGTGGCGGCGGTGCCCGGCGCGCTCATGCTTGTCAGCGACTTCGTTATTCGGGAGGTCCTGACCAGTCAGGGGTTCTTCGGGGCGCTCTGGACCGGGGTTTGGCACGGGGCTGTCGTGGCGGCTGTCGTGGGAGCCGTCGGGACCGTTTCGGCTGCGCGGCGTGCCTGAGGCTTTGACGTCTTGAGCGCTTCAGGTCTTTTGAGCGCTTGACGCTTCTTGAGCGCCTGACGTTTCTTGAGCGCTTGACGTTTCTTGAGCGCCTGACGTCACCCGTGTCGCATTGTCGGCGCACCTCGGTGCCTGGGGGTCTTTCCCCCCGGGCACCTTTCCTTTGCCCACCGCCCTGTCTCTGGTGTCGGTCCCGGGCCGGGGCACCTCCTCGAGCTGCGTGCTGCCTGCTCCTTGCCCATTCGTCCACGCCCTGTCGGCACGCAAATCTGCGGGGGCACCCCGGCCCGTCCCCTCCGGTACGTCGCCGCCTGACGGTCCGCCGTGGGTGGGCGGAGGCGCCGTGGGTCGGGCGGAGGGGGGTGGGTGGGTTCCCGCCCCTCCGGCACGGCTGCGGAAGGGCGGTACGCCGTGGGTGGGCGGGGGCGGTACGCCGTGGGTGGGCGGGGGCGGTTCGCCGTGCGGTGGGCGGAGGGGGGCGGGTGGGGTCCCGCCCCTCCGGCACGGCTTCGGAGGGGCGGTACGCCGTGGGCGGGAGGGGGCGGGCCGCCGTGCGGTGGGCGGAGGGGGCGGGTGGGGTCCCGCCCCTCCGGCACGGCTGCGGAAGGGCGGTACGCCGTGGGGCGGGGAGGTGGGGGGCGGTTCGCCGTTGGGTGGGCGGGCGGGGGATGGGGTCGGGCTCGTGGGCGGGTGGCGGTTTGTCGGAGTGGGGCGCGGGTGGGGTCTGCCTGGCGACGGCGGGGGATGCGGGCGGGCGCGGGGCTCATGGGTCGGGCGGGGGGAGGCGAGGCGCTAGCAGGGGGGAGAGGCAATGGGGATCGCGGGGCGTGGGTGGGGGCGGGGATAGGTTGGGGGGATGGGTGAGTTGGGGTGGGTGGAGGGGTGGCCGGGTGGGGGGATTCGGACGGGGCGGCTTTGGTTGAGGGAGCCGGAGGCGGGGGATCGGGGGGCGGTGATTGAGTTGTTCTGTTCGGCGGAGGTGGGGACCTATGTGGGAGGGCCCCGAGAGCGGGACGAGATGGAGCGGGCGGTGCCCGAGACGCCAAGGCGGCGGCACGGGCTCTTCGTGGTCGACCTCGACGGAGCGATGATCGGCATCGTCACGATCGACCGGCACGGCGCCGGGAGCAAAGGGCACGTCCGTCCGGAGGGCGAGGAACCCGAACTCGGCTACATGTTCCTGCCCGAGGCGTGGGGCCACGGATACGCCACCGAAGCCTGCGCGGCAGCGCTCAACTGGGCCGCCGAAGCGCTCCCCGGCGAGCCGGTGGTGCTCTGCGCCCAGACCGCCAATACGGCATCGCTGCGCGTGGCGGAAAAGCTTGGATTCACCGAGGTCGAACGCTTCGAGGAGTACGGCGCCGAGCAGTGGTTCGGCCTGTGGACGCGCCGAGGGTGACCCCACGAAAGGAGCCCCCGCAGGAGGACGAACGGACAAGGCCAGAAGCAAGTCGAAGCGGGTGCAGGTTCGCCGCCCGAGGAAGTGCCCCGGACCGGGACCGACCAGGCACAAGCGGCACCCGCAGACGAAAAAACACCCGCACGGCATGGGGGTCCCCCCTCCGAAGGTAGGGGGAGGGCGGGAAGGACTAGGACCGGCGCCGCCCCGAGGCGGCAACATGCTCGGCCCGGTGCAGCGCCTCCCCCGGCGCTTCGGTAAAGGCCCGAAGGAAATAGGCGAGGAGCACGCCGAGAAAGCCGATCGCCAGAAGCCCCTGCTCGGCCCCCGCCTCCCGCCGCCGCGAAAACCCCCGCCACGTCCGCTGAAAAGCGAGAGCGCTGCACACGGCGAACCCGGCCACCGCCAGAAACGTCACAAAGGGCCCGACGTCGGCGTCGGCCAGCCCTTGAAAGCCGAACCGCAGCACCGCCGCCCCCACCGCGATGGCGACGAGGGACCCGACCGCGAGCCCGGCCCGCCGCCAGGCGTATCCGCCGTCGTGCGCGACCCACGACGTCCCGAAGAAACGGATCGGCTCGGGCCGCGGCATCCCCTCAGCCGCCCCGCCGCTCCCGCTTCCGCCACCGCCCCCGCCAACCCGCCGCTTCACTTCGCTCACCTCGTCCACGCCATCGATTATGACCCAGAACGGGACGTTCCCTGACACACCCGTTCGGCCGACGATCGACGACCCGCACGACAGGATGCGTTTTCCTGACGATATGTCAGACATCCGGTCAGACGTCCCCCCGGCCTCGCCCGGGCTCCGACGTCGTCCCCCCGCCCCCCACCTCCTCCTCGGCCTGGGCGCCGCCGCCCTCACCGCCGCCGCCTGCACATTGGCCGCCGGGTCCGGCGCGGCGACGGCCGCGGGCCCCCGCGCGGCCGGGGCGGCGACCAGTTCCCTGGTCGACCTCACCCTCGCGCCCGCCCCGCCGCTCGGCCTGAGCGCCTTCCACGGCCGGTACGGCCACGCCTCCTCCGCCCCGGACGGCGGCCCGGACGGCGGTGACTTCTCCGACCCGTCCGGCGTGCTGTCGCACCTGACGGTGATCGGCGCCGTCACGGCCCGTACGGACGCGGGCCCCGGCAAGACCTCCGCGCAGGCCCAGACGGGCGGCTTCACGCTCGGCCTGAACTCCAAGGACTTCGTCAGCGTCGGGTCGCTGGACGCGTACGCGGAGTGCGTTCCGCCGCCGGTGGGCCCGTACGCGCTCGCGTACGCGCGGACGGACGGCGGTGTGATCGACGTACTCGGCCACACCGTCCCGGTCGGGACGACCACCTTCGACGTGACCGGCGCGGAGATCGGCGCCTCCGGCATCGGCGGCGGCACGCTCACCGTGACGTACGAGCCGTACCAGCACCCGCCCGGCGGTGCCCCCACGGCCGCCACCAGCGCGGACGCGGGCGTCGACATCACCGTCAGCGGCACGTTCACCGACACGAGCGGCGCCCCGGCGTACTCGGGACCGCTGGTCGACCTCCGCCTCGGCCACGTCGCCGTCACGTGCGACACCTCCAGCCCGACCCCGACGAACTCGATCAACTCGACGACGCCGGCGACACCGACGCCGACCACCGGTACGCCCACACCGACCGGGACGGACACCGGCGGCGGCACGACCCCACCGCCCACGACCTCACCCACCACCTCGCCCACGACGTCACCGACCACCCCGCCCGCCACCTCCCCGAACCCGTCGGGGACAGCCGGCACCACTCCCCCGCCGACGCCCACCGGGACCTGGACCACCCCGGGCGGCGACACCCTCCCGCACACCGGCGCCGAGGTCGGATGGGCGGCGGGACTCGCCTCCGGATCGCTGCTCCTCGGCGGTTTCCTCGTGTTCAGGACCGCCCGGGCGAGGCGCGGCCGACACCTGTGAATTGGCATATGCCAGCGTCATTCTCTACCCAGGGGTCATACTTACTGTCCATGGAAGGAAAATTAACGGCGCACGCCGCTGAGAGCCCCGCGCGGCAGGAGCGATTCCGCACGCTGGCGCGGTATTTGATGACGCACAGCCTCCGCCGTACGCTCCCCGCGCACCTGCGGGTGCGCAGGGACGTGGCGGTGGTCGTGGACGAGCGCACGGTGGCCGAACCGGACATCGTCGTGGTCGGCGCGGAGGCGGAGAACGTTGTCGTCCTCGCCGTGGAAGTCCTGCCCGCCGACGCCGACGAGAGCGAGCCTCACCCGTACGAGGAAGCGGGGGTCACGCACCTGTGGCGCGTGGAGGAGGACACCGAGACCGAGCGCCCGATGGTCTACGTGCACGAGTGGGATCCGGCCTCGCACTCGTACGCCCTCACCGGCGTGCACCGCGAGGAGCTGACCGTCCAGGTCCCGTACCGCATCAACGTCGACCTCACGGGCATCGACCACCTCTGACCGTCGACCCGTACGCGTACGCGTGCGCGAACATGTGCACGTACATGTTCGTCACCGCACGGATACGCGTACGTCCAGGTACAGCGCGTCCGCACGCACGACGCCCCCGCACCGGGTCACGGTACGGGGGCGTCGTGCGTGTGCTGCCGGTGTCAGCGCTCCAGCTTGGTGATGTCGCGGACGGCGCCGCGGTCGGCGCTGGTGGCCATGGCCGCGTAGGCGCGCAGGGCCGTGGAGACCTTGCGGGTGCGGTCGCGGGGGGCGTAGACGCCGCCGAGGGCTTCGCGGCGGGCGGCCAACTCCTCCTCGGACACCAGGAGTTCCATGGAGCGGTTGGGGATGTCGATCCGGATGCGGTCGCCGTCCTCGACCAGGGCGATGGTGCCGCCCGAGGCCGCCTCGGGTGAGGCGTGGCCGATGGACAGGCCCGACGTGCCGCCGGAGAAGCGGCCGTCGGTGACCAGGGCGCAGACCTTGCCGAGGCCGCGGCCCTTGAGGAAGGACGTGGGGTAGAGCATCTCCTGCATGCCGGGGCCGCCGCGCGGACCCTCGTAGCGGATCACGACGACGTCGCCGGGGCTGACCTGCTTGGCGAGGATCTTGTCGACGGCCTCTTCCTGCGACTCGCAGACGACGGCCGGGCCCTCGAAGGTCCAGATCGACTCGTCCACGCCCGCGGTCTTCACGACCGCGCCGTCCAGGGCGAGGTTGCCGCGCAGCACGGCCAGGCCGCCGTCGGCGGAGTAGGCGTGCGCGACATCGCGGATGCAGCCGCCCGCGGCGTCGGTGTCCAGGGTGTCCCACCGCTCGGACTGCGAGAACGCCTCGGCGGAGCGCTTGCAGCCGGGCGCCGCGTGCCACAGCTCGACGGCCTCGTCGGAGGCGGAGCCGCCGCGCACGTCCCAGGCGTCGAGCCACTCCTTGATGGAGGGCGAGTGGACGGTGTGCACGTCCTCGTTGAGCAGCCCGCCGCGGTACAGCTCGCCGAGGATGGCGGGGATGCCGCCGGCCCGGTGGATGTCCTCCATGTAGTACGTGCCGCCGGGCGCCACGTTCGGCGCGACCTTGGCCAGGCAGGGGACGCGGCGCGAGACGGCGTTGATGTCGTCCAGGCCGTAGTCGAGCTCGGCTTCCTGGGCGGCGGCCAGCAGGTGCAGGATCGTGTTGGTGGAGCCGCCCATGGCGATGTCGAGCGCCATGGCGTTGTCGAAGGCGGCGCGGGTGGCGATGGCGCGCGGCAGCACGGACGCGTCGTCCTGCTCGTAGTGCCGCTTGGTCAGCTCCACGACGGTGCGGCCGGCGTTCTCGTACAGCGCCTTGCGGGCGGTGTGCGTGGCCAGCACCGAGCCGTTGCCGGGCAGGGCCAGGCCCATGGCCTCGGTGAGGCAGTTCATCGAGTTGGCGGTGAACATGCCGGAACAGGAGCCGCAGGTCGGGCAGGCGTTCTCCTCGATACGGAGGATGTCCTCGTCCGAGATGTTCTCGTTGACGGCGTCCGCGATGGCGTTGATCAGGTCCAGCTTGCGGACGGTGCCGTCGACCAGCGTCGCCTTGCCGGCCTCCATGGGGCCGCCGGAGACGAAGACGGTCGGGATGTTGAGGCGCAGCGCGGCCATCAGCATGCCCGGGGTGATCTTGTCGCAGTTGGAGATGCAGATCAGCGCGTCCGCGCAGTGCGCCTCGACCATGTACTCGACGGAGTCGGCGATCAGGTCGCGGGACGGCAGGCTGTAGAGCATGCCGCCGTGGCCCATCGCGATGCCGTCGTCCACGGCGATCGTGTTGAACTCGCGCGGCACCGCGCCCGCCGCGAGGATCGCCTCGGAGACGATCCGGCCGACGGGCTGAAGGTGCGTGTGACCCGGTACGAACTCGGTGAAGCTGTTGGCGACCGCGATGATCGGCTTCCCGATGTCGCTGTTGGCGACGCCGGAGGCGCGCATCAGCGCGCGGGCGCCCGCCATGTTGCGGCCGTGGGTGACCGTACGTGACCTCAGCTCGGGCACGGTGTCCACTCCCTTGGGTTCACTTGGCTCGTACTGCTCCGTACTAGAGCATCGAGGGTACGCCCGTCGCCCAGGATCCGGACGTTCGGTCCGGTATGCGGGACGTGCGGTCCCCTGGGGCTTTACGGGGGCGGGGTCCTACGGGTGGACGTCGGCCGCGGTGAGGTAGCGCTGGAGGACCGGGCCGACCATGGCGACGATGTCCTCGGGGTCGGCGGAGGCCATCGGCTCCACCCGCACGATGTACCGCAGCATGATGATCCCGACGAGCTGGGCGGCGGCGAGCTGCACGCGGAACTCGGCGTCGGGCACGTCGAGGCCGCCCGCGAGGCGGGCCAGGACGCGGCGGCTGACCAGGCCGCGGAAGACCGCGGCGGCCGTCTCGTTGGTGACCGCGGACCGGACGATGGCGAGCAGCGGCTCGCGCGAGACCGGGTTCTCCCAGATCCGCAGCATCAGCCGGGCCACCCGCTCGCCCATGCCGTCGACGCCGCCCGCCACGACGAGGTCGGGGATGTTCATGGCGGGCGCGAAGGACAGCTCGATGGCGGCGCCGAAGATCTGTTCCTTCGTGCCGAAGTAGTGGTGGACGAGGGCGGAGTCGACGCCCGCCGCCTTGCCGATCGAGCGGACGGAGGTCTTGTCGTAGCCGCGGGCGGAGAACTCCTCGCGGGCGGCGGCGAGGATACGGTCACGGGTCTCGGCGGTCCCGGCCTTGGTGCCCGCGGGACGGCCGCGGCGGCGGCCGGTCGGCTTGCCGGGCTCCTGGGGGCCCTCGGATTCCGGGGGGCCGTCGGGTTCCGGGGAGCCGGGGGACGCCTTCGCCGTACTCATGCCGGACCACCGCCGACCGGCGCCGGTGTCGCGTAGTGCAGCCGGGTGAAGGCCAGCGCCTCGGCCAGGTCCGCCTCGCGCTCGGCCCTCGACATCGCCCGCCGGGTGGTCACCTCGACCACCACATGGCCGTCGTAGTCGCTCGCCGCCAGCGACGCGAGCAGCTCCGCGCACGGCAGATTCCCGCGCCCCGGCACCAGGTGCTCGTCCTTGGCGGAGCCCGTGCTGTCGCCGAGGTGAACGTGCACCATCCGCTCGGCCATCTTCGCCATCAGCGCGAACGGCTCGGTACGGGAGGTCGCCGCGTGCGAGAAGTCCACGGTCAGGTGGCGGTAGTCGTCGTTGGTGACGTCCCAGTCGGGCGCGTACGCCTGCATCTCGCGGTCCCGGTAGCGCCACGGGTACATGTTCTCGACCGCGAACCGTACGTCCGTCTCGTCCGCCATCCGCCAGATCCCGGCGACGAAGTCCCTGGCGTAGCCGCGCTGCCAGCGGAACGGCGGGTGCACCACGACCGTCGAGGCGCCCAGCTTCTCGGCCACCGCGCGGGCCCGCTGGAGCTTGACCCACGGGTCGGCGGACCAGACGCGCTGCGCGATCAGCAGGCACGGCGCGTGGACGGCCAGGATCGGCATCCGGTGGAAGTCGGACAGGCGGCGCAGCGCGTCCACGTCCTGGCTGATCGGGTCGGTCCACACCATCACCTCGACGCCGTCGTAGCCGAGGCGGGCGGCGATCTCGAAGGCGGTGGCGGTGGAGGCCGGGTAGACGGAGGCGGTGGACAGGACGATCTTCGACGTGCCGCCGCGGGGCCCCGCGGCGGACCCCGCGGTCGGGGCGAGACGTTCCCGCGCGTGCTGCGCGCGCTGCCCCGTACGCCATTCGCGTCTCAGGGCGGCGTCCGTCGTCCGGCCGTCCGACTTCCGACCCGCTGGTTCAGCCACGGGAAACAGCGTACGGCGGCGGCCGGGGCGGAAGGGGCAGGTGCCGGGGGGTGCGGGGGGACTGTCGCCGATCTCACGGGGGGCGCGGCGGACGCGGCGGACGGGCTCAGTCGCCCCAGCGGGCCAGGGCCGCCCCCGGTCCGCCGTCGTTCACCATCAGGTCGAGCTTGCGCAGGATGACGCCCTCGCGCAGGGCCCAGGGGCAGATCTCCAGCTCCTCGACACCGAAGAGGTCCATCGCGGCGTCCGCGACCAGGGCGCCCGCCAGGAGCTGCCCGGCCCGGCCGACCGAGACGCCCGGCAGGGTGCTGCGCTGCGCCGCCGTCATCTCCGCGAGCCGCGGCACCCACTCCTCCAGCGCGCCGCGCCGCAGCCGGCGCTGGGCGTACAGGCCGTCGGCGGAGCGGGCCGCGCCCGCGAGCCTGGCGAGCTGCTTGAACGTCTTGGACGTGCCCACCGCGTGGTCGGGCCGGCCGAAGCGGGCGAAGTCCGGGACCGTACGGGCGATCTCGGCGCGTACGTGCCTGCGCAGCGACCGTACGTCGTGGGCGGTCGGCGGGTCGCCCGGCAGCCACGTACCGGTCAGGCGTCCCGCGCCGAGCGGCAGGGACACGGCCGCGTCCGGGTACTCGTCCATGCCGTAGCCGACCTCCAGCGACCCGCCGCCGATGTCCAGCACCAGCAGCCGCCCGGCCGACCAGCCGAACCAGCGGCGTACGGCGAGGAACGTCAGCCGCGACTCGTCCTCGCCGGACAGGACGGTGAGGCGTACGCCCGTCTCCGCGTCCACCCGGGCCAGGACGGCCTCGCCGTTCGCCGCCTCCCGCACCGCGGAGGTCGCGAAGGACAGCACGTCCTCGGCGCCCTTGTCCTCCGCCACGCGCAGCGCGTCCGCGATCGTGGCGACGAGGCGGTCGACGCCGGCGTCGCTGATCGCGCCGCGCCCGTCGAGGAGTTCGGCCAGGCGCAGCTCCGCCTTGTGGGAGTACGCGGGGAGCGGGCGCGCGCCCGGGTGCGCGTCCACCACCAACAGGTGGACGGTGTTGGAACCCACGTCAAGCACTCCGAGTCGCATGGGCAAGACGCTAGCGCGCCGACGCGGGTGTCCGTTCCGCGGGCCGCGCGGGGCCGCCGGGCGGTGGCGCGTGGGCGATCCGCGACCCGTTGGCGACCATTCGGCGCATTCCGGTCTTACTCTTGGGCGCGTGGCGAAGGTGAAGGCCCTCAAGGCCAAGAAGAAGAGTGCAGGCACGGTCCGCGACGAGGTGGGGCTGGACTTCGCCCGCGCCTGGGTCGAATTCGCCGATCCGGCCGACGAGGAGCAGGTGTTCCGCTGCGACCTCACGTGGCTCACCTCGCGCTGGACGTGCGTCTTCGGCAGCGGCTGCCAGGGGATCGTGGCGGGGCGCGCGGACGACGGGTGTTGTTCGCTGGGCGCGCACTTCTCGGACGACGACGACGAGAAGCGGGTGGCCGGGCATGTGGCCAGGCTCACGCCGGAGACGTGGCAGTTCCACGCCGAGGGCGCCGACGGCGCGTGGGCGATGGAGAACGAGGAGGGCGAGCGGCAGACGCGTGTCGTGGACGGGGCGTGTGTCTTCTCCAACCGGGCCGGGTTCGCGGGCGGGCAGGGGTGCGCGCTGCACGCGCTGGCTCTGCGGGAGGGGCGCGAACCGCTGGAGACGAAGCCGGACGTGTGCTGGCAGTTGCCGATCCGGCGGACTTTCGACTGGGTGGACCGGCCGGACGATTCGCGGGTGCTGGTCGTGTCGATCGGGGAGTACGACCGGCGGGGGTGGGGGCCGGGGGGCCATGACCTGCACTGGTGGTGCACGTCGGCGACGTCCGCGCACGGTGCCGGTGACCCGGTCTACGTGTCGTACCGCCCGGAGCTGACCGAACTCATGGGTCCCGACGCCTACGCCACGCTCGCCGCCTTGTGCGAGTCCCGCCTGTCCACCCCCCACCTTCCTCTTCTGGCCCCCCACCCCGCCGACCCCGCTTCCCCCGCTTCCTAGGGCCCTCTTGTGCGCCGGGGGGGCGGCGGTGGGGTTCGGTCCCGGCACCGTCCGGGCGCCCTCTTGTGCGCCGGGGGGGGCGGCGGTGGGGTTCGGTCCCGGCACCGTCCGGGCGCCCTCTTGTGCGCCGGGGGGGCGGCGGTGGGGTTCGGTCCCGGCACCGTCCGGGCGCCCTCTTGTGCGTCGGGTCGGTCCCGGTACGGGGTACCTCCTCGAGCTGCGTGCTGCCTGCTCCTGCGTATCCATCAACGCCCTGTCGGCACGCAAATCTGCGGGGGCACCCCGCACCGTCCCCTCCGGTACGTCGGCGCCCAACGGTTCCTGGGGGTGGCGGAGGAGGGGGTGGATGGGGGCCAGGCACCCCGGCACCGTCCCCTCCGGTTACGTCGGCGCCCGACGGGCCCCGGGGGTGGGTGGGGGCCGGGCGCGGTGGTGACGTGACGGTGAAAGCGGTCGGCGGCTGCGGGGTGTTGACGCCCCGCGCGGTCGTCGAAGGGGGCGTCTTCGATGTTCGGGGAGACGCTTTGCGGGACGTCCTCAGCCGAGGTGGTGGAGGGTGTCGGAGATGGTGGACCGGAAGGTCTGGAGGGCGCGGAGGCCGGCGGTGTAGCGGTCCTGGTGGGCGGCGATGTCGGCGGTCTGCTGCTGGGCGCGTACGGCGTGCAGGAGTTGGGCGGTGTGGTGGCGACGCTGGCAGGTGACGTCGGCGACGGCGGTGCCGCGCTCGGTCGGGGTGTGCGTGGTGTTGCCGTCGCTGCCGCGATGCCATGCCTTGTCCCCGAAGGCCGCGAGCGGGTCGGAGTAGCGGGCGAACCCCTGGCCGGCCACGCAGCGGGACCACGCGTCCCAGGCCGCGAGCAAGCGGGGGTCGCGTTTGACGGCCTTGTCGATCTCGACCGAGCGCGTGCTCGCGTAGAGCCAGTCCCGCTTGACGTCGATCCCGCGCATCAGCCGCCGGTTCGCCTCCACGTTGCAGGCCGGAAAGTCCGCGTACTCGGCCTGGGTCATACGACGGCCCTGCGGCTGCGTGGGAGTGGACTTCGCCGGGTCCCATCCGTAGCCCCAGCGGCTCGCGTTGGCCAGGTCGAGTGCGCCGTAGACAGTGCTGACCGCGGTGAGCACGGCGGGGTCGGTGGGGTAACGCGGATCGAGCGGAAAGTCCGCGTGCCCGCGCTTCGCCATGCACTGCCGGACCAGCAACGCCGTTGCCCGCTTCTCCCGTTGATAGTCCTCGGGCGTGTAGTCGTAACGATCCCCCGGAAGCGGCCCGAGCCCCACCGTCGCACGAACCGCCTCCGCCCGCTCCGGCCCCGACGCACCTACCCCCGCCAGCACCGCCACCCCCACCACGGCCCCAAGCCGCCACCCCCGCGTCCCCATGCCCCCGGATGCTAGCCCCCGACCACCGCCCCACCCCCTCCCCCCCCAGCCACAGCGGACCGTCGGACACCGACATACCCAAGCCCACCCACCCCCCTCCGCCCACTGCCACCGGACAGGCGGACACCGACATACCCGAGCCCACCCACCCCCTCCCCCCTCAGCCACAGCGGACAGGCGGACGCCGACGTACCGGGAGGGGACGGGCCGGGGTGCCCCCGCAGGGGGACGAACGGACAAAGCCAGAAGCAGGCGCAGGTGCCCGCACGTTCGTCGCCCGAGGAGGTGCCCCGGACCGGCACCGACCAGGCACAAGCGGCACCCGCAGACGGAAAAGCACCCGCACGGGTGGGCGGGCGGGAAAAATAAGCAAGATGAGGACACATGCGGTGATCGCCTCGCCCGTAGGCGACCTGACAGTGGTCCGCGAGGGCCCCGCCCTCGTAGGGCTCTACTTCGAGGGCCACAAACGAAGGCCCGAAGAAACCGCCTTCGGCGAACGCGCCGACGAAGCCTTCGACGACGTACTCCACCAGCTCAAGGAGTACTTCGCCGGAACCCGGCACACCTTCGACCTCGAACTGGCCCCGGAGGGCAACGAGTTCCAGCGCCGCGTCTGGACCCTGCTGACCCGCATCCCGTACGGAGAAACCCGCTCCTACGGCGACCTCGCCCGCCAACTCGGCGACATCTCCCTCTCCCAGGCCGTCGGCGCCGCGAACGGCCTGAACCCCTTGTCGGTGATCGTCCCGTGCCACCGCGTGGTGGCGGCCGACGGAAACCTGCGCGGCTACGCGGGCGGCCTCGCCCGCAAGCGGTACCTGCTGGAGCTGGAGGAGCCGGACGCCGCCTCCGCGGACCGTCTCTTCTGAAGCGGACCGCAGTTCCACGGCGGACCGCACCTCCACAGCGGGCCGCACCTCCACAGGCCCCCGCGAAAGCCACCTCACGTTTCGGCGCCCCCACGCGTTTACCCCATGTGAGCAAGCCACTGTTCGAACAGATCGTGACCGACCACGGGCCGATGGTGCTCCGGGTGGTCCGGGCCGTCGTGGGCCCGCACGACGCGCAGGACGCGTGGTCGGAGACCTTCCTGGCCGCGCTGCGGGCGTACCCGGAGCTGCCAGCGGACGCGAACGTCGAGGCGTGGCTGGTGACCATCGCGCACCGCAAGGCCGTCGACATCACGCGGGGCAACGCGCGCCGCGCGACACCGCTGGCGGAGCTGCCCGAGCGGGCGAGCCGCACCGGGCGGCCCGAGGACTGGGACCCGGATCTGTGGACGGCGCTGAAGGCGTTGCCGGAGCGGCAGCGGCAGACGGTCGCGTACCACTACCTGGCGGGCCTGCCGTACAAGGACATCGCCGCCGTGACGGGCGGCAGCCCGGACGCGGCGCGCAGGGCCGCCGCCGACGGGGTGAAGGCCCTGCGCCGCAGCTATCCGCGGGACACCGCGGGAGGAGGAGACCCCTCATGAACGACACGAACGACACGAACGACACGAACGACACGCAGGACGTGCAGGACACGAACGACTCGACCGTCCAGCTCCTGGAAGCCCTCGCCGCGCAGGACGGCGCGACGATGGACCGGCTCCACGAGCGTCTGGCGGCGGAAGCCGGGCACGCCGGGCTGCTGGACGTCGCGTACCGGACGCTGGACAGCCCGGTGGGCCCGCTGCTGCTGGCGGCGACCGAGAAGGGCCTGGTGCGCGTGGCGTTCGCCGTGCAGGACCACGCGGCGGTGCTCCAGCAGCTCGCGGACACCATCAGCCCGCGGGTGCTGCGCGCCCCGCGGCGGCTGGACGCGGTGAGCCGTCAGCTCGACGAGTACTTCACCGGGGAGCGCCGCGGCTTCGAAGTTCCTCTGGACTGGCGGCTGTCGAAGGGCTTCAGGCGCGAGGTGCTGAGGCACCTGCCGGACATCGCGTACGGCAGGACGGCGAGTTACGCGCAGGTGGCGGCGGCGGCGGGCAGTCCGCGGGCAGTCCGCGCGGTGGGTACGGCGTGCGCGCTCAACCCGCTGCCGCTGGTGGTGCCGTGCCACCGAGTGGTGCGCTCGGACGGTTCGGCCGGGCAGTACGCGGGCGGCGCCGACGCCAAGCACCTGCTGCTGGAGCTGGAGACGGCCGCCTGAGGCGGACGTAACGTCCGACGTCAACGGCCGTACAGACCAGTGCCGTTACGGCATCACCCCGTCCTCCGTCCGCAGCAGCCGCAGAAACGCCTTCAGACCGGCGATGATCTCGGTGTTGTCGGTCAGCCGGTTCACCGTCGCCTCGAACTCCCGTGCCAGCGCGGCGATCCGGCGGTCGGTCTCGTCGGCCCGCGCGTAGACGGACAGGCCCAACGCGTCGACGGCGGACCGGAGTTCGCCGAGCGCGTGGTACTGCTCCTCGGCCTTGCCCTCCAGGATCTTGGCGCCGCTCTCGACGCGGGTGACGGTGGCACGAAGGGCGAGGACGTCGTCGCGCGGGTAGGTGACGTCCTTCAGGAGGGTGCCGAGGCGGCGCCGCAGCGCCGCGAACCAGGCGCCCGCGGGGCGGAAGACGGTGCTCAGCAGGAAGAATCCGGCGAGCCAGTAGCCGGCGGCGCGGCCGGTCGCGGCGGCGACGGCGACCGCGAGGGCGGCCGTGACGAGGTGTCCCGCGAGGGCGACGCGCAGCATCAGGCGGGCGATCCGCCGGGCCTCGGTGTCGCGTTCCTGGGAGACGGTCAGGCCCTTTTCGCGGCTGGTCCGGATCTCGGCGAGGACGGCGTGGGCGCGGAAGTAGAGGTTCCACGGCACGGTCAGCAGAAGGAGCAGCCAGAGCAGGCCGAGCAGGCCCGCGGCGGTGCCGAGGACGGTGGACAGCGGTGCGCCGAGGGCGTGGACGACGGCGAGTGTTCCGACGGTGACGAGAGTGACCACGACCGTGCCGGTGAATTTCCCCATGCCGCTCATCGTCCCGCCGCGCGGGCGGCCCGGCATGAGTACGGCTACTCAGGAGTAACACCCCGTCTCCGTACGGCTATCCGGCCGGGCTCGGTGACTCCGGCGCGGTGGTGGGGGCGTCGGTCGTGGGGGGCGCAGTCGTCGGCGGAGGCGTCGTCGGGGGCGGGGTGGTGGGCGGCGGGGTCGTCGGCGGAGGCGTGGTCGGCGGGGGCGTCGTCGGGGAGGACGAGGACGGCGGGGTGGTCGGGGAGTCGGAGGCGGGCGGCGGCACATTGCGGGTGGAGGAGCCGCGCAGGATCACGGTCGCGTGCGCCGGGGAGAAGGCGATGCGGGCGGTCCAGGAGCCGGAGGGCTCCAGGGCGTGGTCGACGCTCAGGGTGAGAGTGACCGATTCTCCGGGCCGCAGGTCGCCCGAGGTCGCGGAGAGCCGGATCCAGAACGCGGCGGTGTCGGCCGTCCAGTGCACGGGGGCCGCGCCGCGCGCGGTCAGGGTGACGGTGGTGCCGCTGGCGGTGACGGTGAGCGTATTGCCGCCGGGGGACGCCGAGCCGGCGGCCGTGGGGTCGGTCGAGACGGTCGTGGTGAGGACCGGCGCCGGGGTGTCCGTACCGCCGGAGTGCTTGGGGTCGGGGGCCTGCCGGGAGCTGCCCGCCTCCTGGTACGGGTCGCCGTTGAGACCGTCGGGCTCGCTGGCGGCGCGGTCCCTGCC
Organism: Streptomyces sp. NPDC008139; assembly: GCF_042957025.1. Lineage (NCBI taxonomy): Bacteria > Bacillati > Actinomycetota > Actinomycetes > Kitasatosporales > Streptomycetaceae > Streptomyces > Streptomyces sp. NPDC008139. The sequence goes on from NZ_JBIBHM010000015.1 coordinate 19,816, forward strand.
GGGCGCGTCGGCGCCGAGCGGCGCCGCGTGGTAGGCGGCCCACAGGGCGAGTACGGGAGCGGCTACGACGGCCGCGACGACCGTACTGGTGACGGCCCGGTGGCGGAGCTGGGCGCGGCGGGCGGCGCGGTCCTTGAGGTCCATGGGGAAGCCGCGCCGGTCGAAGCGCGGGGTGGCGTCGCGGGAGCGCCCGGCCCCGGCGTCCATGGCGTGCAGCAGGGCGGCGTACGCGGCCGAGCGCGGCGCCTCGATGAGGGCGAGGACGGCGGTGGGCCCGGCCCCCGGAGCGCCCGGTACGCCCGAAGCCCCAGGCCAGGGCCCCGCGGCGACGACGCGTTCCGCCGTACGCCTGCACACCGGGCAGTCGTCGACGTGCCTGACGAGTTCGGTGCGCAGCGCCGTACCGAGCAACACCTTGGTCTCGCCCGCGATTTGGGCGAGGGCGGCGCAGTTGCCGGTGTCCACGACGGACAGCGCGGTGCGGGTCCGCTCCACCTCGCAGGCGGCGCGGGCGAGCAGGCCGCGCGCGGTGTCGGCGTCGATGCCGAGGACGGCGGCGACTTCGTGCGGCGGGAGTTGGTGGCGGACCGCCAACTCCAGCGCCTCGCGCTGCTCGGGCGTGGTGCCCGCGGCCTCGGGCCAGGCGAGCGCGGCCAGTTGGGCGTGCCGCTGCTCGGCGACGGCGACCGACGTGCTCGGCGGCTCCGGCGGCCCGGCGGCGAGCCGGCGCAGGCAGGTCCAGCGGGCGAGCGCGTACAGCCAGGGGCGGAGCAGCTTCGGGTCGCGCAGGTGGCCGCGCTGCCGCTCGGCGAGCGCCAGCACCTCGCCGAGCGCCCCGGCCGCCGCGTCGTGCTCGCACAGGATCGACAGGCAGTACGTGAACAGGCCGTCCAGATACGGTTCGTAGTGCGCGGGCGGCTGCATGGGGAGCGTGCCGTGCGGGCGTTGACGGTCGTGCGCCTTGTGCGTCGCCTCCCGGCGGGCGTCTTTACGGGTGTCCTTGCGCGACGGCTCCTTGCGGGCGGCCCTGCGCGCGTCGCCACGGGCCTCCTTGCGGGACACGCGCGATCCCTCCGCACGCGATCCCTCCGCGCGGGGCGCCTCCGCACGTGGCGTCTCGCCGCCCGGCGTGTCCTTGCGGGCGGCCCGGCCGGCCGGCGCGCGGTGCTTGCGGTGTGCGCCGGTCGTCTGGTTCTGGGTGGGGGTCTCCTGCCTGCTCATCACCGGGCGACGGTAGGCCCGGCACGGCCCCCGGTTCAGCTCTCCTGGCGTGCATTAATCCTTATGGGTAGCGATGCTGCCCAAAAGGGGACAGCTCCGTCATTCGTACGAGTGAACGCACGTGCGCGCGCTCGATGCCCGCGCCGCACGCCCCCCTGAGCGCCCCCGGCAGCCGCAGGAGCCGGTCCGGCCGCCTTGTCGGACCCTCCCGCTACGGTGGGCGGCATGGCTGCCCGTAAGACCGTCTCGAAGGACCGTCCCTCCTACCGCTGCACCGAGTGCGGGTGGACGGCGCTGAAGTGGCTGGGCCGCTGCGGCGAGTGCCAGGCGTGGGGGACGGTGGAGGAGTTCGGCGCCGCGCCCGCCGTACGGACCACCGCGCCCGGCCGGGTGACGACGGCGGCGCGGCCGATCGGCCAGGTCGACGGGCGGCAGGCGACCGCGCGCTCCACGGGCGTGCCGGAGCTGGACCGCGTGCTCGGCGGCGGCCTGGTGCCCGGCGCCGTCGTCCTGCTCGCGGGCGAGCCCGGAGTCGGCAAGTCCACGCTGCTGCTCGACGTGGCGGCGAAGGCGTCCAGCGCGCAGGGCGCGACGCTGTACGTGACCGGTGAGGAGTCCGCCTCGCAGGTACGGCTGCGCGCGGACCGGATCGGCGCGCTCGCCGACCATCTGTATCTGGCCGCGGAAACGGATCTTTCGGCCGTTCTCGGTCACCTGGACGACGTGAAGCCGGCGCTGCTGGTGCTGGACTCCGTGCAGACCGTCGCGTCCGCCGAACTGGACGGCGCGCCCGGCGGCACCGCGCAGATCCGCGAGGTCGCGGGCGCGCTGATCCGGGCGTCGAAGGACCGCGGGATGTCGACCATCCTGGTCGGCCACGTCACCAAGGACGGCTCGATCGCGGGCCCGCGGCTGCTGGAGCACCTGGTCGACGTGGTGCTCAGCTTCGAGGGCGACCGGCACGCGCGGCTGCGGCTGATCCGCGGCATCAAGAACCGTTACGGCGCCACGGACGAGGTCGGCTGCTTCGAACTGCACGACGAGGGCATCACCGGCCTGGCCGATCCGTCCGGCCTCTTCCTCACCCGGCGCGACGAGCCGGTGCCCGGCACCTGCCTGACCGTGACCCTGGAGGGCCGCCGCCCGCTGGTCGCCGAGGTGCAGGCGCTGACCGTCGACACCCAGATCCCCTCGCCGCGCCGCACCACCTCGGGTCTGGAGAACTCGCGCGTGTCGATGATGCTCGCGGTGCTCGAACAGCGCGGCCGGATCAAGGCCATCGGCAAGCAGGACATCTACACCGCGACCGTGGGCGGCGTGAAGCTCACCGAGCCCGCGGCCGACCTCGCGGTGGCGCTCGCGCTGGCCAGCGCCGCCATCGACACCCCGCTGCCCAAGAACCTGGTGGCGATCGGCGAGGTGGGCCTGGCCGGTGAGGTCAGGCGCGTCACCGGCGTGCAGCGCCGCCTGTCGGAGGCGGCCCGGCTCGGCTTCACCCACGCCCTCGTACCGCCGGACCCCGGCAAGATCCCGGCGGGCATGAAGGTGGTGGAGGTCGCGGACATAGGGGACGCGCTGCGGGCCCTGCCGAAGCGGACCGCACGGTCGTAGCGCCAGGGGGTACGCCGGTACGGCCGTGCAGACGTCGGCGTTCGTACGGCTGTACGGCTGTACGGCCGCGGGCGCCCGGCTCGCGGGCACGGGGATCGGCCCCCGCACCCCTTCCCGGAGAATGCCCCGCTCGCGGTTCCGGAGAACACCCGGCACCCGTTCGGGTTGCGCGCGGCGTACAGTCACGGAAGGCCCGGCACACGGTCGTGCGGGGCCTCGCGCGCGCTCCCGGGGGAGCCCGCGCGCCGTCGCGGGATCCCCGTAGGACCGTCGTGGGACCCCCGTAGGAGCCGTCCGGCCCGCGCCGCGCCCCCCGGAAGCCGTAAACTTTGCCCTGGTCTCGCCCATTGGGCATCCGTAGCGACCGGAGGATTGCAGAGTGGCAGCCAATGACCGGGCAGGGGGCCCTCCCCCGGCCCGAAGGGCATCGGGCGACTCCCCCGGCAGGTCCGGCGGGGTTTTCGGCGCCGACGCCGGGCTGATGCGCGCCTCTTTGAGCGCCGTCGCACCCGGCACCTCGCTCCGTGACGGCCTGGAGCGCATCCTGCGCGGCAACACCGGCGGCCTCATCGTGCTGGGCATGGACAAGACCGTGGAGTCACTGTGCTCCGGCGGCTTCGTGATGGACGTGGAGTTCACCGCGACCCGGCTGCGCGAGCTGTGCAAGCTGGACGGCGCGCTGGTCCTCGACAAGGACATGACGAAGATCCTGCGCGCGGGCGTGCAGCTCGTCCCCGATCCGACCATCCCCACCGAGGAGACCGGCACCCGGCACCGCACCGCCGACCGGGTCAGCAAGCAGGTCGGCTTCCCGGTCGTCTCGGTCAGCCAGTCGATGCGGCTGATCGCGCTCTACGTGGACGGGCAGCGCCGCGTCCTGGAGGACTCCGCCGCGATCCTCTCCCGCGCCAACCAGGCGCTGGCCACGCTCGAACGGTACAAGCTCCGCCTCGACGAGGTCGCGGGCACGCTGTCCGCGCTGGAGATCGAGGACCTGGTGACGGTGCGCGATGTCACCGCCGTCGCCCAGCGCCTGGAGATGGTCCGCCGGATCGCCACCGAAATCGCCGAGTACGTCATCGAGTTGGGTACCGACGGACGGCTTCTCGCCCTGCAACTGGACGAGTTGATCGCGGGCGTCGAGCCCGAGCGCGAACTGGTCGCCCGCGACTACGTGCCGGAGCCGACCGCCAAGCGCAGCCGTACGGTCAACGAGGCGATGGCCGAACTCGACTCGTTGCCGCAGAGCGAACTCATCGAACTCACCACCGTGGCAAGGGCCCTGGGCTACACCGGCTCCCCCGAATCCCTCGACTCCGCCGTCTCGCCGCGCGGTTACCGGCTCCTCGCCAAGGTGCCCCGGCTGCCCAACACCGTCATCGAGCGCCTGGTCGAGCACTTCGGCGGCCTCCAGAAGCTGCTCGCCGCGAGCGTCGACGACCTCCAGACGGTCGACGGCGTCGGCGAGGCCCGCGCCCGCTCCGTCCGCGAGGGCCTCTCCCGCCTCGCCGAGTCGTCCATCCTGGAGCGGTACGTCTAGACGTACCGCTAGAGGCAGGTGCCTCGGGGACCGGAAGGCCCCGTCAGGGGCGGGGAGCTGCGCGCTCAGCCGTCGCGGCGGCGAGCTGGGAAAACCGGCCCCGGCGGGGCAGCCGCTGTTCCCTTTCGGGGCCGCGGGCCGGTGGGGGTTGCTCGCGCAGTTCCCCGCGCCCCTGACAGGCCCTAGTCCTGGGAGAGGACGAAGGAGACCTGCTTGGCGCCGTAGCCGGAGAGCTGGGCCTGGATCAGGTAGGTGCCGGGCGCGGCAGCGCTCCCCTTGGGGGTCGCGCACTTCGGGGAGCTGGTCTTGGCGTTCCAGCGGAGCGTGTACGTCGTGGAGCCGTGGGCGGGCACCTGGAGGAGGTAGGAGCCGCTGCCCGCGGTGGGGCAGTCGTCGGAGGCCCAGGTGTGGGCGTTGCCCGCGGTCGCGGTGATCGTGAAGACGGCCTTGGCGGGGCCGAAGTCGACCTTGCAGGAGACGGATCCGGAATTCGCGGCGCGCAGCTCGAAGACGGGGGTCTCGTCCGGCGAGTAGGAGTTCTGGACGCTGCGCAGCGAGAGCTGGACGCTGCCGGGCGAGCAGTCGGGGAGCGTGGAGCCGGCGGGCAGTTGACCGCCGGAGCCGCCGTTGCCCGAGCCGCCGCTGGTGGCGACACCGCCGGAGGCCGCGCCGCCGGACGACGAGGTGCCCGCCGTACCCGACGTACCGCCGTCGTTGCCGCCCGAGGAACCGGCACCGGCCGAACTTCCGTCCGTGGCACCGCCGTTGGAGCCGCCGTCGGAGCCGGAGGAGCCCGCGGAGGAACCGGAGGAGCCGCCGCTGTCGCCGCCCGAGGTGTCGCGGCCACCGGGGCGCCCGGTGATGTGCGTACCGGTCGGCTCGGGTCCCGGCGTGATCGTGCCGACCGGGGTGTGGGTGCCCGAGGAGCCGTTGTTGCCGCTACCGCCGCCCCCGCCGGTCGAGTTGACCAGCCAGAAGATCAGCAGGGCGACGAGCGCGAGCACACACAGCGCAACGGCCCGCCGCCGCCAGTAGATGGTCGACGGCAGAGGTCCGACGGGATTGCGCATTGAGCCCACACCCGAACTCTAGGGGAGATCACCCGCGCCTCGCCGCAACACCCGCCGCTCGACGCCCGGTCTTTGCCGATCATCACGTTTAAGGGGACGGCCGGTCGCTGTCAGTGGCCTGTGCGAGGATCGGGAGGACATGAGCACCGACATCCGCGACGCTTCCGTCAGCACCTCAGCCCGCACGTCCCCGGCCGCCCCCGCGGGTTCGGCGGTCCCCCCGGCTCCCCCGGCCGCCGTCACCGAACTGCACGACCTGGTGATCGACTGGTTCGGCGAGCACGCCCGCGATCTGCCCTGGCGGCGGCCGGACGCGGGCGCGTGGTCGGTGATGGTCAGTGAGTTCATGCTCCAGCAGACGCCGGTCGTCCGGGTGCTGCCGGTGCATCAGGAGTGGCTGGCCCGCTGGCCGCGCCCGGCCGACCTCGCGGCGGAGTCGCCCGGCGAGGCGGTGCGCGCCTGGGGGCGGCTCGGCTATCCGCGCCGCGCGCTGCGGCTGCACGCGGCGGCCACCGCCATAGCGGCCCAGCACGACGGCGAAGTCCCCGAGGACCACGGCCAGTTGCTGGCCCTGCCCGGCGTCGGGGAGTACACGGCGGCGGCCGTCGCGTCCTTCGCGTACGGGCGGCGGCACATCGTGCTCGACACCAATGTGCGGCGGGTCTTCGCCCGCGCGGTGACCGGCACCGCGTATCCGCCGAACGCGACGACGGCCGCCGAGCGGCGGACCGCCCAGACGCTCCTCCCGGCCGAGGAGCCGGTCGCGGCGCGGTGGGCGGCGGCCACCATGGAGCTGGGCGCGCTGGTGTGCACCGCCCGCTCCCCCGAGTGCGGGCGCTGCCCGATCGCGGCGCGCTGCGTCTGGCGGCTGGCCGGTTCGCCCGCGCACGACGGGCCGCCGCGCCGGGGCCAGACGTACGCCGGGACCGACCGGCAGGTACGCGGGCGGCTGCTGGCCGTCCTGCGCGCCTCCACCGCTCCCGTACCGCAGGCCGCGCTCGACGCCGTGTGGCACGAGCCGGTGCAGCGGGCCCGGGCGCTGGACGGCCTGGTCGAGGACGGCCTGGTCGAGCCGCTGGCGGACGGCGTGTACCGGCTGCCGGTCTAGGCCGTATCCGTCTCAGCGCCGCATCCGTTACAGCGCCCTATCCGTCACACCTCTTCACCGGGCACCGTCCCCGGATGATCCGGCCCGGCGGTGCCGCGCGCCCTCCCCCGGCGGACCCGCGCGCCCGCCCCCGCACCCACACCCACCTCGGCTTTCGTGGGCTGCGCCCCCTGTGACGCCTGACTTCTCGGGTCCGTAAATGCCCGTTTCATCGCAAATGCACCCATTCATAGCTCTTTACGGCTTGCATTCCACCCGTTACAGAACCGATGGGTTGCTGTGAGGCCGCTGTGCGCTCGCGGTGGCGAAAGCCCAACATCCGCTCCGTAGCGTCCTCGATGTCGGCAGGGAACGACGACAGCGGCAGGCAGGCACGGGACGGAGTCACACCATGGCGGGGAACGGCGAGGTACTGGAGTTCGAGGAGTACGTGCGGACTCGGCAGGACGCCCTGCTGCGCAGCGCCCGCCGCCTGGTGCCCAATCCGGTCGACGCGCAGGACCTCGTACAGACCGCGCTGGTGCGGACGTATCCGCGCTGGGAGGGGATCGCCGACAAGACGCTGGCCGACGCGTACATGCGCCGGGTCATGATCAACACCCGTACCGAGTGGTGGCGGAACCGGAAGCTGGAAGAGGTGCCCACCGGGGAGCTGCCGGACGCGAGCGTGGACGACGGCTCGGAGCAGCGCGCGGACCGCGAGATGCTGCTCGACGTGATGACGGTGCTGGCGCCCAAGCAGCGGCAGGTCGTGATGCTGCGGCACTACGGTCAGCTCTCCACCCAGGAGACGGCCCGCGCGCTGGGCATGTCGACAGGTACGGTGAAGAGCACCCTGCACCGGGCGCTGGCCCGGCTGCGGTACGAACTGGAGCACGGACGCTACGGCTACTCCCGGCTGGACGCGGTGGACCGGGACCCGGCCGGGCGTGACGCGTCCCAACCGGAATCGGCATACTCGACGCACCCGGCTCATTCGACGGGCGCGACCGGACCGCTCGGCACGGCCGCTCCGCTCGGCACGGCCGGCTCGACCGGGTCGGCCGGATCGACCGACCCGCTGGACCCGGCCGTGCTCGGCCGGGAACCGATGGAACGCATGGAGGGCGTGTGGGCCGCGTAGCCTCGACTCTCGCGACGGGCGCGCTGGCGTGCGCGTGCGTCGTGGTCGCAGGCTGCGGTACGGCCGCCACCGGCGCCCGCCGCGAGGGCCCGGCGCCGGCCGCCACCAGGGTGAAGACCCCGTCCACCGTCGCCCCGGCGATCGTCGCCGACCAGGTGGCGCTGGCCACGATGGTGCGCAAGGACAACAGCGTCAGCGCGGACGTGCGCGAGGATCTGACGCCGTGCGTGGGGGCCGGTTACCCGATGGACACCGACTCGGGCGACCTCACGGCGGGCGACGGCCCCGACCTGGTGATCAACGTGACGACGTGCGGCGACGGCCTCGGCATCGCCGCGTACGTGTACCGCATGGTCAACGGCAAGTACCAGAACGTGTTCGCGGACGAGCAGCCGCCGGTCTACGGCAGCGTCGAGGACGGGCGGCTCCAGATCATCCACGAGGTGTACAGGACCGACGACCCGGCGACGTATCCGACCGGCCAGGAGTCGATCACGTACGCCTGGCGCGGGCAGCGCTTCGTCGAGGTCGCGCGGGACTTCTCGGACTTCGGCGCGCGGACGCCGACCGTCTCGCCCGAGCCGACCTCGACCGACCCGGCGCCGCTGCCCAAGTCGGACCCGGTCGACCCCGGCGTGCCGTCGGCGGAGACCACGACCCCGGCCAAATCCCCCTCCTCCGGCGTGTCCGGCAAGCCGAGCAGTCCCGCCGCTCCCGGTTCGACGGCCCCGCAGATGTCGGCCGACGGCGACGCCATCCAGCACGGCCAGGGACAATAGCCCGGTGGCCGCCACTCATGTCCTGTTCGTCGAGGACGACGACGTCATCCGCGAGGCGACGACTCTCGCGCTGGAACGCGACGGCTTCGAGGTCACGGCCGCGCCCGACGGGCTGGAAGGGCTCACGGCCTTCCGCGCCCGCAGGCCGGACCTCGCGCTGCTCGACGTGATGGTGCCGGGCCTGGACGGCGTGTCGCTGTGCCGCCGGATCAGGGACGAGTCGACGGTGCCGGTGATCATGGTGTCGGCGCGGGCCGACGCCATCGACATCGTGCTCGGCCTGGAGGCCGGGGCCGACGACTACGTGACCAAGCCGTTCGACGGCGCCGTGCTGGTGGCGCGGATCCGCGCCGTACTGCGCCGCTTCCGGGCGGCGGGCGGTGACGACGGGCTGGACGAGGCGCCCCAGCTCTCCTTCGGGGACATCGAGATCGACCCCGAGGGCATGGTGGTCACGCGGGCCGGTGAGCGGCTGGCGCTGACCCCGACCGAGATGCGGCTGCTGCTGGAATTCGCGGGCGCGCCCGGCACCGTGCTCTCCCGCGACCGGCTGCTCCAGCGGGTCTGGGACTACGAGTGGGGCGGCGACACGCGGGTCGTGGACGTCCATGTGCAGCGGCTGCGCGCCAAGATCGGCCAGGACCGGCTGGAGACCGTCCGCGGTTTCGGCTACAAGCTGCGGGCCTGAGGTCGCGTGCCCTCCCGTCCGGCGGACTCGCCGTCCGCCACCTCGCACCCCGGAGGCCGGCGCCGCTTCCGTACCGGCCCGCGCTGGTTCCGTGCCGGTCTGCGCTGGTTCCGTGCCGGTCTGCGCTGGAAGATCGCCGCGGCCATCGCCGTGGTGTCGGCGCTGGTCGCGCTCGCACTGAGCCTGGTGGTGCACAACGCCGCGCGGGTCAGCATGATCAACAGCACCCGTGACGTCCAGGACGAGCGCGTGCAGTCGGCGCTGCGGATCTACGAGACGACCGGGCGGCTGGTCTTCTACGCCAAGATCGACGACCCGGAGCTGCCGCGCGAGCTGAAGGAGTTCGCGGCCAAGGGGCAGCGCGCCACGTATGTGCAGGACACCGGCGGTCACCCGATGGTGTGGGCGGAGACGCCCGCCGCGGACGGCCGGGTGCTGTCGCTGAAGACCGGTTTCACCGACCGCTACTCCGTGCTGGACGACCTCGACCAGGCGCTGGTGGCCGGTTCGCTCGCGGTCGTCGTCGGCGGTACGGCGATCGGTGTGCTGATCGGCGGCCGGATGTCGCGGCGGCTGCGAAAGGCGGCGGTCGCGGCCCGCAAGGTCGCGGACGGCGACACCGAGGTACGGGTGCGCGAGGCGATCGGCGGCCGGCGCGTACGGGACGAGACGGACGAGCTGGCGCGGGCCGTGGACGCGATGGCCGACGCGCTGCAACTGCGGCTGGAGGCCGAGCGGCGGGTGACGGCCGATATCGCGCACGAGCTGCGGACGCCGGTCACCGGTCTGGTCACCGCCGCCGAGCTGCTGCCGCCCGGCCGCCCCTCGGAGCTGGTGCGCGACCGCGTGCACGCGCTGCGGACACTGGTCGAGGACGTCCTGGAGGTGGCGCGGCTGGACGGCGCCGCGGAACAGGCCGACCTCCAGGAGCTGGCGCTCGGCGAGTTCGTCCGCCGCCGCGTCCTGGCGCTGGCGCCGGACGCCTCGGTCACGGTGGCCGAGGAGGCGGTCGTCCCCACCGACCCGCGCCGCCTGGAGCGCATCCTCGGCAATCTGCTCGCCAACGCCGCCCGGCACGGCGGCGCCCCCGTCGAGGTGGTGGTCGACGGCCCCTACCTGCGCGTCCGCGACCACGGGCCCGGCTTCCCCCCTGACCTCCTGCGCGACGGCCCCAACCGCTTCCGTACGGGCTCCGCCGCCCGCTCGGGCGGCGGCCACGGCCTGGGCCTGACGATCGCCACCGGCCAGGCCCGCGTCCTCGGCGCCCGCCTCACCTTCCGCAACGTCCCCGCCGAGGACGGCGGCGGCGCGGTCGCGCAACTGATGCTGCCCCGCGAGTAGCCGGGGTCCGGCACTTCGCGGGGCAGCGGGTCCGGCCGAGGAGCCGGGGGCGGGTGGCCAGCGGCCGGGGGGCTGGGGGGGCCGGGGGCCTTGCCGGTCAGATGATCAGATGGCGTCGGCCAGGACCGGGGGCTGTTCGTCCTCGGAGCTGGCGGCCTTGGGGGCCGCGGCGCGCAGCGGGATCTCGGTGATGAACCAGGCCGCGGCGAAGCCGACGACGCTGATGACGGCGCCCCACAGGAAGACGGTGTGGGTGCCGTCGGCGACCGCGTGGAAGTACGCGTCCTTCACGGCCGGCGGGAACTTGGCGATGGTGGCCGGGTCGAGCTGGGCGCCGGCCTTGGTGGCCCCGGAACCGGCTCCGGCGGCGCTGGAGGCCATGCCGTGGGAGACGGTGTGCGTGAACAGGGCGCCGAAGAGCGAGACGCCGAAGGAGCCGCCGATCGTGCGGAAGAGGGTGGAGGACGAGGAGCCGACGCCGATGTCCTTCATCTCGACGCTGTTCTGCGCGATCAGCATCGTGATCTGCATGACGAAGCCCATGCCGACGCCGAGTACGGCCATGTAGAGGCCGGAGGTGAAGCGGCTGGTGTTGACGTCCATGGTGGAGAGCAGGAACAGGCCGAAGGTCATGAAGGCGCCGCCGACCAGCGGGAAGATCTTGTACTTGCCGGTGGAGGTGGTGATGCGTCCGGCGACCATGGAGACGACGAGCATGGCGCTGAGCAGCGGCAGCAGCAGGAGTCCTGAGTTGGTCGCGGAGGCGCCCTGGACGGTCTGCTGGTACAGCGGCAGGAAGGTCATCGCGCCGAACATCGTGAAGCCGACGATGAAGCCGACCAGCGAGATCAGCGAGAAGTTGCTGTTGCGGAAGATCCGCAGCGGCAGCACCGGCTCGGCGGCGCGGGTCTCGGCGTACAGGAAGGCCGCGAGCGAGACGAGGCCGAGCACGAGCAGGCCGATGATCTGCGCGGAGCCCCAGGCGTACTGCGTGCCGCCCCAGGTGGTGAGCAGGACCAGCGAGGTGATCGCGACGGTGAGCAGCGACGCGCCCCAGTAGTCGATACGGCCCGTGCCCCGCTTCTTCGGCAGGTGCAGCACGATGGTGACCATCGCGAGGGCGACGACGCCGATCGGCAGGTTGATGTAGAAGCTCCAGCGCCAGCCCCAGTTGTCGGTGATGCTGCCGCCGACGAGCGGGCCGCCGATCATGGCGATGGCCATGACACCGGCGATCATGCCCTGGTACTTGCCGCGCTCGCGGGGCGGGATCATCTCGCCGATGATCGCCATCACGCCGACCATCAGACCGCCGGCGCCCAGGCCCTGGACGGCGCGGAAGCTGATGAGCTGGTCCATGGTCTGCGACATGCCGGAGAGCGCGGAGCCGAGCAGGAACAGCACGATGGACGTGAGGAAGATGCCCTTGCGGCCGTACATGTCGCCGAGCTTGCCCCAGATGGGGGTGGAGGCGGCGGTGGCCAGCGTGTAGGCGGTGACGACCCACGACAGGTGGTTGAGCCCGCCGAGTTCGCCGACGATCGTCGGCATCGCGGTACCGATGATCATGTTGTCGAGCATCGCGAGCATCATCGCGATCAGCAGGCCCGCCATGACGACGCGCACACTGCGCTGTCGCGGCTCCGCCTTGACGGCGGCGGCGGTGTCGGTCTGGGACATGGCGGTGGGTCCTCCCCCGGTGAGGGCGGTTCTCCGGCTCCGGCGACACTCACTTTGCCGTCCGCTTACTTGCCGCCCGGCTAGCTAGGTACGGAATGAAGGTACGGGGCAACTAGCCGGGCGTCAAGTAAGTGCGTAGGGTTTGACCAAGGCCGTACCGTCATGCCCCGTACAGCCCGTCGAGCCGGTCGGGCTCCGTCTGCCCGACGCGAGCGCAGCAGGAGTGCACAGCCATGGTCACAGCGCAGACCCGCCGCGGCGACACCCGCCGCCGCATCCAGGACGTCGCCCTCGAACTCTTCGCGGAGCAGGGCTACGAGAAGACCTCACTGCGCGAGATCGCCGAGCATCTGGACGTCACCAAAGCGGCGCTCTACTACCACTTCAAAACCAAGGAAGACATCCTCATCAGCATCGCGCAGGACCTGTCGAAACCGGTCGACGCGCTGATCGCCTGGGGCGACGAGCAGCCGCGCACGCTGGCCACCAAGCAGGAGGTGCTGCGCCGCTACAGCGAGGCGCTGTGGGGCGCGGAGGCGCTGTTCCGGTTCTTCCAGGAGAACCAGGCCACGGTGCGCGAGCTGAGCATCGGCGAGTCCTTCAAGGGCAAGATCGGCTCGCTGAGCGGGCTGCTGAGGGAGCCGGAGTGGCCGATGCCCGCGCAGGTGCGCTGCATGACCGCGCTCTTCGCCATGCACGCCGGGATGTTCGCGATGCGCGACATCGAGGGCGATCCGGCCGCCAAGCGCGCCGCCATCCTCGACGTCGCGCTCGACCTGGTCGCCCAGGCGGAGGCCGAGGCGGGGGTCTGAGGGGGCTGAGAGGACTGAGGAGGCCGAGGAGGCTTCTTCGAAGGGGCTCTCACGGGTAGAGACGGCGGCCGGATGTTGACGGCCGCCGTCTCTCTTGTACGACTGGATCTCTTGTACGACTGGTGGGATCAGACGTGCGTCAGACGTGCACGCCGTGCGTGCGCAGGAAGTGCAGCGGCTCGACGGAGGAGCCGTAGTACGGGGTCTTGCGGATCTCGAAGTGCAGGTGCGGACCGGTCGAGTTGCCGGTGGAGCCGGACTTGCCGATCTCCTGGCCGGTGTCCACCTTCTGGCCGACGTGCACGCCGATGTGCGACAGGTGGCCGTACTGCGAGTACGTGTTGTCCGCGTGCTTGATCACGATGTTGTTGCCGTACGCGCCGCCCCAGCCCGCCGTCACGACGGTGCCGGTGTGCGCGGCCCGCACGCTCGTGCCGCTCGGCACGACGAAGTCCTGGCCGGAGTGGGTGTGCGCCCAGTGCGGACCGGCCTGCGCGTACCCCGCGCCGATCACGTAACCGCTGGTCGGGGTCGCCCAGGACGCGCTGCGGGCCTTGCGGTCGGCGGCGGCCTTGGCGTCCGCGCGCTTCTTGGCGTCGGCCGCGGCCTTGGCCTTGGCCTCGTTGGCGGCCTTGGTCTTCGCGGCGTCGGCCTTCACCTTGGCCGCGGTGGCCTGCTGGCCGCTGGCCTGCTTCTGCACCACGTCGGAGATGCTGCTCGCCGTCCCGGCGGCGAGGAATCCCTCGTGCTGCGTGTCGGCGGCGATCGCCGCCGTCGAGCCCAGGGCGAGCGCCGCGACCAGTCCGCCCGTCACTACCGCGACACGGCCACGGGTGACGGACTTCGCGGCACGGTTCATCGTCGAGTTCTTGCGCATGAAGAAACAACCTCACTGAAAGGGGGGAGCAACAGGTCCGGAGATCCGAAACATCCGACTGCGGCTCGTTGCCCATCCTTGGTAACGCGGCATTCCGCCGGACCACAAGGACCCCTCTTACTAAGCGCGGTCGTAGCGCCGCCCTCTCGGATTCCACCCTCCATTCACCCTTTTTACGTCGAATGCCCGGTACGCCCCCGCACTCAAGTCGCACCAAAACGGGCATCAAGGGCCCCGCCCCTTCGCTTCCCTGCCCCCCGCCTGTGCGTGATCCACAGGCTCCGCACACCCCGCGAACCCGCCACTATTTCGCTTAGTAAGTGGCCTGGCTCACATGGGGTACATCACCTCGCCACGCGATTCGGCGAATTCCACCGGGACCAAGGACCTGTGACCGCCGCCACTTCCCCGCCCCTTAGAACCCGCCCCCTTCCGCGAATTCGTGGCGCGGGTCACATTCCCGCCCCTATCGTGAGGCCCGGACACCAGGGGGCCCATGCCGCGTGACGCGCCCCGACGGCCTCTCCCCCTGAGCGGCCACGTCCGGGCCTCCCCGGAGTGACAAAAGGGGCGGGCCCCGGACCGTTACCGCTGGTCCGGGGCCCGCCCCTTACTGCGCCGCTGTCGCGGCGGACGCTACCGCGCCGGAGGCGCTACGCGTCCTTGGTCAGATTCGGCCCGCTCGCCGTCTCCACCGGCGGGGCGTCCGCGACCGTGACCTTTTCCTCGCCACGGAACGTGAACTTGGCCGTCTCGCCCTCGCCCTCGACGTCGACCACGACGATGTGACCGGGGCGCAGCTCGCCGAAGAGGATCTTCTCGGAGAGCGAGTCCTCGATCTCGCGCTGGATGGTCCGGCGCAGCGGCCGGGCGCCCAGGACGGGGTCGTAGCCGCGCTTGGAGAGCAGCACCTTGGCGTCGGGGCTGAGCTCGATGCCCATGTCGCGGTCGCGCAGCCGCTCGTCGACCCGGCTGATCATGAGGTCGACGATCTGGAGGATGTCCTCCTCGGTGAGCTGCGGGAAGACGATGACATCGTCGACGCGGTTCAGGAACTCCGGGCGGAAGTGCTGCTTCAGCTCGTCGCTGACCTTGTTCTTCATCCGCTCGTAGTTGGACTTCGTGTCGCCCTGGGCGGCGAAGCCCAGGTTGAAGCCCTTGGAGATGTCCCGGGTGCCGAGGTTGGTGGTCATGATGATCACCGTGTTCTTGAAGTCCACGACCCGGCCCTGGGAGTCGGTCAGGCGACCGTCCTCCAGGATCTGCAACAGCGAGTTGAAGATGTCGGGGTGGGCCTTCTCGACCTCGTCGAAGAGGACGACGGAGAACGGCTTGCGGCGCACCTTCTCGGTGAGCTGGCCGCCCTCCTCGTACCCGACGTAGCCGGGAGGCGAGCCGAAGAGCCGCGAGACGGTGTGCTTCTCGCTGAACTCCGACATGTCGAGCGCGATCAGCGCGTCCTCGTCGCCGAAGAGGAACTCGGCGAGCGCCTTGGACAGCTCGGTCTTACCGACGCCGGACGGGCCGGCGAAGATGAACGAGCCGCCGGGACGCTTGGGGTCCTTCAGACCGGCACGAGTGCGTCGGATGGCCTTGGAGAGCGCCTTGACGGCGTCCCGCTGGCCGATGACGCGCTTGTGCAGCTCGTCCTCCATGCGCAGCAGGCGGGAGGACTCCTCCTCGGTCAGCTTGAAGACCGGGATGCCGGTGGCGGTCGCCAGGACCTCGGCGATCAGGTCGTCGTCGACCTCGGCGACGACGTCCATGTCGCCGGCCTTCCACTCCTTCTCCCGCTTGGTCTTCGCGGCGAGGAGCTGCTTCTCGTTGTCCCGGAGCGAGGCCGCCTTCTCGAAGTCCTGCGAGTCGATCGCGGACTCCTTCTCGCGGCGCACGTCGGCGATCTTCTCGTCGAACTCGCGCAGGTCCGGCGGCGCGGTCATCCGGCGGATGCGCATCCGGGAACCGGCCTCGTCGATCAGGTCGATCGCCTTGTCCGGCAGGAAGCGGTCCGAGATGTACCGGTCGGCCAGGGTCGCGGCGGCCACCAGGGCGGAGTCCGTGATGGACACCCGGTGGTGCGCCTCGTACCGGTCGCGGAGGCCCTTGAGGATCTCGATGGTGTGCTGGAGCGACGGCTCCGCGACCTGGATGGGCTGGAAGCGGCGCTCAAGGGCCGCGTCCTTCTCCAGGTACTTGCGGTACTCGTCCAGCGTGGTGGCGCCGATGGTCTGGAGCTCACCGCGGGCCAGCATGGGCTTGAGGATGGAGGCGGCATCGATCGCGCCCTCGGCGGCACCGGCGCCGACCAGGGTGTGCAGCTCGTCGATGAACAGGATGATGTCGCCGCGGGTGCGGATCTCCTTGAGGACCTTCTTCAGGCGCTCCTCGAAGTCACCGCGGTAGCGGGAGCCGGCGACCAGGGCGCCGAGGTCAAGCGTGTAGAGCTGCTTGTCCTTCAGCGTCTCGGGCACCTCGCCCTTGACGATCGCCTGGGCCAGGCCCTCGACGACGGCGGTCTTGCCGACGCCGGGCTCGCCGATGAGCACGGGGTTGTTCTTGGTGCGGCGGGACAGCACCTGCATGACCCGCTCGATCTCCTTCTCGCGCCCGATCACCGGGTCGAGCTTGGTCTCACGAGCGGCCTGGGTCAGGTTGCGGCCGAACTGGTCGAGGACGAGCGAGGTCGAGGGGGTGCCCTCGGCCGGGCCGCCTGCCGTGGCCGACTCCTTCCCGCCGGAGTAGCCGGACAGGAGCTGGATGACCTGCTGCCTGACCCGGTTGAGATCGGCGCCCAGCTTCACCAGGACCTGGGCTGCGACGCCCTCGCCCTCGCGGATCAGGCCGAGCAGGATGTGCTCGGTGCCGATGTAGTTGTGGCCGAGCTGGAGGGCCTCGCGGAGCGACAGCTCCAGGACCTTCTTGGCCCGGGGGGTGAAGGGGATGTGGCCGGACGGGGCCTGCTGGCCCTGGCCGATGATCTCCTCCACCTGCTGGCGGACCGCCTCGAGCGAAATCCCGAGGCTCTCCAGGGCCTTAGCGGCGACACCCTCACCCTCGTGGATCAGGCCCAGGAGGATGTGCTCGGTGCCGATGTAGTTGTGGTTGAGCATCCGGGCTTCTTCCTGAGCCAGGACGACAACCCGCCGCGCGCGGTCGGTGAACCTCTCGAACATCGTTAATCGCTCCTCAGAGCGGTCGGGCAGTGAGGGGTCGGTCCCCTCCCTGTCCTTCCGCATGCTAGTCCCGCACAGCGGCGCCGCTCACGTATCCACCCCCGCTCGCGCGAGGAAAGCTGCGCTACCGGCTGACGTCACTCACACAACCTCGATGGTGCGAGACGATGTTCCCGCAGGCCAGGCGAATACCCCTTTATCAAGTACGCCCGTGGCGAACGCACGCCCTCGCCTGCTCGAACACCAGCCCTTCCCACTAGGTACTTCTTACCCTCTGCCCAGGACACTCCATGCCGAAAGCGGCTGGGGAGTGCGCTAAGGGCGAACAACCTTGCGCCGTTACGGACACTTCCGGCCGACACCGAACGTGTTCACCCATCAACGGTACGTGGTCGCCGCCGTAACCCCCGCCCCGGCGGGCAGTTGCACACGGCATGGGCTGGTACGAGCACGAACTGGGGTGGCCGACCACCGGGGCGCTGCCGCCGGGTCTGGTCACCGGGGTGCGGTTCGACGCGGTGGACGTGCCCGCGGAGGCGGGTCTGGCGATGCTGAACCGTTTCCCGCGGCCGGGCCAGCTCGGCCCGGTGGCGCTGGACGGCCACCGGATCCGGCTGCTGGTGGCCGCCGGATCCGCCGAGGAGCTGCCGGGGCTGCTGGAGTGGCTGGAGTGGGGCGGTATCCGGCTGGATCTGACGGCGCTGGGGTCCGGCGCTCCGATGCGAGCGCCCGCGCACCCCGAGTGGGGCCGCCGGGAGGCCGCGTACGACCGGTCCGCGCCGGTGTGGCTGCGGCCTCCCCGACCGGGGTGCGAAGTCGAGTCCACGGTGCCCGCGCTGCGTGTCACGGGTGGAGCCGATGGAACGGGGGTACCCATCGGGCTCACGGCACTGGTGGCCGCCCTTGCGACGGCCTGCCACCGGATCACGCTGCGGACGCGTAGCCAGGATCAGCCGTGGGCCTTCTCGTACGCCTCACGAATGGTGGCCGGAACACGACCGCGGTCGTTGACCTCGTAACCCTTCTCCTTGGCCCACGCACGGATCTTCGCGGTGTCGGGACCGGAAGCGCCGCCTCCGCGGACCGCCTTGGTGCGGCCACGACCGGCTCGTCCGCCGGTACGACGGCCACTGTCCGTGTACGGGTTGAGCAGCCCGCGGAGCTTGTCAGCATTCGCGGTGGTGAGGTCGATCTCGTAGGTCACACCATCGAGAGCGAACGTGACGGTCTCGTCCGCCTCGCCGCCGTCGAGGTCGTCAACAAGAAGAACCTGGACCTTCTGAGCCACCGGCTTCCCTTTCATCGAAAACGGATTAACGGTAAAAGCAAAGCGCCTTTGCGGGAAAAACACAAACCCCTTGCACGAACGGGCGCCCGCGAGGTAGCGCGATCCGGACAAACCGGAACGGTCAGAGTTGCAGCAGCATGCGGCTGTTGCCCAAGGTGTTCGGTTTCACTCGCTCCAGGTCCAGGAACTCCGCGACACCCTCGTCATTGGAACGGAGGAGCTCGCCGAAGACATCGCCGTCGACCGGCGTCTCCCCGATCTCCACGAAGCCGTGCTTCGCGAAGAAGTCCACTTCGAAGGTGAGGCAGAAAATTCGGCGGACTCCCAGCCAGCGTGCGGTGTGCAGCAACTTTGCCAGCAACTGGTGGCCGACACCCTTGCCGCGCTGTGTCGGGTCCACCGCCAACGTCCTGACCTCGGCCAGGTCCTCCCACATCACGTGCAGGGCGCCGCACGCGACCACGTTCGCGTCCTCGTCCCGTTCCGCGACCCAGAACTCCTGGATGTCCTCATAAAGGGTCACTGTCGGCTTGTCGAGCAGGATGCCGTCACGCACATAGGAGTCGAGCAGCGTCCGTACCGCGGCGACATCGCCGGTGCGCGCCCGGCGGATGGTGACGTCATTCGACATGAGGGGCATGTGCGGACGCTATCGCCCTTCGGGATCCGCAGGACCGGAGGGGTCGACGGACTGGATGATGCGCAATGCGTCACGGACCGCTTCACGCTGTTCCGGAGACATCATGCCGAAGAAGTGGACGAGCGCGGCGGCCGGGTTGTCGCTCGCGGACCACGCTTCGTTCATCAGTGCGGCAGAGTATGCGGCACGCGTCGAAACGGCCTCATAACGATAAGCGCGGCCTTCCTCCTCGCGGCGGAGCCAGCCCTTCTGGCGCAGGTTGTCCATTACGGTCATGACAGTTGTGTACGCGATGGATCGATCCCGTGAGAGATCCTCCAGGACCTCACGAACCGTGACCGGTCGGTTCCACTCCCACACTCTCGTCATGACGGCGTCTTCGAGGTCTCCCAATGGCCGGGGCACATTCCGGATACTAGCCGCAGACGTTCCGCTTATCGGGACCAAACGGGTCGGACCGGCGCACGGCGCCTTGTCGGGCACCCCGCACCGGTCCGTGGATCGGGCATGGATCTTCGGCCAAGTATCAGATGATATTGATTTCCTTGGCCGTCAAATGCCGCGGCGGGCGTCAGCGGTCCTCGGCGGAGGGCTGGCGCGCGGCCTCGGCGCGGGCGAAGGCGGCGTCGACCGCCGCGTCCTCCTTGGCCTTGTTGGCCCCGCCCTGGTTCTTGATGATCGTCACGATGACGGCGATGAAGAGGATCGCCATCACCAGCGGCGGCACGATCGCGGATACGTAGTCCATACCGACCAGCGTAGCCACGCCTCCCGCGCCGCCGACGGCGGGTGGGTGCGGCGGGCCCGTCAGGCCGAGCGGGCCTCGTCGTCCCGCTTGGGCGCGGCGGGCTTGCGGCCGGGCGGCCAGATCTCGGCGGGCGTCGGCGGGCGCTTGGGCGCGCCCTCGCCGGGCCCCGGCGAGGGGGACGGCGTCGGGGACTTCGGGCGGGGCGAAGGAGCCGGGGACGGCTTCTTCTCCGCCGGGTCCGCGGCGGTGGCGGAACGGGCGCCCGGGAGGGCGAGCAGGCGGCGCGACGTGGTCATATGGGCCTCCAGGCGGAGTCGTACGTCGTTCTCTGCGAGGGTTTCGCAGCGGCGCAGCAGTGCGGTGCGCCGCCGGTACTCCGGGGTTCCGCTCGGTGCGGCACGCAGGCGGCGCAGTGCGGCGAGGTCGTCCGCGCCGGGTACGTAGCCGCTGGCGAGCGCGGTGGTGAGCCGTTCCAGATACCCGCCCGCGCTTCCGGGCAGCGCCTGCCGGTACCGGCTCAGCTCGTCCAGCAGGAACGACCGCAGCCGTCCCGCCTCGGCCACCGCGTCGTCCACGGCGTGCACGAGCCGGAGGTATTCCTGTACGTGCTCGGCGGTCCGCTCCGGTGCGGTCACCTGCGCGGCGGGGCGTACGGGTCCGCGGACCTGTTCCGCCGGGCGTACGTGCTCGGCCGCGCGCGGCGCGAGCACGGCGTCGGCGGCGGCGGTGTCGGTCCGGCCCGCGTACGGGGACAGGACTTCCGCCAGGGCTCGGCGCAACACGCGCAGTTCGTCCGCGCTGAACGCCATGCCGCCTCGGTTTCCGTGTGGCGTGGGCATAGCGAAAGATTAGTCTTTAACCGGACAAATCACACGCATCCTCGCGCACTCGGGTGCGTCGCCCGCCCCGTACCGCCGCAAGCCCCCCGTACCGCCCGGAGCCGCCCCGTACCGCCGGGCAACACGGCGTACACCCCGGGCGCTACGACGTCTGGACGTTCCGCTCGTACACCAGCCGCAGTCCGATCAGCGTCAGCCACGGCTCGTGCTCGTCGATGATCGACGCCTCGCCCAGGACCAGCGGGGCCAGGCCGCCCGTCGCGATGACGGTCACGTCGTCCGGGTCGTCGGCCAGCTCGCGCGCCATCCGCTCGGCGATGCCGTCGGCCTGCCCGGCGAAACCGTAGAGGATGCCGGACTGCATGGCCTCGATGGTGTTCTTGCCGATGACGCTGCGCGGCCTGGCCAGCTCGATCTTGCGCAGCTGCGCGCCGCGCATGCCGAGCGCGTCCACCGAGATCTCGATGCCGGGCGCGATGGCGCCGCCCACGTACTCCCCGCGCGCCGACACCGCGTCGAAGGTCGTCGCCGTGCCGAAGTCCACGACGATGCACGGGCCGCCGTAGAGGTGCACGGCGGCCAGCGAGTTGATGATCCGGTCGGAGCCGACCTCCTTGGGGTGGTCGACCAGGATCGGCACACCGGTCTTGACGCCCGGCTCGACCAGGATCGACGGGACGTCGCCGTAGTAGCGGCGGGTCACCTCGCGCAGTTCGTGCAGCACCGACGGCACCGTCGAGCAGATCGCGATGCCGTCGATGCCGTCGCCGAGGTCGCCGAGCAGCGGGTGCATCCCCATCAGGCCCTGGAGCAGTACGGCCAGTTCGTCGGCGGTACGGCGCGGGTCGGTGGAGATCCGCCAGTGCTCGACGATCTCCTCGCCGTCGAACAGCCCGAGGACGGTGTGGGTGTTGCCGACGTCGATGGTGAGCAGCATGCGCCCCTACGCTTCCGCTCGCCGGCCCGCGGCGTCCGCGCGCAGGTCGAGGCCGATGTCCAGGATCGGGGAGGAGTGGGTGAGGCCGCCGACCGCCAGGTAGTCCACGCCGGTCTCGGCGTAGGCGCGGGCGGTGTCCAGGGTGAGGCGGCCCGAGGACTCCAGCACCGCGCGGCCCGCGACCAGCGCGACGGCCTCCGCGGTCTCGGCCGGGGTGAAGTTGTCCAGCAGGATCAGGTCGGCGCCCGCGTCAAGCACCTCGCGCACCTGGTGCATCGTGTCGACCTCGACCTCGACCGCCAGGTCCGGGAACTCCTCGCGGACCAGCTTGAACGCCTGCGCCACGCCGCCCGCCGCGACCACGTGGTTGTCCTTGACCAGCGCCGCGTCCGACAGCGACATCCGGTGGTTGACGCCGCCGCCGCAGCGGACCGCGTACTTCTCCAGCGCCCGCAGGCCCGGTGTCGTCTTGCGGGTGTCGCGGACCCTCGCTGAGGTGCCCTCCAGCACGTCGGCCCACGCGCGGGTGGCGGTGGCGATACCGGAGAGCCTGCACAGCAGATTGAGCGCGCTGCGCTCGGCGGTCAGCAGGTCGCGGGTGCGGGTGCGCACGGTGAGCAGCTTCTGCCCGGCCGCGACCCGGTCGCCGTCCTCCACGTGCCGCTCGACCTCGAACTCGTCGGTGCACACCACCGACAGCACCGCCTCGGTGACCCGCAGGCCCGCCACGGTGCCCGCCTCGCGGGCGGTGAAGTCGCCGGTGGAGAAGGCGTCCTCGGGGACGGTCGCCACGGTCGTGACGTCCACGCCCTGGTCCAGGTCCTCCTCGATCGCCATGTGCGCGATGTCCTCGACCTGCACCGGGTCCAGGCCCGCGTCCATCAGGAGCTGCGCCAGGTCGGGGTCGAGGCCGCACTCCAGCGGGTCGAGGCCGTACGCGTCGTCGTACGCCTCGCCCGCGCCGCAGCCGCAGCCGTCACCGCAGCCGCCGCCGGTCACCTCGCTCGGCGGGCCGATCTGCGGCAGCGGGAGGGCGACGGGCCGGGGACGGTCGGGGGTGGTCACGAGGGCTCCTTCGAATTCCGAGCGGCGTGCGGCGGACGGTTCGCGGTAATGGGCGCGGCGTCCGGCGCGGTGCCGTTGGGGGCGGCCCCATCATCCACGATCGGCGCGGTCCCGGGGGCGCCGCCCCGGGTGTCCCCCGTGCCGCCGCCGGTCGGCGGGAAGTCCGTGCCTTCGGTGGTGTGCAGCGCGAGCGTGCGGTGCGGGGTGAGGCGTACGACGAGATGCCGGCGCCACGCCTGGTCGTCGCGGTCGGGACGGTCCTCGCGCCAGTGGCAGCCGCGGGTCTCCTCGCGGCGGCGGGCGGCGGCGACCAGCACCCGGGCGACCAGGCCCAGATTGGTCGCCTCCCAGGTCTCGACGCACGGCTCGGCGGTCTTGCCGTCCCTGTCGTACTCCTCGACGGCCGCGGTGTGCAGCCGTTCCAGCGCGCCCGCCGCGGTGGCCAGGCTGTCGGCGCTGCGCAGGACGCCCGCACCCGCCGACATGATCCGCTGCACCTCGTAGCGCGCCTCGGACGCCAGCAGCGGGGTGGGCGCGGGGTCCGGGATGACGGGCTCGCCCGGCACGGTCGGGTCGGCGACGATGTCGGCGGCGATCCGCTCGGCGAAGACCAGCCCTTCGAGGAGCGAGTTCGACGCGAGCCGGTTCGCGCCGTGCACGCCCGTACAGGCGACCTCGCCGCACGCGTACAGGCCGGGGACGGTCGTACGGCCGAGGAGGTCGGTACGGACGCCGCCGGACGCGTGGTGCGCGGCGGGCGCGACCGGGATCGGCTCGGTGACGGGGTCGATGCCGTGGGCGCGGCAGGCGGCCAGGATGGTGGGGAAACGCTCCTCCCACATGGTGGCGCCGAAGTGCCGGGCGTCGAGGTACATGTGCTCGGCGCCGGTCTCCTGCATCCGCCGCGTGATGCCCTTGGCGACGATGTCGCGCGGGGCCAGCTCGGCCAGTTCGTGCCGGCCGACCATGAAGCGGACCCCGTCGGCGTCCACCAGGTGCGCGCCCTCGCCGCGTACCGCCTCCGAGACCAGCGGCTGCTGGCCCTCGGCGTCCGGGCCCAGCCACAGCACGGTCGGGTGGAACTGGACGAATTCCAGGTCGCTGACCTCGGCGCCCGCGCGCAGCGCCAGCGCCACGCCGTCGCCCGTCGACACCGCCGGGTTGGTGGTCGCCGAGAACACCTGGCCCATGCCGCCGGTGGCCAGGACGACGGCGCGGGCGCGTACGGCTCCGACGCCGTCGCGCTGCCCGGCGCCCATCACGTGCAGGGTGACGCCCGCGGTGCGGCCCTCGGCGTCGGTGAGCAGGTCGAGGACCAGCGCGTTCTCGACGAAGTCGATATTGGCGTCGCGGACCGCCTCGATCAGCGCGCGGGAGACCTCGGCGCCGGTCGCGTCGCCGCCCGCGTGGACGATCCGGCGGCGGTGGTGGCCGCCCTCGCGGGTCAGCAGGATCTCGCCGCTGGTCTTGTCGGTGTCGAAGTGCGCGCCGGTCGCGATGAGGCGGCGCACCGCGGCGGGGCCCTCGGTGACCAGGGTGGCGACGGCCGTCTCGTCGCAGACGCCCGCGCCCGCGACGAGGGTGTCGGCCAGGTGCTGCTCGGGGGTGTCGCCCTCGCCGAGGGCCGCGGCTATGCCGCCCTGCGCCCAGCGGGTCGAGCCGTCGTCCAGGTGCGCCTTGGTCACGACCGTGACCTTCGCTCCCGCGGCGGCGCAGCGCAGGGCGACGGTCAGGCCCGCGACGCCCGAGCCGACCACGACCACGTCGGAGGTCAGCGTCCAGCCGGGCGCGGCGGCGTACAGGCGGATGCCGGTACTCGCGCTTGTGGCTCTGGTTCCGTTCATTCGGCGGCTCCGAACTCCAGCGGGAGGTTGTCGATCAGGCGGGTGGTGCCGGCCTTGGCGGCGACGGCGAGGACGGCGGGGCCCGCGTGGTCCGGCGCGGCTTCGGTGAAGTCGGCGGGGTCGATGAGGGCCAGGTAGTCGACGGCGAGGCCGTCGGCCGTGGCCAGGACGTGTCCTGCCGCCCGTCGTACGGCGTCCGGGCCGCCCCCGGCCGCGTCCCGGCCCGCGAACAGGGCGCGGGACAGGGCCAGGGCGTGCTCGCGGTCCCGCTCCGACAGGTAGCGGTTGCGGCTGGACAGCGCCAGGCCGTCCGGCTCGCGCACGGTCGGTACGGCGACGATCTCGACGGGGAAGTTCAGGTCGGTGACCATGCGGCGGATCAGGGCGAGCTGCTGGGCGTCCTTCTGCCCGAAGAAGGCCGCGGCGGGCCGCGTGAGGTGCAGCAGCTTGGCGACGACGGTCAGCATGCCGTCGAAGTGGCCGGGCCGGGACGCGCCCTCGTACCGCTCGCCCATGGGTCCCGCGGTGATACGGACCTGCGGTCGGCCGCCCGGGTAGACCTCGTCGGTGGCGGGCGCGAAGACGTGGTCGGCGCCGGCCTTCTGCGCCAGCACGACATCGGCTTCGAGGGTGCGGGGGTAGCGGTCGAGGTCCTCGTTCGGTCCGAACTGGAGGGGGTTGACGAAGACGGTGACGGTGACGAGGCCGTCGCCCGCGTAGGCGCGGGCCGCGCGGATCAGGGCGGCGTGGCCCTCGTGCAGCGCGCCCATCGTCATGACGACGGCGGCGGCCGGGGGCAGTTCCGCCGCGGTGTGCACCAGCTCGGTCACGGGGTCCCTCCATCGGCGAGGGCG
Source organism: Streptomyces sp. NPDC008139 (assembly GCF_042957025.1). Taxonomy (NCBI): domain Bacteria; kingdom Bacillati; phylum Actinomycetota; class Actinomycetes; order Kitasatosporales; family Streptomycetaceae; genus Streptomyces; species Streptomyces sp. NPDC008139. The sequence goes on from NZ_JBIBHM010000015.1 coordinate 45,054, forward strand.
CCGAGCAGCGCCTCCGCGAACTCCGGTTTCAGCATTCCGTTGGCCAGTGCGCGGTCCGCGGTGGCGCGGGCCATTCCCACGTACGAGGCCACCGTCTCGGGGGCGTGCGCGCGCAGTTCGTCCAGGTGCGCGGTGACGGTGCCGGCGTCGCCGCGGGCGACCGGCCCGGTCAGGGCGGCGTCGCCGGAGCGCAGGGCGTTGTCGAGCGCGGCGCCCAGCAGCGGGCCGAGCATGCGGCCGGGCTCGGCGACGCCCGACGCCTTGAGCAGGTCCATCGACTGGGCCACGAGGGTGACGAGGTGGTTCGCGCCGATGGCCAGTGCCGCGTGGTAGAGCGGGCGGGCGGCCTCCTCGATCCACTCGGGCTCGCCGCCCATCTCGATGACGAGGGCCTCGGCGGCCAGCCGCAGCTCACCGGGGGCCGTCACTCCGAAGGAGCAGCCCGCAAGGCGCTGCACGTCCACCGGGGTGCCGGAGAAGGTCATCACCGGGTGCAGCGCGAGCGGCAGCGCGCCCGCGCGCAGCGCCGGGTCGAGCACGGACGTGCCGTACCGGCCCGAGGTGTGCACCAGCAGCTGGCCCGGCCGCACCGCGCCGGTCTCCGCGAGGCCGTTGACCAGGTCGGGCAGGGCGTCGTCGGGGACGGTCAGCAGTACGAGGTCGGCGCGTTCGAACACCGCGGCCGGTTCCACCAGGGGGACTCCGGGGAGCAGCGCCGCGGCGCGGCGCTTGGACGCCTCGGACACGCCGGACGCCGCCACGGGGCGGTGCCCCGCCATGCGCAGCGCCGCCGCCAAGGCGGGGCCCACTCTTCCGGCCCCCACCACCCCTACGGCCAGTCGCGCCGGCCGCCCCTCCGCCTTGCCCATCTCGTCCACGCGCGCTCCGAGCCTTCCGTTCCAGTCCTCACCGGGGTACCGGACGCCTTCTCGTCAATCCTACGCGAATCCCCTCCGGGGCGGTCAGCCCGTGCGGGGTGCCCCCTGCGAGAGCTTCAGCACACCGCTGGGTCGTTGTCTTGTCTTTCCCACCCTCCCCCTACCTTCGGCGGGGGGACCCCCATGCCGTGCGGGTGTTTTCTTCGTCTGCGGGTGCCGCTTGCGCCTGGTCGGTGCCGGGCCGGGGCACCTCCTCGAAATCCGTCTCACCTGGTCCCGCGCATCCGGTGCCGTTCCTGTCGACGTACTCCCCTTCCCCGGCCACCGCCACCGGACCGTCGGACGCCGACGTACCGGGAGGGGACGGGCCGGGGTGCCCCCGCAGGGGGACGAACAGACAAGGGCTGGACGTCATCGAAATGCGGGCACGTTCGTCGCCCGAGGAGGTGCCCCGGACCGGCACCGACCCAGGCACAAGCGGCACCCGCAGACGAACAACCACCCGCACGGGTGGGCGGGTGGGCGGGAAAGGAGGGCGGGCGGGCACCCCGCGGGGGGCGATAAGGCGTGGCGGGGGGCCGCCCTGGAAGGGAGGATCGGGGGATGGGCGATGACGGCGAAATGCGGGAGAAGGTCGCGGCGGCAGTCGCGAAGTGCGACGGAAGGGTCCTGATGTCCGGCCCCAAGGCAACCCTTGGGGAAAGGCTGGCGCGGCTCGCCGAAGAGGCGGCGACGGCGTACGACGTGACAGAACCGGTGGACATCTACGGCGACGGCGTCGTGGCCGCCCTGGAACGCCGCGTAGCGGAAACCCTCGGCACGCAGGACGCGGCCTTCTTCCCGACGGGCACGATGGCTCAGCAAGTGGCCCTGCGGGCATGGGCGGGCCGCACGGGCAACGCGACGGTGGCGCTGCACCCGATGGCGCACCCGGAGGTGCACGAACGCGGTGCGCTGCACGCGGTGAGCGGCCTGCGCACCGTCCACCCGACGACGGAACCCCGCCTGCCGACCGCGGAAGAGATCCGCGACTTCGAGGAGCCGTTCGGCACCCTGATGCTCGAACTGCCGCTGCGGGACGCCGGTTTCGTGCTGCCGTCGTGGGACGAGCTGACGGCGACGGTGGCCGCCGCCCGCGACCGGGACGCGGTCGTGCACTTCGACGGCGCCCGCCTGTGGGAGTGCACACCCCACTTCGGCCGTCCGCTGCCGGAGATCGCGGCCCTCGCGGACAGCGTGTACGTCAGCTTCTACAAGTCGCTGGACGGCATCTCGGGTGCGGCCCTGGCCGCCTCGGCGGATGTCGTCGCGGAGGCGAAGGCGTGGCGGCACCGGTACGGCGGCATGCTGTTCCAGCAGTTCCCCGCGGCGCTGGCGGCGCTGGCCGGTCTCGACACCGTACTGCCGCGGCTCCCGTCGTTCGTGGCGCACGCCAAGCCGGTCGCGCGGGCGCTGCGCGAGGGCCTGACGGAGGGCGGTGTGCCGTGGCTGCGGGTGCACCCGGAAGAGCCGCAGACCCACCAGTTCCAGCTCTGGCTGCCGTATCCGGCCGACGTCCTGGGCGAGGCGTCACTGCGTCAGGCCGAGGAGACCGGGATCTCCCTCTTCGGCCGCGCCGTCTTCGCGGAGCCGGGCGTGCCCGGCCTGTCCATGACGGAGGTGACGGTCGCGGCCCCGGCGCTCGAATGGACCGAGCAGGACGTCAGGGAGGCGGCGGCGGCCTTCGCGCGCCGCCTCCCCCGGCCGTGAGACCGAGGCCGTCCGCTCAGCCGCCCACCCGCAGCAGCAGCTTTCCCGTGCTCCTGCGCGACTCGACCAGCCGGTGCGCCTCCGCCGCCCGCCCCAGCGGGAATTCGGCGCTCACCGGCAGCTCCACATCGCCGTCGGTGACGGTGCGGAAGGCGGCGTCGGCGATCCGCCGCAGCCGCTGCGGCTCCTGCGCGGCCATGCCGAGAACGGAGAAGCCCGAGACGGACAGCCCCAGCGGATACGTGTCGGCGGGCCCGATCCGCCAGGGCTCCTCCGAACCGGCGTTGCCGAAGGAGACGAGGCGGCCGAAGCGGCCGAGCGTGCCGAGGGTGCGGCGGAAGGTCTCGCCGCCGACCGGGTCGAGGGCGATGTCGACGCCCCGCCCGCCGGTCGCCGCCCGGACGTCGGTGTCGAAGGTCGCGGCCGTGAAGACCTCGTCGTAACCGGACTTGAGCGCGTGGCCGGCCTTGTCGAGGCTGGAGACGACGCCGTAGACGGCCCCCGCGCCGCCCAGCCGGGCGAGCTGTCCCGCGACCGTGCCGACGCCGCCCGCCGCGCCCTGGACGAGCACGGTGTCGCCCTCGCGCAGCCGCCCGACCTCGTGCAGCAGCGCGTACGCGGTGGGCAGCACGCTGGGCAGGGTGGCGCCGGTGCGCAGGTCGAGTCCCGCGGGCAGGGCGAAGACGGTGGCGGCGGGCGCGAGCGCGGTCTCGGCGTAGCCGCCGCCGTCGAGGAAGGCGGCCACCTCCTGGCCGGGCGTGAAGTCGGTGACGTCCGGGCCGACCTCGCGGATCAGGCCCGAGACCTCAAGGCCCGGCCGGAAGGGCAGCGCCTCCACCCGGTAGCCCTCGGCCCTGGCCTTGACGTCGGCGAAGTTGACGCCCGCCCAGGCGACGTCGATGGTGACCTCGCCGGGGCCCGGCGAGGGCCGCGGCACGTCCGCGAGGCGCAGCACCTCGGGACCTCCGTACTGCTCGAAAACGATGGCGCGCATGTCGTACTCCCCCGTGCTGTGATCCCTACCGGTCGGTACGGACCTTCCCTGATCGGCCCGGCGTGAACCCGTGTCCGCGAACCGCCGGTAACCGCTTCAGGGGTGCGCCCGCCTCAGCCGCCGGCCCGCACCAGGCCCGTCTCGTAGGCCAGGACGACGGCCTGGACGCGGTCGCGCAGACCCAGCTTGGCGAGGATGCGGCCGACGTGCGTCTTGACCGTGGCCTCCGACAGGACCAGCTTGCGGGCGATCTCGCCGTTGGACAGGCCCTGGGCCACCAGCAGCAGCACCTCGCGCTCGCGGTCGGTCAGCCTGTCGACCTCCTTGTGCTCCTCGGCCGCCGCGGACGGCAGCATCGGGGTGAAGCGGTCGAGCAGCCGCCGGGTGGTGCTGGGGGCCACCACGGCGTCGCCGCTGTGCACGGCCCGGATCGCGCCGAGCAGTTCGTCCGGCGGCACGTCCTTGAGCATGAAGCCGCTGGCGCCCGCCTTGAGCGCGGCGAAGGCGTACTCGTCCAGGTCGAAGGTGGTCAGGATGAGGACCCGGGGGCCCTCGCCCTCCCGGCGGCCCGCATCGCCGCGGTCGCCGCCGCAGATGTGCCGGGTCGCCTCGACCCCGTCCATCCGCGGCATGCGGACGTCCATCAGCACGACGTCGACCCGCGTGTGCCGCAGCACCTCCAGCGCTTCGGCGCCGTCGCCCGCCTCGGCCACGACCTCCATGTCCGGCTGGGCGGCGAGCACCATCCGGAACCCGGTGCGCAGCAGCACCTGGTCGTCGACGAGCATGACGCGGATCGCCATGTGTCCTGCCTCTCGGTAGTTCTCCGTGGTCACGGCCGCCGGCCCTCGCCGGTCCCAGCCGTGGTGGTCGTCCGGCTAACCGGTTCTCAGCGGCAGCACCGCGCTGATCCGGAAGCCCCCGCCGGGGCGCGGACCGGCGTCCAGCGTGCCGCCGACCATGCCTATCCGCTCCCGCATGCCGATCAGGCCCTGGCCCAGGCCGTCCCGGCCGCCCTGCTGGTACAGCTCGTGCCGGGTGCCCCGCCCGTCGTCCTCGATCAGCAGGTCGAGCGCGGCGTCGCCGAATCCCAGCATGACGCTGGCGCTGGCGCCGTCCCCGCCGTGCTTGCGGACGTTCGTCAGCGCCTCCTGCACGATGCGGTACGCGGTCAGCTCGACGCCGCTGGACAGCGGTCTGGCATCGCCCGCGACCTCGAATCTGACCGGCAGGCCCGCGCCGCGCACCTGGTCGATCAGATCGGCGAGCTGGTCGACGCCGGGCTGCGGTACGTACTCGCCGCCCGCGTCGTCACCCGCGCGCAGCAGCCCGAGCAGCCGCCGCATCTCGGCGAGGGCCTGTCTGCCGGTGGTGGAGATGGTCGCCAGCGCCTGCTTGGCCTGGTCGGGCGCGGCGTCCAGCACATAGGCGGCGCCGTCCGCCTGGACGACCATCACCGAGACGTTGTGCGCCACCACGTCGTGCAGCTCGCGGGCGATACGGGCCCGCTCGGCCGCCACCGCCGCCTTGGACTGCGCCTCGCGCTCGCGGTGCAGCCGGGCCGCCCGCTCCTCCAGCTCCGCGTAGTACGCGCGGCGGGTACGGAGGCGGTCGCCGACCACCCACGACAGGGCGAAGATCACCGTCAGGAAAAAGGTCTGGAGCAGCGTCGTCCAGATCGTCGAGTACTCGTCGTGAGGCGGCCAGCGCAGCATCGACAGCGGCGCCGCCGCGAGGCCCGCCAGCAGCGCCAGCCGGGAGGACCAGCGCTCGCCGTTGGACGCGCACGTGTAGATGATCGCCAGCATCGCCGCATCGCCGGGATTGGTCTGGATGCCCAGCGCCAACTGGCACAGGCCGACCCCGATGGCCAGCAGCAGCATCTTCTCCGGCGCACGGCGGCGCAGCGCCACCACGCTCGCCAGCGCGCCGGACAGCGGCACCGCCAGCAGCCGCTCGGGGAACGTCAGATCCGGGGCTTCCAGCACCCACACAGCGCAGACCACGAGCAGGACGAGGGCCCAGAAGCCGTCGACCCACGTCGGGTGTCTGCGGAAAAAGTCGTAGATGCGCTGCACATAACCCAGCGTAGGCAACGGAACCCGTGCCGGGGTCAGCCGCTGGAGCGATCTCCCCTACTCCCCAAGGTGGACCCTCCGGGCCGCGCCCCCCCACTCACCTCTACGTCCCGCCGCCCGTAACCCGCCTCTACGCGAGAGGGCTCACCCCCGTCCAGAGCGCGGGGACGGCGCGCCGCACTGGCGCAGGGCCTGCTTTTCAGGGGCGCTGGGGGCACCTCCCGGCCGAAGGCCGGGGAAGGAACCGCGCGGCCGGCCACGACGCTCCCGCAGGTCACCACCCGCCCCGGCGGGCAGTTCGGTTGTCTCCGGACCACCGGCCGGTGGGGGCTGGTGGCGCAGTTCCCCGCGCCCCTACGGGGCACAAGCCTTGCGCCAGCACGAGCACAGGGACCGGGCCCCCAGAAGCCGCGCCCTGCGCAGGGGTCAGCCGGCGCGGCGGTGGCCGGTGCGGGAGCGCGAGCGTTTCTCGACGTACATGCGCTGATCGGCCGAGTGGAGGACTTCCTCGGCGGTCATGCCGCACCCGGCCCAGCCGATGCCGAAGCTGGCGCCGACGCGGACGGCGCGCCCGTCGACGCGGATGGGCGGGATGATGGCGTTGCGAAGGCGGACGGAGAGGTCGGCGGCGTCGGCGGGCGCCAGCCCGTCGGCGAGGACGACGAATTCGTCGCCGCCGAGGCGGGCGACGGTGTCGCCGTCGCGGACGGCGCCGGTGAGGCGGCGGGCGACCTCGATGAGGACCGCGTCACCGGTGTGGTGCCCGAAGCGGTCGTTGATGGACTTGAAGCCGTCGAGGTCGCAAAAGAGGACGGCGAGGCCCTTGCCCGCGTTCTCGGGGTCGCTCTCGTCGGGCGCGGTGACGTGGGTGTGCGAGTCGTAGCCGAGGGCGCCGAGGGGCGCGGCGAGCTCCTCGGGCCCGTAGCCGTAACTGAAGGCGAACTCGTCGGGCCCGTCGCCGGGGACGGCGAGGGCGTCGGAGAGGTCGTGGGCGTCGCGGTCCTGGGGCCGCGAACAGAGCCGGGCGGAGAGCCGGGCGCGCAGTTCGGCGCTGTTGGGCAGGCCGGTGAGCGAGTCGTGGCTGGCGCGGTGGGCGAGTTGCAGCTCGCGGCCCTTGCGCTCCTCGATGTCCTCGACGTGGGTGAGCAGGAAACGCGGCCCGTCGGCGGTGTCGGCGACGACCGAATTGCGCAGCGAGGCCCAGACGTAGCTGCCGTCGCGCCGCGCGAGCCGCAGTTCGGCCCGGCCGCCCTCGGCGGAGGTGCGCAGCAGCAGGCCGACGTCCTCGGGGTGGACGAGGTCGGAGAAGGAGTAGCGGCGCATGGTGGAGGCGGAGCGGCCCAGGAGGCGGCACAGGGCGTCGTTGGCGCGCAGCAGCTTGCCGTGCTGGTCGCCGCCCATCTCCGCGATGGCCATGCCGCTGGGCGCGTACTCGAAGGCCTGCCGGAAGCTCTCCTCGCTGGCGCGCAGTGCCTGCTGGTCGCGTTCGAGCCGGACGAGGGCGCGCTGCATGTTGGCGCGCAGCCGGGCGTTGCTGATGGCTATGCCGGCCTGGAACGCGTACATCTGGAGGGCTTCGCAGCCCCAGGGGCCGGGGTGCCTGCCGCTCGTGGGCTTGTCGACGGATATGACGCCGATCAGCTCGCTGCCGACGGTCTGCGAGGAGTACATGGGGGCGTAGAGGCGGTCGCCGGGGTGCCATTCGTCGGCGAAGCGGGGCAGCGGGCCCTCGGTGTGCCACTGGGGCACGTCGTCGTCGATGAGGACCCAGCCCTCGGTGTGCGGGATGAAGCGCAGGGTGCCCCAGCGCTCGCCCATGGTGAGGCGGCGCTCCCAGGAGGTGCGCGAGCCGATGCGTCCGGCCATGAGGGCCTCGGCTGCGGCGCTGCCCGCGAAGGCGGCCACGATGAGATCGCCGTCGGGGCGCACCAGATTGACGGCGGCCAGCTCGTAGTTCAGCCCTTTGACCACGCCTTCCGCGACGGCCTGCAGGGTGTCCGCGAGACTCCGCGCCGTGTTGAGGTCCGCGACGACCTGGTGCAGCTGACGCAGGGTCGCGAGACGGACATACGGCTCCGACTCGGTGTCCATGCCTCTCTCCGCGCCCTCGACAGCAACTCCTGATAATTTCAAATCAACGGATTACACGGGCCACTGAATCACAGCGAGCTGTGCCCCAGGTACACAGGGTCAACAATTCCTCGCTCTTGTGACTCAAGTCACATCATCATGTAAGCGGTTGAACACACAACGTAGAGCTTTGGTCCTAGGACCGGCCACGGCCCGCCTCCGACCGGAGCCCGATGCGCGCGATTCCTACCGCCCCGTAACGTGATGGATGTGCTTGAACCTTCACCCGGACGGCATCCTGGGACCACCATGGGCCTATCCGAGACCGTCGACCTCGACGACTTCCGCGCCGCGATGTCCCGCCTGGCGGCGGGCGTCGTCCTCATCACCGCACACGACTCGGAGGACGAGCCGCGCGGCGAGGACGTCGGCATGACCGCCACCGCCTTCCTCTCCGTCTCGCTCGAACCGCCGCTGGTGATGGTGAGTGTCCGCGAGGGCTCGCGGATGGACGACCTGCTGGAGCGGCAGCCGCGCTGGGCCGCCTCGATCCTCAGCGAGAGCCAGCGGCACATCGCGGGCCGCTTCGCGATGCGCGGCCGGATCAGCGACCGGCTGCTCTTCGAGGACATCTCGTACTACCGCGGCGAACACTCCGGCGCTCCCGTGCTCGGTGGCGCGCTCGCGATACTCGAGTGCGAGACGCAGCAGCGGGTGCCGGCCGGTGACCACACCCTGGTGGTGGGGCGGGTGCTGACGGCCAGGACGCCGAGCGCCGACGGCGGGCCGCTGACGTACTTCCGCGGCCGGTACCGCTACCTGCGCTGAGCCGGGGGCTCCCGCCCGCGCCGAGCCGTGCGCCGTGTACCCGAGTACCCGAGGCGGTCCGCTCAGTCCCAGCCGCCGCCGCTGCGGCCCCGCTTGGTCTGACTGCGCTGCTTCTTCACGCGCAGCCGCCGCTCGTTGATCCCGCGCGGGATCTTCGTGGCGCGGCGCGCCTTGGGCGGCGGCGCCGTGGCCTGCGCCAGCAGCGCGGCGAGGCGGGTGAGCGCCGTCTCCCTGTTGCGCCACTGCGAGCGGTGCTCGGACGCCTTGACCGTCAGTACGCCGCCGGTCAGCCGTCCCGCGAGCCGTTCCAGCGCGCGTTCCTTCCACACCGGCGGCAGCGACTCCGTACGCGCGAGGTCGAAGCGCAACTCGACTTGCGAGTCGGAGGTGTTCACATGCTGACCGCCCGGCCCCGAGGAACGCGAGAAACGCCACAGAAGCTCGGCCTCCGGCACGGAGACCGAACCGCGAATGAGAAGTGGCCCGGACATGTGTCCCATGATCCCGCGTCCGGGGCCCGCGCGTCACGGGGTTTTCGACAGCGGCGCAACAGTTTCGGCGGCGGCGCAACAGCACAGTTGCAGGATTACTGAACCGTACGATCCTGTGACCGCGTTCTGGGGAATGACGGTAGTTTCGTCGGAGTACCTATGACAGACCACAAAAGGGGACTCCTCATGGCTGTAAGCCTGTCCAAGGGCGGCAACGTCTCACTGACCAAAGAGGCGCCCGGCCTGACGGCCGTGACTGTCGGCCTCGGCTGGGACGTGCGGACGACCACCGGCACCGACTTCGACCTCGACGCCAGCGCCATCGCCGTGAAGGTGGACGGCAAGGTCTACTCCGACGGCCACTTCGTCTTCTTCAACAACAAGCAGACCCCGGACCAGACCATCGTCCACACCGGCGACAACCGCACCGGTGAGGGCGACGGCGACGACGAGGCGATCAACGTCAACCTCGCGGGCCTGCCCGCCGACATCGACAAGATCGTCTTCCCCGTCTCGATCTACGACGCCGAGGCCCGCAGCCAGAACTTCGGCCAGGTCCGCAACGCGTACATCCGCATCATCAACCAGGCCGGCGGCGCCGAGATCGCCCGCTACGACCTGAGCGAGGACGCGGCCACCGAGACCGCCATGGTCTTCGGCGAGCTGTACCGCAACGGCGCCGAGTGGAAGTTCCGCGCCGTCGGCCAGGGTTACGCCTCCGGCCTCGTCGGCATCGCGACCGACTTCGGTGTGACCCTCTGACGGACAGGCCCTGAGCCGCCCACCGCACGGCCCTCGCCCCGGAAGCTTCCGGGGACCGGGGGCCGTTCGCGTTTCCGGGCGCACGGTTCTCCCGTGTCCGCCTGTCCGGGTGTACGGGCCTGCTCGCGCGGGTGACACCATCGGTGGGTGATCGACCTCGGATACGCCCTTTCGCGCCGCTTTCCCGACCCGCCGCAGATGGATTACCGGACGGCGGATGTGCGCACCCTGCGGCACGATCTGTTCTGCGGGGATGTGTATGTGGCCGAGGGTGAGCGGGAGTTGTCCACAGGCTGGGGATGGGTGCCGGTGCTGGACTTCGCCTGGGCGTTGTGCGACATCGTGGAGGAACTGGACCGGGACCCGGCGGGCAGCAGGGCGGCGCGGCCGCAATATGCGGAGTTCGACTTCACGGAGTCGGCGGACCGGCTGAGGTTCGTACGGCGTTTCGGCTATGTGGACGTGACGGCCGACTGGGTCGAGGACGAGCCGCCGTTGTCCTTGCACCACGCGGAACTACGGCGGGAAGCGCGGGATTTCCTGCACGACGTGGTGGCCGACCTCACGGATATGCACGAGGGCCTGGACGGAAATCCGGTGATCTGGGATCTGCTGAGCCGTTTCCCGCGGGTGTGAGGCGGGAGTAGGGCGGGCGTGAAGCGGGTGGTGCGAGGCGGTCACGGAGGTCAGGGCGCCGCTTGACCTCAAGCCCACTTGAGGTTGTTGGCTGGGGACCGCACGCGCCGCGCCCGTACCCCGACAGGAGACCCGCCATGCACGCCGTACGGCTGCACGCCTTCGGCCCTCCGGAGAATCTGCGGTACGAGGAGGTGCCGGACCCCGTGCCGGGCGCGGGGCAGGTGCGGATCGCGGTCGAGACGGCCGGGGTGCATCTGGTGGACACCACACTGCGGGCCGGGAAGTACGAGGGCGGCCCGATGCCCGCGCCCGAACTGCCGACGATTCCGGGCCGCGAGGTGGCCGGCACCGTGGACGCGCTCGGGGACGGCACCGACCCGGCGTGGCTCGGCCGCCGCGTCGTCGCGCACCTGGGCATCGTGCCCGGCGGGTACGCGGGGGCAGCGGTCACCGACGCCGCCCGGCTGCACGCGCTCCCCGACGGCCTGGACGCCGCCGCGGCCGTCGCGATGATCGGCACGGGCCGTACGACGGTGGGCATCCTGCGGCTGGCGGAACTGCGGGCGGCCGACACCGTGGTGGTGCTGGCCGCCGCGGGCGGCATCGGGACGCTGGTGGTGCAGTACGCGCGGCAGCTCGGCGCGACCGTCGTCGGGGCGGCGGGCGGGGCGGAGAAGACCGAACGGGTCCGCTCGCTGGGCGCGGGTCTCGCCGTCGACTACGGGCGGCCGGAATGGACGCGGGAGGTGCGGGACTTCCTGGGGGGCGCGGGCGCGACCGTCGTCCTCGACTCCGTGGGCGGCGGCCTCGCGCGCGCCGCGGTCGGCCTGCTGGCGCCCGGCGGCCGGCACCTCGTCTACGGCTGGTCCTCGGGCGAACCGTTGCGTTTCGCCGACAGCGAACTCGCCGAACGCGGCATCACCTCGCGGGTCGTCGTGGGCCCGGCCCTCCAGGAGTTCACCGGCACCCCGGAAGGGATGCGCACGCTGGAGACCGAGGCGTTGGAGGCCGCCGCCGACGGCCGGCTGCGGCCCGCCGTACAGCGTTTCCCGCTCGCGGACGCCGCCGGGGCGCACCGGGCGCTGGAGTCGCGGGCGACGATGGGCAAGGTCGTCCTGATCCCGTAGCCGGGGCCTCGGGCGGGCGACGGCGTACGGCCCGCACACGTGCTCGCCGGGTGCCGTCTTTCCGACTTGGGAACTCCTTTACGCTCCCCGAGAGTTCTCAGATCGCGTACGGACCACGTACCGAACCCCGCCCGAGGAGAGACCCGCTCATGGCCCTGTGGGACCGCTTGAAAGACTCCACCAAGACGATGCAGACCCAGCTCAACGCGAAGAAGAACGACCTGAAGAGCGGGGCCTTCCGCGATGCCAGCATGGCGATGTGCGCGCTCGTGGCCGCCGCCGACGGCTCCGTCGACCCGTCGGAGCGGCAGCGCGTCGCGTCGCTGATCGCGACCAACGACGTATTGCAGAATTTCCCGGCGCCCGACCTCCAGCGCCGTTTCGAGGACTACCTGACCAAGCTCACCGCCGACTTCGCCCTCGGCAAGGTGGCGATCCTCCAGGAGATCGCCAAGGTGCAGAAGAAGCCGACGGAGGCGCGTGCCGTCATCCAGATCGGCATCGTCATCGGCGGCGCCGACGGCGACTTCGACAAGACCGAGCAGGCCGTCGTGCGCGAGGCGTGCTTCGCGGTGGGCCTCAACCCGGCGGAGTTCGACCTCTGACCGGGCCCGCGTGACCGGGGGTTTCCGTCACCGGGGGCTTCCGCGACCGGGGTTCGTGGTCCGGTCGAGATCGTGATCCGGCGCCCCTGCCTCCGGCGGTGCGCGGCCTGGTGACGGCCGCGCCGCCGGGGCGGGTGCGGGCGGCGCGCGGCGCGTCCGTACGTCGAGAGGCGCGTCGGTACGCCGTAGGGCGCGTCGCTACGCCGTCAGGCGCGTTCTTACGCCGTAAGGCACGTCCGCGCTGTGCGGCGCGAGTCGGGCGCGATGTGTCGTCCGCCGAGCGTCCCGTTCCGTGCGGCACATGCCGCGTGCCCATTTTTGGCCATATTGGGCTGTTCGAATGACATGACCCTCTGCGTCACCATATCTTCGTGCTGATACCAGCGGAAACCGGTACAGCACTGCGCGCCACCGGGCGACTCCTGGGAAGCGAGGTGCTGACCGTGCCGGTGGGGGGCTCTGCGTGCCGCGCGGCGGCCGTGGCGGCACGAGCCGTCACACCGGTCGCCGTCGCCGTCTTTGCCGTCGCTGTCCTCGTCGGCTTCGTGGCCGGGGCGGGCCGGGCGTCGGCCGCGACGGAGACCAGCAGCGGCGGGGAAGCCGGGAGCGGCGCGCACGAGCCGGTGACCGTGGCGGTGTGCGTCAACGGCAGGATCGTCAGCCGACTGCTGAATCTGGATGTCTCCTTACGGCTCCCGGTGGGCCGCCTCACCGTGAAGGTCGGTGCACCCTGCGGCCCCCGGCCGCCGTCCGGCGGGGGCACGCCGACACCCACGCCGACGTCGTCCCCGACCCCCACCTCTTCCCCCTCCCCCACGTGCGCCCCCACCGCGGCCCCGACGGCCTCGGGCCCCGTAGCCGTACCGCCGCCCGTGACGCCGCCGCCCACGAATGGCGCGGGCCGCCCGACACCGTCCCCCACGGGCTCCGCGCCCGTTCCTCCCCCGTCCGCCGCGCCGGCCGCCGCCGCGTCCGCCCGGCACCGTACGGCCGCCGCGTCCGATGTACGCCCGGCCGCGCCCTTGTCACCGACGCCGTCGTCGGCCGGGGACGACGACGCGAAGCCGCGCGGCACGGGCGCCGAACCGCCCTTCGACGCGCAGCCGCCGCCGTCGCCCGGCCCCGGCGAGAGCGTGTCGCGCTGGTGGCTGCTGTCGATGCTGGCCGTCCTGCTGCCCGCCGTCCTCGCGGCCCTGCCGCGCTTCGTCGCACGTCGCCGCTGACCTCGGTTCGTCCGGAGCGGTCGCGTCGTCCGGAGCGGTCGCGTCGTCCAGAGGTCACCTCATCCAGAGGTCGCGTCGTCCAGAGCAGCCGCGCACCCGCGCGCATCGCCCTACCTGAGACCTGAGCACCGCCGTACCGAAGCCCCAGGAGTCGTATGTCCATGTACGTCGTCTCGCTGCTGTCCGTCCTCGGCGGTGTCGCCTTCGCCGCCCTGCTGGGCCGCTTCCTCGGCCAGGAACAGCGGCTGGCGAGCGTCGAGTTCAACGGTCAGGCGCTGTCGCTCATCGGCGGTGTCCTGCTCAGTTCCTTTATCCTGCTGACCGGTTTCCAGGTCGCCGGCAGCTGGTCCGCGCTGAGCACCGCGCGGTCCCGTACGTACGACGAGGCCAGGGCGCTGGGTGACACGTACTGGGCGGCGGGCGGTCTCGCGAGCCCCGACCGCGTCAAGGTGCGGGCGCTGCTGCGGGAGTACACCTCCGACGTCAGGACCGTGGAGTTCCCCGAACTCGCCCACGGGCACACCAGCCCCGAGGCGTGGCATGCCCTCGACCAGGTGCGCGCGGCCATCGGCACCTCCGCTCCCGGCCACCAGACGGCGGAGTCCGCCGCCACGACGGCGCTGGCCACCGTCTACGAAACGCGCACCGACCGCGCCGCCGAGGTCAAAGCGGGCATGCCCCGGATCACCTGGCTCGCCATGCTGGTCGCCGGCGGGTTCCTCATCGCCTTCCCCCCGGTCCTCGGCCTCACCGCCACCGCCCGCCATCTCGTCGCCCTCTGCTTCGTCGGCGCCGCCATCGCCTTCGCCATCTGCCTCACCGCCCAGCTCAACCACGCCTTCCAACACCCCTTCGGCGTCCGCGACACCGCCTTCACCTTCGCCGAGTCCCGCTTCCACCAAATGGACGGCTGACGTCCTGCGGACGGCTCCCTGCCGCGAGCGCGCCTCAGCCGTAACGAACGGCAGCCCGTTCCCGCGCGGGTGGACGGCAGGGGCGCTACAGGGGGGCCGGGGGGGTCACCACTGCACGTCCGCCACCAGGGGGCGGTGGTCGGAGAGGGGGGTCAGGGGGGCGGTCGCCGGGGTCAGGGGGGCGGTCGCCGAGGTCAGGGCGGGGCGGACCGAGGAGGGCGGGACGCCGTTCGTCAGGATGTGGTCGAACTGGACGAGGGGGCGGTGGGCGGGGTAGGTGGGGGTGCGGGCGAGGTCGTGCCAGCGCTCGCGGCCGGTGGCGGCGAGGACGGTCCTCGGTACGGCGCCGATCAGGTTGAAGTCGCCCAGGAGCAGGTAGGGGCGGGGCAGGTCGGCGATCCAGCGGCGTACGGCGGCGAGTTGGCGGGCATTCCAGCCGGGCACGAAGGACAGGTGCAGGGCGACGGCCGTGAACGGTCCGCCGTTGCCCTCCAGTACGGCGGCCAGCACGGCCCGCGGCTGGTCCCGTACCCATACGAGCCCCGGCCGTCCGGCCACCCGCAGCGGCAGTGCGAAGGGCGCGGGCGCGAGCCGCCGGGCCCGCCAGTGCCGTACCGGCAGCCGGGTGAGCAGGGCGACCCCGTGCGCGGGCGCCTCGCCGTACACCTCCACCCCGCCATCCGCATCCGTACGTGCACCCGCACCCGTATCCGTATCCGTATCCGTATCCGGCGGACCGTAGACCCGGAGGTCCGGCGCTTTCGGGTCCAGGACCCATCCCTCGCCCGGGACGGACCGGCCGTGGACGGCGGAGGCGAAGCGCCAGTGCGCGGCGCCCATCGCGTCGGCGGCGACCCGCGCCTGGTCGATCCGCCCGGACCGTTCCTGGGCGCGGTCGACCTCCTGGAGTGCCACGACGTCGGCGTCCAGCCCCGCCACGGCCGCGCCCAACGGTTCCCCCGCCGCCTCCCCCACCCCGAACGCCACCGGCCGCCCCCCGGTCATCGCCTGCCCATGCAGCACGTTAAACGTCACAAAGCGCACACTCCGACGATAGCCACACCCCCTGACCAGCAGCGCCCGACGGGGCGGGCCGTACCCGCGAGTCGGGCGCCGCGAACCGCCCGGTGCGGACCGAGCCGTCGGTGAACCCCCTACGGGCCGCCCCCCGGACACCGGTGTGCGGACCCCCGCGAGGTCACCGACCCGCCGGAAGCCAACAGCCCGCCCGCCCAAGGTCGTTGGGCCCGGCCCGGCCTGGCCGCCCGGTGGGCAGCGTTCCGGCCACCGCGGCCGGCCTCGGTCCCCCGCCTCCGGGCGGGCAGCCCAGAGAGCGCTCTCACCACATCTTGACGGCAGTGCATGTACACGGGTTCAATCAACTTCGCTCAGTTGTCTACACCACCGGACGCCCCGCCTCCGCGCCGCGACCGGTTCACCGCCGCGCCCATTGCACCCCCCACTGCATCCGCCGCACTCGTCACACCCCGCCGTACCACCGCATCCGCCGCGGTATCCGCGGCACCGCTCCCCCTCCGCGCGTTCCCTGGCAACTCTTCCCGTCCGCCGATTGACGGACCGTCAGGAGCTCTCCGTGACCCACCGCTCATCCCCCCACAGCAGATCCCCGCGGTCGGCCTCGCGCGCCCGCGCCCTCTCCGGGCCCGCCGCATTCCGCGCCTTCCGCGCATGGCGTCAACTCGCCCTCGCCACAGCGCTCGGCGCGCTCGCCGTGTTCGCCGTCGGCACCCCGTCCGCGGACGCGGTCACCGTGCCGGGCGCGCCGTCCGGCTGGACCACCGTGTTCAGCGACGACTTCGCCGGCGCGGCGGGCAGCGCGCCGAACGGGTCGAAGTGGACGTACGACACCGGCCCCGGTTCGAACTTCGGGACCGGCGAGATCGAGACGATGACCAACTCGACCAGCAACGTCCACCTGGACGGCAACGGTCACCTCAACATCACCGCGCTCGGCAGCGGCAACAACTGGACGTCGGGCCGCATCCACACGCCCACCGCGGTCGCGGGCGCCCCGGCGGGCGGCAAGTTGCAGGTCACGGCGTCGATCCAGCAGCCCAGCCCGGCCAACGGCCTCGGCTACTGGCCCGCGTTCTGGATGCTCGGCCCCGGCCAGTGGCCCGAGAACGGCGAGATCGACATCATGGAGGACGTCAACGCCCTGTCCCAGGTGGCGGGCACGATCCACTGCGGCACGTACCCCGGCGGCGTCTGCAACGAGGGCAACGGCATCGGCAGCGGCCTGCGCGCGTGTTCCGGCTGCCAGAGCGGCTTCCACACGTACTCGATGATCCTCGACCGGACGAACACGTCCAACGAGTCGATCACCTTCTACCTCGACGGCGCCTCGTACTTCAGCGTCAGCGAGGGCCAGGTCGGCGCGGCCACCTGGCAGGCGGCGTACGACCACAACCTGAACATCATCTTCGACCTCGCGATGGGCGGCGGTTTCCCCAACGGCGTCTGCGGCTGCACCTCGCCGAGTTCGGCGACGACGTCCGGCGGGACGATGAGCGTCGGATACGTGGCCGCGTACACGACGACCGGCGGCGGTACGACCCCGCCGCCGTCCGGCGGCAAGGCCATCACCGGCTACGGCGGCCTGTGCCTGGACGATCGTGCGTCAAGTACCGCCAACTACAACCCCGTTCAGGTCTACACGTGCAACGGCACGGCCGCGCAGCAGTGGACCGTCGTCGAGGCGGGCAGCACCCTGCACGTCCTGGGCAAGTGCCTCGACGTCAACGGCGGCGGCACGGCCAACGGGACGCTGGTCGATCTCTACGACTGCAACAACACCGGCTCGCAGGTGTGGATACCGCAGTCCAACGGGTCGTTGTACAACCCGCAGTCCAACAGGTGCCTGGACGACACCGGTTGGTCGACCACCGCGGGCACCCAGGTGGAGATCTGGGACTGCACGGGCGGGGCCAACCAGGTCTGGCACCTGCCGTCCTGACGGCATTTCAGCTCTCGACGACCTGAGGCCCCGACGGCCTACGGCACTCCCGGCCCCAGGTCCTGACGTTCTTCCAGGCAGTCCCCCCACGCGAGCCGCCGCCCCGACGCACCGACGGCGGCGGCCCGCCTGCCACCTCCAAGGAGGAGTACGTGGTCTCCAGACGATCCTTCGTCACCGCGGTCGGCGCGGGCGCCGCCGCCGCGAGTTCCCCGCTGTGGGCGCGCGGCCTGACGTCGCGTGCCGCGGCGGCCGGTCCGTCACTGCCCATCTCGCTGAAGAACAACTCGGGCAACGGCACGGTCTACGCCTACATCAGCGGCTCCGACAGCTCCGGCTGGCCCGGCTTCGTCACCTCGTCCGGGCACTTCCAGCGGCTGCCCAGCCCCTCGTCCGTACTGACCCCGATCGCCGACTTCTCCCTCCAGTTGGGCGCCTCGGGCTCGGCCGCCACCACCTTCACGCTCCAGGACTACGTGATCGGCGGCCGGGTCTGGTTCTCGGTCGGCAAGAAGATCCAGTTCTACGTCAACCCACCCGGCGGCAACGGCGGCGTACCCGGTCTCGTACAGCCCGGTTTCACCAGCAGCGACCCCAACTGGCTGACCAACTGGACCTTCTGCGAGTTCACGTACAACAGCGCCAACCTGTACGCGAACATCAGCTACGTCGACATGGTGGCGCTGCCCGTCTCCATGGCGACGACCGGCAGCGGCGGTTCGCAGTCGGTCAGCCCGCTGCCCTCGGGCGCGCTGGCCTCCATCGCCTCCGGGCTCCAGGCGCAGCACGCCGCCGACGGGGCACCGTGGGACAAGCTGGTCGCCACCGACTCCTCGGGCGCCGCGCTGCGCATCCTGGCGCCCTCGCACGCACCGACCGACTTCGGCGGGTACTGGAACAACTACCTGAACAGCGTGTGGAGTTACTACCAGTCGCACACGCTGACCATCAACGGGCAGGGCGGCATCGGCTCGTACTCGGGCACCGTCTCCGGCAACACCCTGGTCTTCTCGGGTCTGAACACCAACGGCGTGCCGTTCACCAAGCCCAGCGCCGTCGACATCTTCGGCTGCGCCAGCGGCCCGCTCTACAACTCCGGCGGCGACGCCCGCGGCGCGGTCGCCGCCCGGCTGGCTGCCGCCCTCAACCGCAGTTCGCTGCTGGTCGGCGGCGGCAACAACCAGCCCGACGGCGTCGCGCCCTCCGCGTACTACACGGACGCGACGACCAACCACTACGCGCGGCTCGTCCACAAGTACGCCAACGTCGGATACGCCTTCCCGTACGACGACGTCGGTCCCACCGGCGCCGCTCCCGTCGACGGTCACATCCAGGACGGCGCGCCGACCTCCTGGACGGTCTCGCTCGGCCCCGGCGCGGGCTCCGGCACCACACCGCCACCCGGCGGTGGCGGGACCGGCGCCTACTCGACCGTCCAGGCGGAGTCCTACAGCGCCCAGAGCGGCACCCAGACCGAGGCGTGCACCGACTCGGGCGGCGGCCAGGACGTCGGCTACATCTCCAACGGCGACTGGCTCAAGTACGCGGCCCTCGACTTCGGTTCCTCCTCGCCCCTCCAGTTCATCGCCCGGCTCGCCTCCGGCGCCGACCCCGGCGTCAGCGGCGCCCTCCAGGTCCGCCTCGGCAGCACCACCGGGACCAAGATCGCCGAGATCGACTTCGGCAACAACGGCGGCTGGCAGAACTGGCAGACCGTCCCCGCCAACGTCACCGCCTCCGTCACCGGCACCCACGACGTCTATCTCGTCTTCTCCTCCGGCTCCTCCGCCGACTTCCTCAACATCAACTGGTTCACGTTCACCCACTGATCCCTGTCCGTCCCCTCAGCCGCCGCTGGGGCCGGGCCGCGCGATGTGCGGCCCGGCCCCAGCGGGTGGGGAACGTCAGATCAGGACGTACTTGTAGTAGACGCTCGCGTAGCGGGAGGAGCTGGTCATGGAGGGGCGGGAGGCGAAGCCGAAGCACAGGCGCGGGTTGTCGTTGACGGTCCGGTAGACCATCATCCCCTCGGGCTCGCGGTAGAAGAGGGTCTTGCCTGCCGCGGTGAAGGAGCGCTGGACGACCTTGCCGGTGTTCATGTCGGTGGCCGTGACGTAGGAGTTGATGTCGGCCGGGTCCTCGTGCCCTGTGCCGTCCAGCGTGTAGAGGTAGTTGTCGAGGAACGTGTAGCCCTGGAAGGTCACGGAGCCGTTGCCGAGGGTGGGTTGGGCGAAGTGCGCCAGCGGGCTGGAGAACTTGCCCGCGGCGGCGTCGGCGAGCGAGAACAGGCTGTAGTGCATGCCGCCGCTCTCGCTGCGGCGGACCAACAGCCGTTTGTTGACCGGGTCGGTGGCGCAGGAGATGGTCTTGCTGCCGGTGAGGAACTTCTTCACCGACGACGGGGTGCCGCCGTTGACGAATTTGAAGCGGGCGAGCGCCGTGCCGCGACCGGCGTCACTGTGCTGGTCGGAGTCGCACTCCATCCAGATGTAGGACGCGGTGCCGACCGGCTCCACCCCGATCGACACCCCGTGCCCCGCGTTGCTGACGTGCATGTGGCCGGTCAGCCCGCCGCTGATGCTCAACTGGTTGACGCACAGGTCGTCGCCGTCGCTGCCGTTCTGGATCTGCGCGATGTACAGGCGCCGGTTGACGTTGTCGTAGGCCATGCCCTGCATCGCGTGGTGCGTCTCGTGCAGCGAGACCCCGCGGAACCGCTCGTACGACGGTTGCGACAGGTCGAACCGTTGGGAGGCCGGGACGTCGGCCGACGCCGGTGACTCGCCCAGCGCGACGCCCGCGCCGACTCCGAGCAGGCCGGTACCGGCCACTTTTAACGCCGTGCGGCGCGAGAGGGATCGCGACAGTGATTTCGACATTGCGCCACCCTGGCACCACCCTTCACACCCCGCAATGCCCAGGGCGGAGGCGGGGCATCAGACGGGGCGGGCGGTCCTACGGGGCGGGCGGTCAGACGGCGGCGGGCGGGCGGCTGGACGGGCCGGGCAGTCCTACGGGCCGGGCGGCTGCACGGGGCGGGCGCTGAGTTCCTTGGCCGCCTCCGTGAGGTCCTTGGCGGTGTCGATGGCCCGCCAGTAGGCGCCCTGAGGGATCGGGAAACCGGCCAGCCTCCGCTCGCGGGCCAGCCGCGGGAAGGTCGTGCGCTCGTGGTCGCCCCGGTCCGGGAGCTGGGCGGTGAAGCCGGGCGCGAAGACGTACACGCCCGCGTTGATGAGGAAGGGCGAGGGCGGGGCCTCGATGAAGTCCAGCACCTGGCCGAACTCGTTGGTCTCGACGGCGCCCCACGGGATACGGGGGCGGGCCAGCGCGAGGGTCGCGATCGCGTCGCGCTCACGGTGGAAGGCGGCCATCTCGCGGAGCGAGAAGCGGGTCCAGATGTCGCCGTTGGTGGCGTACCAGGCTTCGTCGGGCCGGGGCAGCGAGGCCGCCGCGTACTTCAACCCGCCGCCGCGGCCCAGCGGTTCGCGCTCGACGACCGTGGTCACGTTCAGCGGCTGCGGAGTGCCGTCCAGCCACTCCTGGAGCACCTCGGCGAGGTGGCCGCAGGACACGACGGCGTCGGTGACGCCCTCGGCGGCGAGCCACGCGAGCTGGTGCCCGATGATCGGCGTCCCGGTGCCGGGGATCTCCACCATCGGCTTGGGGCGGTCGTCGGTGTACGGCCGCAGCCGCGAGCCCTGGCCGCCGGCCAGGAGCACGGCCTGGGTGACCGGCGCGGCGTCGTGGCGCGTGGCCTCGGGGCGCGTGGCCTCGGCGCGCGAGGTGTCGGGGGCGGTCGAGAGGGAACGGTCGTCGGCGCGCGTCATGCAGCGCACCCTATGCGAAGGCGGCGTACGTCCCGCACCGGGCGGGCCGTACGCCGCAAGGGGTTCCTCGCACGTGCTGGTGGTGGGAGGCGGCCGGAGAGGCCACCGTCAACAGCGATGTCAGCCAACCGAGGCGACGCCCGTCGCGAAGGCGGTGTCGCACACCGGGCGCGACCACGCCTGGGCGCGCTGCGTGGCGCCGTCGTACTTGGCGACGGCGGCGCGCCCCAGCGACCGGGCGATCGACGCGCAGTACCGTGCGAGCGACGGCTGACGCGCCATCTCGACCTGCAACTGGGTCAGAGCGGCGCCGGGGTCCTTCTCCTGGAGTTCGTCCAACAGACGGCGGCGCAGCACCTCCTGCGGCGCCTTGGAGGCATCCTGCGCGGCAACCTGCTCCTTCGTCTTCGCGGATGCGGTGAGCACCTGCGAGTCGGAGGAGGAGTCCGCCCACGGGACGCGGGTGACGGCGAGCGTTCCCGACAGCACGAGAACGACCGGAAGAACGAGCGCGAATGTCTTGCCGAGACGGCGAGCTACCTGGTTCACGCATCGGATCGTAGCGACTGGTGATGATTTGGCGACATTTAGTCACCCTGACGAGGGAGTGAAAAACTCGGAGAGGGTGTTCGGGCGTTGACGAACACACCCGAAAGGCCGGATATGCGTATGTATTTGTCGACAACGTGTACGGATGGCAGGGGTGGGGGCGAGGCGGGGGCGAGGCGGCTCACGTACCGACGGAACACGTACCGGCGGAACACGTACCGGCGGAACACGTAGCGGCGGAACACGGCGACGGCCCGCCGGTACGTGAGGAGTCACGTACCGACGGGCCGTCGGCGTGGAGGAACCGGTGGATCAGTGGTTGTTGGTCAGGCGCTCGCCGGAGGAGGTGGCGAAGACGTGCGTCTCACCGGCGCGCGGCACGACGTGCAGCACGGAGCCCTTCTCGGGGATCGCGCGGCCGCCGACGCGGATGACGACGTCCTTGTGCTCGTCGCCGACCTTGGCCGAGCCGTACACGTAACCGTCGGCGCCCAGCTCCTCGACGACGTTGACGGTGACGGCGAGACCCGCCGGGCCGTCCTTCGTCAGCGACTTGGAGCTGTCGTTCTCGGAGACGATGTCGAAGTGCTCGGGGCGGACGCCGACGGTGACCGTACGGTCGCCCTTGTCGGACGCGGTCTGCACCGCTTCGCGCTCGACGTTCACGACCGCGTTGCCGAACTTCACTCCGCCGTCGGTGATCGGCACCTCGATGAGGTTCATCGCCGGGGAGCCGATGAAGCCGGCCACGAAGAGGTTCGCGGGGCGGTCGTACATGTTCCGCGGGCTGTCGACCTGCTGGAGGATGCCGTCCTTGAGGACCGCCACGCGGTCACCCATGGTCATGGCCTCGACCTGGTCGTGCGTCACGTACACAGTCGTGACGCCCAGACGGCGCTGGAGGCTCGCGATCTGCGTACGGGTCTGGACGCGGAGCTTGGCGTCGAGGTTCGACAGCGGCTCGTCCATGAGGAACACCTGCGGCTCACGGACGATCGCGCGGCCCATCGCGACACGCTGGCGCTGACCACCGGAGAGCGCCTTGGGCTTGCGCGCCAGGTACTCGGTGAGGTCCAGGATCTTCGCGGCTTCCTCGACCCGCTTGCGGATCTCGGCCTTGTTGACGCCCGCGATCTTCAGGGCGAAGCCCATGTTGTCCGCGACGGTCATGTGCGGGTACAGCGCGTAGTTCTGGAACACCATCGCGATGTCCCGGTCCTTCGGCGGCAGGTGCGTGACGTCCCGCTCACCGATCCGGATCGCACCCGCGTTGACGTCCTCGAGACCCGCGAGCATCCGCAGGGAGGTCGACTTGCCGCAACCCGAGGGCCCGACGAGAACCAGGAACTCGCCGTCCCCGACCTCGATCTCCAGGCCGTCCACCGCGGGCTTGTCGCCACCGGGGTAGATGCGGGTCGCCTTGTCGAACGTGACAGTTGCCATGACTGGTTACAGTCCCTTCACCGGCAGGAACGTGCCGGACGATCCGAGTAAAGGAAGGATTGGTCCAGTCCACACTGTGTGAACCTTCCCGTGACGCTACCTTGCCCCCCGCCCCTTGTCACCAGCCCCCCGCCCCCCACTTTCCCTCCCACCCCCCGATTCGTGCCCGCTACACTTCTCCTGCGCCTCCTTAGCTCAGCTGGCCAGAGCACCGCTCTTGTAAAGCGAAGGTCGTCGGTTCGAATCCGACAGGGGGCTCAAGCCGCAGGGCCAGGCCAGGGGAGTGATCCCCGAGCCTGGCCCTGTCCCATGATCACGGCCGCGCCACTCACGTGCCAGAAGGCCCCGGACCTGCCTCGCCCCGGCTCTTGCGGATCATCGCGCCGAGCGCGCCCGCGATGTGCTGATCACGGTCACTGGCCATGTGCTGATAGATCAGCGCGGCCCGCGCCGTGTTGTGCCCCATCCGCGTCATGAGTTCCCTGGTACTCGCCCCGGCGGCCGAGGCCAAGGTGTTGCCGGTGTGGCGCAGATCATGGAAGGTGCACGTCATCCGGGATGCCCGCCGCGTCACGGGCCGCCATCCAGTCGTCCCGGAAGTTGCTCCGCCGCAGGAGCCCGCCTTTCGGCCCCTGGAAGACGTGCACCTCTTGGCCCATGCCTGTGAAGTGCTCAAGGTGACTCAGCACGTCGGGCAGCAGCTCAGCGGGAAAGGCCACCGGCCGCACACCGGCTGCCGACTTGGGCGCCTTGTCCTTCAACTTGCCGTTCTACGTCTCGGACTGCGCACGCCGAACCCGTACCGTGCACCGATCGGTGTCGATGTCGCGGCGGCGCAGCGCGGCCAGCTCCCCGAAACGCAGCGTAGTGACGGCTGCCGGCAGCACCAGGAGCCGGTGTCGGGGCTGGATAGCCTCGGCCGCAGCAATGACCTGATTGACCGTCGTACCGGTCGTTCTGGCACGGCGTACCGGTCGGCTCCCTTGACCCAGCACGGGTTACGGCGGATCAGCTCATCCTCAACGGCCGTGTTCAGGATCGCGCGCAGGAGTTGGTATGCCTTGACCACGGTCGGCTCACCGACACCATCGGCCAGCAGCCGGGCACGCCAGGCCCGCACCCGCGACGTGGTGATGTCGGCAACGGTCCCCGCCCCGAAGGTGGGCTTGATGTGCAGCCGGATCACCGTCTCGTTCCGCTCCCGAGACCGGTCGGCCAGCTTGCGATCCCGCAGCCAGGCGTCGGCGAAGTCGCCGAAGTTGACCTTCCCCGCGTCAGGGTCGGCCCACTACCCTCGCGTCAGATCGGCCTCGCTCAGCGACAGCGCGATCTCCGCGTCGGTCTTGGACGGGTACGTCTTCTCACCCGGTCGCATCAGGCCGGTATCGGGGTGCGGGTAGCGGATCTGCCAGCGCCCCGAGCGCAGTTGCCGGACCGACCCGAACCGGCGCCGGTTGCCCTTGGCGTTCGCCATCACGCCACCGCCCGAAAGCGACGAGCCACCGGCAGGACCGTATTCGCGGCCACGTAAGCATCGAGGGCGCTTTCCGGGACGCGGACGTGGCGGCTGATCTTGACGAAGGTGATGCGCCGTTCCTCTATCAGCCGCCGGGGAACCGCTCGGTCGTTCCTAGGCGTTCGGCGACCTGGGCGACGGTCAGGTATCGCTCAGCCATGGGTGGGTTCTCCTTCCGTTCCGGGGGCGGCTTCGAGAGATGCGGCGAGCCAGCGTTCGGCGGGGGGTGAGGCCGGTGCCAGCGAAGGTCCAGTGGGAGAGGACGTACGTCGTTTCTTCCGACGAGTGCGGCGTTCCGGCTTGGGCACGGCGATAGTCGGCACGGGCAGTTCGCAGGGCGCCGAGGGTGGTGTAGCGGCCGGTCTTGCTGGAGAAGTGGCCGCGGAAGCCGAGCACGTGGGCCCAGGCGCGCAGGCGGAGATGTTCCAGGTCTTTGCGGGCGCCGAGAGTCCATGCGGTGCGGATCATGCAGCGGGCGTGGTCGGCGAGCTGGAGGTGGGCGAGTTCGGCGAGGAAGCGGATCGGGCGGTCGAGGGTGCCGGTCGCTGTTTCGGCTCCCTTGATCTCGTACTTGGCGATGTACGCGGCCACCGCCCGGTCGGTCAATTCGGTTGACCCGGCGAAGTCGACGCCGCGGATGGCGCGTACGTCGAGTTGGCGGCCGAATGCGAGGGCGTGGGTGCGACCGTCGATGTTCGGCCCGGTGAGGCGGGCAGTTCCCGCAGCGGCGCGGATGGCGTCGGTGAGGAGATCCGCGGCGGCCAAGGTTGCGGGCGGTGGGGTGGTGCCGCCTTCGTGGCCGTCTACACGGATGACCGCGTGGAAATGGACCGCGCCGCGCCTTCGGTACTCGGCGACCTTGGCGAAGGAGACGCGAGCGTGCCGCCGGAAGGTGCGTTGGGTGAGTCCGGCGCGCTTGGCGATCTCGCGGCGCAGGTAGATGGAGAAGCGGCGCCACAGGGCTCCGGCGTGGGCGTTCCAGAGGAGGCGGCTTCATAGTCGTACGTGTCCGCGTTCAGCGGGGTGCCGAGCGCGGGGGCGTCGGTGTCGGGGGTGGTGCCGCAGCGGCAGCGGCCGGAGTCGGGCCGGTTGTGGACCGGGCCGAAGCCGGGGGCGGTGAAGGTGGCGAAGACGCGGGGGTGGTGGGCGACGTCCTACGGGGTGCCCTTGCCGCCGCGGAGTCCTGCGGTGATCAGGTGGAAGGTGTCGCGGCGGTAGGTCTCCGCGCAGGCCGGGCAGCGAGTCGTACGGCGGTTGTTGCACCGTACGAGGAGGTGGCCGGCGGGCAGCCGGTCGGAGGTGATGCGGTGCAGGACGGCACCGACTTCACCGGTAGTGGTGTCGAGGGCGTGTTCAGTGTGGTGGCCGTCGAGTCGGATGGGGTGGGTGCAGCCGCCCAGGCCGGAGAGCTGGCGGAGGAGTTCCTTGCATGGTGCCGAGGGCGGCCAAGGCGCCGAGTTCGGACAGCGGAGGCGGGGTTGCGCGGGTGATGATGGTTCTCCTTCACGGACTGCGGTTCGTGGGGTAGGGCTGCCGGGGTGGCGGATGCTTGGCGGTATCGGCGCCGCCCCGGTGGTCAATTTCCTCTTAACTACTCGTCTAGGTGTGTGTGCCGTTGACGATCTCGACACCGTTGCGTGTGCTGTCGTCGATCGCGGGCGCGAGGAAGCTGTGGGCGAGGTAGAAGCCGAACAGGGCGATGACGACGGCGGCCCAGAGGCGGATGCCGAGGAATTTGATCGCGGCCCAGGCGATGATGCCGAGGGCGGCGACCAGGGGCAGGCTGACGGTCACGGGCGGGCGGGTCCTTTCATCGGGCGGGGCAGCGGTGGGTACGGGCGGCCAGTTCGGCGGCGGTGCGGGAGTCGTAGTCTGCGGAGAAGCCGCAGCGCGGTGCCGTGCAGGCGGCGGTGTGCTTCCCACGGCCGCGGGCGTCGTTGGAGGTGCCGACCTGAACGGGCCCGATACGGATCAGGTCCCGGAAGCGGCGGTTGGCGGGCACGGGTGCTGTCTTCCTTTCAGAGCTGGGCGGCGATGGCTTCGGCGCGTGGGGCCGGTACGCCGAGCCGGCCGCGGAGAGTTGCGGTATCGATGGCCGTGCCCGTACGGGCGAGGTGGTCGGCGGCGACCTTGCGGGCGTGCGCGACCAAGGCGGCCGGGACGGGAACGACGGGGGGAGATGGCGCAAGGAGAGCGGAAAGGGTCAGTCGGTGACCGGCTGGGCCTTGGCCAGCGAGACAGGCCGTGCGTCGGGCCGGGACCGAACGACCGGCCGGAACCGTTCCAGCGAGGGCAGGTTCAGTACGAGGTGCGCGTTCGCGTCACAGATGGCCGCCGCGTCAGCAAGGGAGAGATACGGCGTGCGGATGCGGGACCAGCCGCCGGAGGTGTCCCCAGCGACCGCGAGACCAGGCCGTTCGGGGGCGATGGCGCAGGCGGCGCCCACAGCTTCGGGGGCGATGTCGCCGAGCGCCATCTTCGCGGAGGCTTCGTCGTTGACGCGGTGGCAGACGCGGCCGGTGAGCTGGGCCCGCAGCATGGTCGCGCCTTTGCCTAGTTCGGCGCCGAAACGCTGGCCGCAGACCTCCAGGTAGATGCCCGCAGCGCGGCCGAGCTGGGCGAGGCGGATGAGTTGGGTGACCATTTCATCCCGCCGCTCTTCGTCCTTCTTGGTGGCGACGAGGAAGAGTTCGGCCGCCTCGTCCACGAACAGCACGATCGGCACCGGTCGTTGCGACTCGGGCAGTCCCCATACGTCGGAGGTGATCTCCTCGTTCGGCGTCGAGGGGGCGATGCCCTGCCGGGCTTTGATCAGGTCGTAGCGGTCTTCCATCTCCCGTACGAGTACGGGCAGTAGTTCGGCCGCCTGCTCGGGGTCGGTGGCCAGCGCGGACAGCCGGGCCGCGAACGGCGCCAGCTCCACGCCGCGCTTGCAGTCGATGCGGACCAGGGCGACCGGTTGAGCGGCCAGCCCTGCGACCAGATGCCGCAGGTACATGGACTTGCCCGAGAGCGTGGCACCGAGGGTGAGTTGGTGCGGTATCGCGCGGTAGTCCCGTACGAACGCGGTCGCGTCCTCCCGTAGTGCCACCGGCACCTTGAGGAAGCCTCCCGCCGCCCTCCGAGGCATCCGGACTTTCCGGAGAACGTCGAAGCCGACGAGCCGCAGTTCCACCACGCCTGGCTTGACCTCCGTCACGTACACGGCGTGCACGCCCCAGGCGCGCCGGAGCCGTTCGGCCGAGGCGGCGACGTCAGCCGGTTCCTGGCCGGGCGCGAGCCGCAGCCGGAGCCGTAGGCCGGTGGAGGTGGGTCGGATGAAGCCGCGCCGGGGAGGCACCGGCCGTACCTCCCGCCGGGTCGTCGTCCGTACGGCCAGGGCCCGCAGCCGTGAGGGGGCGACGGTCAGCCCGCAGGCGTCCATGACCGACCCGTACGAACCGAGCAGGCGGGCGGTCGAGACGGGCAGCCCGACCAGGGACCGGTACGCGGCTGGCTGCTCGGCCCGCAGATAGGCGGTGCACCCGCCAACAGCAGTGACGGCACCACCCACCTCCACCAGCGTCATCAGGTCCGACATCGGACTCAGACCCCCACCTGGGCCGGGAAAGCGGCCGGGGTGACGGCGGCGGCGCGGAAGGCGATCCCGTGCCGCTGCTGTCCGCTGAACGTGCTCTCCCACGGCCGGGCCACCAATCCCGGCAGCGCGACCGGCGCCCCGAGGGCCAGCCCCTCGCCCACACCGCTCTGCGGGATGGTCACCTTGAGCAGCGAGGACTCACCGTCCTCGATGTAGACCACGCCGAGCGTCATCAGCGGCTCACCGCTGTTCGCGTCGGTGGCGATCTCCCCGGTCTGCCGGTCCTTGATCTTCGTCTCCGGAGCTTCGGTCAGCAGGATCGTTGCCGCCGATGTCTCCACACGGATGGAACGCAACGCCTTCCCCTTCACTCATGACAGCTAGTCGTCTAGACAAGTGTCGTCTAGTGCACCCGAAGAACCGGGCACGAGAACCACTGTGCCACACAACCCGGCTACTCGTCTATATGAGTTTGCCGAGAAAGGCGTACGAGTCACGGGTGTTGGGCCGTCCCTGCCCGTGTCGCGACACCATCCGCCCAGGTCACGTGGCCGGAAGTTGATACGCCAGCACGTACGCGTCCGCCGCCATCACCGTGTCGCAGACCTCGACGGCACGCCCCTCGGTGTCGAATGCCGTGCGGACCAGATGGATCACCGGCACGCCGGACGCGAGCTGGAGCGTCTTGACCTCAGTCGGCGCGGGCATGCGGGCGCGGATCTCCTCCTCGAAGTGGTCGAGGCGGTGGCCCAGTTCTTCGAGTCGGGCATAGATGCCACCGGGACCGGGGTTCGGCTCGGCGATGGGGGTGCCGCGGGCCAGGTCGAGCGGGAGGTAGGAGGTGGCGAACTCGACCGGGCGGCCGTCGAGGAGATAGCGGCGGCGTCGGGCCAGTACGCGACGGGGGCCGCCGAGCCGGGTGGCGATGTCCTGACTCGGCCGCTCTTCCTTGATCTCCAGACTGTCCACGGTGGGATGGCTGCCCGCCGCGTCGGCCTCCACGATGAACGCCGACTTGCCCTGCTCGCGGTGCCGGCGGGCGAAGCGGTCCGAGGCGAGCCGCCGCACGGGCGGGCGGGGCCGCACGAAGACGCCCTTACCGTGCTCGGAGACCACCAGGCCCTCGCCCTGGAGGACGGACAGCGAGTTCCGTACGGTCATCCGCGAGACGCCGTAGTGCTCGACCAGCTCCGTCTCGGAGGGCAGCTTGTCGCCCTCGGCGAACTTGCCCCTGTCGATCGCTTCGCGCAACTGATCGGCGATCTGACGGAACACCGCGCGGTCGCTCGTCGGGTCCAGCGCCCCTAGGACGCCGGAGGGAAGAACGGGCATGTGTACTCCTTTGGATATCTAGACGAGTGGCCGACCTTTGTTGCTACGGTGGGCAGCCTAACCACCCGAGAGGATGAGGTACGTGCCGATCGAGCGTCCGCACTCCGTGAGCGTCGCCGGAGTCATCGTCGATGACGCCGGCCGGGCCCTGCTGATCAGGCGGCGCGACAACGGCCACTGGGAACCGCCCGGCGGCGTCCTGGAGGCGGGGGAGACCATCCCCGACGCACTTCAGCGCGAAGTCCTGGAGGAGACCGGCGTCAAGATCGCTGTGCCCGCCACCCTGACGGGTGTCTACAAGAACATGACCGGACTCATCGTCTCGCTCGTCTTCCGCTGCGAGGCGATCGACGGCGAGCCCTCCACCGGCACCGAGACCAGCGCCCTGCACTGGGCCACCCGGGAAGAAGTCTCCGAACTCGCGGACGAGGCGTACGCGATCCGCGTTCTCGACGCCCTGGACGCGAAGTCCCCGCCTGCCGTGCGCGCGCACGACGGCGTGCAACTCGTCTAGCTCAAACCGTTCGCACATGGCCGCCCACCAGCAGAAAGTAACTTGTATGCACGAGTATATGAGTAGTCCGCGAGTCTGGAGATTGACTTGCCCAGGTTCACCCGAAGAAGTTGGCCGCGTACGCCGCTGGACCCGCGATGTGCTGCGCGATTCCTCCTGTGCGGACGACGCGGCGCTCATCGTCACCGAGCTGAGCGCGAACGCCGTGCTCCACACCGCCAGCGGGAGCACGGGGGCCTTCCACGTCAGCCTCGCCGTCTCCCCTGCGGTCGTCTCCATCTCGGTGACCGACTCCGGGGGGACGAAGAGCGCACCGACCGTCGAGCACCCCGACGCCGAGGACACCCACGGCCGCGGCCTGGCCATGGTCACCGCCCTTGCCCACCACGTCGAGACCCGCGGCGACCATCACGGCCACACCGTGACCGCCCACCTCACGCAGCCCAAGGACGCCTCATGACCCCCGGCCGACCGTCGACGGCGGCGCCCTCTACCCACAGCCCGTGGACGATCGCGCGCATTCAGCAGACGTTGAGCAGCGAAGTCATGATCCGCCGCTTCCTCCTGGACCTCACCCACGCCCCCGAGCACGAAGTGATGAACGTCTTCACGGCATGGCAGAAGGTCGCTGCGGCGATCGAGCAGCACGCACTCAAGGCGGCACCGGAAGCGCCGGCCTTACCCGCATCCGTCCGACCGACTACGGAAGGACAGTGACCCATGAGCAGCGCGACGAAGGAACGCCCGACCACAGAGCCAAGTGCAACGGGCCGGGGCGACGACCATCCTCAGCCCCCACCATCAGCCGAGGCCCCGGCGACATGGACCATAACCACGACCATCGGCTACACCGCGACCGGATACCTGCCCGCATGGGCCGAAGACGACCCGAGCGCCACCGACGTACCGCCCCAGCGGTTCGCCACCGAGCTGGCCGACATCACCCACCACCAGGCGTTCTCGGGCCAGCTCATGACGGTGTCCGTCACCGACGCCCCTGGCACCGAGACCGTCATCCTGAGCGGAAGCATCGACTGCGCCCCCTACAGCGAAGACCCCGCCGCCCGCCTGCCCGTCGTCAACCTCCAGTTCGTAGACGACTACTGGCTCCACAACCTCGACCCGGAGAGACTTGCCACCGTCGCCGCTCAACTCCGCGCCCAGGCCGACCACCTGGACCAGGAAGTACGCCCTGCCCTGATCACCGCCCGAGACGACTGGACGACCTACCACAGCCCCTGACCACGAGCCCCGCCCCCAGGCCCCGACCGCCACCAAGCCCCACAGCGGCCGGGGCCTCTTTCATGCCCCACGCGGCCACCGACGACTGAGTAACAACCTTCTCTACGAGTTCAAGGCACCCGGCTGCGCTCCGCTCCGCCGGGCGCGCTTCCCGGCTCCGCTCCGGGCGCCGCTCCTGCCTTCGGCCCGCTCCGCCCGCGCTGCGCCGACGCGCGCCAGCAGTGGATAGGCCCGAGGGCATGAGTCGAGAACCAAGCCCGCGGCTTCAAGAGGATGCCTCCAGCGGGGCGCTCGGACTCCGGGATGGGAGAGGCGCCGTTCGCGAGTGCCGGCCGGAGCGGGGCGAGCGTCGTGGGGCTCCCATCCCGACCACCTTCGACCCAGGCAGAGCCGAGCAGTCGCGGCCCTGGGCGTCAAGGTCGTTCGTACGGTGGCGCGCTCCACCTTGACGCCCTGAACCACGACCGCTCCACGGAGTGTGGGTCGAAGGCGGACGGGATGGGAGCCGGAGTGGTTGTGGGCTGGTGCCCAAGGGTATCGGGATCAGCGTGGATGACGACCGAAAGAGCGAGCTAAGTGATCTTGTCAGTCAACTGGGCGCTGGAATCAGCGAAGCTCATTACCGCCCTGCGTACGAGGCAGCCGCCAACGTCTGCTCAGGGATCTTCAGCACGATTCCTGTCGATCTCCACGGCGTGACGCACGAGGCGATCATGGCCGGGTACGCCGCCGCACTCAGAGACCTGGAGAAGGGGAACCTCGATGACCAGGTACGCGAGCGGGCTGACCTAATCGATGGATAGCCCCGACACCCCCTGAAACTGTGCAGTACCACAAGGGACACCCGTGCCCGATGTAGCGGGAATCAGCGGGGACCCACGGTGTTTGACGGGCAGACCCACGAGAACGGCCCCAGACCGATGCGCCGGGTCAGGGGCCGTTCATCTGCGGTGGGTGTGGGATTCGAACCCGCGGCGACATCGCTGCCACGACGGTTTTCAAGACCATTCGTAACCAATGCGGTCAGCGATGGCCTGCGGTCTTCTCTCGCAACTGAAAGTCGAGGACGCTTTCGGCAACTTCGCCCTTTACATATTCCTTGGCTGCCTTATTTAGCGATGTAAGCGACCGCGTAACCTTGAACTGCTCCGACCAGACCACTTCCCAGCCACGCATCTTTGCTCCCTCAGCGCATATGTCGGCCAATCGGACGTGAATATCCTTGTAGTATGAATCCTGAACTACCAACGACATGCTGGCCCCCAATTTTGCAACACGCGTCACTTCATCGAGGCCAGCCGTCAAATCGCTAAAATATTGCACCGCCTGCTTCAGGTAGTACCCACCCGACGCCTTGCTAGAGTGACCTGAAATATCCTTGATCAAACCAGACGCCAGCCCTCCCAGGGAGTCACCCAGCGAGCCGATCGGGCCGCGAATCAGCGTAGTGCCCATCAATCCAGATCGCAGGCTTCTATCCACTGAGGTATCAATTCCAAGTACAGCCAATTCCCGACTGTAAGCAATACCATAATCGATACGCGTAAGATACGGCGGCGACGTCACGATTACGTCGACTGAACCATTCATCAACGGCAACGCCCGAGAAGAGGCAGTGACCATGGTCGCCCGAGAAGCAGAAACAGGAAATTCCTGAAGTCTACCGAGTAGGAAATCCTCTTCGATCCCAATTGCGGCGTCAACCTCATCATTTGAGAGCGCGACTAGATCTTCAGAGGACTTGGAAGACTTCACCCAGGTCGGGTTACTTCCCTCGAACTTCCGTGTCATTCCGCGTACTGCTCGGAATATTGCAACGTATCCAAGAGACGATTGCTCAGCCGGTGATTCAATGAGTTGGCAAGTCCAATCACGAATTCTAGCCACCACCCCTGGACTCAACCAACGAGAAAGTGGATCTTTCGCCATAGATTCCGGCGAGGAACGGCGCCGTTTAGGAACTGGGACACCGCGTGCTCTATCGCCGATTTGGCATCGCAACTGCGCAATAATGTTGGCCGCGGGATTTAGATCTACTCCAATTGCAGTATGACCCAAATGCTGCGCGGCCAGCGTAGTAGTGCCACTTCCGTTCCATGGATCCAGAACTACAGCAGAATCATTCAAATTTTTCGAGTGGGCAGCAATGTGCGCGGATGCGAAGTCAAAGGAAAAACCCGCATAGTACGGAAAAATGTCAGCAAGGCCAGCGGTATCCACGGACGGTCGCTTCGGCGAGATGACACACCGGCCATCGAGCCCCGCGAGCAACATGGGCGGGGCGTCTTGCCCGCTGAAGCGGCCAGCGCCCGACTGAGGGCTTCTCAACAGCACTTCTCTCACGTGGGAACACCTAGGGGTCCCACGATCATAGCTGATCATCCCCCAAGTACTAGCAGGACGTGCTATGAGCAGGACCACGTAGAGGTACCCCGAGGTGATCTAGTTCCCCACCGCCTTAACGGACGCAGCTCTGTCGTCCAACCAGTACCAAATCGCCAAATGGAAGTGCTGCACGAGGTCGATCAATCCTTTCACCATGGTCTTAAGGTCACTAGGACGCTTGCTGCGACCCACGGTAACGGGATCTTCCAACCAGTGAGCTACATCATTCCTCTTGTCTCTGATTTCCTTGAGAAGCATGGTGTCCTTTGGGTCACTGCGCCAATCCCCATCGAGTCCCAGCAGGGCCCAAAGGGCTTTGAAGTGCTTCTCATTAATAGTGGATCCGTCCGCGAGCTTGAAAAGCTCTCCAAAATCCACCACAGGGCGCGAATCTGAGCCATGCGAGGCAACAGCCTGGACGACATTGGCTCGCGCAATGAGGGAAGCGACGGTATCGCTACCACATTGCCGGAAACTAGAGGCATCAATGGCGGCTATAAGTGAAACCGGAAGATGTCGACGCTCGATGTTTTGGGCTACCAGGTCTGCCGCCAGAGCAGCAGGGAGGTCGCGCATGAGCTCTTCTAGCACTCCCCCCATGACAACGTAGGAGAGCGCCCTATTCATCGCTGCGAACCCGTCGCGATCGAAGGTTGCGACAGTCCCGGTCTTCTCTAGAGAGCCCAGCCTTCTTTCTTCTCGATCTAGCTGTTCTACCGCCTTGTCAAAAACTGAGTCTACGGCTCTCTTCATTTAGGAGAACAGTTCCTCTGATCGCAGCACACGCTTCTTCAGCATAGTCCGGCTGTTAGTTCCCACACGGCTTGCCGAAACGAGCTCCTCATCGAGTTCCCACCCTGTCTTGGGAACCTTAGGCTCATTTCCAGCTCGATAGATTCGAGCGATTCCTACCAAGACCGCCTCGAATTGATTCAAAGGCGTGGTATGAACTCCCTTACGCTTGAATTCTCCACCAATTACAGATTGGAGGAATCGAACCGTTTTAAGGAAGAGCTCCCTGTCCTGGGCGAGATCCGTCTCCTCGCCTCGCTGCAGCATGTAATCATTCAGGAAGGCGGTCACCTTGCCATTGAACTTTTCCAGACCGTCGAGGTAAGCGAAGAATTTGAGAACGATCTCTTCGGATGTTCCGTCATTTAGGTTCTTGGAACCCAACTTCAGGAGAGCCTTATATTCTGGAGTGACTGACAAGTCCTCAATCAACGTATTGAACGGACCACGGTAGACACAGCTGCGCACCTCTTGAGCTGTTAGCTCGACGGCACCGGCATTAAGGCGCCGGAAAAGCTCAAACCTAACCTCATGATCCGACTTGTCACTGAGAACTTGAACCCGCAGATACCGCTTCCCGAGCATCAAGCGAATAGGAACTGGAAGGTCTTCGTAGGCAAGTTTCGAGAATCCGGAAAGCTGGCTCATGTCACCTAGGCGAAGTGGGTCTTTCGCAAACTTCAGCGTCTCGGAGCCGGGAACATCGATAGCAAAAAACCGCAGTATCGTACAGACCCTCTGTAGCCCGTCAACTACATCCCAGGTGCCATCTCTATTCGTAGCCACAAAAATGGCGGGAATCGGCAACCCCAAGAGCAAGGACTCGATCAGAGCCGATTGCACCGGCTCCTTCCATCGGAACTGCCTCTGATAGGAGGGGGCGACTTGGATCTCGTCGCTTTCGACCATCCGTACGATCTCCCGGATTGACAGATCGAAGTAATCCGTATCGACAGCACGCCGATGCTTGTCGAGTTCAGCTTGCAGATCTACGACGTCATTAGCCACGTAAGTCTCATCCCAATTAATTAGAGCACGCCGATAATCGATCGTAGCAGCGGATCGAGCCAATGGTGATGGAGCTCGCAGAACAGACATCGACCGCTGCAAGGAAATATAAATATTTGAGTCCTTTGTTCCCATTTGTCACATGCTTCCGCTCCGAAGCGGCTGAGCGTGCAGCATGTGGTGTCGCACAACTCGAGTCCGGCCAGAGAACCAGTCACGTACGCCGGCTCCCTGCAGGGCCGTGAACGTTCAGTCACACCGTGAATGGGGCTGGGCGGCACCATGCCAAGTCATGGACCACCTGTGGGCGGCGTATGCGCGACAGGCTGGCCTTAGCTCCGTGACCACCGCATTCACCGAAGTCCGAAGGGCCCTCCGGAGCCACATACGTAGGCCATACGCGGCCTGAAGCGGCGACCGGCTGAGTGTCTGATTGCGCTTCAACGCCCTGGACTCCCGCAGATGCTGGTGGACCGTCTCCAAGGTCAACCACATTGCAGCCACAGGTCGAGAGTTCACTAGCTAGCTTCGGGACGAAGGGGCCACCGTGCCAGCGTCGCGCCAGAACGAGGGGGGAGTAGCGGTCATCTGGGTGTACTGACGGATAGGCCCGTGCTCGCTAGCTTCTCGAATGAAGTTGCTGGTCACTGAGGGCAATGCCCAGCCGCTCTTGTAAAGCGAAGGTCGTCGGTTCGAATCCGACAGGGGGCTCTCTGTGAACCCCAGCCCAGACAGGATCTGAGCTGGGGTTTTACGTTGGCGGATGCGGTTGGCCGGGCGGGTGTGGACAGTCCCGGTCGGCGTCCGTGAACGGCGCGGGCTCTGGGGCGTCAGGTCCGGCTAGTCCGGGAGACCGGTCGGCCCGTTCATGGGAGGCACAGCAGCATGGACCCGCAGCGCTTCGCACTCCTTGATGAGGCCCGCAGGAGTCTGCCGGACGGGTTCAAGGCCGAGATCTCCGGCGACACGATCGTGATGATGGTCGGCCCCTCCGGCATCCACCAGCGCAATCTCCTGGTGGTAAGGCGCCAGTTCGACGCACACTGCCCTGGCGACCTGCTGCCGAGCGAGAACACCGACCTCGTCTCTCCCGGTGTGGGCAAGAGCCGCAACCCCGATCTGACCTACCTGCCCGCTGACGTCCTGGAGACCACCGACAATCAGGTCCCCGCGGAGAGCGCGGCCATCGCCGTCGAGCTGGTGTCGCCGTCGAACCCTGAGAACGAATGGGTGGGCAAGGTACGGGACTACCCGATGATGGGAATCCCGCTGTACCTCGTGGTCGACGCGAGGCTGAAGACGGTCACGCTCTTCAGCCGTCCCGACGGCGGGAAGTACCACCGTCGCGAGGACGCCGACTTCGGTGAAAGCCTTCGCGTCCCGCAACCGTTCGGCTTCGACCTGGGCACTGGGACGCTGCTGCCGTACTCGTGAGGTCCTTTCCCGCGCAGAGGTCCGCGCGTGGCGGTCCACAGGACGCAGAAGCCGTCGGGCAACTGCCCGAAGGTGGCGATGTCCTCTCCGGGCCTCCCGGGGGCACCGCCGCGTTGCAGATCCGGCCGCCGGCGGACGGGCGGTGGGGCCACCGCAGCGCGAGGACCGCGCCCTCTATGACGAGGGCGCGGTCCTTGGGGGGGAAGGCTCAGGAGGTGCGGGTGGGGAACGGGGAGGAGGGGTCTCCGAGGACGTGGAGGCCGAGGAGGCCGCCGATGGCGCCCTGGGTGGGCTTGGGGGCCGGGGCGGACGGGGCGGGAGCCTCCGGCTGGGAGGGCGGGGCGGGCGGCGGTGCCTGCGAAGTCCCGCCGGAGGAACCGCCGCTGGAGGAGGACGTCGAGCCGCTGGTCGGGCGGGAGCCCGCGGAGTGGCCGCCGCCGGTCGACGAGGAGGACGTGGACGACGAGGACGTCGGCGCCTTGGACGTCGGCTGCCCCTTGGCCTTCTTCTTGTCCTCACCCTTCTTCTTGGACTTCGGCGACGCCGACGGCTTCGGCGACGCGCCCTGCGAGCCGCTGCCGCCGGAGACCTCGGGCAGCGGGGAGCCGGGCAGGTTGTTGGTCGGGATGACGGTCGGCCGCTGCGGCCTGTCGTCGTGCATGCTGGACGCGCGGACGGCGGCGCCGAGCACCGAACCGATCAGCAGCGTCAGACCGGCGATCACGGTGGCGAGCACCGTGCCGCGCCGCAGCACACGGCGGCGCAGGTCCCACACCGCGACGCGCGGGCCGAGCCGCCGCCAGGCGTCCCCTGCGAGGTGACCGTCGATGGAGTACACCGGCGCGCCCGCGATGATCAGCGGGCTCCACGCGGCGAGGTAGATGAAGTCCGGGGCGTCGTACACCGGGACCGTCCGCCAGCTCACCGTCACCAGCAGCGCGATCGACAGCCCCGCGCCGAAGAAGGCCGCGAGGCGCTGCCACAGACCGCAGACGGTCAGCACGCCGACGACCACCTGGAGGAAGGCGATGCTCAGGCCCGCGCCCACCGGGTGGTTGAGCGCGGCGTCGCGCAGCGGCTCCGCGAGGGCCCACGGATGCAGGGAGTTGAGCCAGGTGACCATCGAGCCGCGCTTGCCGCCGTCGAAGTAGACGGGGTCGCAGAGCTTGCCCATGCCCGCGTAGATCGACACGAAGCCGAGGAAGATCCGCAGCGGGAGCAGCACGATGCCGAGGTTCATGCGGCGGTCGGGGTACCAGGCGTGCTTGGCCGGTTCGCCGTTGCGGGTACGCGGCCTGCGCTCGGTTCCGTCGAAGGACGAGGAGTCGCCGACGTAGCCCACCCGCTGCTCGTCGGAAGCGCCGTCCGCGCCCTCGTCGTACGCGCCGGTCGCCGGGCGTACGCCGCTGAGCAGGCCGGTCGGCGAGTGCGCGCCGCGCTGGCCCACGACGGTCGGCACGGGGGGCGCCGCCGTGGTGTCGTCGATCCGCGGCAGCACCTGAGTGGCCGCGCCGGAGGAGTTCGCGCCGCCGGCCACGCCCGCGCGGCGGACCGCCTGGAGCAGTTCCCCGGCCGCCGGGTCGCCCGGCGTGGAACGGCCCGACCACACCACCGGCGACAGCTTCCGCCGCCCGGCCGCGCCGGGCCGTGCTTGCGTCACGACGGGGATCTGCGCGGTGTCGTCGAGGCTGAGGGCACGGCCCGGGGTCGCGCCGAGCTGCACCCGGAAGCTCGCGTGATTGACGATGACCTGGGCGGGATCGCTCGGCACCCTGGCCATGCTCAACGGAGCGGGCTCGTCGAAGCCGGGCAACCCTCCCCCCGTAGGAGTGCGGGGTGTTCTGGTGTCCACACTCATCTAACCGAGTGACGGACGTTTAGGACACTGTCTCCGCGCCCCCGCGATGTCCGAGACCCGTCAACGCCCGGTCAGCGCCCCGGCGATGACGATTCGAAGACGCGTCCGAGAACGCCTCAGGAAGTGTCACAGGGCGGCTCAGAGCCTGCGCCGCGCAGGCTTTTCAGACCCGGCGCCACGACCCGCCCCAGACCCCGCGCCACGACCACGGCTCAGGCCCTGCGCCGCGACGCCTCGTACAGCACAACACCCGCCGCCACACCGGCGTTCAGCGACTCCGCCGCGCCGCCCGGCATCGGAATCCGCACCAGCAGGTCGCACGTCTCGCTGACGAGCCGCGACAGCCCCTTGCCCTCGCTGCCCGCGACGATGACGACGGGCCCCGACAGGGCGTCCAGCTCGTGCAGTTCGAGGTCGCCGTCCGCGGCCAGGCCGACGACGGTGAGCCCGGCCTTCTGGTACGACTCCAGCGTGCGGGTGAGGTTGGTGGCGCGCGCCACCGACACCCGCGCCGCCGTACCCGCGGACGTCTTCCACGCACCGGCCGTCATCCCGGCCGCGCGCCGCTCGGGCACGACGACGCCGTGCCCGCCGAAGGCCGCCACCGAGCGGACGACGGCGCCGAGGTTACGGGGGTCGGTGACACCGTCGAGCGCGACGATCAGCGGGTCCTCGCCCGCGTCGTGCGCGGCGGCGGCCAGATCGTCCGGGTGCGCGTACTCGTACGGCGGGATCTGGAGCACCAGGCCCTGGTGGTTCAGGCCCGCGGTGAGCCGGTCGAGCTCGGGGCGCGGGGCTTCGAGCAGCGGTACGCCGCGGTCGGTGGCCAGCCGCAGCGCCTCCCGTACCCGGTCGTCGTTCTCGATGAACTGCTGGACGTACACCGCTGTGGCCGGGATGTCGGCACGCAGCGCCTCCACCACCGGATTGCGGCCGACGACCAGCTCGGAGGTCGACTTGGAGCCGCGGCCCGACGGGCGCCGGGACTGCGAGGAGACGGCCCGCTTGGCCGCGGCGTTGGCGACGCGGTTCTTCTTGTGGCCCTTGCGCGCCTCCGCGGGCGGCGTCGGGCCCTTGCCCTCAAGGCCCCTGCGCCGCTGCCCGCCGCTGCCGACCGTGGCGCCCTTTTTGTTGGATGTACGGCGGTTCCTGCGCTGGCTGTTCCCGGCCATGGGGCACTCTCACTTCGCTTCGGTCATGCTCGCCGGACATGGGTCCGGCGTACGGATATACGGGTCGGGTCGGGTCGACGGGTCGGGCCCGTCGGCCGGGGCCGCGGAGGCGATCCGCCAGGAGGCGGTCCGCCACGGAGGCAGTCGGCCGCGGAGGCGGTCGGCCGCGGGATCGGTCAGCCGCGCAGCGTCCAGCGCGAACCCGTCGGTGTGTCCTCGATCTCCAGACCCGCCTGTACGAGCTGGTCGCGGATCGCGTCGGCGGTCGCGTAGTCCTTGCGGGCGCGGGCCGACTGCCGCTGTTCGAGGACCAGCCGGACCAGGGAGTCCACGACGCCGTGCAGGTCGTCGCCGCGGTCGGCGCCCGTCCAGTGCGCGTCGAGCGGGTCGAGGCCCAGCACTCCGAGCATCGCACGGACCTCGGCCAGACGCGCGACTGCGGTCTCCTTGTCGTCCGCCGTCAGCGCGCTGTTGCCCTGCCGGACGGTGGTGTGGATCACGGCGAGCGCCTGCGGCACTCCCAGGTCGTCGTCCATCGCCTCGGCGAAGGCGGGCGGCACCTCGGCGGCGGGCTCGACCGGCCCGGCTTTCTCGATGACCCGCTGCACGAAGCCCTCGATCCGCGCGAAGGCGGACTCCGCCTCGCGCAGCGCCTCCTCGCTGTACTCGATCATCGACCGGTAGTGCGGGGTGCCCAGGTAGTAGCGCAGCACGATCGGCCGCCAGCGCTGCACCATCTCGGAGACCAGCACCGAGTTGCCGAGCGACTTGCTCATCTTCTCGCCGCTCATGGTGACCCAGGCGTTGTGCACCCAGTAGCGGGCGAACTCGTCGCCGTACGCCTTGGCCTGCGCGATCTCGTTGTCGTGGTGCGGGAAGATCAGGTCGATCCCGCCGCCGTGGATGTCGAAGACGCTGCCCAGGTACTTGTGGGCCATCGCCGAGCACTCCAGGTGCCAGCCGGGACGGCCGCGGCCCCACGGGGTCTCCCACGACGGCTCGCCGGGCTTGGTCGACTTCCACATCGCGAAGTCCCGCTGGTCCCGCTTGCCGGTCTCGCCCTCGCCCTCGGGCTGGCGCAGATTGTCCAGCTCCTGGTTGGACAGCTCCAGGTACTCGGGGAACGAGCGCACGTCGAAGTACACGTTCCCGTCGGCCTCGTACGCGTGCCCGCGCTCGATGAGGCCGCGCATCATCTCGATCATCTCCGGTACGTGGCCGGTGGCGCGCGGCTCGTACGTGGGCGGCTGGCAGCCCAGCGCGTCGTAGCCCGCGGTGAAGGCGCGCTCGTTCTCGTACCCGATCGCCCACCAGGGGCGGCCCTGATCGGCCTCCTTGGCGAGGATCTTGTCGTCGATGTCCGTCACATTGCGGATGAACGTGACGTCGTAGCCGCGGTAGCGGAACCAGCGCTGGATGATGTCGAAGTTGAGCCCGGACCTGATGTGCCCGATGTGCGGGGCCGCCTGCACGGTGGCGCCACACAGGTAGATCGAGACGCAGCCCGGCGTGAGCGGGACGAAGTCACGGACCTGGCGCGCGTTGGTGTCGTACAGGCGAATAGTCACCCCACAAGGGTAGTGGCCCGGAGCGGGTGCCTTGTGCGGTCTGACACAGGGCACACACAACGGTGACAATCGGCTGTACGGCGGCCCCCCGTCCCCGGCCCCGCCCGGCTGTACGGCGGCCCGGCTGTATGGACGGCGGCCCCGCGCGGCTCAGCCGTGCTCGACGATCCGGTCCGCGCTCACCCGTACGACGACACGCACGTCCCCGGGCTCGTCGTTGCCGTACGCCTCACCGGTGTACTTCCGGCTCAGCGCGTTGATCAGATCGTCGCCGCCCTCACGGGTGAGGGTCGCCGTGCCCCGGATCTCCAGGTACTTGTACGGGTTGTCGACCGGGGTCACCAGCACGGTGGTGCGGGGGTCCTTGAGCAGATTGAGGTGCTTGCGACGGCCCTCCTTGGTGGAGACGAGCACGTCGTCACCGTCACGCGTCACCCACACGACGGACAACTGGGCCTGGCCGTCCGGCTGGAGGGTGGCGATGGTCGCGAAATTCTTGTCGTCGATCAGGGCGCGGGCGGAGTCCGAGAGGGCGGCCATGAGCGGGTCCTTTCACATGCCGGGGCGGTGATCTTCCGGCTACGCAACGTGCCGGGCGGGCGGAGAATTCCCTCACCCGCCCGTGGATTTTCCTCGCTCACTCGTGCGGGTGAGCGCGCACCACCAGTGCCGTCGCGACGGCCGCGAGGCCGTCGCCGCGGCCGGGGAAGCCCAGGCCGTCGCTGGTGGCGGCGCTCACCGAGACGGGGGCGCCGACCGCCGAGGTCAGGACCTTCTGGGCCTCGTCGCGACGGCGGCCGATCTTGGGGCGCTTGCCGACGACCTGGACCGCCACGTTGCCGATGACGAAGCCCGCGTCGCGCACGATCCGGGCGGCCTCGGTGAGCAGGGCGGTCCCGGAGGCGCCCGCCCACTCGGGCCGGTCGGTGCCGAAGTGGGCGCCGAGGTCACCGAGGCCGGCGGCGGAGAACAGGGCGTTGCAGGCCGCGTGGGCGACGACGTCGGCATCGGAGTGCCCGGCGAGCCCCGGCCCCTCCCCCTCCCAGAGGAGTCCGGCGCACCACAGCTCGCGGCCTTCCTCGAAGGCGTGGATGTCGGTGCCGATGCCGACCTGGGGAAGCACATGGCCGGGCGGCAGCCCGGAGCCGGGCAGATCGGACCCGGACACGCCGCCGCCGGGCAGATCGGACCCGGGCACGCCGCCGGGCAGATCGGACCCGGACACCCCGTGCCCGAGCGGGCCGTCAGTAGCCATCGGTGGCCCTCCTGCGGGCGAGTACGGCCTCGGCGAGCACGAGGTCCAGCGGGCGGGTCACCTTGAACGCCTCTTCGTGGCCCGGCACGACCAGCACCGGTACGCCGAGCTGTTCGACCATGCTCGCGTCGTCGGTGACATCGCGGGTGACGGTGGCGTGCGCCTTGGCGAGCGTGCCGCGGTCGAAGCCCTGCGGGGTCTGGACGGCGCGCAGCAAGGCGCGCTCCGGGGTGCCGGTGACCAGATTGGTGACCGCGTCGACGCTCTTGACGGTGTCGGCCAGCGGCAGCGCGGGGACGACGGCGGGGGCGCCGCCGCGTACCGCCTCGACCACGCCGTCCACGGTCTCCACCGGCACCAGCGGGCGGGCCGCGTCGTGCACGAGGACGACGTCCACGTCGTCGGGGAGCGCGGCGAGGCCGAGCCGTACCGACTCCTGCCGTACGTCACCGCCGGGGACGACCCGTATGTCGGTGGACTCGGGCAGGCCGTGGGCGTCGAGCAGCGCCCTGACCTCGGGGACGCCATCGGGCGGGGCGACGACCACGATCACGTCGACGGCGCGGGCGCGGGCCATCGCGCGGACGGCGTGCACCAGGATGGGCACCCCGCCGAGGGTGCGCAGGGCCTTGGGCGCGCCGGGGCCGAGCCGAAGTCCACGGCCGGCGGCGGGAATGACTGCTGCGGTACGCAGGTTTGTGTCCTTGTATGAGGTGGGTATCGCCTGGGAGTACCCCCAGCCGAGGTGGGGAACAGTGCCGGGCAAGCACTCACCGCGGACCCCTTCCGTGAAGTCCGCGGGGATGTGCCACGCCCGGTACCGCCTGGTGGGCGGTGCCGTATGTCTCCGGCCGTATGTCTCCGTACGCGGGCACAAGCATGCCGCAGCACCCGGTCGTCATGCCCGACCGGGTGCCGCGGTAATTCCCTCGGGTGGTGTTTCCGGGGGCAGTGCGTCGCCGTACGTCACGGTCGGCGTGGCCACGCCGATTGAGACGAGAAACGAGAACCTCGATGGCACGTGGTGGGCGCGCGCGAGGATCTTAGGACGCGAGAACCTCGTCGAGCAGCGCCTCGGCCTTGTCCTCGTTGGTGTTCTCCGCCAGAGCGAGTTCGCTGACCAGGATCTGCCGGGCCTTGGCGAGCATGCGCTTCTCGCCGGCCGACAGGCCGCG
This sequence comes from Streptomyces sp. NPDC008139, assembly GCF_042957025.1. Classification (NCBI taxonomy): domain Bacteria; kingdom Bacillati; phylum Actinomycetota; class Actinomycetes; order Kitasatosporales; family Streptomycetaceae; genus Streptomyces; species Streptomyces sp. NPDC008139. The sequence continues at coordinate 89,039 of NZ_JBIBHM010000015.1, forward strand.
CTCGCGCTCACGACGCCACAGGTCGCGGACCACTTCTGCGACCTTGATGACATCGCCGGAAGCGAGCTTCTCCAGATTTGCCTTGTATCGCCGGGACCAGTTGGTGGGCTCCTCGGTGTACGGCGCGCGCAGCACCTCGAAGACCCGGTCCAGACCCTCCTGACCGACCACGTCGCGTACGCCGACGAACTCCGCATTGTCCGCGGGCACACGTACCGTCAAGTCGCCCTGGGCGACCTTGAGCACCAAGTAGGTCTTGTCCACACCTTTGATCTGGCGAATTTCGATTGCCTCGATCAGCGCGGCCCCGTGATGGGGATAGACCACGGTGTCGCCAACCTTGAACGTCATGTGACAGGTACCCCTTCCGTGGCTATCCAGGGTAACACGGGAACGCCCTCATCTGAATGGCGTTTTCGCAGGTCAGAGCATATCTCAGGGCTTGACAACGGCCCCCGGGACGTGCTGGAGCATGCCTCCCGCGCGAGGTATCCGCAGGTGGGAGCAGGTATACGGGGAGGCTGAAACGCTGCCGTTACAGGCTCTACCGCCACTGAACAAGGGGCAGTACGTCCCCATTTGTCGCTCCCGGACGAGTGGATCATCGCTACTCCGTTCGGGAACCTGCCCGCAGATGATCCAATTTTGCACAGTCGTGGAACAACGGCGGAACACTCGCGGAAAACCGTCCGCGTCGATCATGAACGGCGTCGGGTAATCACGTCGGGGGAATGCGGAATGCAATGGGTACGCGCACCCGGCCCGCCACCGGGCGGGTGAACCGCACGGGTGAGCCGGGCTCCCAGGGGCCACCCGGTGCGCGGGCGCGTCAACGGCTCGGTAATCTAAGGCCGCTGGAAGATCTTCCGAACCTGATCTAGGAGATGCCGCCGCCGTGGTCCGCAGCTTCCGTCGCGGCGCCCTCGCCGCCGTTTTCGCGCTCTCGCTCGCCCCGCTCGCCGCCTGCGCGGCCGGGAACGACGCGCAGACCCTGAAGGTCCAACCGGACAGCGACTCCGTGACCCACGGCGTGATCAAGGTACAGAACGCCGTGGTGCTCACCCAGAGCGCCGGAAACGGACCCGCGACGGTCTCCGCGCGCCTGTTCAACAACGGCGACGACGCCCAGACCCTCCAGTCCGTCCAGCTCGGCTCGACCAGGGTCACGCTCGCGGACAAGGACGGCGGCCAGACCGTCAGCGTCCCCGGCCACGGGACCGTGCTCCTCGGCGGCAAGGGCAACCCGTCCGCCGTCGTGGACAGCGGCACCGAGGCGCTGCGCGACGGCGACGTGCAGAACGCCGTGTTCGAGTTCAGCTCCTCCGGGCCCGTCGCGATCCAGCTCAACGTGATCCCGGCCACCGGCGACTACCAGCAGTTCGGACCCAGCTCGCTGCCGACCACCCAGGCCCCGACGCCGAGCACCACGCCGACCGGTTCGGCGACGCCCACCGGCTCGGCCACGCCGAAGGGCACCGCGACCCCGACGGGCACCGCGACCCCGACCTCCTGAGGTCGGTTTTCGGACAACCTGAAACGGCCCGGTGGCACGCTCGCCACCGGGCCTTTCCCGTATACGAATCCAGGACGCGCTCTGCCGTCCGCGCGCTGTGTGAGGGCCCGGATCCAAGGCCCGCACCCGGGTTTACGGCTCGAACTTGTAGCCCAGGCCGCGGACCGTCACCAGGTAGCGCGGCGCGCCCGGGTCGGGCTCGATCTTGGCGCGCAGCCGCTTGACGTGCACGTCGAGGGTTTTGGTGTCACCGACGTAGTCGGCGCCCCAGACCCGGTCGATGAGCTGCATACGGGTCAGGACGCGGCCCGCGTTGCGCAGCAGCATCTCCAGCAGGTCGAACTCCTTGAGCGGGAGGTCGACCTTGCCGCCGGAGACGGTGACCACGTGCCGGTCGACGTCCATCCGGACCGGACCGGCCTCCAGTGCGGCCGGGGAGATCTCCTCGGGCTCGCCGCGACGGCGGAGCACCGCGCGGATGCGGGCGACCAGCTCCCGCGAGGAGAACGGCTTGGTCACATAGTCGTCCGCGCCTATTTCCAGGCCGACGACCTTGTCGATCTCACTGTCCTTGGCGGTCACCATGATGACCGGGACATTGGACTTCAGCCGGAGCTGGCGGCAGACCTCGGTGCCGGGCAGGCCCGGCAGCATGAGGTCGAGCAGCACCAGGTCGGCGCCATTGCGCTCGAACTCGTCCAGCGCGTCGGGCCCGGTCGCCGAGATGGCGACTTCGAAGCCCTCCTTGCGGAGCATGTACGACAGCGCGTCGCTGAAGGACTCTTCGTCCTCGACGACGAGTACGCGTGTCACGGAAGGACCTCCGGGGCGGGGATGTGTTCGGGGAGAGAGCGGAAGAGCTGTTCGTCCGACGGCTCGTCCAGCGACTCCTGGTCGGAATCGAGATCGGAGTCGCGGTCGGAGTCGGAGTCGGGATCGGAGTCGGGGTCCGCGTCCGCCTCGGCCACCGGATCGGTGCCGGGCGGCAGTGCGCGGTCGCGGGCGATCCCGGCTTCGGGAAGCCGCAGTGTGAAGGTGGAGCCCTGACCCTCGGCGCTCCACACGGTGACCTCCCCGCCGTGCGAGGCGGCCACGTGTTTGACGATGGACAGCCCGAGCCCGGTGCCGCCGGTGGCCCGCGAGCGCGCCGGGTCGACCCGGTAGAAGCGCTCGAAGACCCGGTCGCGGTCCTTCTCGGAGAGGCCGATGCCCTGGTCGGTGACGGAGATCTCAATGAGATCCCCGCCGGGTGCGTTGATCCTGCGCCCCGCGATGCCGACCCGCGTACGGGCCGGACTGTAGTTGACAGCGTTCTCGACGAGATTGCCGAGGGCGGCGGCGAGCTGGCCCCGGTTTCCCCATATGTGCAGGTCAGGGGTGGTTCCGGTAGCCATGGTGATCTGTTTGGTGTTGGCCTGGTGACGGCAGCGGTCGACGGCCTCGGCGACGAGGTCGTCCACGGCCACCGGCTCGGCGTCGTCGAGCAGGTCGTCGTCCTGGACCCGGGAGAGGTCGATGATCTCCTGGACCAGGCTGGTCAGCCGGGTGGCCTCGATCTGCATCCGGCCCGCGAAGCGGATGACCGCCTCGGGGTCGTCCGAGGCGTCCATGACGGCCTCCGACAGCAGGGAGAGCGCCCCCACGGGGGTCTTCAGTTCGTGGCTGACATTCGCCACGAAGTCACGGCGGACCGCCTCGATCCGCCGGGCCTCGGTGAGATCCTCGACCAGCAGCAGCACCAGCCGGGAGCCCAGCGGGGCGACCCGCGCCGAGACCGCGAGACCTTCGCCGCGGCTCACACCGCGGCGCGGCAGGTCCAGTTCCACCTGCCGTATCTCGCCGTCCCGCCGGGTCTCGCGGGCCATTTGCAGCATCTGGTCGACGGCCAGCCGGCCGCCGCGTACCAGCCCGAGGGCGTACGCCGCCGAGCTGGCCTTGACCACCGTGTCGCCCTCGTCCAGGACGACGGCGGAGGACCGCAGGACCGAAAGGACGGTGTCCACGCCCGGCGGCAGCGCGCCGGTCATGTTGTCGGGCCGCATGGCCGTACGGGTGGGGCGGGCCTGTTCCCGCTCGCTCCAGCGGAACGCGAGCACGGCGATCACACCGGTCAGCAGACCGGCTATCGCACTGGCTGCGGCGACTGCCGCGTTCACGTCCATAGCCCCAGGTTAGGTGGGTCGCGCAAGCGATCCACAACCCCGGAAGCTACCTCTCGGATGCTCGTTGCCAAGAGTTCACCTTCACGTGGGGAGTGGTTCACTCAGGGTGTGCGGTCGGTACGCGTACGCCCATCAGCGTGGCAGCGTGGAGGAGAAACCTCTGTTCGGACGGAAGGAAAGCGATGCGGGACGCATATCACGAGGAGCTGGACTCGATCGGTGACGGTCTGGTCGAGATGGCCCGGCTCGTCGGCTCCGCGATCGGCCGCGCCACCACCGCGCTGCTCGACGCGGACCTGAAGGTCGCGGAGAGCGTCATCGCCGCCGACGAGAAGGTCGACGAGATCCAGCGGGAGCTGGAGAACCGGGCGATCACCCTGCTGGCCCGGCAGCAGCCGGTCGCCACCGACCTGCGGATCGTGGTCACGTCGCTGCGGATGAGCGCGGACCTGGAGCGGTCCGGCGACCTCGCCCGCCACGTGGCCAAGCTGGCCCGCCTGCGCTTCCCCGAGTCGGCCGTGCCGCGCGACCTGCACAGCACCATCCTGGAGATGGGCCAGCTCGCGCAGCGCCTGGTCGCCAAGGCCGGCGAGGTCATCGTCAGCAAGGACGTGGACGACGCGCTCCAGCTCGAAGCGGACGACGACCGCATGGACGAGCTGCACCGCACGCTCTTCCAGCACCTGCTGGACGACCGCTGGAAGCACGGCATCGAGACGGCCGTGGACGTGACGCTGGTCGGCCGGTACTACGAGCGTTTCGCCGACCACGCCGTGTCGGTCGCCAAGCGCGTCGTCTACCTGGTCACCGGTGAGCACGCGGACGAGATGACGCCGCAGACGCCGTCGGCGGTGGAGGGCGCGTAGCGCCGTCCGGCGGGGGTTCTGGGGCGGTGCGTCGCGGGTCGGTGGCGGCGCGGAGGTCTTTCGTGGGGGCAGAGGTCTTTCGCGGCGCGCGGGCCGGTGGCGGCGCGGGGTCTCTCGCGGCGCGCGGGCCGGTCGCCGCGCGTAGGGCGCGTAAGGCATTCGGGGGAGGCCGGAGTGCGCTCGTGCGCCGGGGGTGCGCTATTGAAGGGCGCGGCCGGCGCGGAGTTCACTGGTGGGTAGGCAAGCCTGAGGAGGGTGTACTGATGCAGGAATCCCCCGTCACGCCAACTCCCGTACGCGACCAGCCGTCTTCCGACCACGCCCCGCAGCCGCTCCGGACCCCGCTGCCGCTGGTCGCCGCGTGCGGCTGCGGCTCGGGGTGCGGCTGTGGCTGCCAGTCCGGCGGCGCCTGCCAGTGCGGAGGCTGCACCGGCTGACGCCCCGTCCGTCCCGGCTCGTCCGATCCGTACCGTCCCGTCGCACCAACCGTTCACACGGACGACGGCCCGCGCTTCCTGACGGACGCGGGCCGTCGTCATGCCCGGACGCGGGGGCGTGTCCTGTCCGGACGCGGAACCTTGCGACGTCCGGACGAGCGGAACCTTGTCACGTCCGGACGAGCGGAACCTTGTCACGTCCGGACGAGCGCGGCCTTGTCACGTCCGGACGAGCGGAACCTTGTCACGTCCGGACGAGCGGGGCCTTGTCACGTCCGGACGAGCGCGGCCTTGTCATGTCCGGCGCCTACGTCGCGTCTGGGCCACCTCTACAACCGTTGCCCTTCATCACGTGTCTATCTCCCCACAACCGCGCGGTCCCGGGCCGGACCGGTGGTCAACTCCCATGGGGAGAGGCGTACTGCTCGTGGAGATCGTCAGTCACAGGCGACGCGCCGCGGCGCTCGCCGCCGCCCTCCCCCTCCTCCTCGCGGGTGCCGTCAGCGCCGCCGCCCCGGCCGTCGCGGCCGACCCCCCCCGGCCATTTCCACCACCGCCTCGGTGACGCTGCCGCCCAAGGTGGTGGCGGGTCCCGACGGTGTCACCAAGGTCACCATCGGCTTCGGCAAGGACCGCCCCGGCCACCCCACGGGGCCGCGGACGATCACCGTCGACTTCGGCGACCTGACCGGCGTCGCGGACGTCGTCTTCCTCAATCCGCCGTGCGCGCAGAACAGCGCGCGGCCGACCATCGCGGTGTGCACAGTGCCGCACGACACGGCGGACGGCACCGACACCGTCAGGTTCAGCCTCTTCGCGCAGGGCGGTCTCCAGGGCGGCCCGGCGCACGTCATCACGTACACCGGTACGTGGGGCGGGGTCGCGGCGGCCCCGCCCCACCTACCGAGGTGAAGGTCGGCACCTCGTCCGACGTCCTCGCCCAGAGCCAGGACCCCACCGGCGTAAAGCCCGGTGACACCTTCTCCGTACCGCTCACCGCGCACAACCGCGGACTTGAGGCCGCCGACGGATTCCGGCTCGACCTCGTCGCGAGCCCCGGCCTGAAGCTGGTGAAGGACCCGGCGTGTACGTACGCCACGACCGGCGAGGGCGAGGACCACACGACCTGTACGTATAAAGAGGAGCGGCCGGCCCAGGACGTCGCCGCCCGCCTCGGTGGCCCGCGCCGCGTCCTGGCCCCACGCCGCCGCTACCTCCTCGACGGCCGCCCGGTCGAGTTCGCCACCTCGTGTCTGCCCCTCGACATCGCCCGTGGCACCCCCATCGCCGACCCCAAGCCCGGGCCCGGCGGCATCTACGCCCGCCTCGAAGAACTCGGCCACCGGCTCGACCACTTCGACGAGGAAATCCGCGCCCGCATGCCCGCCCCCGCCGAGGTCAAGCTCCTCCGCCTCGCCACGGGCGTCCCCGTCATCCACCTCATCCGCACCGCGTACGACACCGAGTCCCGCCCCGTCGAAGTCTGCGACACGGTGATGGCAGCCGACGCCTACGTCCTCGCCTACCAACTCCCGGCCACGTAAATTCCCATGCCCCCCACCTGGCGGAGAATCCGCAGGCAGGAGGCACCGTCGAGCAGTAGGACTACTTCTTGCCCTGGTTCTTGACCGCCTCGATGGCGGCTGCCGCGGCGTCGGGGTCGAGGTAGGTGCCGCCCGGGTTGAGGGGGCGGAAGGAGGCGTCGAGCTGGTAGGAGAGGGGGATGCCGGTGGGGATGTTGAGGCCGGCGATGTCGGCGTCGGAGACGCCGTCGAGGTGCTTGACCAGGGCGCGCAGGGAGTTGCCGTGCGCGGCGACCAGGACGGTGCGGCCCGCGAGCAGGTCGGGGACGATGCCGTCGTACCAGTACGGGAGCATGCGCAGGACGACGTCCTTGAGGCACTCGGTGCGCGGACGCAGCTCCGGCGGGATGTTCGCGTACCGCGGGTCGTCGCTCTGCGAGAACTCGGCGCCGTCCTCCAGGGGCGGCGGCGGGGTGTCGTACGAGCGGCGCCACAGCATGAACTGCTCCTCGCCGAATTCGGCGAGGGTCTGCGCCTTGTCCTTGCCCTGGAGCGCGCCGTAGTGCCGCTCGTTGAGCCGCCAGGAACGGTGGACGGGCACCCAGTGGCGGTCGGCGGCCTCCAGGGAGAGCTGCGCGGTGCGGATCGCGCGCTTCTGGAGGGAGGTGTGCACCACGTCGGGGAGGAGACCGGCGTCCTTGAGCAGCTCGCCGCCCCGGACCGCCTCCTTCTCACCCTTGTCGTTGAGATTGACGTCCACCCAGCCGGTGAACAGGTTCTTCGCGTTCCACTCGCTCTCGCCGTGGCGGAGCAGGATCAGTTGGTACGGAGCAGCAGCCATGGGCCCGAGCCTAATAGAAATCCCCTGGCGCCACCCGACCGCCCTCTGTAATATTCTCCAGCCGGTAGAGGTCATTACACAAAGGGGTCGCGGTGACGGCGTTCAGTCGGGCGGTACGGGAGACGGTGAGCGGTCTTCCCCGCCAGTTCTGGTGGCTGTGGACCAGCACCCTGGTGAACCGCCTCGGCGGCTTCGTCGTGACGTTCCTCGCCCTGTATCTCACCGTGCAGCGCGGCTACTCCGCCTCGTACGCGGGCCTGGTCGCGGCCCTGTTCGGGCTCGGCGGCGCCGCGGGCGCGGTACTCGGCGGGGTCCTCGCCGACCGGATCGGCCGCCGCCCCACACTGCTCGCCACCCAGCTCGGCGCCGCCGCCACCACCGCGGTGCTCGGCTTCGTGACCAACCCGCTGGCCATCGCCGCCGTCGCCACCCTCGTCGGCCTGACCAGCAGCGCCTCCCGGCCCGCGCTCTCCGCGATGATCGCCGACCTCGTACCCCCGAAGGACCGGGTGCGCGCCTTCTCCCTCAACTACTGGGCGATCAACATCGGCTTCGGCGTCTCGGCCGCCGCCGCGGGCTTCATCGCCTCCGAGGGGTACGTGTGGCTGTTCGTCGGCGACGCGCTGACGACCGTGCTGTGCGCGCTGGTCGTGTACGTCAAGGCGCAGGAGACGCTGCCGGTGACGGCGAAGGTGACGTACGTCAGCGGGAAGGCGGTGAGCGGGACGACGGCGAGCGGGAAGGCGGTGAGCGGGACGACGGCGAAATCCCGTCCCCGTAAGGCGACTTCGCGGCGCGACCCGGACTCCACCGACATCCGGCTCTCCGACGTCCTGCGCGACCAGCGCTTCATGGCCCTGGTCGGCCTGACCTTCCTGCTCGGCTCGGTGATGAACCAGGCCAACTCCACACTCGCCGTCGACATGGGCGCGCACGGCCTGTCCGCCCGCCAGTTCGGCGTCGTCATCGCCATCAACGGCCTGGTGATCGTGCTGCTCCAGATCCCCGTCACCCGGCTGGTACGGCGGTACGGCAACGCGGCGCTGCTGGGCGTCGGTTCACTGCTGATGGCGTGGGGCTTCGGCCTGACCGTCCTCGCGGGCTCGGTCGCCCTCTACTCGCTGACCGTCGTCGTATGGACCCTCGGCGAGATCGTGCACGCCCCCGCCTCGATGTCGGTGGTCGCCGACCTCGCCCCGGCCACCGCCCGTGGCCGCTACCAGGGCATGTACACCCTGTCCTGGTCCGCCGCGGCCTTCGCCGGTCCGCTGGTCGGCGGCGTCACCCTCGACCAGCTCGGCCGTAACACCGTCTGGCTGGGCTGCGCCGTCCTCGGCACGCTCGCGGGAGCCGGTTACTACCTGCTGCTGCGCGGCCGTCCGGCCGCCCCGGTCCTTCCAACCGCCCCTGTGGCGGCCGGAGTCGAGGCCCAGGCCCCGGCTCCCCACGACGCCCCGGAACAGGTCGGCGGCTGAGCGCCGCGGACCGGCCGCCGACAGGGACACCAGCCGGGACACGAAGGCACCCGACCGGATACGAGGTCACCGGACCGGGGCACGAGGTCGCCCGGCCGCCGCGGCGCTCCCCGCGGCGGCCGGGCGCGAAGCGCGGTCGCTCGGCCGGAAGCCCCGGTCAGCGGCGGAGCCGCAGAGCGCGCTGCGCCTCGTAGAGGTTCGGCGGGTCGATCCCCGGGGTGCCGTAGGACTCCAGGCGCGAGTGCAGCGGGCCCGTGAAGTCGGGGACGTCGATCTGGCCGAAGGGGGTCACCGTGGAGATGCCGACGGTCGCGCTGTAGGGCGCGATGTCGTCGATCTTGACGCAGCCCGCGCGGCCGTTGGTGACGGTGACGTTCCAGTGGGTGAAGCGGGCGCCGTACAGCGGTCCGGCGGAGGCGTCGCCGCCGTGCTGACCGTCGTTGGAGACGCTGATGTCGGTACGGACGCAGGCGAACGGCAGGCCGCGGTGGGTGTCGAAGGTGCCCATCTCCATCCGGCCGCGCGACCAGACGTTGTACGACGACAGGCCCTCGGCGTTGATGCCGTGGAGCTGCGTGCCCGACGGGGCGGCCACGGTGCGCTGGTCGATCGCGAAGTCCTCGACGAGGTTGTCGTGCGAGCCCTCGCGGCAGGCGTACGGGTGGTGGCTGCCGCGCCCCGAGACGCGGGTACGGCGGAAGGTGGTGGCCTTCGCCGCGACCATCAGGAAGCCGTTGTCGACGTCGACGGCGTGGACGTCGTCCACCCAGCAGTCCCAAGTGCACTGCGCGACCAGCCCGTTGTACCCCTTGTCGAGCAGGTGCGGGGACTGCGGTGTGGGCGTCATCCGGATGGTCAGGCCCTCCACACCGGAGTTGACCAGCGGCTCGACCATCGTGGTGATCCTCGGCCGCCACAGCAGCCGGGTGTCCAGCGGCAGCGGCCGGTCGAAGGTGACGCGCCGTCCCCGGACTTCGGTGATCAGGGCCGGCCATTCGTAGGGGACGTACGAGAGCAGCTTGCTCTTGTCGGACCAGTCGTACGTGGCCGCGCCGTCGACGTCGCCCGCCATGTGGTCGAGCAGGCCGTGCGCGGGGTCGTCGGCGTATTGCAGCAACACGCGCGCGCCGGGCCGCAGTTGGCGGGCACTGTCGACGGTGACGCTCCAACTGCCCCGACCGGCCTCTTCGGTGACGGTCGCGAGCGTCCGCCACTGGTCGCGCTTGTTGCCGGTCCAACCCTCGAACGGCCAGTCCTTGGCGCGGATCGCGTCGGTCAGGGAGGCGTAGCGGTCGGCCGGGCACATCCAGACCAGGCCGCCCGCCCAGGACCACGACGACTTGTTGCCGCCGTACCGGCTGCCGTACGGGCCGATGAGGTCGGTCAGCGACCTGGTCGCGTACAGCACGGTGCGTCCGCTGCCCGCGCCGCGCAGGGTGGTGTTGCTCCAACCGAGCCGGATGACGTCGTCGATGCGGTACGTGCCCGGCGGGAGGTGGACGGTGCCGCCGCCCGCCCGGCCGACCTCGCGCAGGGCGCGGTTGATGGCGGGGGCCGCGTCGGCCGAACCGTCCGCCTTGGCGCCGTAACGCAGGACGTTCGCGCGGACGGGGTGGCGGCGGAAGCGGCGGGAGCCGCCGTCGCAACCGGCGCGGGCGACGTACGGGATCTGCAGGTGGGTGTACGGGGTCGCGGTGAACTCCCGCCAGAGGGCGAGGGGTTGACGGCCCCCTTGGCCGGACGGTCCGGCCGCCGCGTCGGCGGCCTTCGCCGTACCGCCGAACGGCGTGCCGCCGAGCGCCGTCGCGGCTGCCGCCGCCGAGGTGACCTGGACGCTCGCGGTCAGCAGCTTCCTGCGGCTCATCGCCATGCTTCCACCCTTCACACGTAGGCGCTGTCACGTATCTGAACATGGTTCAGATCTACGACTGACGTGAGGGTGTCATGTGGTACGGATCAAGGGGAAGGGGTCGTGCGGTGATTCCTAGGACTGATCTTCGGTCAGGTGAGTGAACGCGTCCAGATTCCTGGTGGACTCGCCGCGCGACACCCGCCACGCGTACTCCTTGCGGATGGAGGTGGCGAACCCCAGCTCCAGCAGCGTGTTGAAGGAGCCGTCCGCGTTCTCCACGACCGCGCCGAGCAGCCGGTCGACCTCTTCCGGGGTGACTGCGGCCAGCGGGAGGCGGCCGTTGAGGTAGACGTCACCGAGCCGGTCGATGGCGTAACTCACCCCGTACAGACGGAGGTTGCGCTCCAGCAGCCAGCGGTAGAAGGCTTCCTGGTTCTCGTCGGGGTGGCGGACGACGAAGGCGTTCAGCGACAGGGTGTGGGCGCCGACCAGGAAGGAGCAGGTGGTGGAGAGCTTGCGGGTGCCCGGCAGTTGGGTGACATACGTGTCCGGGCGCGGCGACTCCCACGGCAAGTCGGCTTCACGCAGGGCCTGTTCGAGCGCGCGGACGGCTCGCGCCCGGAGGTCGCCGCGCGGGGCGTCGGGGGTCGCGCCGCCATTGGCACCGTCATGGGCGTCGTCATTGGTGTCACCGTTGACGTCCACCGGGGTCTCCTCAGCCATGCGCCGATCGTAGGTGACGGCGGTGGTCTGCCTGCGCAGCCGCGTACACCTCGGTGGTGTCGGCCGCGGCCTTCCCCCAGCCGAACTCCCGCGCGTGCCGGGCCGCCGCCGCGCCCAGCGAGTCGCCGAGCGCCGGGTTGTCGATGAAACGGCGCAGCACCCGCGCGTAGTCCCGGGGGTCGTGCCCCGGGACGAGGAAGCCGGTGCGGTCGTCCGCCACCGCGACCGGCAGCCCGCCGACCGCCGCCGCGATCACCGGCGTACCGCACGCCTGCGCCTCTATCGCGACCAGCCCGAAGGACTCGTTGTACGACGGCATGACCAGGACGGTCGCCGCCCGGTACCAGTCCGCGAGCCGCTCCTGGTCCACCGGCGGCTGGAACCGTACGACGTCGGACACGCCGAGCCGCGCGGCCAGTTTGTGCAGCGCCTCCGGCTTGGCCAGACCGCTGCCGCTGGGGCCGCCGACGATCGGCACGAGGAGACCGTCGCGCAGCGTCGGGTCCTCGTCCAGCAGCACCGCGACGGCGCGGATCAGCACGTCGGGGGCCTTCAGGGGCTGTATCCGGCCCGCGAAGAGCGGGATCACCGCGTCCTGCGGCAGCCCGAGGCGCCGACGGGCCGCCGCGCGGCCCGGCTCCGGGCGGAAGCGGTCCAGATTCACGCCGGGGTGCACGACCGCGACCTTCGAGGCGGTCGCCTCGTAGTACCGCACCAACTCGTCGGCTTCCTCGGCGGTGTTGGCGATCAGGCGGTCGGCCGCCGCCACGACCTGCGTCTCGCCGATCACCCGCGCGGCGGGCTCGGGACAGTCGTCCTCGGCCAGTGCCGCGTTCTTGACCTTGGCCATGGTGTGCATCGCGTGCACCAGCGGCACGCCCCAGCGCTGCGCCGCCAGCCAGCCGACGTGGCCCGAGAGCCAGTAATGCGAGTGCACCAGGTCGTAGTAACCCGGGCGGTGGCCCGCCCACGCCTGCATCACCCCGTGCGTGAACGCGCAGAGCTGCGCGGGCAGCTCCTCCTTGGCCAGGCCCTCGTACGGACCCGCGTCCACGTGCCGCACCAGTACGCCGGGGGCCAGCTCGACCGCCGGGGGCAGCGCCCCCGTGGTGGCCCGCGTGAAGATCTCGACCTCCACGTTCAGGTCGGCGAGGCGCTTGGCCAGCTCCACGATGTAGACGTTCATGCCGCCCGCGTCGCCGGTGCCCGGCTGGTGCAGCGGTGACGTGTGCACGCTCAGCATCGCGACTCGGCGTACGCGGCGGCCCCCGGTCCGGCGACCCCTCATCCCCAGCGCGTGCTTGTGCTTCTGCGCACCGCGCAGCGCGGCGAGCCGGGACGACGTCTGCTGGGTCACCATGCGTTCCTTCCGAAGGCCGTACCCCCGCGTTCAACCATGGGGAACGCCGGAACTGGCGGTTCCATTTCCTTGTTGCCGAAGCGTGACCTTGGGGGGTGGCTGGTGTCTTGGTTCGTTTTCCCGCCCGCCCACCCGTGCGGGTGCTTTCTTCGTCTGCGGGTGCCGCCCGTGCCCGGTCGGTCCCGGCCCGGGGCACCTCCTCGGGCGACGAACCTGCGGCCACTTCCACTCGCTTCTGCCCCTGCCCGTTCGTCCCCCTGCGGGGGCACCCCGCACCGTCCCCTCCGGTCCGCCGGCGTCCGCCTGTCCGCTGTGGCTGAGGGGGGGGAGGGGGTGGGCGGGGGTGCGGCCCAAACTGCGCGACCGGCCGTCCAACCGTGGGGAGGGGGGTGGGTGGGCGAAGGGGGGTGGGTGGGCGAAGGGGGTGGGTGGGGCGAGCCCGCCGGCACCCGGCGGTCCGTGGGAGCGGCGGAGGGGGGCGGGTGGGTGTCCAGGCCCTGCGCGACCGGCCGTCCAACCGTGGGGAGGGGGGTGGGCGGACGAAAGGGGGGTGGGTGGGGCGAGCCCCTCGGCACCCGGCGGTCCGTGGGAGTGGCGGAGGGGGTGGGTGAGGTTCAGCCCGGCGGCGGTCGCCCGCCCGCAGGACCGAGGAGGGGGGCGGGGGTGAGCCCGTCGGCGGTCGCCACTCGTGGGGGGCCGGGAGGAGGACGAGCGCGGGTAAGCACGTCGGAGGTGGCCCACCCGTGGGGGCCGGAGAAGGGGGCAAGCCTGGCGGAGATGGCCCACCCGTAGGGGCCGGGGAAGGGGGCAAGCCTGGCGGAGATGGCCCACCCGTAGGGGCCGGAGAAGGGGGTCGGCGGGTCAGGGCAGGGCATGGGCGGGCGGGCGGATTGGCTGGAACTCACCCCGTGGTGGGGGGCGGCTGGTGGTGGAGGGCGGCCCGCCGAAAGAACCCCCCACCCCCGGAAACCCCCACCGGACAGGCGGACGCCGACGTACCGGAAGGGGACGGGCCGGGGTGCCCCCGCAGAAATGCGGTGACAAGAACGGCACCGGATACACAGGCACCAGGCAGCCGCATTTCGAGGAGGTACCCCGGACCGGCACCGACCCACGCACAAGCGGCACCCGCAGACAAAGAAAGCACCCGCACGGGTGGGCGGGCGGGCAAGACTAGAGTCGAGGCATGCGCGGCATGGTGGGGGTGGTGACCAGAGGAACCACCGGGCCCAACCGGCTGCGCCGGATGGACCGGTGGATCGCCACCGCGCTGGAAGCGGAACTGAGAAGAGCCGACCACCCCGTCGTCGTAGACCTCGGATACGGCGCCGCACCGTGGACAGCGGTGGAACTGCTGAGCCGCCTCCAAGCGGTAAGAGAAGACGTCCAGGTCGTCGGCGTCGAGATCGACCCGGCCCGCGTCGCGGCGGCAAAACCGTACGAGCGCGACAACCTGAGCTTCATACACGGCGGCTTCGAAGTACCCCTCCCCGGCACCCTCCCCAGCGGAAGCCGCCCCGTCCTGATCAGAGCGGCAAACGTCCTGCGCCAGTACGACGAAAGCGAGGTCGCCGCCGTATGGACCCGGCTGCGCGGCCGGCTCGCCCCCGGCGGCCTCCTCGTGGAAGGCACCTGCGACGAGATCGGCCGCCGCCACGTCTGGGTGGCGCTCGGCCCCGAAGGCCCCCGAAGCGTCACCTTCGCCACCCGCCTCGGCTCCCTCGACCGCCCCTCCGACCTGGCCGAACGCCTCCCGAAGGCGCTGATCCACCGCAATGTGCCCGGCGAACCCGTGCACGCGTTCCTCACCGCCTTCGACCGGGCCTGGGCCTCGGCCGCCCCCCTGTCCGCCCTCGGCGCGCGGCAGCGCTGGATCCGCGCCGTCACCTCGCTGCGCGCGGACGGCTGGCCGGTCGTGGACGGCCCCGCCCGGTGGCGCCAGGGCGAGGTCACGGTCGCCTGGCCCGCCCTCGCCCCGCGCGGGTAACTCCCTCTCGCCCTTCCCCTTTACGGCTGGCCGTGCCACCATCCGCCAAGATGTGACGGCCCGTCAGATAAGCCCTGCTTTCAGGGGCCCGAGGAGCCGCGCGAACAGCCACCACGCCCGTGACGTGAGGGAGGCTCGGATGACCCGCGGAATCCGAAGCGGCGCCTGCGCGGCAGCGCTCACGGCGCTCACGGCGCTCACGGCCACGGTCGCGCTGACCACCGCCACGGCCACGGCCCCGGCGCAGGCCGCACCCCCGCGCACCTTGGCCCAGGTCAGAGCCGAGGTGGACGCGCTGTACCGGCAGGCGGAGGCGGCGACGGACGCGTACAACGCGGCCGGGGAACGCGTACGGGCCCAGCAGCACGACCTGGTGGCGCTGGCGGTGGCCATCGACCGTACGCAGACACGGCTGCGCACGCTCACCGCGCAGGCGGGGGCGCTGGCCCGCGCGCAGTACCGGGCCGGCGGGGTGCCGGACACGCTGCGGCTGGCGATGTCGGGGGACCCCGACACCTTCCTGTCGGACGCGGGACTCGCCGCCCGTGGCGCCCGCGCGGCGAGCGCCACGATCGACGCGCTGGCCGACACGCGCGGGAAGCTGGACGGTTACGCGCACGCCGCCACCGAGCGGTGGCAGCAACTGGTCGACGCGCAGCGGACGGCGGCCGGGGCGCGGCAGCGCGTACGGGCCAGGCTCGCCGAGGCCACCGCGCTGCTGGCCACGCTCAAGGAACAGGAGCGCGTCCGGCTCGCGCGGCTCGAGGACGAGGCGGCGTACCGCGCGCAGAGCGACTGGCTGGCGACCGGTGACGCGAAACGCCTGGTCACCGCCGCGTCCACGGAGTCCTCCGTCGCGGGCCGCCGCGCCGTGGCCTTCGCGACCCGGCAGATCGGGAAGCCGTACGTGTGGGGCGCGGCGGGGCCGTCCTCGTACGACTGCTCCGGGCTCACCTCCCAGGCGTGGGCGGCGGCGGGCCGTCCCATCCCGCGCACCTCGCAGGAGCAGTGGGCGCGCCTCCCCCATGTGCCCGTGGACCGGATGCGCCCCGGCGACCTCGTCATCTACTTCTCCGACGCCAGCCACGTCGGCATCTACGTCGGCGGCGGCGCGATCGTCCACGCGCCGCGCCCGGGGCGGGACGTGGTGGTGGCGGGGGCCGGTTCGATGCCGATCCTGGGGGTCGTACGACCGGGTTGATGACGGTTCGCGCGTGTCTGGACGTAGGGAGACGTGGGGCGCAGAGGGATACGTGGGCGGGTACGCGTACGGGCTGCGGTCCGGATGCGGGTCGCGGCGGGGGCGGGGTTGCGGCCACCACGCGTGACCTTGGTCATGTGCGGATCAACACATCCACCGCGAAATCCCCTGCTGACCGCCGCATATGACGCTGACGGTTCACTCTCTGCCCTCCCGTCACCTTGCCTCCAGCCACTAGGGTCTCCGGAGATCCTCGGGGGAGGGAAGGAGTCGCTTGATGTCCGCAGCCCAACGCGGCACCGATCGGCCCTCAGCCACCGACGAGACGCGCGGGGCCGAGGGCCCCGCCGCCGTGCCCGGTTCGGGTACGGCTTCCCCGGCCGGGCCCGCGCCCATTTCCGTACCGCCGTCCGTACCGACGTCGGTCGCCGTGCCAGGGTCCGTTCCCGTACCGACCTCCACCGCCGTACCGGCGTCCGTTCCCGTACCGACCTCCACCGCGCCGTACACAGAGTCCGGCGCCCTCTCGCTGCCCCGGCAGCGGCAGGATCCGGGCAGCGGTCCCGCGATCTTCACGCTGCTGGTGATCGGCGAGGACGCGACGGACGCCTTCACCGCGCCGTGGTTCCAGGAGGGCGGCGGGCCGCGGATCCGTATCCTGCGGGCACGTAATCTCACCGCGGCCGGCCGTCTCCTCACCGACGACGTGCACTGCATCCTGCTCGACCTGCCCGACGTGCTGGACGGCCTGCGGCAGGTGCTGCGGCTCGCGCCCGGCACCGCCGTACTCGTCCTGACCGACGGCGCGGACGACGGGCGGGCCGCGGAAGCCGTACGGGTCGGCGCCCAGGACCACCTCGCGCGGCACGAGGTCGACGCCGGGACCGTCACGCGCGCCGTCCGCTACGCCGTCGAGCGCAAGCGCGCCGACCTCGCGCACCGGCAGCTCACCGAGACGAAGCTGCTCGCGCAGGAGAACTCCCGGCTGGAGCGCGGCCTGCTGCCGACCCCGCTGCTGGACGGCGCGAGCCTGCGTTTCGCGGCGCGTTACCGCCCGGGGCGCAGCCGCGCCCTGCTCGGCGGCGACTTCTACGACACCGTCCGCGCCCCCGACGGCACCGTCCACGCGATGATCGGCGACGTCTGCGGCCACGGCCCGGACGCCGCCGCTCTCGGGGTCCAACTCCGCATCGCCTGGCGCGCGTTGACCTTCGCCGGGCTCGGCGGGGACGCGCTGCTGCGTACGCTCCAGCAGGTGCTCGAACACGAGCGGTCGGACGACGAGATCTTCGCGACGCTCTGCACCGTCGACATCGCGCCGGACGCGCGCAGCGCCGATCTGCATCTGGCCGGACACCCGGCGCCGCTGCTCTCGACCCCCGGCGCTCCCGGCAGCGTGCCGGAACTGCTGCCGTACACCGAGGGCGGCCCGGCGCTCGGCCTGCTGCCGGACGCCCGCTGGCAGCGGATACCGGTACGGCTGCGCGGCGAGTGGAGCCTGATGCTCTACACCGACGGCCTGATCGAGGGCCGGATCGGCCAGGGCACGCAGCGGCTCGGGCAGGACGGGATGGTACGGATGACCGCCCGGCTGCTGGCCGAGGGCCTGCGCGGCGAGGAACTGCTCGACGCGACGCTCACGGAGGCGCGGGAGCTGAACGGCGGGGAGCTGACGGACGACGTGGCGGTCGTGCTGCTGGAGCGGCCGAAGCGGATCTGAGGCCGGTCCGCTGGGGGGCTGGTCCGCTGGGGGGCCGCCGCCCGGTGGATGCGGCCCGGTGCGTACGGGCCCCGGTGCGTACGGGCCCCGGTGGGCACGGGCCCCAGCGGGTTCGGGCACCGGCGGGTTCGGCGCGGGGCGTACGGGCCCCGATGGATACGGCCCGGTGGGCGCGCGTCAGCCGTTGTACGGGCCGTACGGGCCGTCGCTGCTGCTGCCACCGCCGCGGCGCCGCCGCAGGCCGCCGCCACGGCGGGGTCCGGTGATCTGCCGTACCGCGGGGCGTACGTCCACCATGTACACGATCACGGCGACCAGGCCGATGACCGGCAGGAACGACAGCACCGAGAACAGCTTCATCACCACGGCCGCGATGCCGAGGATGATCAGCCAGAACGCCTTGGTGTTCTTGTCCGCCGCCCGGTACGCGTCCTCACGACGGATCGCCGCGTCGACGAAGGCGAAGGCCGCGAAGAGGAAGAGCGCCCACGACACCAGGCCGAGCACCCCGAAGAACCCCGTGATCAGCACGCCGTCCACCGCCCTTGTCGCTGTCGGCCGGCACTGTGCCGACCGTCCGCTTGTCGCCCGCCCAACCGTACCGGCTTCTGTACGAACAACGGGCCGGGCTCGCAAAGCGTGCCCGGCCCTCGCCTCACTCCGCGGACTTGTCGGTCGCCTTCTTCGCGCCGCCCGGCTTGCGGGGCGTGGTCTTGCGGGCAGCCGGCTTGTCGCCGGGCTTGTCGGCGGGCTTCGCGGCCAGCCGGTCGCCGATCGACTCGGTCAGCGGCTCGTCGGCCGGGATGTCCGCGAGCTTCACGGCCGGCGGGATCTCCATGATTTCGTCGGCCGCGCCGCCGCGCCACTGAGCGACCGCGCCCTTGCCGCGCTCGGCCAGCTCGTCGTACGTCTCGCGCGCCTTGACCGCGTACTCGGCGGCCCGGCCCACGCCCTGGAGCGCCAGGTCCTGCACGGACCCGCCGATCTTCTTCAGGTCCATGTCGATGCCGCTGATCGTCTCGTTCAGCCGCGTCTGCGCCTTGGTCGACGCGTCCTTGGCCTGCGCGGTGACCCGCTGCTGCACGTCCTTGGGGTCGGTGCCGCGGATCTTCTCGATCCGCTCGGGCGCCTGGTCCTTCAGCTTCTCCAGCAGCGCGGGCACCTCGCGGAGCTTCGCCGCCGCGAGGTCCGCCGTACCCGCGACCGCGTACAGCGGGGTCGGGTTGCGCAGGCTCTTGACGATGTCGTCGGTGATGGTCATTTCTCGGATTCCTCCCGTACGAGTGTCGGAGACGAATCCGCCTCCACGTTCTTCTGTTCTTCTTCGGCGTTCTTCTGTTCTTCTTCGGCCTGTCGTGCGGCTTCCTCGGCCTTGGCGGCCGATTCCGCGGCGGCGTTCTCTTTCCTGAAGGACTCGTAGATCTGGATGAGCACCTGCTTCTGCCGCTCGTCGATCGACGGGTCCGACATGATCACCGCCGGCACCTCCAGCTCGTCCCGCTCCCGCGCGTCGAGCATCCCCGCCTGCACGTAGAGCGTCTCCGCCGAGATCCGCAACGCCTTCGCCAACTGCTGCAGGATCTCCGCACTAGGCTTCCGCAGCCCGCGCTCGATCTGGCTCAGATACGGATTCGACACACCGGCCGCCTCCGCCAACTGCCGCAGGCTGAGCCGCGCCCCCCGCCGCTGCTCCCGCAGGTACTCCCCGACGTTGCCCACCTTCAGCGAAGCCATGCCTCCACCTTCCCCCACCACGCTAACTTTTGCAAGCACACCGCTTGCAACTGTGATCCTCCCGGCCTCACCGGCCGGCTCTCCCGAACTGATAGTCGTATCGGCGGCCGGTGCCTACGATGAAGGATCGGGGCGGTGGATGAGGGGGACGGTGTGATCGAACTGTCGGCCATGATTCGGGAATTACGGTGGGAACTCGACTCCGCGATGACCGACGGAGAAGGAGAACGCCTGCGATTTGAGCTGGGGACGGTCGAGGTGGAAGCGACCGTGACCGTCGGCAAGGAGGCAGGCGGTCAGGGAAAGGTCAGGTTCTGGGTGGTCGGGGCAGGAGGCGACGGAAAAGTCACGCGCTCGGACGTTCAGAAGATCACGCTGACACTTCAGCCGCGCCTCGCCGGTGGTGCGGCGGCGCTGATTGTCGGGGATGAGATTCCCGGGGAGCGGTGACAGAGGTGGCGGGCGGTTTCGACGCCGCCCGGGTGGCCGAGATCCTCGTGACGCGGGACGGGGCAGCGGGACGTAGGGGTTCGGGCTACGTGGTGGCGGCCGGCCGGGTACTGACGGCCGCGCATGTGGTCGCGGGGGCGAGCACGGTCCGGGTGCGGCTCGATGCCGGCCTGGCCGGTGAGCGCGTGTTGAACGCGGAAGTCCATTGGGCGGAAGCGGACCTCGACGTAGCCGTGCTTTCGGTGAGCAAGGAGGGCCAGGAGGCCTTCACGCCGGTGGAGTACGCCCGGGTGTCAGCGCGTAGTGCGCGGTTGACGTGCGCCGTGATGGGCTTTCCGCTGTTCAAGGTGCGTGACGAGGGGGGCGGTGCACCGTTCCGGGACGCATTCCATGACGCCCAGTGCACCTGCGACGTGCTGTCGAACCGCAAGGAGGGCACCCTCGACCTGCGGGTCGCGCCGCCGGCGCACTTCGCGGATCCCACGCGGTCGCCGTGGGCAGGCATGTCGGGCGCAGCGGTGTGGTGCCGTGACCGCGTGATCGGCATCGTGGGCCATCACCATCCGACCGACGGGCTGGACCACCTTGCGGTGCTGCGTGCCGACGCCTGGCACGCACGGCTCGGAGACGCCGCACAGCTCCTTGAGGAATCGGTCGACGTGCCCTTGGACCCCGAGCAGTTGGTGGACGTCGTGCCCACAACCTCCGTGGAAGGCCTGCCCAGGGAGGGGGAGTTGGACATGCGCTTGCGTAGCTACCTCGACGACGCCGGACACATCTCCGTACGTCATCCGTACCTTTTCCCTTCGTTGGTGGAACCGCCGCTGAACGAGGTGTATTTGACACAGCTGGCCAGCAGGCGTGGGGGCAGGGCAGCCGGCGGGGCCACTGAGCCGCCCGGGACGGAACGCGTCACCGCTGAGAGCCTCGTCGGCCGCCACCACGGCGTGCAAGTCGTCGGCGGTCCGGGCGCGGGCAAGTCCAGTCTGCTGCGCAGCATCGCGGGCGACTCCGCTCGTCAGTGGCTCGAAGGCGACGGCGGCGCCGAGGGGGTGCCGACGGTCCTACCGATCCTGGTACGGGCCGAGGACCTGATCACGGAGCCCGGCGGCATTCCCGACCGGCTCACCCGCGCGGTCCAGCGTGAGCTGGGCGGCACCACCCTCGGCACCGATGAACTGAACGCGCTGTTCCGACGCGAACCACCGCCTGGCACAAGGTGGTTGGTGTTGATCGACGGCCTGGACGAGGTGCCGTCCTGGCGCCGTATCGACGTACTGCACGTCATCGGAAGGCTCCGCGACCGGCCCGGCTGGCAGGTGATGGTAGCCAGCCGTCCACTGCCCGACGGCCTCCTGAACCGGATCGGCGACGACGAGCACCCCACATACGCCATCGAGCCGTTCCTCCCTGAGGAGTTGCCCGCCTTCGCCGAGAAGTGGTTCCGCGCGGTGGGCAAGCCCGACCCGGTCGCGACCGCCGCCCTCTTCACCGGCGAGGTGGAACGCAACCCGCGGCTGCGGGAGTTCGCCCGCATTCCCCTGATCGCGACCATGATGTGCGTGGTCTACGCCGAGGACGTCGAGGGTCCCGGCAAACAACTGCCCTTCAACCGTTCGGAGTTGTACGAGCGGTTCATCGACATCCTCGTCCAGCATCGCAATACGGCCGATGCCCGGCAGCGGCACCGCAGCCTCATCGACGAAGGCGACGCCGAAGCGCAGCAGGGTGTCACGGACCTGCTGCGTGAGGTGCTGCCGCTGCTGGAACGGCTGGCTCACGACCGGCTGGTGTTCGGGGGCGCGGGCAGCGATCTGCTGGACCGGGCGACAGCTCTGTCCGCGGTGCCGCGTCCCGCGTCGGTCACGCCTCACGCCTGGAGACAGATCCTGCGCGGCGTGCTGGAACACAGCGGCCTGCTGGAGCAGCGTGAGGGGAGCCTGCGCTTTCTCCACCCGTCGATCGAGGAGTACCTGGCCGCGCTCTACCTGTTCGGCCATGGGGGCCCGCGACGACACCTGGAGCGGCGGCGTTGGCCATGGGAGGACCTGGAGACCAAGGTCTTCCTGGCCGGTCTCCAGGCGGCAGCCGATCCTGCGGGGCTGGAAAAGCCGCTGGCCAGGCTGCTGAGGTGGCCACATCGGGGCACGCACCGCTTCGTCGTGGAACTCGTCGTCAACGGCATCCCCGTACCGGACCGGATCCTACGGCGCGCTGCGGTGATACTGCGCGAGGTGGTGATCCGCTTCGACCGCGGGCAGTCCGCCGAGGAGTGGGAGGCGGCGTGCCGTCAACTCGCGCTCCTCGACAAGCAGGAGCTGGTCAGCGCCCTGGAACGGCTCGGCGGCAAGAACCGCAGGGACGGCAACGCACGCTCACGGGTGGCCGAGATAGCGGCGGCGTACGACCAGGCGCTCGGGCTGCGGCTGATGTCCGCCGTCGTAACGGACCGCGGCCTGGACAGCGGTGTGCGGTTGCACATGGCGAAAACGCTGGGCCGGTACGCCCCCGACAACACCGTCGCCGTCCACGAAGTACTGGCCGCCGACGAGACGATGGGGGATCACCGAGCCGAAGCGGCCGAAGCGGTGGACCGGCACGATCCCGCGCGGGGCCTCGTGCTCTTCCGGCAGTTGACGAGGGGAGGGCCCGCGGCCAACGGCCCGGACCCCCTACGGATGGCCATGGCCTACACCCGGTGTCACCTCGGTGAAGGGCTGAACTATCTGGAAGAACTGGCCAATGGCAGATGGGGGCTCGATGGCGAGAAGCGCGTTGCCGCCGCGCGTGCCTTGATGGGGTACGACACGGGACGGGGAGTGAGCACCGCGTACCGTCTCGTCGACGATCGTCAGCTCCAAGGTACGGAGGAGACCTGGCGGATCGAGGCGGCAGAACTGCTCCCCATCTTCGGCCAGGACACCGCCCTGCGCTCCCTCTTGAGACTGTGCGCCGACCCGAGCCTGTCGGACCGGGGCCGTGTCACGGCGGGGCGGAAGGCAGGCCGGTTCCACCGGCAACTTGGCGCGGAGGCCCTGGTGCAACTGGCCGATTCGTGGGCTCCGGCCAACGGTGCCATGGCGGTGGAAGCCGCGACGGCGACGATCGACTTCTCTCCACGGCTGGGCGCGGAGGCCCTGGAGCGGATCGCGCGCGGAGGCGCGCACGAGAGCTTCCGGCTCCAAGCGGCGCACGCGATACCCGCGACCGTCTACCTGGGCCCTGATGTCCGGGAGGTATGGCGAGCGCTGTGCTGGGACCGCGCGCTGACCGACTCGGCGAGACTCACGGCTGCCAGAGAAGCCGATCGTCGAGGAGACGCGGGACGCGCGGAAGCCCTGCTGCATCTGGCTTACGAGGACGGTGTCGGACCTGAGTTCCGCTTATGGGCGGCGAAGTCGGCCGCTGAGCGCGGTGATCCCTCCGCAGCCAGCGCGTTGTCCGCCCTGGCGCTGTCGGAATTTCTGGCCAACGACGTACGCCGTGCCGCGGCAGAGGCCGTACCCGACCCGGCGGCCCGGGCACACCTGCTGTACCAACTCGGCCCGTAGACCGGGGCCGTCGGGAACGGGCGGATGGGCGACCGGACCGAACTGAGCGGTCTTGCAGCCTGGTTCGGTTCGGGTCGGGGTTACGAAGTCCGGGCGCGGCGGGAGTTGCCGGGGAGGAGGAGGTAGGCGAGGAGGAGGGTCATGACGGCTACGCCGGCCCACATGGCTTGTTGCCAGCCGTCGACGAAGGACTGCTGGGCGGCGCGGACGAGGGCGGGGGCGGTGGGGCCGCCGGTGGCGTGGGCGGCTTCGACGGCGTTGGCGATGCCTTCGCGAGCGGTGGCGGCGGTGGCCGGGGGCACGCCGTCGAGGCGGGGGCCGATGGCGCCGCGGTAGCCGGAGGAGAGGAGGGCGCCGAGGAGGGCGACACCGAGGGCGGTGCCGAATTCGCGGGTGACGTCGTTGAGCGCGGAGGCGACCCCTTGGCGTTCGCTGGGCAGCGAGCTGGTGATGGCCTCGGTGGCGGGGGTCATGGTGAGGCCCATGCCGATGCCCATGGCGAGCATGCCGGGCAGGACGGAGAGGTAGCCGCCGTCCACGGAGACGAGCGTGGCCATCAGGGCGAGGCCCGCGCCGCCGAGGAGGATGCCGAGGGCCATGGTGCGACGGCTGCCGACCCGTTCG
The DNA here is from genome assembly GCF_042957025.1 of Streptomyces sp. NPDC008139. Classification (NCBI taxonomy): domain Bacteria; kingdom Bacillati; phylum Actinomycetota; class Actinomycetes; order Kitasatosporales; family Streptomycetaceae; genus Streptomyces; species Streptomyces sp. NPDC008139. Next base: position 113,058 of record NZ_JBIBHM010000015.1, read on the forward strand.
GCGAGACGCGGCGCGAGACCCGAGGTGGCCATCATCAGGACGGCCATCGGCATGAGGGCCAGCGTGGACAGCAGGCCCGACCAGCCCAACACGGCCTGGAGGAACGGAAAGAGGACGACGAAGATCCCGGCCTGGACGCCGAAGACGGCCAGCAGCGCGACGGAACCGCCCGCCAGGCCGCGCTCGCGGAAGAGGCGTACGTCCAGGAGCGGGCCGTGCCGCCGCAGCTCCCAGACCACGAAGCCGACGGCGGCCAGGACGCCGACCAGCAGGCTGAGCAGGGTCACGGGCGCGGCCCAGCCCCGCTCGGGCCCTTCCTGGAGTACGAAGATCAGCCCGACCACCGCGACCACCGAGGTCAGCGCCCCGACCGTGTCGAAGGAGTGCGTCGCCGCGTCGCGCGAGTCGGGCACGGACCGCGCCGTCATCACGGCGGCCACGAGCACGAGCGCCACGGGCAGGACGAAGAGATAACGCCAGCTCGCCACGTCGACCAGCGCGGCCGACAGGAACATGCCCAGGATGCCGCCGCCGCCCGCGACGCCGGTCCACACCCCGATCGCCCGCCCGCGCTCCTCGGCCGGGAAGGTGGAGGTGATGACGGCGAGCGTCACCGGCATGATCATCGCCGCGCCCACACCGCTCAGCACCCGCGCCGCGATCATGACCTCGGCCGACGTCGCCAGACCCGCGATAACGCTGGCTCCGCCGAAGACGGCAAGTCCCGTGAGCAGTACGGGCTTTCGGCCCCATCGGTCGCCGACCGCGCCGAGCGGCAGCAGCAGCGCCGCCAGGCTCAACGTATAGATGTTGATGATCCACAGGATCGTGCTCTGCGAGGCGTCGAACGCGACGGCCAGGTCCGGCTGCGCGACGTTGAGGCCGGACACCGAGGCGATGACGGCCATCAGCGCGACGCAGACGGAGATCAGGATCGCGCGGCGCCGACGCGGGTCGTCAACACCCGCCGCATCAGGGGCTGTTACATCCACCGGTACGTCAACGGCCTTGCCCGCGCCCTCGATTTCGGTTACGGCTTCGGCTTCGGCTTCGGCACTGACCCGCGCGGGCCGGTTCGGACTCTCCGTACTCATCTGGACGGACCTTTCACCAGGGACGGTCAACAGGGAAACGAGGGAGCGATCGTCGCCACGACCGGCCCCGATGTGCAAAATTGTTTGCCGATCGGCAAACTGGGCTCCATGGATCGCACGGACGGCACGGCTGGCGCGGACGGCACAGACAGCACGGACGGCACGGACGGCACGGACGACGAAGTGGGCCGCACCCTCGACGCCGTCGGCCCCCGCCTGAAGAATCTGCGGCTCGGCCGGGACCTGACGCTGACGCATCTGGCGGCGGCGACCGGCGTCTCGGTCAGTACGCTGTCGCGGCTGGAAGCGGGCCTGCGCCGCCCCACGCTGGAGCAACTGCTGCCGCTGGCAAGGGTGTACGGCGTCACCATCGACGAGTTGGTCGACGCGCCCCGCACCGGTGACCCGCGCCTCAACCTGCGTCCGATCGCCTGCAAGGACGGCTCGACCGTGCTGCCGCTGACCCGCAGGCCCGGCGGCATCCAGGCGTACAAATTCGTCCTGCCCGCCCCGCCGCGCGGCCCCGTGGAGCCCGCCCTGCGTACCCACGAGGGCTACGACTGGATCTACGTGCTCAACGGCACGCTCCGGCTGGTCCTCGGCGAGCACGACCTCGTGCTGAAGCCGGGCGAGGCGGCCGAGTTCGACACCCGTACGCCGCACTGGTTCGGCTCCACCGGCTCGGGGCCCGTCGAATTCCTCAGCCTCGTCGGCAAGCAGGGCGAGCGCGCGCACGTACGGGCGGCGCCGGACCCCGCCGCGTCAAAGCGCTCCTAGGGCGCGTCCGCCGCGGCGAGAGCCGCCTCGGTGTCGGCGGCGGCCAGGTCGGCGTTGATGTGCGCACCGGCCAGGGCGCCCGCGGCGGCGGAGGCGCCGACCTGGGCCGTCAGGTCGGTGGCGTTGCCCGCGACCCACACGCCCGGCACCGACGTGGTGCCCGCGGGGCCGGTGGTGGCGAAGCGGCGGCCCATCCCGCCCGGCAGTTCCTCCATCGGCAGACCGAGCCCGGCCAGTCCGTCGGTGCGGGCCAGCATGCGGGTCGCGACGGCCAGGACGCGGCGCGGTACGAACCGGCCGTCGGTCAGCCGTACGCCCGCGATGCGCCCGCCCGCGGCGGACCCGGCGGCCTCCGTGGACCCAAAGCTCTCCGTGGACCCGGAGCCCTCCGTGGACCCGGAGCCCTCCGTGGACCCGGTCGACTCGACCGCCGCCACCGGAGTGTCCTCGACCCGGATCGCGCGGGCGGCGAAGCGCGTACGGGTCTCGTCGTCCAGGTCGGTGCCGCGCGTGAAGTAGACCAGGTCGTCGGTCAACTGCCGGAAAAGCAGGGCGTGGTGGACGGAGGCGGGACCGACTGCGAGTACGCCGACGGGCTCGTCGCGCACCTCCCAGCCGTGGCAGTACGGGCAGTGCACGAGGTCGTGCCCCCAGTGCCGGGCGAGGCCGGGGACGTCGGGGAGTACGTCGCGCAGGCCGGTGGCGACCAGGAGGCGGCGGGCGCGGAGGGTGGCGCCGTCGGCGAGGGTGACCGTGAAACGCGGGTCGGCGCCGGGGACGGCCTCGGCGGCGGTCACCTCGCCGACCAGCACCTTGCCGCCGTACCGCCGTACCTCCTCCCTGCCCCGGCGCAGCAGCTCCGCCGGGGGGATGCCTTCGAGGCCGAGGAGGCCGTGGACGCCGTCGGCGGGCGCGTTGCGCGGGGTGCCGCTGTCGACCACGGCGACGGAGCGGCGGGAGCGGGCGAGCATGAGGGCGCCGTTGAGGCCGGCGGCGCCGCCGCCGATCACCACGGCGTCGAGGGTCGGGGCGAAGGCGTCGGTCCCCTCGGCCGAATTGACCACATCGGTCACATCAGTCACATCGGCCGGATCGTTCACGTGCGCGGGAATCGTCGCGGGCATGGGCGCACCTCTCTATACGTGTCGGCTTGCGTCCTGCGGTGAGCGGGAGCCCCGTCCGGGGCCCGGTACGACCACGCTAAGCGGACTTTGCGCGCGAGGCATAAGATGTTGCGCATGACGCAAGACGATGGAGATCTCGACAGCCTGGTACGCAAGCGGATTCGCGCGCTGCGGGTGGCGCAGGGCTGGTCGCTGGACGAACTGGCCGGCCGCGCGCGGCTCAGCCCCTCCACGCTCAGCCGGATCGAGAACGGTCAGCGCCGCCTCGCGCTGGACCAGCTCGTGACCCTCGCGCGCGCCATGGACACCACGCTCGACCAGCTCGTCGAGACGGCCACGGAGGACGTCATCTCCAGTCCGATGATCGACTCCGCGCACCAGACGATGCGCTGGGCCATCAAGGCGGACCCGGGTATGACGGTCGTACGGCAGCGCCTGACGAATCCGCCGCCGGACAGCCCCTCCCGGCTGCGCGCCCACCCCGGGCGCGAATGGCTCGTCGTCCTGTCGGGCACGGCCGTGCTGCTGCTGGGCAACCGGCGCTTCCGCGTGGAGACCAACCAGTCGGCCGAATTCCCGACGATGCTGCCGCACGCCATCGGCGCGCAGGGCGGGCCCTGCGAACTGCTGGGCATCTTCGACCGTGACGCCCGACGCGGGCACCAGCGCGGCGACGAGAAGAGCGGCGGCGAGGAGGACGGGGCCTGAGCCCGTTCGGCGAATCGGGTACGCCGGGGACCGCGAATCGGGTACGTCGAGGCCCGCGAACCGCGCAGGCCGGAGCCCGCGACTCCCGCAGGTCGAGGCCCGCGCAGGCCGGAGCCCGCGACTCGCGCAGGTCGGGGCCCGCGCAGGTCGGGTACGCCGGAGCCCGCGACTCGCGCAGGTCGGGGCCCGCGAAGTCGGGTACGCCGGGGCCCGCGAATCGAGCAGGCCGGAGCCCGCGACTCCCGCAGGTCGAGGCCCGCGCAGGTCGAGGCCCGCGAAGTCGGGTACGCCGGGGCCCGCGAATCGAGCAGGCCGGAGCCCGCGACTCGCGCGGGCCAGGGTGTGCGACTCGCGCGGGCCAGGGCGTGCGACTTGCGCCGTCGGCAGCCCGGACGCCCACCGTCTTGCCGTTCCCGAAAGCGACCGGGCGGCCCGCCCACGGCCCTCATACGGTGGGCGCCATGACTCACGCAGCCCCGCACGCGGCCCACGACGCCCGTGGTCACGCCCCGCATGACCACGATCACGGCACCCCACAGGCCACCGCCTCGCATCACGACGCCGAGGCCGACAGCCAGGCGGACATCCTCGACCTCGACGCGGAAGTCCTCGCCGAGCACACCGCCTCGATCACCGCGTGGCTGCCCGTCGAATCCGCCCCCCGCCACATCGTGGACCTCGGCTGCGGCACCGGAGCCGGGACCCTCGCCCTGCTCCGGCGCTTCCCCGAGGCCGAGGTCATCGCGGTCGACACCTCGGCCGACCACCTGCACCGCCTGCGCCGCAAGGCGGAGGCGGCCGGGGTCGCCGAGCGCGTCCGTACGGTCCAGGCGGACCTCGACACGCGGTGGCCCGACCTCGGCGCGCCCGACCTGGTCTGGGCGTCGGCCTCCATGCACCACATGGCGGACCCGGAGCGCACGCTGCGCCAGGTCCGCGACACGCTCGCGCCCGGCGGGCTCTTCGCCGTCGTCGAACTGGCGGCGTTCCCGCGCTTCCTGCCCGAGGACGCGCCCGCGGAGCGCCCGGGGCTCGAAGAGCGCTGCCACGCCGCGCTCGACCACCACCACGCCGAGCACTTGCCGCACCGCGGCGCCGACTGGGGGCCCATGCTGAGCGGCGCGGGCCTGACCGTCGTGGGCGAGCGCGTCGTGACCGTGGACATCGGCCCGCCCCACGCCGAGGCCGTCGGCCGGTACGCGCTCACCAGCCTGACCCGTATGCGCGGCGGCATCGCCGAGACCCTGGCCCCGGAAGACCTCGCCGCGCTCGACCGGCTCCTCGACGCCGAGGGCCCGGACAGCATCGCGCGCCGCGACGACCTGACCGTGCGGACCGAGCGCACGGTGTGGGCGGCGCGGCGCACCTGAGCACGAGGACCGTGAGCCGTACCTGATCCCAGGGCGTACGCCCGTACGCCCGTTTCCTCGTCCGCCCCGCTGTGGACCGGCACCGAATTCTGCCGCTGTGCGGCGCCTGGGCGGTGGTCGGTTACGGCTTGGTGCTGGCCGGTGCCACGAAGGGGCAGCGGGCGGTGCGGGTGACCGGGCGGACAGTCGAGGTGCCGACGCCCCGGCACGGCGGCCCCCGGCACACCCGGCATACCCGTGGTGGTCGCCTGTCCTACTGACGGCGGGTCAGGCGGCGAGCACGTCCTGCCGTACGACGGCGAGCGCGGCACCCCGCGCGACGCCGCGCCTGGCCGCGTGATCCCGCCCTGAGACAGAGGCACTAAGGGCTCCGAGGCGCCAACGCCCTTGTCCATTAGGGCCCTTGCCCTCGACTGCCCTTCGACCAGAGTTCATCCGCCACCGGTGGGCTCGTCGCCGCCCCGCTGCTCCAATGGATGCCGCCGATGGCCAACTGGCCTCGTCAGCGGTCGACATGGAGGTTCGGGCTGATGAAGATCTGGCGAGCGGGAAGCACGGTGGCCGTCGCGGCCACCCTGGCGCTGCTGCCGCAGGCGGCGTACGCGACGACCTGGCAGCGCCTCCCCGCGTACTCCACCTGGACGGGCATCACCGCCCTGGAGCGCGGGCAGGGCATCGCCACCGACGGCACGTACTTCTACTACTCGGGCACGTACAGCCTCGACAAGGCGACGGTCGACGGGAATCACGAGACGGCCTCCAACCCCCTTGCCATTCCTGGCGCGTTGAGCGGCGCCTACGGCTCCGACCACATCGGGGACATCGACGTGTACGGGGGCTACGTCGTCGCCCCTATCGAGGACGGCGACGGCTACCGGAACCCGCTGCTCGCCCTGTACTCCGCCAACGACCTGAGCTGGACGGGCCGTTACGTACGCCTGCCCCTCGCGCTGCTGCCCGGCGGCGTCCCGTGGGTGGCCGTCGACCCGGCCACCGGCCTCGTCTGGACCGCCCCCTGGAACCAGGACAGCGCCCAGGGCACCGACGAACTCGTCGGCTACCGCCTCAGCGACCTCCTCTCCCTCCCCGCCGGAGCCGAACTCCCCGTCGCCACCACCGTCCGCCTCTCCCGCCCCCTCAGCCGCATCCAGGGCGCCACCATGCTCGACGGCTCCCTCTACGCCTCCGTGGACGGCGACGGCGACAAGGCCGTCTACGCCATCGACCCCGCCACCGGCAGCGTCACCCGCGCCTTCACCCAGGACGTCCAGCCCGACGACGAGGTCGAGGGCATCACCGCCCTCGACCTCGGCCCTTCCGGCGGCCGACTCCACATCCTCAACGTCGGCAGCGGCTGGAAGTCGATCTTCCTCTACCTCCAGCACTACCAGCCGGTGGGCTGACGTACCGGCGCCGTCCCGACCCGCCTCAGCGGGCGAGGCGGGTCGGTACGGGGCCGAGGCGGGTGAGTTTCTCGGGGTTGGCCACCGTGTGGATGTGGGTGACGCGGCCGTCACGGACGACGAAGGTGGCGGCGGCGACACGGCCGTCGACTTCGACGCGGGCGGCCGGGGCGCCGTTGAGCCAGACGGCGGAGACCAGGCGGCCGGGGCCGGCGAGGAGGGCCGCGACGCGCGCGGCGCCGTGCACGGGGACGCGGGAGGCGGGGGCGAGGCCGCCGCCGTCGGCGACGAAGACGACGTCGGGGGCCATGACGTCGAGCAGGTCCTGGACCCGGCCGGTGCGCAGGGCGGCGAGGAAGCGTTCCACGACGGCCTGCCGCTCCGCGCGGCTGACCTCGACCCGCGGCCGCCGGGCCGCCACGTGGTCGCGGGCGCGCCGGGCGATCTGGCGTACCGCGGCCGCGGACTTCCCGACCGCCTCGGCGATCTCCCCGTACGGCGTCTCGAAGACCTCGCGCAGCACGAAGACCGCGCGCTCGGTCGGCCCGAGCGTTTCGAGGACGGTGAGCAGCGCCATCGAAACGCTGTCGGCGAGTTCGACGTCCTCGGCGACGTCGGGGGCCGTCAGCAGCGGTTCCGGCAGCCACTCGCCGACGTACTCCTCGCGGCGGCGCGCCAGCGTACGCAGCCGGTTGAGCGACTGCCGCGTGACGACCCGTACGAGGTACGCCCGCGGGTCGCCGACCCGCGACCGGTCGACGTCGGCCCAGCGCAGCCAGGACTCCTGGAGCACGTCCTCGGCGTCGGCCGCCGAGCCGAGCATCTCGTAGGCGACGGTGAAGAGCAGGCTGCGGTGGGTGACGTACGGGTCCTCGGCGGTGTCCTCTTCCATCCGCCCGGCGTTCATACGCCCGACGCCGCGTCGGACGGCTCCTGCCGGGTGGCCAGCGGGATCTCGCACGCGTCCGAGAAGCCCTGCGAGGTGATCCCGTGCGCCGTGTTGCATCGGGCAGCCAGGTTGGCGAAGCCGATGTAGACGGTGAGTTCGACCAGCCCGGCGGGGCCGAGGACGTCGAGCAGGCGGGCCGACAGCTCGTCGGTCACCTGCGGCGGGGTGGTGGTCATGGCCTCGGCGTACGTGAGGACGTCCCGCTCCAGCGGTGTGAAGACGTCCGCGGTGCGCCAGCGCGGCACCTGGCTCGCCTTGGCCGGGTCCAGCTTCTGGTTCAGCGCGAGGAAGTAGTTGATGTCCAGGCACCAACCGCACCCGATCTGCGCCGCGACGGCCATGTGCGCGAACGTCTTCAGGCTCGCGTCGACCACGTCCCACCGGCCCACTTCGGCCGCGAAGACCTGGTTGGCCGCGGCGAGCGCGGGGTGGTGGTACGTCACTTCGACCGGCTCCGGCACCGTGCCGAGCTGCTCGATCAGGGCCTCACGGACCTCGGCGGGGAGTTCGGCTTTCGGAATACGCAGCGCCATAGTGGCCTCCTTGTCGTGCCTCGGTGCCTCGGTGCCGCCTTGTGCGGCACCGTGCGGCTCCGTGCATGAAGACACCGGCCGGCGCGCGGGCGTGACAGCCGTACGACGTGGAGATCGCTACGACGTCGAGAGCGCTACTACGTGGAGATCGCGCTGTCAGGCCGGGTCTCCAGCTTTCAGGCAGGGTTTCCGGCCCTCAAGCCGGGTCTTCGGCTCTCTGGTCGAACGCTTCGCGGGAGGCGTCGATGTCGGCCAGATTCCTGAGACTCCAGTCGATGAGCGGCCGGGTGGCCTCCAGGAGGGTGTGCCCCCTGGGCGTGAGCTCGTACGTCACTTTGGGTGGCATCACGGTGTGGACCGTGCGGGTCAGCAGGCCGTCGCGTTCGAGTCCGCGCAGTGTGACGGTCAGCATCCGCTGGCTGATGCCCGCGATCGATCGTTTGACCTCGGTGAACCGCAGCGGGCCGGGGCCCAGGACGGCGACGACCAGGAGCGACCACTTGTCGGCCACGAGGTCGAGCACCTCGCGCGCCCGTGCGCCGGCGGCGTCGCAGAAGGCCGTGCGGGCCGGAGCCTGCTCGCCGGGCGTGGGGGCCGGGTCCGTCATGGGTTACCTCCGGGGAACCGGGGCACGTCAAAGTGCCTGATTGACGCGGTCTGGCGGTTCCATAAAGTTACTGGAGTACTTATCGTAACCGCCATTTTTCGGGCGGCACCCCGTCGTACGCGCGACGGGCCGCCCATGGGAGGAACCCGTATGCCCACCATCGCCGTCGTCGGCGCCGGCCCCGGAATGGGCCTGGCCATCGCCCGCACCTTCGGCGCCGAGGGATTCGACGTCGCCCTGATCGCCCGCACCGCGGAGCGCCTGGACGGCCTCGCCGGGCTGCTCGCCGCCGACGGCGTCATCGCCAAGGGCTTCCCCGCCGACGTCCTGGACCGCGACTCCCTCACCCGGGCCCTGACCGACGCGGCCGAGCACTTCGGCGCCATCGACGTGCTGGAGTACTCCCCGGGCGGCCCGGAACCGACGTTCCTGAACCCCACCGAGGCCACGCCCGAGGACGTCGACCTACAGATGCGGTATCTCGTGTACGGCGCGATGACCGCCACCGCCGCGGTGCTGCCCGCGATGCGCGCCGCCGGCACGGGCACGCTGCTGTTCACCACGGGCGCCGGCTCGGTCGACCCGGTCCCCATGCTCGGCGACATCAACGCCGCGGGCGCCGCGCTGCGCAACTGGGCGATCAACCTGCACAAGGAGCTCGAACCCGAGGGCATTCAGGCCGCCCACGTCGCGATCGGGGTGTGGATCGGTGACCACGGCCCCGAGGGAGCACCTACCGCCACCGCGGACCAGATCTCCCCCGTGTACTGGGACCTGCACACCCACCGCGACCAGGCCGAGCGGATCTTCACCGTCTGACCGCCGCCGTAGCGGCGGATCTTCACCGTCCGCCCGCCGCCGGAGCCGGAAACCGGCGGCACCGCACCCCCGACGGGCACGGGTCCCGCCGGGCCGCCACCACCCGCCACGCGTCCCCGACCGCGTCGTGTTCCGACGGGCGGGCCGTCGGATCAGCGGGCGAGGAGGTCGCGGAGGGCCTTGACGACCGTCGCCGGGGACTCCTCCGCCATGAAGTGGCCGGTGTCGACCGTGGTGTGCCGGAGGTCGGGGGCCCACGCGGACCACAGCGCGGCGGCGTCGAACCCGAGCGCCGCGCCCCAGTCCTGCTGGAGGACGGCGACGGGCATACGCAGCCGGTTGCCCGCGGCGCGGTCGGCCGCGTCGTGGGTGACGTCGATACCCGCCGAGGCCCGGTAGTCCGCGACGATCGAGGGGATCGCGGCCCGGCAGGCGGCCAGGTAGACGGCGCGCACGTCGGCCGGGATGGCTTCGGGAGCCCGGACCCACAGGTCCAGGAAGTGGCCGAAGAAGAGGTCGGGGTCGGCGGCGATCATCCGCTCGGGCAGACCGGGCGGCTGCGCCATCAGGTAGAGGTGGAAGCCGACGGCGGCCGTGGTGCCGTGCATGGCGTCCCACATGTCGAGGGTGGGCAGGACGTCGAGGCAGGCGAGGTGCGTGACCGTTCCGGGGTGGTCGAGGGCGGCGCGGAAGGCGACCAGGGCGCCGCGGTCGTGGCCCGCGAGCGCGAAGCGGTCGTGCCCGAGGGCGGCGGCCACGGCCACGATGTCGGCGGCCATGGTGCGCTTGGCGTAGACGGCTTGTGCCGTGCCGGCGGGGCCGGCCGTGTCGTCGGCCTCCGCCGGCTTGTCGCTCGCGCCGTAACCCCGCAGGTCGGGGCAGATCACGGTGTGGTCGGCGGCGAGGTCGACGGCCACGTGCCGCCACATCAGGTGGGTCTGCGGAAAGCCGTGCAGCAGGACGACGGGCGGCCCGGAGCCGCCGACGGCGGCGGTGAGGGTGACGCCGTCGGCCGCGGGGACGCGGCGGAGGTCGAAGCCGGGGATGGCGGGTGGCATGGGGTGCCCCTTTCGGTGGGTGGACGTACGCGGGCCGTGCCCCCGTACGCGGCGGTGCCGGTCGTACGCGGTCCTGGCCTTACGCGGGCCGTGCACGTACGCGGTCCTGGCCGTACGCGGGCCTGGTCCGTACGCGGGCCGTCCACGTATGCGGGCCTGGTCCGTACGCGGTCCGGGCGCGTCAACGGGCTCGTGCTTCCAGCGTGTGGGCGGCGGATGAGCAGCCGATGAGCGCGCTACCGTGACCTGGGGGAACTCCCGGAGAGGCGGTACGCGGTGCGGGTGGCGTTCGGCGTGCTGGGGCCGGTGGTGGCCTGGGCCGAGAACGGGGACGGCCCGGACGAGGCGGTACGCGGTGCGGCCCTCGCGCTGAGGGGGCCGCGGCACCGGGCCGTACTGGCCCGCCTGGTCATCGCCCGCCGCCGCGTCGTACCGGTCGCCCGGCTGGTCGAGGACCTGTGGCCCGAGCGGCCGGGGAACGACGGCGCGGGTCCCGGCCGCTCCCCCGCACCGCCCGCCGACCCCGTCGGCACCCTCCGTACCTTCGTCGCGGCCCTGCGCCGCACCCTCGAACCCGACCGGCCGCCGCGCGCGCCCGCCCGGCTGCTGGTCACCGAGGGCCCGGGGTACGCGTTGCGCGCCGCGCCCGACACGGTGGACGCGTGGCGCTTCGAGCAGGCCGTGACCGAGGCCGCCGGGCTGCCGCCGAAGGACGTACTCGCCCTGCTCCAGCGGGCGTTGGGGTGGTGGCGCGGGCCCGCGTACGCCGAGTTCGCCGACCAGCCGTGGGCCCGCGCCGAACGCTCGCGCCTGGCCGAACTGCGGCTGCACGCCGTGGAACGCCGGGCCGAGGCCCGCCTCTCCCTCGGGCTGGCCGCCGAGGCCGCCGCCGACCTCGACGCCCACGCGGCGGAGCACCCCTGGCGCGAGGACGCCTGGCGCCTGCTGGCCCTCGCCCTCTACCGCTCGGGCCGCCAGGGCGACGCCCTGGCCGTACTGCGCTGCGCCCGCGCCCTCCTGGTCGAACAGCTCGGCGTCGACCCCGGGCCCGGCCTGCGCGCCCTCGAAGCCGACATCCTCCGGCAGGACGACGACCGCCTCGACCCCGGCGCGGGTGGTGCCGAACGCGTCTGGGCCGAGGCCACCGCCGCCTACGACCGGACCGTCCCCACCGGCGCCCGCGCCCGCCTGGAATCCACCGTCACCCTCCTGCGCGGCCTCGCCGTCACCGGCGGCGACGGGCTCCGGTCCGCCCGCCGCCACCGCCTCGCCGCCGTCTCCGCCGCCGAAGAACTCGGCGACCCCCACCTCTGCGCCCGCGTCATCGGCGCCTACGACGTCCCCGCCGTCTGGACCCGCCTCGACGACCCCGCCCAAGCCGCCCAGGTGGTGGCAGCCGCCGAACGCACCCTGACGGCCCTGCCGCCCGGCCCCGCCGAAGAGGCCCTGCGCGCACGGCTGTTGGCGACGATCGCGCTGGAGACGCGGGGCGGGGACGTCGGCGGCGGGGACGGGCGCGGGGCGCAGGCGGCGCGGTTGGCGCAGGAGGCGGCGCGGCGGCTGGATGATCCGGTGCTGCTGGCGTTCGCGCTCAACGCGACCTTTATGCAGACGTTTCAGCGGGCCGGTCTGGCGCCGGAACGCGATGCGATCGGTGCGGAGCTGGTCGAACTCTCCGCGCGGCACGGCCTGTTCACGTCCGAGGTGCTCGGCCGGCTCATCCGGCTCCAAGCGGCCTGCGCACGGGACGACTTCGGGGCGGCGGACGAGCACGCCGCCGCCGCCGACCGGCTGGCGGAGCGTCATGAACTGCCGCTCGTAGGGGTGTTCACCCGGTGGTACGGGGCGCTGCGGCTCGCGGAGACCGGGACCTTCGAGGCGGCCGAGGCCGCGTACGGGGATGCCGCCGCCGAGCTGACGGGGGCCGGGATGCCGGGGCTGGAGCGCGGGCTCCTCCCCCTCGCCCTTCTGTGCCTGCGGCTCCGGCACGGCCGCGACCTGCTCGTCCTCGCGCGGACCGACGCCGACTGGGGCCCGTACGCCCCGTGGGTCCGCCCCCTGCTCCTGCTCGCCGAGGACCGCCGCTCCGAGGCCGCCGCCGCACTTCGGGGTGCCCCCGCGCCCCCGCACGACCTCCTCTACGAGGCCATGTGGACCCTCACCGCCCGCGCCGCCCTCGCACTCGACTCCCCGCCAGCCGCGCGGCGCGCCCACGCCGAACTGCTGCCCGCCGCAGGTGAGCTGGCCGGCGCCGCCAGCGGACTCCTGAGCCTCGGCCCCGTCGACGGCCACCTGCGCGACCTGGCCGCCGCCCTGCGGACCCCCTGACCGAATTCGACGTGCCCCGGCCCGCCTTCCCCCGCCATCATCAGCGCATGGTCCACATCGAGGTCGTCCAGGGCGACATCACCAAACAGGCCGTCGACGCCATCGTCAACGCCGCCAACGAGTCCCTCCGGGGCGGCGGCGGTGTCGACGGCGCCATCCACTGGGCCGCCGGCCCCCGTCTCGCCGAGGCCGGCGCCGCCGTGGCGCCCTGCGCGCGGGGGGACGCCGTCGCCACCCCCGGGTTCGACCTCGACCCGCCGATCCGGCACGTCATCCACACCGTCGGTCCCGTCTGGAAAGGCGGCGCCTCCGGCGAGGCCGACGTCCTCGCCTCCTGCTATCGCCGCTGCCTCGAAGTGGCCGACACCCTCGGCGTCTCCACCCTCGCCTTTCCCGCCATCTCGACCGGCGTCTTCGGCTTCCCCGCCGACCAGGCGGCTCGCATCGCCGTCGCCGTCCTCACCCACGCGTCGACTCGCGTCGAACACGTACGCCTCATGGCCTTCGACCGCCCCTCCCACGCCATCCTCGCCACCGCCCTCGCCGAAGCCTGACCCCTCCCCGGGGCTCGCGGTGACGCGCAGCCCCGTCGTGCCCCGTCGCGCCCACGCGGCGCCAACCGCCCCCCTAAAAACCCCGACCCACCCACCCGCACGCGGCCGAGCCCCACAGGGGCGCGAGGAACGGCGCGAGCAACCCCCACCGGACCGGCAGCCGGGAAACCACCGACACCACCCCGAACCGACCGGCGAGGCCCAGCGGGCCACTGCGGAGGGGCGAGGAACTGCGCGGGTAAGCCCCGCCGGGCCGGGGGTCGGGAAAGCGCGGGGGCCGGGAAAGCGCGGGGGCCGGCCCGGCAGGGGGCGGGACCCCCGTCAGGGGGGCTGGTCGCGGTGGAGGGTGAGGCGGGTGAGGTCGATGACCAGGCGGAGCAGAAAGGCGAGGAAGACGAGGTCGATGAGGACCTGGACGCTGACGAGGATGCGGGCGAAATCGCTGGTGGGGGCGATGTCGCCGTAGCCGACGGTGCCGAGGGTGACGATGGCGAAGTAGAGCCCGGCGGTGCGGTTGACCGGCTCGGTGAAGCTGCCGGGTGAGAGGTGGGAGAGAGAGACGTAGGCGCTGGCGAAGAGCGCGAGGAAGAAGGCGAAGGTGACGACGAGGGTCTCCACGGCGCGGAGCTGAGGAAGGTCGGCGCGGAGGATGCGGCGGAGTTCGAGGAGCATGACCGCGACGAAGACGACGGCGCCGATGCCGAGCCGGATCAGGGCGGCGGCGTCGGGACGGCCGCCGTTGAGCGGCAGGAAGTAGTACAGGACCAGGATCGCCGCCGTGGACAGCACGCAGCGGACCACACTCGCGGCCATCGCCCGGCGCCGCTCGGGGCGGTCGAGGTCGGCCAGCCGCCGCGCGCTCATCGCATCACTCCCTCGCCGGACGGACCGCCGGTCTCGATCGTCCGGCGCCCGCACCCCGGCGGCAATCCGGCCGGGTCCAAACGGGAACGCACCGCGTTCCCCTTTCTCCTCCGCCCCTCCCACCCCTTCCATAGTTCGTGTCACGAACCACCACCCGATCGCCCCTATCCCGTAGGCTGGCCGTATGGGGAAGGACGCGGGCGAGCACATGGGAGTCGTCACCGCATTGGTGCGCTCCTCCTTCCTGGTGAACGCCGTGTACGCGGAGGCGGGCCGGGGGTACGGACTGACGCCGCAGCAGGGGCAGTTGCTGTGCGTGCTGATGGGACAGCCGCTGGGGATGGGCGAGTTGGGCAGCATCCTGGGGCTGGCGAAGTCGAGCCTGACCGGCCTTGTGGACCGCTGCGCGCAGCGCGGGCTGGTACGGCGGGAGGCCGATCCGAGCGACGGCCGAGCGGTACGGGTCGCGCTCACCGCCGAAGGGCGGTCGCTGGTCGACGCGTTCTACGCCGACACCTGCCGCCGCGTCGAGGAGTTGCCGTCCGGCCTGACCGAGGCGGAACGCGGCACGCTCGCGGGTCTGCTCAGCCGCGTGGTCCGCGACAACAAGGTGCCCGCCGTCTTCCTCGAACTGGACGAGGGCCCCGTCGCGCACTGAGCATGCGCCACGTCCCGTACCCGAAGGCTCAGCCCGTGCCGAAGAGCGCCGCGAACCGCCCCACGAGCAGATCCCGCCCCTTGTACGCGGCCACCCGCTCGGCCGGCAGGAGCACGGGTACGGGGGTCGGCCGGTCCTCGGACAGGGTCTGGCCGACACCCCCGCCGGGCCCGAGCGGCAGCAGGACGGACGGTACGGGCGAGGGCCGGTAGACGGCCGAGGGCCGTTCGCCGCGCACCTGGGCGAGGATGTTCTCGGCGACGACGGCGGCGTGCTTCATGGCGTACCCCGCCATCTTGGCCTCGGCGAGGTCGGTGAGGTCGCCGAGCGCGTAGACGTGGTCGTGGACGCGGTCGTACGTCCCGCCGTTGCCATGGACGTTGAGCGTGTCGGTGACGCGGACCTGCCCCTTGGGCGTACGGGCGGTGAGGCGGCCGTCGGCGAGGTAGTGGCCGTTGACGCGTACGCCGTAGCAGCGGAACCAGATGTCGGCGGTGACCTGGTCACCGGACGACGTGGCGACCGTGAACGTCTTCGCCTGCCCCGGCTCGGTCGGCGGCTGCGCGGCCAGGGTCGTACCGAGCCGCAATTCGACATCCAGCGCGTCCAGTTGGCGCAGCAGGTCGTCCCGAAGCTCCGGCATGAAACCGGAGAGCAGCCGCTCGGCCGGGTCGAGGACGACGATGTGCTTGTCCGGCCACACGGCCCTGATCTCACCGGCGAGTTCGAGCCCGACGGGGCCCGCGCCGACGATCAACACCCGCTCGGACAGCGCCAGTTCGTCGTGACCGACGCGCAGCCTGCGCAGCGCCTCGGCCGTGGAGTCGGTTTCGGTCTTCGCCGGGAAGGCGTAGTCGGAGCCGGTGGCCAGGACGAGGAAGTCGGCGTCGACGCGGGCGCCGGAGGCCAGCGTGACGCCGCCGGGGTCCACCGAGGCAGCGCGCTCGCGGACCACCCGGCCGCGCGCCAGCAGCCGGTCGTACGGGAAGAACATGTTCGCCGCCCAGTCGGGCCTGACCAGGGCGCGCAGCGCGCCCGCCGCGTGGACGAAGGCGTCCTTCGGCTCGATCAGGACGACGTCCGTGTCCCGGTCCAGCGCCTTGGCGACGGCGGCGCCCCCGTACCCCCCGCCGACAACCGCGACCGTACGCACCGCGCCCTCCCCACCGACACCCGCACCCGCACCCGCACCCGCACCCGCACCCGCACCCGCACCCGCCATGTTCACCACTCCCCGCACGCCTCGACATCTCGTTCGCTCTACGAACCATATTAGTTCGTAGAGCGAACCGTAAAGCCGCGCAGGTGAGGGGCGCGGACGACGGGAGAGACGGAAGGCCGCGGACACTGCTTGACTCTCACGTCGGGGAAGACCCCAGCATCGGACGCGCGCCGGACGAAGGCCCGGCGTGAGGAGGGACGGAGGAGCGCGGGCATGGAGCGGGACACGGGACCCGGCCTGATGGGCATCGGGGCCTTCTCGAAGGCGGCCAGGCTGTCGCAGCGGGCGCTGCGGCTCTACGACGAGCTGGGCCTGCTCTCCCCCGCCCGCGTGGACCCGGCGACCGGCTACCGCTGGTACGCACCGGAGCAACTGGAGAAGGCCCGCCTGGTGGCGTGGCTGCGCCGCCTCGGGATGCCGCTGGCCGGCATCCAGGAGGTCTGCGCCCAGGACGGCCGGGACGCGGCCCTGTCAGTCCGCGCGTACTGGACCCGCGTCGAGGCCGACACCGCCGCCCGGCGGGACCTGGCCACCTTCCTCATCGACTACCTGTCCTGGAAGGACCCCGCCATGTCAGCCGCCACCGCACCGCTCGGCATCCGTTACGCCGCCCTGTCCGACACTGGGCTCGTCCGCGAGAGCAACCAGGACACCGCCTACGCGGGCTCCCGCCTGCTCGCCGTCGCCGACGGCTTCGGGACCGGCGGCGCCCCCGCGGGCGCCGCGGCCGTCGACGTACTGAAACTCCTCGACGCGGGCGCGGGCACCGTACCCGCCGGCGAACTGCTGAACGCCCTGGAGGACGCCGTCGAGCAGGCCGGACAGGCCGTCCGCGACATCGCCGCCGCCGAGCGCGAGCCGGGACACGTCGGCACCACCCTCACCGCGATGCTCTGGACCGGCTCCCAGCTCGCCCTCGTCCACATCGGCGACTCCCGCGCGTATCTGCTGCGCGACGGCGGCTTCTTCCAGATCACCCACGACCACACGATGGTCCAGTCGATGGTGGACGAGGGCCGCCTCAGCCCGGCCGAGGCCGAGTCCCACCCCCAACGGTCCCTGCTGGCACGGGCGTTGTCGGGTACGGGCCCGGTCACCGACGGGAGCGCGGGCGCCGACATCCGGCTCCAGGACGCCCGCCCCGGCGACCGCTATCTCCTCTGCTCCGACGGGCTGTCCGCCGTCGTCCCGGCCGACGACGTACACGCCACACTCGCGACGACCCCGGACCCCGACGACGCGGTCCGCGCGCTCGTGACCCTCGCCAACCGCAACGGCGGCCCGGACAACGTCAGTTGCGTGGTCGCGGACGTCGTGGAGCTGCCCGCCTGACGCGCATGGCCCCCTGATCCGCCGGACAGGCCCCTAGGACTTGGGCTCCAGCACGTCCACGCGCGGCAGGTCCCGGTGCCGGTGGTGCGCGTCGGCGACGGCGGCCAACGCGGGCCGGTCCAGGGCATGGTAGGCCGCGGCCAGCAGCTCATGGGCGTGACCCTCGCGGGTCGCGTCGCCGACCGAGGCCCAGTGCAGGTCGCGGCCGAGGACCAGCGCCTCCGTCGGGTCACCGGCCGCGAGGCGCCGCCGCGCCTCGGCGACGGCCGCCGCCAGCTCGCCGGGGTCCGCGAAGACCGCGGCCATGTGCGTGCCGAAGGCGTGCTCGTCCACGCCGTTGTGCGGCGGGCGGCCGAGCGCGGTCTCGCCCGCCGCGAGGGCGCCGCCGCCGTCGAGCGTGGTGATCCGGTCGGGTTCGACCGGCGGGCGCCGGTAGCCGTACGTGTGGGCGCGTACGTAGTCCGCGCCGGTCGCGGTACGGTCGCCGGTCTCGAACTCTCCCAGTTTCGAACGGAGTCGGGCCATCCCCGGCGCGCGCTCCGCGACCTCGTCCGGCTCCCGGCCGGTGTCCTCGTGCAGGTCGTACCAGTGGCGTTCGAGCGTGGCGCGGACCGCCTCCAGCGGGGTGCGGCAGGTACGGTCGATACCGCCGCCGTCGTTGTTGTAGTACGAGCCGACGCCCGCGCAGGTGCGGCCGTCGTCGTACCAGAGGCCGTAGTGCAGGCCGTCGGTGCCGCCGTGCAGGAAGGTCAGGAACTCCGGCGGGTCGCGGTAGTAACGTCCGTGCGCGCGGATGTCGACGCCCTCGCGGGCCCGCGCGCCGGGGGCGTCGAAGAGGTCCATCACGCCGTACGGCCACAGCTCCAGGTCCGCGAAGGCCGACGCCTCGACGGGGTCGAGCGACCCGATGAAGTCGTGGAACCGGAACAGCGAGTCCGGCAGCTCGAACCCCCAGTCCGCCAGCACGCGCGCCTCGACCGCCGCCCGCAGCCGCTCCCGCTCCCGCTCCCGGTCCCGGTCCCGTTCCCGGTCCCGTTCCTGCTCGCTCATCCGTCCGCCCCGTTCGACGCCGCCCCGCGCCCGGCTCTGTCCCTGACCCGCGCAGGCTAGCGAAGGCCGCGCAGCCGGGGCGGTGGCGGGGCGGGGCCGGGGGCGGCACTTGGGCGGGCGGCAGGCGATGATCGGACCATGAGCGAAATCGTGCTGATGTCGGACCCGCGCATCGCGGCCATCCCCGTCGAGGACTGCGACGAGCCGCTGCTCGACGTGCGGGGCGACGTGCGGGGCGACGGACGAGGCGGTGGCCCACGGGGCGGGGCGGGAAGCAGCGGCCCCGGTACGGACGGGCCGCTCGGCGCCGTCGACCCGCGCCGCCAGGACGACGACGGCAGCTTCGCCCACCTGCGCGAGGGCGTCCTGACCCGGCTCGCGCACGCGCGCACGCTGCTGCCCGACGGCGTCGGCCTGCTGTTCGTGGAGGGCTACCGGCCGCCGTCCCTCCAACGCGCCTATTTCGAGGGGTACTCGGCGGAGCTGCGCGCCGCGCGGCCGGAGTGGACGCCCGCGCGGATCAGGGAGGCGGCCAGCCGTTATGTGTCGCCGCCGGAGATCGCGCCGCACAGCGCGGGCGCGGCCGTCGACCTCACCCTCGTCGCGGACGGCCGCGAACTGGACATGGGCACCCGCGTGAACGCCAACCCCGAGGAGAGCGCGGGCGCCTGCTACACCGACGCGCCGGGGCTGTCGGCCGAGGCCCGCGCCAACCGCCGTACGCTGTCCGCCGCCCTGACCGCCGCGGGCCTGGTCAACTACCCCACCGAGTGGTGGCACTGGTCCTACGGCGACCGCTACTGGGCGCTGGCCACGGGCGCGCCGCACGCCCGCTACGGCCCCCGCGAGCGGCCCGGTTCCTGACCGCGGACCCCCCCGTACCGGGCCTTACGGTCCCCCGTACGCGACGTCCGATACCCGCCAGCGACCGGCGGCCCCGCGCACAACACTGGCCGTATGACCTCAGAGATCACCACAGCGACCGCACCCGCCGTCCACTCACGCATCGAGCCCGGAATCCTCTACTTCGGCACGCCCGTCGTGCTGCTCTCCACCGTGAACGAGGACGGGTCGGCGAATCTCGCGCCGATGTCGTCGGTGTTCTGGCTGGGGTGGCGGGCGATGCTGGGGCTCGGGGCGCGGTCGCAGACGGCGCGCAATCTGCTGCGCGACGGCGCGTGCGTACTGAATCTGCCCGAGGACTCGATGGCGGCGGCCGTGGACCGGCTGGCGCTGACCACCGGGCGCGATCCGGTGCCCGAGGGGAAGGCACGGCGCGGATACCGTTACGAGGGCGGCAAGTTCGAGCTGGCCGGGCTGACCCCGGTGGCGTCGGAGACGGTCGCGGCGCCGCGCGTCGCCGAGTGTCCGGTCGCGCTGGAGGCGGTGGTCGAGGCCACCCACCCGCTGGCCGAGGACGACCCCCAACAGCGCGGCGGAATCGTGGTGTTCGAGGTACGGATCACGCGCGTGCTGGTGCACGACAAGGTACGGGCGGCGGGCACGCGGGACCGGATCGATCCGGACATGTGGCGGCCCCTGGTGATGAGTTTCCAGCACTTCTACGGGCTCGGCCCGCGGCTGCGGGAATCGGCGCTGGCCACCATCCCCGAACGCCTCTACCGGGGGCCCGACATCGGGCGGTCGCGCGCCGACTCGGGGGCCGCAGGGCGCTCTTGACACCCGGGGGCGGCCCGCACAGCCTTGGGTGGCGCGCCCACGGCACCCGAACTCCGATACTCCGCCGGTGGCGCGCGATGTGCGACACGCGGCGCGCCGGTACGGAGCGCGGTGGGGGTGGGCACGGCGAGTGGACGCCGCCGTGGTCGTGGATGTGGGACGAGGAGGAGCCGTCATGCGCGGGCCAGACGCGTATCCGACCGTGTCAGGTGTCGCGGCGGCGGCCCGCGTACTGACCCGGCGGCATCCCGACCTGTGCCGGATGCGGCTGGCCGGGGAGTCGCGGGCCGGGCGGCCCCTGTGGCTGCTGTCGGTGGGGCACGGCAGCCGGCACGTGCTGGTGGTGGCCGGAGCGCACCCGGACGAGCAGACGGGCGGGGCGAGCGCGCTGTGGCTGGCCGAGCACGCGGTCGCCGACCGGCAGCGGCAGGCCGACGCGGATCTGACCTGGGACTTCCTGCTCTGCCTCGACCCCGACGGCACCGTGCTCAACGAGACGGGTCCCGCCGGGCCCCGGCCGCCCGCCGTCCACTACCGGCACACCTACCGCCCGGCGCCGGCCGATCTGCCCGAGCGGGCCGGGGCCTTCCGCGCGCCGGGTGACGAACTGCCCGAGACGATGGCCCTGTTGGCGGCGATCGACGACCTGAAGCCGTTCCTCCAGTGCACGCTGCACGGCACCGACGTCGGCGGCGGTTGGGTGCGGCTGACCGCCGATGTGCCGGGCCTGGCCGAGCCGTTCGGCAAATACGCGGCCGAACTGGAGATCCCGGTGCAGACCGGCACCTACGACGCGCTGCACTGGGCGGGGTCGGGGCCCGGCGTCTTCGTGCGGCCCCCCGCGGGCACGCCCGGGCGGTTCGCCGACGAGCCGGAGAACGCGGCGGGCTCCACCTGGGCCCGCCCGCACCGGCACGGCGGGCTGACCGCCGTGGTCGAGGTCCCGATGTGGGCCACCCGGCGCGTGGCCGACCAGGACGCGCACCCCGACCCCGCCCAGGCCGTCGCCTCCCTCGCCGCCCGGCTGCGCAAGGACGGCGCCGCCACCGCGTCGGCGCTGGACCGCGCCTGGCGCCTGCTCTCCCCGCAGGCCGCGCACAGCCCGCTGCTGCGCGGTGTCGAGCAGGCCGTCGGCGCCTTCTCCGGCCTCGCCGACGACTACGAGACGCTCGCCGACGCCTCCCCCGTCCCCCTGACCATGGCCCACGTCGCCGCCCTCGACATCGCCGCCCGCCGTATCCCGCTGCGCGCCTCCGGGATGCTGCTGCGGCTGCTCGACGAGGAGCGCGGCGGCGAGGGGGACCCCGGCGGCGACCACGGCCGCCTGCGCGGCCGGCTGGAGCGCCGGATCGACTCCGGCGCCCGTGACCTGCTGGCCGCGACCGACGCCCACTGGGTGCCGGTCGGCGACCAGGCCGAACTCCAGGCCAGGACCGTCCTGGCGACCGTCGACCTCACCTCGGCGCGGTGACCCGCCCCCTCAAGGCCCCGCCCTCACCCCGGAACGGTGAACCGATCTCTCCAGGAGCGCTGGGGGCCCCTCCCGGCCGAAGGTCGGGGGAGGAACCGCGCGCTCAGCCCCGACGGTGGCGCGGTGTTCGCACGGCGGGTCGTGCCCCCGAAGGAGCGCTGGGGGCCCCTCCCTGCCGAAGGCCGGGGGAGGAACCGCGCGCCCGACCACCACGCTCCCGCACGTCACCACCCGCCCCAGAGGGCCAGCCCGGTGGTGCCCGGACCACCCGCCGGTGGCGGGTTGCTCGCGCAGTTCCTCGCGCCCCTGACGGGGCGCACCGCCTTTCGTCCGGACGGCGAGCCGATCGGTTGGGCGGGCTCGGGCACGACGCTCCCGCACGTCACCACCCGCCCCACAGGGGCAGCCCGGTGGTGTCCGGACCACCCGCCGGTGGTGGGTTGCTCGCGCAGTTCCTCGCGCCCCT
>NZ_JBIBHM010000015.1:135222-152824 GCF_042957025.1 Streptomyces sp. NPDC008139
CGCGCCCCTGACGGGGCGCACCGCCTTTCGTCCGGACGGCGAGCCGATCGGTTGGGCGGGCTCGGGCACGACGCTTCCGCAGGTCACCACCCGCCGATGGGGCCTTGGGCCCTTACGTGGGGTGGTCGAGCGGGCCGCAGGCCGGGCAGTCGGGGCGGCGTGGGTGGCGTTGGAGTACGGGGTCGCCGAGCGCCATGAGGTTGATGCCGTAGCGGAAGCCGGGGCGCATCCGCGGGACGCCGGTGAGCAGGGCGATGGCGGCGTGGGCGACGAGCGTGCCGGACAGACCGGCGGTGACGGCGCTCGCCGGATTCCACGGCATGCGGGGCGAGGCGGCGTCCTCGCTCTGGCCGGGGCGCAGCCGCAGATCGCGCCGTGCGTCCTCGCCCGCGCGCTGGCACTCCCAGCAGGGCCCGTCGCCGGGTACGTGGACGCCGGCGGTGACCAGCGGGCCGCGGTAACCGCCCTCCACCCAGGGCAGATTGAGGGCGATGCAGACGCGGTTGGCCCAACGGCGGATCTCCGGCGGCCGGTCGGCGCCGAGGACCAGCAGATCGTACGGTGACCGACCGCCGCCGTCCGGGGCGAGGAGCGCGGCGAGGGCGTCGGGGCCGCGGATCTCCCGCCGTTCACCGGTGACGGTGACATCGGAGTTGAGGGCGCGCAGCGCGGCCACCGCCGCGTCGGCTTTCGGCCGCCCGATGTCGGCCTCGCGGTAGAGCGTCTGCCGGTTGAGGTTGGACAGTTCCACGACGTCGGGGTCGACGGTGTGGACGTGACCGACGCCGGAGGCGACCAGTGCCTGCGCGGCCATGCCGCCCGTGCCGCCGACGCCGAGGACCAGCACGCGGGCGCCCGCCAGGCGCAGTTGGGCGTTCCACGGGCTGGCCCGTGAGCTGAGGTCCATCCAGCGCAGCAGCGCGACACCGCGGGCGTGCCGTACGCGGTCGCGGTCGACGAGCCCCGCGGGCAGCGGCGCCGCCGCGTCGTCCACGAAACCCGCCTCCCGTAAGTCCGCCATCGCGGAGCCGATCGTGGCGGCGGGCAGGAGTAAGCGGGGGTGCGCGGCGGCGACTTCGGCGGCGATCTGCGCCGCGGTGCGTGTGCCGTCCATCGCCTCGGTAAGGGTCCAGATCCAGCCGTCAGGGTCCTCGATCTCGGCGCCGATCCCGTAGATCACACTGCCGATCCTGACGTTGCCGTCGGCGGTGCGATAGGCCTGGTGTTCGGGTTTGATCCGCGGCCTGAGCAGCGCCTCGGAGTCATCGGTGTGCGGTTCGGTGTGCGGTGGTGCCGTCATCAGCCGACCCCCTCGTGCTCCGCCCGTACGCATGAGTACGTACGGACCTTGACACTGTCGCCGGGCCGCCGGAGCCTGGCAAGGTGCGGGGGAATCAGTGGGGGATCCAGGGGCCAAACCGTTCAACTCCTCAGCGCTGCACCCTGCTTGGACAGAGAGGAGTCACCGTGGCGAACACCACTCTCGTCATCCGACGGCTGGACAAGGAAGAGACCACCGGCGACAGCAACTCCAACGGCACGTGACGTCGGACGCCGACGCCTATCCCAGCGTCGCGGAGGTCGCAGCGGCGGCCTCCGCGTTCGCGTACTCGCGGCCCGTGCTGAGCACCCTGCGGGTGGTCGGCCGGTCCCGGCAGGGGCGTCCGCTGCATCTGCTGACCGTCGGGCGCGGCCGGCGGCACATCCTGGTCGTCGCGGGCCCGCACTCCGACGAGCGCGTCGGGCCCGCGACCGCGCTGCGGCTGGCGCACCGGGTCGCCGCCGACAGCCGCCTGCACGCCGGGGCGGGCGCCTCCTGGCACTTCCTGCTCTGTCTCGACCCGGACGGGACCGTACGCAGCGAGGCCGGGCCGCCTGTGCGGCGCACGCCCGCCGAGCACTTCCGGCACGCGTATCGTCCGCCCGCCGACGAACAGCCCGAGTGGGCACCGTCGATCCGGCCGCCGGACGACCAACTCCCCGAGTCCCAGGCGCTGGTGAGCCTCATCGACGAGCTGCGGCCGGAGTTGCAGTGCTCGCTGCACGGCAACGACCTCGGCGGCAGTTGGGTCCAACTCACGCGTGACATACCGGGGTTGGCCGAACCTCTCGGCAAGCTCTCCGCCGAGCGGGACGTGCCCGTGCAGACCGGCACGTACGACGCCCTGTACTGGACGGTGTCGGGGCCCGGCGTCTATCTGATGCCCGCGCCTGGCCAGCGCGCCCAGTTCGAGAACCTGCCCGAGGACGTCAACCGCTCGACCTGGATCCGCCCGCACCGCTACGGCGGGATGACCGCGCTCTTCGAGGTCCCGATGTGGGCCAGCCGCGATGTCGCCGACACCACGGCGCACCCGGACCCGGCCCACGCCCTCGCGGCTCTCGCCGCGCTTCTGCGCCGCCACGCCGACCGTACCCACGCCCTGCTCGACGCCGTACGGCCGCTGGTCCCCGACCCCGGCTCCCCTGCCACCCGCCCCCTCCTGCGCATCACCGGCGGCATGCCCACCATCATGCGCAGCGTCGCCGACGACTGGGACGGGCTCCACCCCTCCCCCGTCCCCCTCACCGTCGCGCACCTCAACGCACTCGACATCGCCGCCCGCCGCATCTCCCTGCGCGCCACCGGGATCATGCTCCGCCTCCTCGACGGCCGCGGCGGCTCCGCCGCGCGCACCCTCCACGACGCCTGTTCCGCCCAGCACGCCCGGTGGGCGGCCGAGTTGGCCGCCGGTCATGAGTTGACGTGGGTGCCCGTCCCCGACCAGGTTGACCTTCAGTCGGAAACAGTTCTCGCCGCCTTCCGCCTCCTCAACGAAACCTGACCCCCGTCCGGGGCGCGCCCCCACCCCGGCGCCCTTGCGCGGGCCTGTTTTTCATGGGTGCGACCCATCGCGGTGCCTTTGCGCAGGGTCATGCTTGTAGGGGCGCGGGGAAAACTGCCCCGTTGGGGCGGGTGGTGACCTGCGGGAGCGCTTCGGCGGGCCGCGCAGTTCCTCCCCCGACCTTCGGCCGGGAGGTGCCCCAGCGCTCCTTCGGGGCACGACCCGCCGTGCGAACACCGCGCCACCGTTGTGGCTGAGCGCGCGGTTCCTCCCCCGACCTTCGGCCGGGAGGTGCCCCCGGCGCCCTAAAAGGATCGGCCCACCGCCCCGGTGGAGGAACCGAACCGGGCCGCCCGGCCGCCGGGGGCGTACCCCCGAGGGGGCCTACACCGCCGCGGTAGCGGCAAGTTCGGCGGCGACGAGCTCGGCCACCTGAACGGCGTTCAAAGCGGCCCCCTTGCGAAGGTTGTCGTTCGAGACGAAAAGCGCGAGCCCGTTCTCGACGGTCTCGTCGAGGCGGATGCGGCCGACGTACGACGGATCGCGTCCGGCGGCCTGAAGCGGCGTGGGAATCTCGGAGAGCTCGACGCCGGGTGCGGACCGCAGAAGGTCATAGGCCCGGGCGACGCCGAGCGGCCGGGAGAAGCGGGCGTTGAGCTGGAGGGAGTGGCCGGAGAAGACGGGGACGCGTACGCAGGTGCCGGAGACCTTGAGCTCGGGGATCTCGAGGATCTTGCGCGACTCGTTGCGCAGCTTCTGCTCCTCGTCGGTCTCGAAGCTGCCGTCGTCGACGAGGTTGCCCGCGAGGGGGACGACGTTGAAGGCGATGGGCCGGGCGTAGACGGCGGGCTCGGGGAAGGCGACGGCGCCGCCGTCGAAGGTGAGCCGGTCCGCGGATTCGACGACCTTGGTCGCCTGGCCGTGCAGCTCGGCGACGCCGGACAGGCCGGAGCCGGAGACGGCCTGGTAGGTGGTGGCGACCAGGGCGGTCAGCCCCGCCTCGGCGTGCAGCGGGCGCAGCACCGGCATCGCGGCCATGGTGGTGCAGTTCGGGTTGGCGATGATGCCCTTGGGGCGGTGGGCGATGGCGTGCGGGTTGACCTCGGAGACGACCAGGGGGACATCGGGGTCGCGCCGCCAGGCGGAGGAGTTGTCGATGACGACCGCGCCCTGGGCGGCGACCTTCTCGGCGAGGGCGCGGGAGGTGGCGCCGCCCGCGGAGAACAGCACGATGTCCAGGCCGCTGTAGTCGGCGGTGGACGCGTCCTCGACGGTGATCTCGCCGTCGGCCCACGGCAGAGTGCTCCCGGCGGACCGGGCGGAGGCGAACAGCCGCAGCTCCGTCACCGGGAACGCGCGCTCGGCCAGCACCTTGCGCATGACCGAGCCGACCTGTCCGGTCGCTCCGACGATTCCGATCCTCATCCGGCTCTCTCCGATCGATGTGTGCCGTTCCGTACGGCTGCGTGCCGTTCCGTACGGCTGCGTGCCCGCCCGGTCGAGTATCCCCCGAGGCGGGAGCGGGGCGGCGGGGCATTTCAGGGGACGAGACGCAGCCTGGTCAGCGCGTCGTCCACGGTGGCTGGCGTCGGGGGCAGCAGCGGCAGCCGTACGTCGGGGGTCGGGATGCGGCCCTCGGCGTGCAGCACGGCCTTGATGACGGTCGGATTCGGCGCGCGGAAGAGGGCGGCGGCCAGGGCGGCGAGGCGGTGGCCGAGGGCCGTGTCCCCCTTGGCGTCGCCCATGGCCGCGGCCTCCGCCAGCTCGGCCCAGCGGGCGGTGGCCAGGTGCGCGGAGGCGAGGATGCCGCCGGGGGCGCCGAGGGCGAACAGGGCGGGCGCGAAGATGTCGTCGCCCGCGAGGATCTCGAAGCCGTCCGGGTGATCGCCGAGCAGGTCGACGGTCTCGGCGTCGATGCCGCCGGTGGCGTACTTCACACCGGCCACGCCCGGCAGCGCGGCCAGCTCGCGCAGGGTGCGGGCGGTCAGCGGCTGCCCGGTGCGGTACGGCACGTGGTAGACGATCAGCGGTACGGGACCGGCCGCGGCCAGTGCCGCGAAGTGGGCGAGGACCCCGGCCTCGCCCGGCCGGGAGAAGGACGGCACCGTGGCCAGTACGGCGTCAGGCACCACCGGCGCCCCGGCGAGCGCCCCCAGCTCCCGTACGGCCGCCGCCGTGGCGCCGCCGGCCGCGCCGAGCACGAAACGCGCGCCGTGCTCGCGGCAGACCCGGCCGACGACCGCCGTCACCTCGGCGCGCTCCCCGGGGTCGAGGGCGGCGGCCTCCGCGGTCGTGCCGAGCGCCACGAGCCCGGCCGCGCCGTCCCGCAGCACCTCGTGCGCGAGCCCTTCGAGGGCGCCCACGGCGACCCGGCCCTGTGTGTCGAACGGCGTGACCAGCGGTACGAGGATCATGTCCGCGAGTCTGACCCGAGCCCATGGCGAAGGTCCAGTTAATTGTCGTGCACGGAACCGTTAAGCAGCGCTACTCTCCCGCGCATGTACGAGATCTCCGCGGACCCGGCCCGCCTCGACGTCCCCCGCATCCACGACTGGCTCTCCACCGACGCCTACTGGGCCCTGGGTCGCACCCTCGCCACCCAGCAGGCCGCCATCGACGGCTCCCTCAACTTCGGCGCCTACCACCCCGCCACCGGCGCCCAGCACGCCTACGCCCGCGTCGTCACCGACCTCGCGACCTTCGCCTACCTCTGCGACGTCTACGTCGACCCCGCCACCCGCGGCCAGGGCCTCGGCACCACCCTCGTCACCGCCATCCGCGACCACCTCACCCCCTACGGCCTGCGCCGCGTCGTCCTCGCCACCGCCGACGCCCACGCCGTCTACGCCAAAGTCGGCTTCACCCCCCTCACCGACCCCGACAACTGGATGACCCTGGGCCTCAGTTAGCGAGCCCGCAAGCGGTGGTCGCGTCTCACGGGCCGCCCGCCCAGTCCAGCTTCCCTGCCGCCACGACGAGGTCCGCCGTCCCGACCACCACCGGATACGGGCCGACGTCACGCAGCCGTGCCACCCGGTCCTCGGAACGCGCGTAGCCGAGGAAGGGGACGCCGGCGGCCAGCGCGGCCACCGCGTCCCGTGGCGAGTCGCCGATGGCCAGGCAGTCCTCCGGAGCCGCCTCCATGGCCGTCATGGCACGCAGCAGGCAGTCGGGGTCGGGCTTCATCCGGGCCGGGTCGTCCGGGTCGCGGCCGAAGACCCGCCCGTTGAAACAGCCCTCCAGGTCGTGGTTCTTGAGATACGTCTCCACGGCCGCGAGCGCGTTGTTGGTCGTGATCGCCAGCATTCGCCCGCTGTCGGCGACCGCCCGTACGAACACGTCGGCGCCCGGTGTCGGCACCGCGGACGCGGCGGCCTCCTGCTCGCCCAGCGCGAGCAGGCCCTCCAGGACGGCGTGCGTCCCCCGGTCCCATGGCCGCGCGAGCAGCCAGTGCGGGTCGGTGCCGGCCGCCAGGGCCGGATTCCGGTCATGCCGCTGGCCCGCCGGGAGCAGGCCGCGCCCCGCCAGAAAATCCCGCATCCGCCGCGCGATGTCGGCGGCCGGACTGCCGCCGAACAGGCGGCAGACAGGGCCGTCGAAGTCCAGCAGCAGAAAGCGGGCCCGGTTGAGCAGGGCGTACAGGCCGGGTTCCGGCGCGTCCAAGCGCTGTGGTGTCACGGGACGATTGTCGGCCGCCCGGCGATCTCCCGACGGCATACCCGCGAAGTCCCGTGCCGTCAAAAGGCGTCGGGCGATGTCCTGAATGACGTCCCCGCGACATCCGTACGGCCTCCACGCGACGCCCGGATGGCGTGAGACGTCACGGGGTCGCGAACACCCTCAGCACCGGCCGCCATGTCGTGATCACGTCCCTGCCGCCCGACCACCGGCGCAACTCCCGCATGCTCCTGCCGTCGTGCGCGAAGCCGAGGAAGTGCACCTTCGCGGCCTCGGCGGCGGTGGCGTCCGCCGCTGAGTCGCCGATCATCAGGCAGTTCTCCGGCCGTACGCCGAGGCTGTCCACCGCCCGGAGCAGGC
The DNA here is from genome assembly GCF_042957025.1 of Streptomyces sp. NPDC008139. Lineage (NCBI taxonomy): Bacteria > Bacillati > Actinomycetota > Actinomycetes > Kitasatosporales > Streptomycetaceae > Streptomyces > Streptomyces sp. NPDC008139. The sequence continues at coordinate 142,086 of NZ_JBIBHM010000015.1, forward strand.
AGTCGGGGTGCGGCTTCATCCGGGCCGGGTCGTCCGGGTCGCGGCCGAAGACCCGGCTGTCGAAGTAGGTGTCCAGGGACCTGTCCTTGAGATACGCGTTCACTGCCGCCGGTGAGTTGTTGGTCGTGACGGCCAGCGTTCTGCCGCTGTGTGCACTCGCCCTGACCACGTCCTCGGCTCCCGGCGTGGGCAGCGCGCTGTGCGCCGCGGCTTCCTCCTCCTCCGCCAGCAGCTTCTCCAGCGCGGCCGACAGACCGCGGTCGGTGACCGCGCGCAGTATCCGGGCCGGATTGGCACTGCCCGCGGCCTCGGGACCGAGCACCACACCCTGCCGGGCGAGCTCAAGGTGCATCAACTCGGCTATCCCGGGAGCCGGACGGCCCCGGAAGAGGTCGCAGAGCGGTCCGTCGAAGTCCAGCAGCAGGCACTCCGCGTGGGCGAAGATGCGGCGCAGTTCGGGCTCGGACGGTCCGGCGTACTCAGAAGTCACTTGACGAGTGTCATGGTCCGCACGGGCCTTGGCCAGAGCGTGTCGCAGCAGCGCTGCCCCCGTGGGACGCCTTCCACTCCTGCCGCCACCACGCGTCGAAGACATCCTCGACGGCCTGCCGAGGCGGCGCCTTCTCGATGCCGAGCGGTTCGAGCGCCGCGTCAAGTGCCTTGCGCACCAAGGCCGCTGTGCCGCGCAGCCGGAGGCAGGCGGTGTCCGTGCCCGGTGTGTCCGGCGACTCGACCAGCCGGGTAGCCGCCCTTATGACGTCGGTGCACAGCGACTGGACACGCTTGTACGCCCGGTAGTGGGGCAGGTCGTCGCGCGCACCGGCAGAGGCATCGGGGCCGACCGCCCGCTCCCAGCGGCGGACCATCTCCAGTTCCTGCTCCGGGTAGTACGCCATGAGGTGCAGGTGGGTGGCGAGGTCGTACAACGGGTCGCCGATCAGGGCCAGTTCCCAGTCGATCGTCCAGAGCGCGCCCACCCGGTCCACGATGAAGTTCTTCCGGTGCAGGTCGCCGTGGAGCAACGCACGCGGTCGGTCGGTGAGTTCGGGTTCAGCCCGCGCGAAGGCGTTCAGGGCGTTGCCGGGCACTCCCAGTTCGACGAGCAGATCGTGCAGCGACGCCCGTTGCCGCCCTTCGTAGGCGTGCCGGACGGTGAAGTGGGTCAGACCGCGCAGGAAGGCGGTGGACCCGCCCTTGCCCGAGCGGGTGAGATCCTGCTCCCGGCCCTCGCAGCCGCACGGCGCGGGCTGCCCACCGTGCGCGGCCAGCGGTTCTGCGTCAAGGGCGGCGAGCGAGCGGAAGAGGTCCTCGATCTGGCGCAGGAACCGCTCGGCCACCCGGCCGCCGCGGCTGTCCGGCGCACGGTCCAGGGTGACGCCCTCGATGAAGCCGAGAAAGGCCATCCGGTGCCCCTGGACGTCGAGTTCGCGCACTTGGGGGATGTACGGAAACAGGTCTCTGTGGCGTTCGTTCAGCCGGCGCAGCAGCAGGTCCTCCGAGCTGAACCAGCGCATGTCGTACCAGTAGACGCCCTCGCGCGGCTCGCGGAGTTTGAGCCTGCGGAAGTCCGTCGCGAACGGTGACCCCGGATCGAGGAGCACGGCATAGGTCTGGTGGTGATAGCCCTTGAGGGGCCCTTCCACCAGTTCGGCCCCCACGGCCTTCGCCTGGTGGTCCACGCCTGGCAGTTCCGCCGCGCTGGTCGTGGTGGTCAAAGCGCTCCTCGCCGGTCCCGAACGGGCCACGTCATCGACGTATGGTCACGTATCGCGGATGGCGTCACCGCCGTCTTGGCTGATTCGAGACCGTTCAAGGCCCGCCCGCCCTTTCGGCACCCCTACTGGCACCCCTTCCGGCACGACTTGCGAGGAACGTTCACTCGAGGAGTGACAGAGGCTGCGCGATGGTTGACCAGAGCGAGTCGAACCACTGCTGGGACTCGGTGACGAACTGAGTGCCCGGCGCGTACTCCTCCTCCGGATCACGTCGGTACGGGAAGAGCTTCGCGCTGATGCCGAGGACGTCGTAGATGTTGCCCTTGCCCCGCTGGCCGAACTCGACCTCACGGTCGATTATTTGATAGTGGCCGAACAGTGCCGTGTGCCCGTTGACGAGATACAGCTTGTGCAACGGGGTGATCGGCACGGCGCGCACCTCGATCACCTGTTCAATGTCCGGCCTGAGTTCCTCCACGGCCACAAAGGCGGAGCGCAGGGTGAGGACATGGGCGCGGACGAGTTGTCGTAGCCGCCACAGCGGGCGCTCGTCGTCCGGGTCACCGACCAACTGGGGGATCGCCAGGCGTGCGTCCAGGCTCGGCAGCAGCAGCCGGAGCCTGATCGAGACCGGGTTCAATTCCCTGTTCTGGACCCGCATCAGGGGTGCCACAAGCGCGCGGCTGAGGGTTTCCGTGGTGAGCGAGTAGGCATCGATGGTGACGTGGCGTTCCTCGAACGCCGCGGCTATGTGGGCCCGCAGGGACTTCGGCGCGGTCTCCGGCTCCTGCGACCGCGTACCGTCATAGCGCTCTTCCCACGGCAGCACCTCGGACGGCCGTCCACGCTGGTTGTCGATGAAGCCGTCGTCGCGGAGCACACCGAGGGCGCGTTGGATGGTGGGCCGCGAGACGCTGAAACGGTCTTCCAACTCCGCCTGCGGAGGGATGCGTTCACCAACCGCGTAGCGGCCGTCAAGGATCTCACCGCGCAGGACATCCGCGATGTGCCGGTAGGGCGGTCGGGAACCGTTGGTTCCGGGCTCTTCCTCGTCCACAGGACCACGCTACAACTTCCGGACAGGCAAGGCTGCTTACCTGACCCAAGTTTATCGATCTCGGCCAACTGGGCACACCCTTGATAGAGGCAGCCTCTCTCAACTTCTCATCCGGGTAGTGAAGTTGAATGATCCAGCCTCATCGGGGGTCGCCAACTTCCCGTCCGACGGCGTGCGGGACATCGCAGCCACCCGCCTTCTGCAAAAGCGCAGAGTCGCGAAGGAGGGATCGGTCATGCTCGCTCTCAGTTTGTGCGCATATGCCTTCGAAGAGATCATCCAGTGGCGTTACGGCGCGGCAGGGGCCATCGCCGTCGGGCTGGTGGGACTCGGTCACAAGATGCGGAACACCACGTTCACCTGCATAGGGATCACCGCGATAGCGCTGTTGCTGGCGCAGTAACGGGCCGCGGAAAAAACGGGTGACGGGTAACGGGTCAGCGCGGGGATCAGAAGATGTCGGGGCACCAGGGCCGGCGTGGGGTGCGGAACAGGGCGTCGGCTGTCCTGGCCGCACCCGTTCGGTGTTCGGAGACACGGCCGAGGGCGGCGAGGCGGACCGGGGACTCGTCGCCGAGGTAGAGGCAGCCGAGGTCGGCGACGGACAGGGAGAGGTCGGCGGAGGCCGAGGTGGGGGTGCAGGAGGCGGCGCCCGAGGGCGAGGTCTCCAGGAGGAAACGGCCGCCGGCCAGGCCCGCGGGGTCGTGGACGTCGAGCACGAGGGCGGCGGGGCCCCCCGCGTAGGTGCGGGCGGACAGGGCGGCGGGCACGTCGAGCAGCCGCAGCCACATGAAGTCGGCGTAGGTCTCGGTGCGGGCGGCGCGCGGGTCGCCGAGGAGCAGCGGCAGGAGGTCGTCGGGCGCGCGGTGGCCGGACTTCAGCAGCGTCACCCAGTCCAGCGCGAGCAGGAAGCGCCACAGCGCGGTCTCGGCGGCCGGGGAGGCGGCGATCAGCCCGTGCACGCTCAGCTCGACCTTGGGGAACTTGCCGGGCCAGTGCTCTTCCTTGGCGCCGTACGCGGCCAGGCCGTCGACCCGGCCGTCGGCGTCGCGGTAGACCACGAAGAAGGGTTCGGTCCACGGCTGGGAGTCCAACGGCCGCTGTCCGGTGTTGACTTCCCACCAGTAGGGGGTGCGGTTGATCGCCCCGGGCGTCAGCGCGCGGACCCGCTCGTGCAGCGCGGGGCCGACCTTGCGTACGTCCTCGACGGTCACGAGGTCCACCCGGCCGCCGTCCGTCGGGCCCGCCCAGCGCCGGTCGAGGCCCGCGCGCGGCACGTCGATCTCCCAGTCCGTCACCCAGGTCGCCGCGCCGAAGCCGTACCGTCCGTAGATCGGATATTCGGCCGCGACCAGGATCGACACCGGCTCGCCGCGCTCCTTGGCGGCGGCCAGGTCGGCCGCCATCATCCGGCTGGCCAGGCCGCGGCGGCGGTGCGTGCCGGTCACGGACACATTGGTGACGGCGGAGGCCGCGACGGCCGCGCCGCCGGGCACGGTGAGCTGACGCGGCATGCTGCGGAAGGTCGCCACGCAGCGGCCCTGGTCGAAAGCGCCCTGCGTACGGCTCAGGTCGAACGCGGCCCTGCGGGCCTCGACTTCCGCCGCGCTCACCGAGGGCGCGAGATGGAAGCCGGCGAGCTTGGCCCGCACCCAGTCGGCGACGTCGGATTCGGCCAGCGTGCGGATCTCAGGGCTCGAGGTCATACGCGCACGCTACGGACGCCCCCGGCCGTCCGCACGCGAATTTTCGGCCGGGGAGCCGTGGACGCGCCGAACCGCCGTCACCACGCGCCGACGCGCCCTCCCCGCGCCGAACCGCCGTCACCACGCGCCGAACCGCCCCCACCCGCCCGACAGCACCGCCCACCACGCGCCGAACCGCCCCCATCCGCCCGACAGCACCGCCCTCACCCGTCCGACAGCAGGTCGTCCACCTTCGCCTCGCCCTCCCGGTACCGCCGGGTGATCTCCGCGCTGCACCCGTCCACCGTCTGCTGGAGTGCCTGACGGCGGCGTGAGACCTGCTGCTCGTTGCGGACCAGGCGGCCCATCGCCGCGTCCAGCTCCGGGTCGGTGCGGGCGTCGAGGTCGGACAGCTCCACTTCGGCGAGCATGTCCTCGGCGAGCTGCCGCACCCGCTCGGTCAGCGGGGTGCCGAGCGTGACGTGGCGGGCGGAGGAACGGACCCGCGAAGGCCCGTCGGTCAGGATCTCCGAGAGCCGGTCGAGCACGGGCGACGTACTCGGCGCGTCGGGGCCCTGCCCCGCGGACGTACCGCGCGCGTCCCGCCCGCTGCGCCTGGCCTGCTCGGCCTGGAGGATGTCGATCCTGCCGTGCAGCATCCGCCGCAGATACGACAGGTCGGCCTCCTCCTGCTGCGCGTCCCTGCGCAGGGCGCGCAGCGCGCCCAGGTCGAGCGCGCCGAGGTCGGGCGCGGGCAGGTCGGCGAGCGGGTTGCGCGGCGCGGGCGTGCGCAGCGGACCCCGTGAACCCAGCGGACCAGATCCGTCGGCCTTCAGCATGCGGTGGCCCTTCGTGGTGGGCGCCGTCGGTACGGCAGTGCCGGAAGTCTCTCCAGCGCCGGAAGTGGTCATGCCTGTTGTCCCCTCCGTGGCGGCGCCTGCGCCGCCACCCTTCCGATGCTGCCACTTGCCCCTGTCACCCCGCAGCGACTCTGCACCCGAACGGCCGTCGCAACTGTTGTGCGAAGCCGCCGACCGGGCGTACGTTCCCCTCCCCGCGCTCCCCCTCACCCGTGTGGGTGGCGTGCGGGCGCGGCAGGCCACAATGGGCGCATGCGAGCGGTGGCCCAGCGGGTGAGCGAAGCGGAAGTCGTGGTCGACGGGGAGAGCGTCGGTGCCATTGCGGGGCCCGGCCTGTGCGTCCTGGTCGGCGTGACGCACGACGACACGAAGGAGAAGGCCGCGGCGCTGGCCCGCAAGTTGTGGACGCTGCGGATCCTGCCCGACGAGCGATCCTGCTCCGACATCGGCGGCCCGCTGCTCGTCATCAGCCAGTTCACGCTTTACGGTGACGCCCGGAAGGGTCGCCGCCCCACCTGGAACGCCGCGGCGCCCGGCGACCTCGCCGAACCCCTGGTCGACGAGGTCGTCGCCCAGCTCAGGGCGCTCGGCGCGACCGTCGAAACGGGCCGGTTCGGCGCGGACATGAAGGTCTCGCTGACGAACGACGGCCCGTTCACGGTGGTCATCGACATGTGAGGCGGGGGCAGGTGAGAGGGGCTTACGGCGCCCGCGTGCCCGAAACGGCCTCACCGCACCCGCGCCCCGAAAAGCCACACGCGCCAACGGACCTACGGCGCCACGACCGTCTCCTGCGACGCCGCCGTCTGCTCCGCCATGAGCACCGCGTCCTCCGGCGTGTTCCGCTTCACCAGGGCCAGTGCGATCGGCCCCAGCTCCCAGTGCCGGGCCGAGGACGTGACGAAGCCGATCGCGCGGCCGTCCTCGCCGTCCGAGGCGAGCCGGACCGGGGCGCCGTGGCCCGGCAGCCGCACCTCGCTGCCGTCCAGGTGCAGAAAGACCAGGCGGCGCGGCGGGCGGCCGAGGTTCTGGACGCGGGCGACCGTCTCCTGTCCGCGGTAGCAGCCCTTCTGGAGGTGCACCGCGGTCTCCAGCCAGCCCAGCTCGTGCGGGATCGTACGATGATCGGTCTCCAGGCCCAGCCGCGGCCGGTGCGCCTCGATGCGCAGCGCCTCCAAGGCCAGCGCGCCGATCGGCGGCGCGGCCTTCGCGGCGAAGGCTTCCAGCTCGGCGCGCGGCACGAAGACGTCCCGGCCGTACGCGGTCTCCCGTACCGCCCACTCCGACGGCACCGCCGTGATCGAACCGGCGGGCAGGTACACCACCGCGTAAGCGTCCGTGGCGTCCGCGGTCTCGACGCGGTAGAAGAACTTCATGCTCTCCAGGTAGGCGAGCAGCGCGCCCTGCGTGCCGGGCTCGACGTGCATCCAGGTCGTGGTGCCGTCGTCCACCAGGTACAAGGCGTGCTCGATGTGGCCGTTCGCCGACAGGACCAGCGCCTCGGTCGCCTGCCGGGGGGGAAGTTTCTCGACGTGCTGGGTGAGCAGCAGATGCAGCCAGGACAGCCGGTCGTCGCCGGACACCGTCACCACACCGCGGTGCGACTGGTCCACGAAGCCGGTGCCGTCCGCGAGGGTGCGCTGCTCGCGGAAGAGGTCGCCGTAGTGCGCGGCCACTCCCTCGTCGGGGCCCTCGGCGAGGACAGCGCCGGGCAACGACAGCAAAGGACTCTTCTTCACGCCGGTGGTCGCGCCGTCCGTCATGTTCACGCCGTCAGTCATGCCGTCAAGACTACGACTCCGCGCCGGTGCTACGACTCCGCGTCCGAACGCCTGTCCGCGCAGTCCCGGCAGCGGCCGAAGATGGCGAAGTGCTTCATGTCCGTCTCGAAGCCCAGCTCCGCGCGCAGCCCGTCCTTCAGCGGCTCGGCCAGCACGACCGGCACCTCCGTGACGGAGTCGCAGTCGCGGCAGACCAGGTGCATGTGGTCGTGCCGGTCGGCGAGGTGGTACGTGGGGGCGCCGTGGCCGAGGTGGGCGTGGCTGACCAGGTCCAGCTCTTCCAGCAGCTCAAGGGTCCGGTAGACGGTGGAGATATTGATCCCCGAGGCGGTCTTGCGGACCTCGCACAGGATGTCGTCGGGCGTCGCGTGCTCCAGTACGTCCACGGCCTCCAGCACGAGCTGGCGCTGGGGCGTGAGCCGGTAGCCGCGCTGCCGCAGATCGGTCTTCCAGTCGATGGTCACCACACGGCCAGTGTAGGACCGTCCCGGCAAGGCGGCCCTGGCTTCCCCGGCGTACGCGGGGCGCGGACCCAGGCGTACGCGCGATGCCGGGGCGTACGGCTGGCTCCGCCTCCGTGAAGCCCGGCCTACTTGAAGAAGGCGATGCCGTCGTCCGGCAGGTCCTTCAGGTCGGCGGCCCACTCCCGCGGGTCCACGACCTTCTTCAGGTGCGCCGACATGTACGCGCGCAGCGGCACCGCGGGGGTGGCCTTCTCGCCGACCCACATCAGGTCGCTGTTCACGTACCCGTACAGCCGCTTGCCGCCGCTGTAGTCGGGCGCGCCCGCGAGCCGGGCCACGGCGTCCGTGACCAGGTCGATCTGCGGCTTGCCGTCGGCCAGCTCGCCGGTCCAGATCTCCACGACGCCTTCGTCACGCGTGGTGGTGACGTCGACCTTGCGGTCCTTGTCGATCCGCCAGAAGCCGCTCTCGCTCTCCAGCGGCCTGACTTTCTTGCCCGCTTCGTCCAGCACCCACGAGTGCGAGGTGTACTCCAGGAACGGGCGGCCGTCGTGCGTGAAGACGACCTCCTGCCCGAAGTTGCACTTCTCCGAGCCCGGGAAGTCGTGGACGCCCGCGCCCTCCCACCGGCCGAGCAGGAACACCAGCGGTACGAGGTCGGGGTGCAGGTCGGACGGGATCTCGATCATGTCAGCGCTGGCCCTGGTAGAGCTTCTTCACCGCGTAGAACGCGAAGAGCGCGACGCCCAGGCAGACGAGCACGAGCAGGGCGTCGAAGACATACTCAATTTGCACGGGACGTGCTCCTCGGACGGATCATGCGGACGGGCCGCGCACGAGTCTAGTGCGCCGCCCGTCCGAAGGCGCGGCCAGGCCGCGTGACGTGCGCCCCAGCGCCCCGCCCCGCCGCCCCGCTGCCCCGCCGTTCGAGCGCTCAGCCGAGCAGCTGCGCCTGAAGCCGTACGGTCTGGCGGAACGGCACCGCGGGCGTGCCCCGCTTGACGGCCACCTGCCGGCCGGTCGACCGCACGACCAGCGCCGGCGTGTCCCCGGCGTGGACGAAGGCGTACCGCGTCGCCGTGTCGTCGTACGGCGGGGTCTGGGCGTACGCGGAGGCAGTGACGGGGACGGTGACGGGGACGGGGACGGACAGGGAGCCCGACTCCACGGAGTCGTCGCCCTCCTTGCTGTCGACGCCGGGCAGCATGGTGGCCTCGACGGCGCCTTCGGGCAGCGGCAGCAGCAGTGACCTGAGGTCGGCGTAGTGGCGGCCCGAGGGGTTGACGCCCGTGTCCAGCGCGCCCGGCTTGCCCGCGGGCGGCTTCAGCAGCGCCAGCGGCGGAAACGTCCGCCGTCCGTCGTCCGGCGTCTTGAGCCCCGGCACCCTCGTCCGCTCCGGCCGCGTCACCGCGAACGCCGTCGCGAGATGGCTCGGAAGGAGAAGTCGCGCGGCGGGACCTGAGGTCAGTGACCGGTCTTCAGCCGCTGGTACTGGGCGTCGAGCAGGCGCTGGACGAGCGCGGCGGACGGCGGCTTGCCGCCGGTCAGGGTGATCGTGATGTGGACATCGCCCTGGTGGGCGACGGCGACCACGGCGCTGGTGCTCTCGGCCGAGGAGGACTGGAGGTTGTAGGCGCGGGCCGGATAGGCGGTGGTCAGCGGGATCCGGGCGCCCTGGTACGAGTGCTGCGCGTCGTACGCGGCGGTCTGTTCCGCGCTGCCGAAGCGGATCAGCCGGGCACTGACCTCGAAGGCCCCGTCCCCGGTGAGGTACGTGCGGTAGGCGCCGGTGCGGAAGCCGTACGTCTTCAGGGCCGCTCGGGCGTCGGACGGGTCGGAGGCGCTGCCCGCGATGTCGTCGGCGGTGTACGGCGAGCCGTCCGGGTCGCCGTAGACGTCGGCGTCCGAGGGCGCGGGGAGCAGGAAGAAGCGCAGGTCACCGGTGTGGACGCCGTGCGAGACCCGGCCCGATACGCGCGCGGCGGCAGCCGTGGGGGGTGCCGAGGAGGGCGTGGCCGCGCCGGTGATCGGGGCCGCCGCCGCGGCGGAGGGCCTGGCGGCCGGGGCGACGGACGCGTCGGCGTGGCCGGAGGAGGAGCCGAGGGCGACGACCGCCCCCGCTGTCACGGCCGCCACGGCGACCAGTCCGGCCACGGCGCCCAACAGCGCACCACGGCCGCGGCGGCGTACGCCACCGTCGTTCAGTTCCACAGAAGCCCCCCCCGGGCGTACACGCGTGCGATGCACGCGGACTCGCATTATGTCGAGACGACACAGCGGCTTCACAACGAAATTTGCCGACGCCTACGTGACGTACGACACAGATGGAGGGCAGAGGTGCCACCGGTACGGGTGCGGCGCGGCTCAGGGGCGGCTGCGCCTACGCTGGCCGGATGGCGAAGAAGCTCGTGATCAAGGTGACGGCGGGCGCCGACGCGCCCGAGCGGTGCTCGCAGGCGTTCACGGTGGCGGCGGTCGCGGTGGCCAGCGGCGTGGAGGTCTCGCTCTGGCTGACCGGTGAGTCCGCGTGGTTCGCGCTGCCCGGCCGCGCGGCGGAGTTCGAGCTGCCGCACGCGGCGCCGCTGCCGGATCTGATCGACGCGGTGCTCGCCGCCGGCCAGGTCACCCTGTGCTCACAGTGCGCGGCCCGCCGTGACATCAAGGAACAGGACGTCATCGCGGGCGTACGGATCGCGGGCGCGCAGCTCTTCGTCAGCGAGATCATGCCGGACGGCGTGCAGGCGCTGGTCTACTGAGGCGCGGGCGCTACGGCGGACCGCCGCGGTCCAGCTCGTCCCACCACCGGTCGGACTCCGGGTCGCCGGACGAACCGTAGCTCTGGCGCTCGGACCGGGCCGGGGTCATCCTCCGGTGCTCCTCCATCGAGGTCGCGCCGGGCGGGGGCGGGTCCTCGCGCTCTTTCCCGGTCGGCTTCCGCTCCTCGGGGCGCAGCGGCTCCTCGTCCCACCACCGGTCCTCAGGGCCCTTCCGGTTCGCCACGATCGCCGCGACCGGCGGGATCACCATCGCCACCAGGCACATCGCGATGGCCGCCGGCACCGACCAGATGCGGACAACCGACCACGCCATGACGAACAGCACCACGCAGGTGCCCATCATGGCGAAATACCAGTGACGGCGACGTGCGTTCACCCTTCAACGGTACGTCCGCCACGC
>NZ_JBIBHM010000015.1:152920-168489 GCF_042957025.1 Streptomyces sp. NPDC008139
ACGCCGGATCAGCACCCGCCGAGCACCCCCCGCCGGACGCAGTCCGGCTCAGCGCCACGAAGCCGGTGAGGCCCCCCGGGGGCCGAGCCGCGCGAGCGGCGCATCAAAAGAAACCAGCCCAGTGACGGCGACGCGCCCCCACCCCCGACACAACCCCCGCCACGCCGGATCAGCACCCGCCGAGCACCCCCCGCCGGACGCAGTCCGGCTCAGCGCCACGAAGCCGGTGAGGCCCCCCGGGGGCCGAGCCGCGCGAGCACCGCATCAAAAGAAACCAGCCCAGTGACGGCGACACGCCCCCACCCCCGACACAACCCCCGCCACGCCGGATCAGCACCCGCCGAGCACCCCCCGCCGGACGCAGTCCGGCTCAGCAAGGGTGCGGCTTTTGGCGGGAACAGCAAAGGGCCGCACCCCCTTGCGCGGGGTGCGGCCCTTCACGGCGGGGTCAGACCGCGATGGCGACCTCGGACGGGGCGCCCTGCTGGGCGACGACGGTGCGGTCGACGGTGGCGCCGGGGACGAGGGCGCGGAGCGTCCAGGTACCGGGGGCCGCGAAGAAACGGAACTGCCCGGTCGCGGAGACCGGCACCTCGGCGGTGAACTCGCCGCCGCCGTCGAGCAGCCGGACGTAACCGGTGACCGGCTCGCCGTCGCGGGTCACCGACCCCTGGATGATCGTCTCTTTCGCCACGTCAACTCCTGCCAGATCGGGCCCACCGGCCTTGGCTCCACACATAACGTTCAGTCCTCCGGGGTCAGTTGGAGCCGAGCTCGATCGGAACGCCGACCAGCGAGCCGTATTCCGTCCACGAGCCGTCGTAGTTCTTGACGTTGGCCTGGCCGAGCAGCTCGTGCAGCACGAACCAGGTGAGCGCGGAGCGCTCGCCGATGCGGCAGTACGCGATGGTGTCCTTGGCCAGGTCGACCTGCTCCTCGGCGTACAGCGCCGTCAGCTCGTCGTCCGACTTGAAGGTGCCGTCGTCGTTGGCGTTCTTCGACCACGGGATGTTGCGGGCGCTCGGCACGTGGCCGGGGCGCTGCGACTGCTCCTGCGGGAGGTGCGCCGGGGCGAGCAGCTTGCCGGAGAACTCGTCGGGCGAGCGGACGTCGACCAGGTTCAGCGAACCGATCGCGGCCACGACGTCGTCGCGGTAGGCGCGGATCGAGGTGTCCTGCTCCTTGGCCTTGTACGTGGTCGCGGGGCGCTCGGGCACGTCCACGGCCAGGTCGCGGGAGTCCAGCTCCCACTTCTTGCGGCCGCCGTCGAGCAGCTTCACGGAGTCGTGGCCGTACAGCTTGAAATACCAGTAGGCGTAGGAGGCGAACCAGTTGTTGTTGCCGCCGTAGAGCACCACGGTGTCGTCGTTGGCGATGCCCTTGGCGGACAGCAGCGCCTCGAAGCCGGCCTGGTCCACGAAGTCGCGGCGGACCGGGTCCTGGAGGTCGGTCTTCCAGTCGATGCGGACGGCGTTCTTGATGTGGTTCTTGTCGTAGGCCGAGGTGTCCTCGTCGACCTCGACGATGACCACCTTGGGGTCGTCGATGTGGGCCTCGACCCAGTCGGCGTCCACCAGGACGTCACTGCGGCTCATCTTGTTTCTCCTCCGGGGCAGTACGGATGTGCGGTGCGCGACGGGCGCGCGGGGCTTGCGAGAGATACGCGATGCGCGTGATGCGCGGGGATTCGCCTGGCAGGCAGGGGAGGCAGGCTGCGCCGGGGGCCGTTGCGGCCGGCATCGGCACGGAGGAACCGCCACCCCTAGGGCATGCGACAGAGCATGGCGGCGACGCGGCACAGGTCGACTGCCCGCCGCTTCGTGAGATCCGCCTGTCGCTTCATGGTCCCGATCGTAGGGATATCAACCCGTAGGTGTCACCGTCGTGTCATATACCGAGACAAGATTGTCCGCATGGCGGGATTACCATGTCGCGCAACCCGTGTCGCGGCCCGTCCGGCGGCCTGCCGACGGCGTACGAGCGGCTTAATACCCCAGGGCGGACCGTTCCGAACCACCCGATCGGGCGATACGGTCACCCCGCCCACCTGCGAAGGACTGCGGTACGGACACCGCCGTCTCAGTTGGCGAGAACGACGTTCTTGCCGCCCGCCGCCACCGACAGCCCGTCCGGCGTGCTGGTCACGGACGTCAGCGCGATCCCGGAGGGGAGGTGGGTGAGCTGCCGGGTGAAGTCGATCTGCTGCCGCACCTGGTCCTCAAGGCCCAGTTCGGTGAACGCCTTCGGCAGCTCCGCCGCCTGGAGGCCGATCTCGTCGGCGCCGCGCACCGTCACCTCGCTGAGCACGCTCAGCCTCGCGCCCATGAACTCGCCGGTGATCTTGACCAGCGCGCCGCCGTCCTTGCTCTTGGCATCCCCCGCGGACGAGACCGTGATCCCGGTGGGCGCGGCCTTCGTCAGGTCCTCGTAGGTGAGGAAGGCGATGCCGTCGGCGGTGTCCGCGACCGCCCGCCGGTAGCTGTCGGAGAGCCGTACGCCGTGCAGGTCGGCGTGGAAGGAGTCGATCCGCAGGGTCTGCTCGCCGTTGCCCGCCGCGATGTCCCTCGCGGAGATCTTGACCTCGTCCAGCTTGCCGCTCGCGGCCTGGGTGAGAAACGGGAAGCCCTCGATGGACACCTTCGGCTTGGTGGTCAGGCCCTCGGTGAGCGCGGCGCGGTCGGCGGCCTTGTTCTGCGCCACCGACACCGTGATCCGGTCGGCCGCGACGAAAAGGCCGCCGAGGATCACCAGGACGATCAGAACTGTCCGCGCCACTCGCATGTGCTGTCGCTCCCCGCTCGTTCCCCGCTGATCTCCCCTCAGCCCTGACGGCGGGGCAGACCCGACGGTTCCCCGCGCGGCCAACCGTTACCGCGGCTCAATCCGCCCTTCACACGGTGCGCACGTGACCTGTGCGCTGCCTGTGCGAACAATTCACCGCCCGCGCGGACGGATCACCGTCCGGCGGACGGATCACCGCGCGGGCGGATCGAGCCGGTGGTCGCCGTCAGCCCGTGAGGACGCGGCCGAGGATGTAGACGGCCGGGGCCGCGGCGGTCAGCGGCAGCGCCACACCCGCGGTGAAGTGCACGAAACGGGACGGGAAGTCGTAGCTGGCGACCCGCAGGCCGATCAGCGCGCAGACACCGCAGGCCGCGGCGATCAGGACGGCGTCCCCGCCGCTCATCCCGGTGGCCGGTCCGGTGGCGAAGCCGGTGGCCGCGGCGGCCAGCAGCGCCACGACGACGGAGGCGGCGCCCGGCAGCGGCAGGGCGCGGACGAGGGCGGCCAGGGCCACCGCGACGGCGCCGACCACGACCGGATCGGACCCGGCGTGGGAGGCCGCGGTGGCGAGGTAGCCCGCCGCGACGACCGTGAGCAGCGTGGACGCGGAGGTCGCCGTCAGCGAGGACATGCGTTCGTCGGCCGAGCCGTGGTGCCGCAGTTGCAGAACGAGCACGAGGAGCAGCCATACGCCGAGAGTGCCGATCAGCACCGCGGGACCGTGGTCGTCACCGGCGATCAGCAGGCCGATGTCGGCGGTCACGCCGGACAGGAACGCCAGCGCGATGCCCTGCCGGGCGGGCCACATGCCGTTGAGCCGGAACCATCCGGCCGCCGTCACCGCCTGGAGCACCACCAGCAGCACCGCGAGGCCCGGCTTGCCGAGCGCCGCGCCGCCCGCCATCAGCAGGCCGAGCGCCGCCGTCAGCGCCGCGGGCTCCAGCCCGGGGGCGATGATCGGTGAGCCGGTCCTGACCGGTGCCTGCGGCTGCCCCTGGGCCTGGGACTGCCCCTGGCCCTGGTCGCCGTGCCTGCCCGGCGTCTGCTGCGGCAGGCTCTCGACCACCGGCAGCACGGCGGTCTGCTCGACCCCGCCCGCCTGCGGGTGCGGGTGCGCCGCCCCCTGGGCCCAGTCCGCGCCTCCCGCGTGCCCGCCCCACGCGTCCCCGGGCGTCGGCGGCGCGTACGGCGCCCCCGGCTCCGAGTACGGCGGCATGGGCCCGGCCAGCGGCTCCGGCACATACGTCCGGCCCCCGTCCGGGTGGTCCCCGTACTCGCGGGCGCCATACCCCTCGTCGTGGCCGCCGACCGGATAGACCCCGGCCCCCTGACCCGCGTGCCGCCCGCCACCGTCCTGACCGTCACCGGCGTACGCGCCACCGGGCGCCGCATACCCCTGGCCCGCGTACCCCTGACCCGCGTACCCCTGACCCGCGGGCCCGCCGGGTGCCTGGCCGCCGTACGAACCGCCGCCGGTTCCGCCGGTCCCGGCGTCCTGGCCCGCGCCGTGCCCGCCGCCCGGATACGCGGCCCCGCCGTTGTCCCCGGGCGCTCCGTACCCCGCGGCCGAGTAGCCGTCGGGCGCCTGGCCGCCGTACGGGCCACCCTGGGTGCCGTACCCGGAGTCGTGTCCCTCGGGCGCGTAGGAGCCGGGGGCGTAGGAGCCGGGCGCGTCGGCGCCGTAGGTGCCGCCGTGGCCCTCGGCCGGGTACGCGCCGGGGAGCTGACCGCCGTAGCCGGGGTCGTAGCCACCGCCGGTAAGCGCGTCACCCGGGGCCCGGTGCCTGGCGTGGTTCGGGTCGGACGGGGAGCGGCCGTTGTGGTCGCCCTGGGCGGTGTCCGGGTCCGCGGGCCGCCGGCCGGATTCGTCGCCGGGCTGGAAGCCGTGCCATTCGTTGGTCATGTCATCCTCCCGCGAACGGTGGGAGGACCTCCACCGTGCCGCCGTCGGCCAGTGCGACCGAAGTGTGGTCCCGGGTGCCGACGGGGTTGCCGTCGACGAGGTAGGAGCTGCGCAGCAGGACGCGGGCGAACTCCGGGCGCTGGGCGTGCCGTTCGCGTGCGGCGGCCAGGGCGTCGGCGAGGGTCGCCGCGCGGTACGGCTCCTCCGCCGTGCCCGCGGCGGCCTTGGCGGCGGCCCAGTAGCGGATCGTGCCCGCCGCCGGGCGCGCGGCCGTGTCGGGTGCGGCCATCGCGGCTCCGTCCTTCGTTCTGTCCTGTGCTCGTCGTACGTGCCACTCGCCGTGCGTGTCTGACGTGTGGTGCGGCGTCCATCATGGCCCGTCCACGTCACCTCGCGGGAACGCGGCCCGTCAGCCAGTCGCCGATCCGGCGCAGCAGCGCGTCGTCCGCGGCGTTCTCCGCGTGGCCGAAGCCTGGTTCGATCCACAGCTCCGCCCGGTCGCGCCCGGCCGCGTCGGCCAGGGAGAGCGGGTGGTCCAGCGGGAAGTAGCCGTCCCGGTCGCCGTGCACGATGAGCAGCGGGATGTCCGGGTCGATCAGCGGGACGGCCTCGACCGGGGAGAGCGGCACCGGGTCCCAGTCCGCCGCGCGGATGCGGGTCTTCAGGCCGAGCCGCGAGACCAGGCGGCCCGCCGGGCGGGTGATCGCCCAGTGCACGCGGCGCATGGGCGCGGTGCCGCGGTAGTACCAGCGGGCGGGCGAGCTGACGGAGACGACCGCGTCCACACGCGCCGGTGAATGCGCCGTCGTGCGCCCGTCACGCGCCGGGCGCACGACCCCCCGCCCGTCCACCCGCACATTCCGTCGTACGTCCTCACGCACGCCGCCTTCACGTACACCGGCCCCGCGTACGTCCTGGGGCCCCGCCGCCGAGCACACCGCCGCGTGCACCGTCTGTCCCGCCGCGTGCCGCAGCACCACGGAGCCGCCCATGGAGAAGCCGACGGTGGCCACCCGCCGGTAGCCGAGGCGGCGGGCCCAGGAGACGGCCGCGTCGAGGTCGAGCACTTCGAGATCGCCGACCGTGGACAGGCCGCCGGACCGCCCGTGACCGCGGAAGGAGAAGGTCACGACACCGGCCGAACCGCCGAGGACACGGGCGGCCCTGCGCACCGCGGGCCGCTCCAGCGCACCGGTGAATCCATGGGCCACGACGATCGCCAATTCGCGCACTTCGGCCATCGATTCGCGCACTTCGGCCGCCGATTCACCCCTCGAATCGGCGCCCGATTCACGGGCCGTTTCGACGCGCCGGACATCACCTGTTCGGTCCGCCGTATCGACCGCCGATTCCGTGTCGGCGGGCCGGTGTTCCGCCTCGATCCGTACGCCGTCGGCCGTCAGGAGCGTTCTCCGCCCAGCGGCATTACCGTCGCCGGAAGTGATCGGTGCTACACGGAAACGCTGGTCATCGGTCTCGGCAGGGCTGTCCATGTGGGCTATTCTTCCGTGCAAGAGGACCTGGGCAATGTCGCCCCCGGGTCCTTTCGTGCTTTCCGGCACGAGGTACGTCCTCGCAGGGACCGAGGAGGGTTCGGAAATGAGCAAGCGCACCGCGTGCGGAAACCGCGCACAGCCACGAGCACACCGACGAAACGTCCGGACGACCGACGGGAGCTGCCGGTGAGTTCTCTCCTGCTTCTGACCAATGCCCTCCAGCCCTCCACCGAAGTGCTGCCCGCGCTCGGGCTGCTGCTGCACAGCGTCCGCGTGGCGCCCGCCGAGGGCCCGGCCCTGGTGGACACCCCGGGCGCCGACGTAATTCTGATCGACGGCCGCCGCGACCTGCCGCAGGTGCGCAGCCTGTGTCAGCTCCTGCGCTCGACCGGGCCCGGCTGCCCGCTGATGCTGGTCGTCACCGAGGGCGGACTCGCCGCGGTGACCGCGGACTGGGGGATCGACGACGTGCTGCTGGACACCGCCGGTCCCGCCGAGGTGGAGGCCCGGCTGCGGCTGGCCATGGGCCGCCAGCAGATCACCACGGACGACAGCCCGATGGAGATCCGCAACGGCGACCTGTCGGTCGACGAGGCCACGTACAGCGCGAAGCTCAAGGGCCGAGTGCTGGACCTGACCTTCAAGGAGTTCGAGCTGCTGAAGTACCTGGCGCAGCACCCGGGCCGGGTCTTCACCCGCGCCCAGCTCCTCCAGGAGGTGTGGGGCTACGACTACTTCGGCGGCACCCGCACGGTGGACGTGCACGTACGGCGGCTGCGGGCCAAGCTCGGCGTGGAGCACGAGTCGCTGATCGGCACCGTCCGCAATGTCGGATACCGCTTCGTGACCCCGGAGAAGGTCGAGCGGGCCGCCGAGGAGGCCGCCAGGAGCGAGGCCGCGCAGGGCCGTGGGCCGCAGCGCGCGGACGAGCCCGCGGACGTCCCCGTCGAGCGGCTGAAATCCGCCGAACAGACCGTATGACGAGCCATGTGACGACTGGATAGACACGCGTAGACTGCGCGACGTGCCCAAGGTGACGCGTGACGACGTGGCAAGGCTGGCGGGGACGTCCACCGCGGTCGTCAGCTACGTCATCAACAACGGACCCCGGCCGGTAGCCCCGGCCACCCGCGAGCGCGTGCTCGCGGCCATCAAGCAGCTCGGCTACCGCCCGGACCGTGTGGCCCAGGCGATGGCGAGCCGCCGTACCGACCTCATCGGTCTGATCGTGCCCGACGCGCGCCAGCCGTTCTTCGCGGAGATGGCGCACGCGGTGGAACAGGCCGCGTCGGACCGCGGGAAGATGGTGCTGGTCGGGAACTCCGACTACCTCGACGAACGCGAGGTGCACTACCTGCGGGCCTTCCTCGGCATGCGGGTCTCCGGGCTGATCCTGATCAGCCAGGGCCCCAGCGAGAACGCGGCGACCGAGATCGACGCCTGGGACGCGCGCGTGGTGCTGCTGCACGAGCGGCCCGAGGCGATCGACGACATCGCCGTGGTCACCGACGACATCGGCGGCGCGCAGCTCGCCACCCGCCACCTGCTGGAGCACGGGCACGCGTACGTGGCCTGCCTCGGCGGCATGGAGAAGACGCCGGTGATCGGCGACCCCGTCACCGACCACGTGGTCGGCTGGCAGCGGGCCATGCAGGAGGCGGGGCGGTCCACGGAGGGCCGCCTTTTCCAGGCCCCGTACAACCGGTACGACGCGTACGAGGTCGCGCTGGGCCTGCTGGCCGGGCCCGACCGGCCGCCGGCCATCTTCTGCGCCACCGACGACCAGGCGATCGGCGTGCTGCGCGCCGCGCGTGAGCTGCGGATCGACGTGCCGGAACAGCTCGCGGTCGCCGGGTTCGACGACGTGAAGGAAGCCGCGCTCGCCGATCCGCCGCTGACCACGGTCGCCTCCGACCGGCAGGCGATGGCCAGGGCGGCGGTGGACGCGGTGCTCGACGACTCGCTGCGGGTGCCGGGCGCCCGGCGCGAGCGGCTGCGGCAGTTCCCGTCCCGGCTCGTGGTGCGGGGGTCGTGCGGCTGCCACGGGTAGCCGCGGGAGCGGGGGCGTACGGTCGCCGCGCGTAGCCGTACGCGCGGCGGTGTACGGGCTGCCGCGGGCGGCCGGGACCGGGCGTTCCCGATCTTGTTCATATGGGGCATACCCACTTCTGCCGGGCTTCTCAGCGAGTGCTCAGGAAGCTCTCATCTTCCGGGCACAGAGTCATTGTCATGACCGAGAGCAGCCGCACCGGCGGCGAACACCAGAACCCGGACGAACCGCAGCTTCCGCTCTACTTCGGCAATGAGGCCCCCCAGGTCTCCGAGCCGGAGGCCCCGCAGTACCGCCAGGCCCCCGACTACGACGCCCCCTCCGCGACCGGCTTCCCGCCGCCGCCCCCGTACGACCCCGCCACGCCCGCCGTCGCCGGGGCGTCGCCCGCTCCCCGCCGCAAGGCCCGCAAGCCCGTCGCGCTGTTCGCCGCCGTCGCGCTCGCGGCCGGTGTGATCGGCGGCGGCGCGGGAGCCCTCATCGGCAACGCGACGCACGACAACGGCACGACGACGACGGCCAGTTCCGCGGTCAACGCGAGCGTCGTGAACGGCAGCGTCAGCAGCGTGGCCAAGGCGGTCAGCCCCAGCATCGTCGAGATCAACGCGACGTCCGGCGCGGGCAAGTCCACCGGCGCCGGTGTCATCATCACCAGCGGCGGCGAGATCATCACCAACAACCACGTGGTCGCCGGATCGAACTCGGTGTCCGTGACGTACAGCAACGGCAAGACGGCCACCGCGACGGTGGTCGGCACCGACTCCGCCAAGGACCTCGCGCTGATCAAGGTGCAGGGCGCCAGCGGGCTGCCCGCGGCCACGCTCGGCGACTCCTCGAACATCGCCGTCGGCGACTCGGTGGTGGCCATCGGCTCCCCCGAGGGCCTGACCGGCACCGTCACCAGCGGCATCGTGTCCTCGCTCAACCGCGACGTGACCGTGTCCACCGACGAGAACCAGGGCCAAGGCCAGGGGGGTCAGGGCAACGGCCAGTGGCCGTTCTCCTTCGGCGGCAACCAGTACAACGGCGACACCGGCAATTCCACCACCACGTACAAGGCGATCCAGACCGACGCCTCGCTCAACCCCGGCAACTCCGGCGGCGCCCTGATCAACATGAGCGGCCAGATCATCGGCATCAACTCCGCGATGTACTCGGACGCCTCCTCCTCGGGCAGCAGCTCCGGCAGCGTCGGCCTCGGCTTCGCGATCCCGATCAACACCGTGAAGGCCGACCTCGCGAGCCTGCGCGCGGGCGGCACCAGCGGCAGCAGCACGACCGACAACAACGGCAGCAGCAACGGGAACGGCAACGGGAGCAGCAGCAGCGGTAACAGCAGCGGCGGCTTCGGCGGCTTCTGAGCCCGCGGGACCGCCGACCCGCGGAACCGCTGAGGGGCCGCCCTCGCCTCTCCGCCTCACCGTCCCTCCGCCTCACCGTCCCCCCGTCCCCCCGTCCCTCCGTCCCTCCGGAAAGAACGGCACCGCCCCGAACCACCCTGGGAGAACGCCATGAGCAGCAGCACCCTCACCGTCAGCGCCAACCGGCTGCGCCGCGCCCTCAGTGCCGTCGTCTCCTGGAGTCCGCACAGCGCGGCCGTCGCCACCGGGCCCGCCGATCTCGACCTGCCGCTCGCCCACGTCGCGGCCGGCGCGGCCCGCGACGCGGCGGCGGACCGGGCCGTCCGGCAGGAGGCGGCCCCGCGCCCCGCCGAGGTCTCCGCCTCCGCGAAGCCCGTGAGCCGCGCGCACCGCGGGACCGCACGACGCGGCACGCGCGCCGTGCGACGCTGAGAGAGTTCCGGCACCATTCCGATGTCCGTCAGTGAGGTACCCGACACCATGAGCCCCGGCGACAGCGGCGAGGCCCCCGCCCGCATCCTGATCGTGGACGACGAGCCCGCCGTACGGGAGGCCCTGCGCCGCAGCCTCGCGTTCGAGGGGTACGACACCGCCCTGGCAGCGGACGGGCTCGCCGCCCTCGACCAGGCGGAGGCGTACCGCCCCGACGCGATCGTGCTCGACGTCCTCATGCCGCGCATGGACGGCCTCACCACGGCGCGCCGGCTGCGCGCCACCGGAGTGACCACCCCGATCCTCATGCTCACCGCGCGGGACACCGTCGGCGACCGCGTCACCGGCCTCGACGCGGGCGCCGACGACTACCTCGTCAAGCCCTTCGAGCTGGACGAGCTGCTGGCCCGGCTCAGAGCCCTGCTGCGGCGCAGTTCCTACGCCGCCGTCGGCCACGAAGGCGACGGTGGCGGCCACGCGCTCACCTTCGCCGATCTGCGGATGGACACCACCACCCGCGAGGTCACCAGGGACGGGCACCCGGTCGAGCTGACCCGGACCGAGTACACCCTGCTGGAGCTCTTCCTCACCCACCCGCGCCAGGTCCTCACCCGCGAGCAGATCCTCAAGTCCGTCTGGGGCTTCGACTTCGAGCCCTCGTCCAACTCCCTCGACGTCTACGTCATGTACCTGCGGCGCAAGACCGAGGCGGGCGGCATGCGACGGCTCGTCCACACGGTACGAGGAGTGGGGTACGTCCTGCGCGCCCCGGACGGCGGCCACGCGTGAAGCGGCTCCCCCTGAGGTCCCGGCTCACCATCCTCACCGCGGCGGCGGTGGCCGTGGCGGTGGCGGTGGTGTCGCTGGTCTGCTGGCTGCTGGTGCGCGACCAGCTCATGAGCGAGCTGGACAAGTCGCTGCGCCAGCCGGACATCGTGCCGGTGCAGCAGATCTCGCGCACGCTCAACACCCAGGGCTGCCAGTCGAGCGTTCCGGCGATGAACAGCGCGCAGGGCGCCAACGGCGGCTCCGTCGGCTTCATCACCACCAACACCCTGGCCCAGGTGGTGCTCTCCGACGGCACGCCCTGCTGGGTGCAGGGCCGTACGACCATCCCCGTCGGCTCCGCTGACCACGCGGTCGCGGACGGCCAGCGACGCGACGCCCTCCACACGGTGACCGCGCCCAACGGCCAGAAGCTGCGCGTCTACACCTCACAGGCACGGATCAATCTCCAGCCGGCGGCGATTTCCGTGGCGCGGCCACTGAGCGATGTCGACCGCCCGCTGACCACCCTGGCCTGGGTCCTGCTGGCCGTCGCCGGGATCGGTGTGGTCGGCGCGGCGAGCGCGGGGCTGTGGATCGCGCGGACGGGGCTGCGGCCGGTGGACCGGTTGACCGAGACCGTCGAGCACATCGCCCGCACCGAGGATCTGAACGTCAACATCCCGGTGGAGGGCGAGGACGAAATCGCCCGGCTGAGCGCGTCGTTCAACGCGATGACGGCCGCGCTGGCGTCGTCGCGCGACCGGCAGCAGCAGCTCATCGCGGACGCGGGGCACGAACTGCGCACGCCGCTCACGTCGTTGCGGACCAACATCGAGCTGTTGGAGCGCAGTGAGGCCACCGGCCGGGCGATCCCGCCGGAGGACCGCAAGGCGCTGATGGCGTCGGTGAAGGCACAGATGACCGAACTGGCCTCGTTGATCGGCGACTTGCAGGAGCTGTCGCGCCCCGACGCCGTACCGACCCTTGAGGTGGTGGCGCTGCACGAGAGCGCGGAGACGGCGCTGGAGCGGGCGCGGCTGCGCGGGCCCGACCTGAAGATCAGCGCGGAGCTGGCGCCCTGGTATGTGCGGGCGGAGCCCGCCGCGTTGGAGCGGGCGATCGTCAATCTGCTGGACAACGCGGTGAAGTTCAGCCCGCCCGGCGGCGGGATCGAGGTGCGGCTGGCCGACGGGCAGCTCACCGTACGCGATCACGGACCGGGCATCCCGGAGGACGAACTGCCGCATGTCTTCGAGCGGTTCTGGCGGTCGCCGTCGGCACGGTCGCTGCCGGGCAGCGGGCTCGGGCTGTCGATCGTGGCGCGCACGGTGCAGCAGTCGGGCGGCGAGGTCGCGCTGACCCGGTCGCCGGGGGGCGGCACGCTCGCCGCCCTCCGGCTGCCGGGAGCGCCGACCGCGCCGCCCGAGGGGCCCGCCGTGTCGTCCGGCGGCTCCACCGTATTCGCCGGTTTCGAGGAATGACCGGCGTGCTCTGAGCCCTACTTGATGACGGTGACCCGGTCGGCGGCGGGCGGGGCGAGGGGCGCCGCGGCCGTGGAGTGGGCGGTCAGGTAGTTGGCGAAGGCGGCCAGGTCGTCGCCGCCGATCAGCAGGGACGTGCCCTGGGCGAGGACGGGGAAGCCGTCGCCGCCGCCGGTCAGGAAGTTGTTCATCGCGACGCGGTAGCTCGCGGCCGGGTCGATCGGGGCGCCGTTGAGCTTGACGGAGTCCGCGACGACGCGCGCCGCACCGGACTTGGTCAGGTCGAGCGTGTAGGTGAGCCCGGCCGAGATCTGGAGGATCTTCGTCGCCGCCTCGTTCGGCCCGCTGACCTGCTGCTGGAGCGCGGTCACGAGCTGCGCGCCGGTCAGCGTCTCCAGGTTCACGGTGTTGCTGAACGGCTGTACGGCGAAGCCCTCGGCGTAGGTGACCACGCCGTCGCCCTCGCTGCCGGAGGCCGCGTAGACCAGGTCGGTGCGGATGCCGCCGGGGTTCATGAACGCGATCTGCGTGGTCGGGTCGAGGGTCTTGGCGTATTCGAGCTGCGCGTCGGCGATGAGGTCGCCCAGCGGCGTCTCGTTGGTGCCGGTGCGGCCGATGTCGCCACTGATCCAGCCGACGGTGCGGTTGGCGATCGGGGCGGCCAGCGCGTTCCAGCGGGTGATCAGCGAGGTCATGTCGGCGGCCTTGGGCTGGACGCGGTCCACGACGTGGTTGCTGCCCTTGACCGAGGTGCGCACGATGTCGCCGGTGCGCTTGTCGACCTTCATGTCCAGCTCGGTGTAGAGCCGCCCGAAGGACGAGGCGCTGGTGACCAGCCGGGGCTTGCCCGCCGGGTCGGGGATGGTGCAGACGTACGCGTTGTGCGTGTGGCCGGTGACCAGCGCGTCGACGTCCGGCGAGATCTTCTTCGCGATGTCCACGATCGGGCCGGAGATGCCGGTGCCGGGACCGCCGCTGTCGCAGTCGTAGTTGTAGGTGCCGGAGACCGGGAAGCCGCCCTCGTGGATCAGCGCGACGACCGACTTGACGCCCTGCTTGCGCAGTTCGGCCGTGTACTTGTTGACCGTCTCGGCCTCGTCGAGGAACTTCAGGCCCTTCACACCGGACGCGGTGACGATGTTCGGGGTGCCCTTGAGGGTGACGCCGATGAAGCCGACGCGGACGCCCTTGACGTTCTTGATCGTGTACGGGGCGAGCAGCGGGCGGCCGGTCTTCTCGTTGACGACGTTCGCCGACAGGATCGGGTAGTCGGCGCCCTTGAACTTCTTGCCCTTCTCGTAGCAGCCCTCGACCGGGTGGCAGCCGCCGTTCTGGAGACGGAGCAGTTCGTCCTTGCCCTCGTCGAACTCGTGGTTGCCGACGCCGGTGACGTCGAGGCCGATCTTGTTCATCGCCTCGACGGTGGGCTCGTCGTGGAAGAGGCCGGACAGCAGCGGGCTCGCGCCGACCAGGTCACCGGCGGCGACGGTCAGCGAACGGTCGTGGCCCTTGCGGGCGTTGCGCAGGCTGGTCGCCAGGTACTCGACGCCACCGGCGTCGATGGTCTTGACGGTGCCGTCGGCCTGCTGCTCGGTGACGCGGCCGGAGGAGCCGGCCGGGGGCTCCAGATTGCCGTGGAAGTCGTTGATCGTCAGCAACTGGAGGTCGACCGTGTTGCCGGACTGCCCGTGGCCCGGCTTTCCGGGGTGGCCGGGCCGGTCATGGCCGCCACCGTGCTGGGCGGGCCCGGCCGCGACAAGCGCGCCGACGGCCACGAGCCCGACGGCCGCGACGGAGATTCTGCGCGTCAGAGACATGGATCCCCTCGGATCAAGGACTGGCGTCGGCTGGGGTCAGCCGACGCCAGATGAAGTCAACAACTGGTCAAATACGGGTCACGCGGAGGGCAGCATAGAGTCAACGCGCGTAGCGCGGCAGGGGGGCGGGGGTTAAGACCCGGTTACCGCCCGGTGGGCCGGGATCGTCCGGGGGAGGTCCGGTGGCGCGATGTCGCCGTACGGGTCTCACGATGCGAAACGAACTGTCTCAAACTGCGGAGCAGCCGCCATAGTTGGATGCACCACCCACTCACCGAGGAGGTGCTTCCGACGTGCGTCGTTGGATCATGCTGGCGCTGGGAACGGCCGCGCAGACCGCGGCCTGCGCCTTCGTGTACGGGGTCCCGTATCTGGCCGACGAACTGCGCGGACAGCAGGGGCTGAGCCTCACGCAGGTCGGTTTCCTGGTGGCGTGCCCGACCGCGGGTCTGGTGCTCGCGCTCTACCTGTGGGGCGCGGCGGCCGACCGGTGGGGCGAGCGGGTGGTGATCGCGCTCGGCCTCGGCATCGCGGCCTGCGCCCTCGGCGGGGCCGCCTGGGCCGCGCACGGCATGGTCGCGCTCGGCGCGCTGCTGGTACTGGCAGGCGCGTCCGGCGCCTCGGTCTACTCGGCCAGCGGACGCCTGGTGATGGGCTGGTTCTCCGCCGAGGAGCGCGGGCTGGCCATGGGCATCCGGCAGACCTCCACCCCGCTGGGCATGGGCGTGGCCGCCCTCGCCATGCCGCCGCTGGCCGCCGCGCACGGGCTGCGCGGCGCCTTCGGCTTCCTCGGCGCGATCTGCGCCGTCATCGCCGTTCTGATCGCGGTCTTCGCCGCCGACCCGGCGCGCGCCGAGGCCGCCGCGGCGGGCCCCGCGCCGAACCCGTACCGCGGGTCGCGGCTGCTGCCCCGCATCCACGGGTCGGCCGCGCTGCTGGTGATCCCGCAGTTCACCGCGGGGGCCTTCGCGCTGGTGCTGCTGGTCGACGTACGCGGCTGGTCGCCGGTGCACGCCGGGCAGCTCATCGCCGTCGCCCAAGGTCTGGGCGCGGTGTCCCGCATCCTGGTCGGCCGCTGGTCGGACCGGGTCGGCGACCGGCTGCGGCCGATGCGGCAGCTCGCCGTCCTGACCGCCGCCGTGGTGGCCGCCACCGCCGTGAGCACCGCCTTCCCCTCCCCGCTCACCCCCGTCCTGCTGGTCGCCGCCATCGCGATCACCTCAAGCACCAACGGCCTGTCCTTCACCTCCACCGCCGAGCACGCGGGCCCCGCCTGGTCGGGACGCGCCCTCGGGGTCCACAACACCGGCCAGAATCTGACCGCCGCCGTCGTCCCGCCGGTCATGGCCGCGGTCATCTCGGCCACCGCCTACTGGCCCGGCTTCGCCCTCGCCGCCGCCACGACCTGCGTCTCCGCCGTCCTCATCCCGATCCCCCGCCGCGCCGCCCCCTCCGACGCCGAGGCCGCCCGCCGGTA
>NZ_JBIBHM010000015.1:168585-209409 GCF_042957025.1 Streptomyces sp. NPDC008139
GTACTGTCTCCGCCTGACCGACGCCCTCGGCCCCGCGGGCACCCGCCGCCTCCGATGCCGGGGGCACCCGCCGTACGATCTCCGCATGACCGACGCCCTCGGACCCGGCGGGCACCCGCCCCCTCCGACGCCGAGGCCGCCCGCCGTACTGTCTCCGCCTGACCGACGCCCTCGGCCCCGCGGGCACCCGCCGCCTCCGATGCCGGGGGCACCCGCCGTACGATCTCCGCATGACCGACGCGCGGATCGAGGCCCTGACAGAACTGCCCGCTGACACCGCCGAAGCGGTGCTCGGCCTGATCGAGGCGGCGACCGCCGCGGACGGGCAGCCCGCCGTCTCCGAGAGCGGGCGGCTCCATGTGCGCGGCGGCGCGCGCGAGGGCGTACGGCACCTGCTGCTGTGGACGCCTGGCGAGGCCGGGGCCGAGGGGGCCGACGGGGCCGGGGCCGACCTGACCGGATACGCGCAGATCGACGGCTCGGACCCGGTCGAGGCGCCCTCCGCCGAACTCGTCGTCCACCCCGCGCGGCGCTCCCGCGGCCACGGCCGCACCCTGGCCGCGGCCCTTCTGGACACCACCGGCAAGCGGGTACGCGTCTGGGCCCACGGCGGCCACCCCGCCGCCCGGCACCTCGCCGTCCAGCTCGGCCTCAAGCTCTTCCGCGAGTTGCGGCAGATGCGGCGGCCCCTGACCCCCGACGCCGCCGACCTCCCCGAGCCGCGGCTGCCCGACGGCATCACCGTCCGCACCTTCGTCCCCGGCCGCGACGACGCCGCGTGGCTCGCCGTCAACGCCGCCGCCTTCGCCCACCACCCCGAGCAGGGCTCCCTCACCCAGCGCGACCTCTCCGACCGCCTCGCCGAGCCCTGGTTCGACCCCGCCGGCTTCTTCCTCGCCTTCCGCGGCGACGACCTCGTCGGCTTCCACTGGACCAAAGTCCACCCCGAAGGGCTCGGCGAGGTCTACGTCGTCGGCGTCCTCCCCGCCGAGCAGGGTTCCGGCCTCGGCCGCGCCCTCACCGCCCTCGGGCTCCGCCACCTCGCCCGTGACCGCCGCCTTCCCGCCGCCCTGCTCTACGTCGACGCCGACAACCCCGCCGCCCTCTCCGTCTACGAACGCCTCGGCTTCACCACCCACGAGGTCGACCTCATGTACCGCACCGAAACCTGAGCCCCCCTCCCGCAGGGCCTGCCTTTTTTTGGGGGCGCGCCCCCGTACGTCCACCCCCCGCACGGCCTGCTTCGAGGGGCGCGCCCCCTCTGCGTCCACCCCGCGCACGGCCTGTCTTTAGGGCGCGCGTCCCCCGCGCCTCCGCCTTGCGCACGGCCTGTTCTTAGGGGCGCGGGGAACTGCGCGACCAGCCCCCACCGGGCTTTCAGCCCGAAAACAACAGCATCTGCCCCGCTGGGGCCGGTTCTCAAAGGCGCACCACCGCGCGGGCTGAGCGCGCAGTTCCCCGCGCCCCTGAAAAGATCGGCCCACCCCCCGGCAGAAGAACCCCCGGGGCCGCGCCCCTAAAAACACGTGGCCGGCGCCCGGCAGAAGAACCGCCCCAGGGCGAGCCCCTGAAAAGATCGGCCCACCGCCCCGGCAGGGGCCCCGCGCGGGGCCGCGCCGCTGGAAAGGCGCTCACCTGCGCGAGGTGGACGGGGAGGGGGCGGACCGGAGGGTTCGGACGGGGCGCGGGCCCTGATTCGAAGGCACCCCCGCTGGAAGCGTCCCGCTTGCCTGACGGCAACGCTCTCGTTACCGGCGATTCAACCTCGCTTGCGAGCATCGCAGGATGCAGCCCGCTGCCCCCGCACCCCCTCCCCCGCCCGACCTGCCGAAACCCTCGGGTACACGGGACAATGGAGCGACGGCCCACGGTCGCCCCGAGCCGGCCGCAGGCCGCCCCGTGCCGGACCAGGAGGAGGGCTCGCATCTCATGGCCCAGACGAATCACCCCAGTTTTCCCGCCCAGCCGCAGCAGTCGTTGGCGTCCGGGACGTTCCGCCCCCGCGTCGTACCGAATCCGGACCCGGGATCGTCGAGCCTGGGCGAGGCGAGCGAGGAATTCGGTGAGGAATTGCCGCAGGGCCGCTTCCTGGACCGCGAACGCAGCTGGCTGGCGTTCAACGAGCGGGTGCTGGAGCTGGCCGAGGACCCGGCGACCCCGCTCCTCGAACGGGCTAACTTCCTGGCGATATTCGCCAGCAATCTGGACGAGTTCTTCATGGTCAGGGTCGCGGGCCTGAAGCGGCGTATCGCGACCGGTGTCGCGACCCGCTCGGCGTCCGGCGCCCAGCCGCGCGAGGTGCTGGACCTGATCCTGACCAGGTCGCGGGAGCTGATGGCCAGGCACGCGGCCTGCTTCCAGAACGACGTGGCGCCGCAGCTCGCGGACGAGGGCATCCACGTCATCCGCTGGCACGAGCTGACCGAGAAGGAGCAGGCGCGACTGTTCACGCTGTTCCGGCAGCAGATCTTCCCGGTGCTGACCCCGCTGGCCGTCGACCCGGCGCACCCGTTCCCGTACATCTCGGGTCTGTCGCTGAATCTGGCGGTGGTGGTACGGAATCCGGTCTCGGGCAACGAGCACTTCGCGCGGGTGAAGGTGCCGCCGATCCTGTCGCGCTTCCTGGAGGCGGGCCCGCAGCGGTACGTGCCGCTGGAGGACGTGATCGCCGCGCACCTGGAGGAACTGTTCCCCGGCATGGAGGTGCTCGACCACCACATGTTCCGGGTCACGCGCAACGAGGACCTGGAAGTGGAGGAGGACGACGGCGAGAACCTGCTCCAGGCGCTGGAGAAGGAACTCATGCGCCGCCGCTTCGGCCCGCCGGTCCGCCTGGAGGTCGAGGAGTCCATCGCCCCGCGCGTGCTCGACCTGCTGGTGCACGAGCTGAAGATGAAGCACAACGAGGTGTATCCGCTGCCGGGTCCGCTGGACCTGACCGGGCTGTTCGCCATCGCGGGCCTGGACCGCCCCGAGCTGAAGTACCAGAAGTTCGTGGCGGGCACCCACCGCGACCTGGCGGAGGTCGAGTCCGCGTCGGCGCCCGACATCTTCGCGGCGCTGCGCCGCCGGGACGTGCTGCTGCACCACCCGTACGACTCCTTCTCCACCTCCGTGCAGGCGTTCCTCGACCAGGCCGCCGCCGACCCCGACGTGCTGGCGATCAAGCAGACGCTGTACCGGACGTCGGGCGACTCGCCGATCGTGGACGCGCTGATCGACGCGGCCGAGGCGGGCAAGCAGGTGCTGGTGCTGGTCGAGCTGAAGGCGCGCTTCGACGAGCAGGCCAACATCAAGTGGGCGCGCAAGCTGGAGGAGGCGGGCTGCCATGTCGTGTACGGCCTGGTCGGCCTCAAGACGCACTGCAAGCTGTCGCTGGTGGTCCGCCAGGAGGACGACACCCTGCGCCGCTACAGCCACGTCGGCACCGGCAACTACCACCCGAAGACGGCCCGGCTGTACGAGGACCTCGGCCTGCTGACGGCCGACCCCCAGGTGGGCGCGGATCTGTCGCACCTGTTCAACCGGCTGTCCGGCTACTCGCGCCGCGAGGTCTACAACCGGCTGCTGGTCGCGCCGCGCAGTCTGCGCGAGGGCCTGATCTCCCGGATCATGGAGGAGATCGCGCACCAGCGCGCCGGGCGTCCCGCGTATGTCCGGCTGAAGGTGAACTCGATCGTCGACGAGCAGATCATCGACGCGCTCTACCGGGCCTCGCAGGCCGGGGTCCCGGTGGACATCTGGGTGCGCGGGATCTGCGCGGTACGGCCGGGCGTCGCCGGTCTTTCCGAGAACATCAAGGTCCGCAGCGTGCTCGGACGCTTCCTCGAACACTCGCGGGTGTTCGCGTTCGGCAACGGCGGCGAGACCGAAGTCTGGTTCGGCAGCGCCGACATGATGCACCGTAACCTCGACCGCCGCATCGAGGCGCTGGTCAGGGTCGCCGACCCGACCCACCGCGCCACCCTCAACCGCCTGCTGGAGGACGGGATGTCGGACACGACCTCCTCCTGGCACCTGGCGGCGGACGGTAATTGGACCCGGCACAGCACCGACCCGGACGGGAAGCCGCTGCGCAATGTCCAGGAGATGCTCATCGACGCCCGGAGGCGCCGGCGTGGCCCAGCAGCAGCTACCTGACAGCCCCCCGCTGACCCCCGCGGGAAGCGGCGACCCGGGCCCACCGGCCGCCGCCCCCGCACCGGGCGGCACGACGGGGACACGTACGACGCAAGCGCGTACACCGCAATCGCGGACGGCCGCGGCGCCCACGGCCGACGCGGGCCCGACGCCCGCGGCCCCGCCCGGCGGTACGGCGGGCGCTACGGCGGGCGGCACTCTCGCGCGCTATCTGCACGACCAGGCCACCGCCTTCCTGCGGGCCCTGAGCCTGCGGGCCGAGCACGAGGGCGACGCCGACGAACTGCTGCGGGCCAGCGCCCGGCGGATCGGCGGGGTCCTGCACATCTACGCGCCGCTGACCGACCCGGTGTGGGCCGAGTCCCTCCGCGCCGAACTGGGCTGGCTGGCCACCACCTTGGCCCGCGAGCCGCAGTACACCGCCCGGCTGGCGCGGCTGCTGGAGGCGCTGCGGCGACTGTCGGCCGCCGCGGACCCGGGCCTGGACGCCGGCGGCAAGGCCCCCGCGGACACCGGCGACGTCCCGGGGCCGCCCGCGCCCGCGGTCCCGCCGCCCCCGGCCGGGAGCGGTCCGCTGGCGCTGGGCGCCGCGCGCGCCGGGGCGCTGCTGGAGCGGCAGCTCACGCTGGCCCGTACCCGGGCGCACTCGGCGACGCTCCAGGCGATGGGCTCCTCGCGTTTCCACGCGCTCGCGGACAACATCGCCGTCCTGGCCTCCGAGGTGCCGCTGACCGCGGCGGCCGAGGGACCGGCCGCGACCGTACTGCCGCCGCTCGCCGCCCAGGCGGACCGGCGGCTGGCCGACGCGGCGGGCGCGCTGCCGCTGCTGCGCGCGGCGCACCCGTACAACGCGGAGGCCGTCCAGGCGGCGCTCGGCACCGAGCTGACGGCCGACCTCCAGGACTCCCCCTGGCACCAGGTACGGGTGCTGCTGCGGCTGAGCCGTTACGCGGCCGAGGTCTGCCGGGGCATCGACCCGGGCGGCGAGGCGGCGGCGCAGCGGCTGGCCGAGGCGGCCGTACTGCTGGCCAGGCACCGCGAGGCGGCCGAGTGCGCGGCGGCCGTCGCGGCGGCGGCCCGCACCCCGCGCATAGCTCCGGCGACCGCGTACGCGCTGGGCGTGCTCCACGCCGACCAGCGGCACGAGGTGGAGGCCGCGCGCTTCGCCTTCTCGCGGCTGTGGCAGCCGGGCTCTGGCGCCTCTCGGCCCGGTCCCGTAGCGAGTGCCGTGCCGGGGTCCGCACCGGGACCCGTACCGGGCTCTGGGCCGGGCTCTGGGCCGGGCTCTGGGCCGGGCTCTGGGCCGGGCTCTGGGCCGAATTCCGTACCGGGGGCGCGCACGGAATGAAACGCGCGGGCGACAAGAGCGGAACGACCGTACGGGCGGCGGGCGTCGTGCTGTGGCGCGTCTCGCCGTACCACGGCGGGATCGAACTGGCGCTGGTGCACCGGCCGCGTTACGACGACTGGAGCCTGCCGAAGGGCAAGCTGAAGCGCGGCGAGGAATTCCCGGCCGCCGCGCTGCGCGAGACCCGTGAGGAGACCGGCCTGGGCTGCTCACTCGGCGCACCGCTGCCGACGTCGCGCTATCTGGTGGACGGCCGCCCCAAGGAGGTCCGCTACTGGGCGGCCGAGGCGTGGGCGGGCTCTTTCGTCCCCAACGACGAGGTGGACCGGATGATCTGGCTGCCGCCCTCCGCGGCCCGCCGCAGGCTCACCCACGACCGCGACCGGCCCCTCGTGGACGCGCTGCTGCACGCGCTGGCGGGCTGACGGCGGTCGGCGGAGCGGTCCCACAGCGGGCTCATCGGGCCTGCCCTACCGGCTCGCGGGGCCCGAGCAGGTGGACGAGCGGACGCCCGAGCGGGTGGACGGCCGGCGAACCGACGTACCCCTGCGTGCCGATCGGCCCGCCCAGCGGCCGTAACCGGCCCGTGTCACCCCCGTGACCTGCCCGTGTTCCTTTGTGACACAACGGCAGCCCCGGATGCCACTTCGTCACCACGGCGCGCGTAACGCGCGTAGCGGCACCACCCTGATAGACGAGGTTCACCTGGCGTTCACCCCCTTCCGTCGGTCGCTTCACTTCATCTGCCTAATTTCGGGCTTACCGGTGAGCATCACGCGACGCCGGGTGGATGCAGAACCCATAACCCTCTGCTTCGCCGTCCACCGGCGGGCTTTTGGAAGGAACACACGAAGGTGAAGCTTCAGCGTAAGAACGGGCTGCGGGCCCTGACCGTCGGCGCGGTCGCGATTACCGGCGCGCTGGTCCTGAGCGCCTGTGGTTCGGACAACAACAACGACTCCACGTCCACGCCCAGCGGCAGCGCCTCGGCCAGCTCGTCCGACAGCAGCGCCAACGCGAGCGGCATCGCCTGTGAGAAGGGCCAGATCCTGGCCTCCGGCTCCAGTGCCCAGCAGAACGCGATCGAGTCGTGGGTCAAGGACTACCAGCAGGCCTGCTCCGGCGCGACGATCAACTACAAGACCTCGTCCTCCGGTGAGGGCATCGTCGACTTCAACCAGGGCACGGACGCCTTCGCGGGCTCCGACTCCCCGCTGAAGCCCGAAGAGGTCACCGCCTCCAAGAAGGTCTGCACCAACGGCCAGGGCATCAGCATCCCGATGGTCGGCGGCCCGATCGCCGTCGGTTACAACCTCTCCGGTGTGAGCAACCTGGTTCTGGACGCGCCCACCCTGGCGAAGATCTTCAACTCGAAGATCACCAACTGGAACGACGAAGCGATCAAGAAGCTCAACCCGGGTGTCACCCTGCCGAGCTCCAAGATCCAGACCGTGCACCGCCAGGACGAGTCCGGCACCACGGACAACCTGACCAAGTACCTGAAGGGCGCCGCTCCGGCCGACTGGCCGTACGAGCACGCGAAGGCGTGGATGGGCAAGGGCGGCCAGGCCGCCGCGAAGTCCGCCGGTGTCGCCGCGCTCGTCAAGCAGACCGAGGGCTCCATCGGTTACTTCGAGCTGTCCTACGCGACCGCCAGCACCATCCCGACGGTGAAGATCAACACCGGTGCCTCCGCGCCGGTCGAGGCCACCTCGCAGAACGCGTCGGCCGGTATCGCCTCCGCCAAGGTCGTCGGCACCGGTTCCGACCTGTCCCTGGACCTGGGCGCCGCGTACACCACCAAGGCGGACAACGCCTACCCGATCGTCCTGGTGACGTACGAGATCGCCTGCGACAAGGGCAACAAGGCCGACACCCTGCCGCTCACCAAGTCCTTCCTGACCTACATCGCCAGCGACGCCGGTCAGGCGAAGCTCTCGGCGGCCGGCTACGCCCCGCTGCCGACCGAGATCGCCACGAAGGTCCGCTCCACCATCACCGCCCTGTCCTAGTCGAGTCGGCGGGCCCCGCGGTCCTGGCGACCGCGGGGCCCGCCGTACATCCGGTGCACCGCCGCCGGGGGACCGAAAGTCCCCCACCCAGACCGGAGAAATCCCTATGACCACCACCGCCCCTCCCCCTACCGCGCCACCGGTGGAGACGAAGACCGTCACCCGGCCCGGCGACCGGATCTTCGCGGGACTCTCCCGCGGGTCCGGCATCTTCCTCCTCGTCGTGATGGCGGCCATCGCCGTCTTCCTGACGGTCCGCTCGGTGAGCGCGATCTCCAAGGACCACGGCAACTTCCTGACCACCTTCGAGTGGAACGCCGGCCTCAACCCGCCGGTGTTCGGCATCGCCGTACTGGCCTACGGCACCGTCGTCAGCTCCGTCATCGCGATGGTCATCGCGGTCCCGATCGCCGTCGGCATCGCCCTGTTCGTCACGCACTACGCACCGCGCCGCCTGGGCGGTCCGATCGCCTACGTGATCGACCTGCTCGCCGCGGTGCCCAGCATCATCTACGGCCTGTGGGGCGCGCTCTTCCTGGTGCCGCACCTCAAGGGCCTCAACCTCTGGCTGGACAAGTACTTCGGCTGGACCGTCATCTTCGAGAAGCAGGACCCGAACTCGGCCGCCAGGTCGCTGTTCACCGTCGGCATCCTCCTGGCGATCATGATCCTGCCGATCATCACCAACGTCAGCCGCGAAGTGATCCGCCAGGTGCCCAAGATGCACGAGGAGGCGGCGCTCGCGCTCGGCGCGACCCGCTGGGAAGTCATCCGCCTGTCGGTGCTGCCCTTCGCGCGCTCCGGCATCATCAGCGCCTCGATGCTGGGCCTGGGCCGCGCGCTCGGCGAGACCATGGCGGTGGCCACCGTGCTGTCCGCCTCGCCGCAACTGTCCGCGCACATCCTGGACCCGCTCGGCGGCACCTTCTCGCAGAACATCGTCGCCAAGTTCGGTGAGGCCGACGAGTTCGGCCGCGACGCGCTGATCGCCTCCGGCCTGGTGCTCTTCTTCATCACCCTGCTGGTCAACGGCGCGGCCCGACTGATCATCGCCCGCCGCAAGGAGTACTCGGGGGCCAACGCATGAGCGACCTGATCGTGGACGACAAGCCGCCGGCCCCGGCGGAGGCTCCCGCCACGCCGCCGCTGGCCTCCCGTCAGCTCCCCAAGTGGGCTCCGCCGGCCATCGCGGCCGGAGCCGTCGTCGTCGCCGGGGCGATCGGCGCGGGCTTCGGGCTCGACAGCAAGATCCAGTGGGGTCTGATCGCGCTGCTCCTCTTCGTCGCCGGTTCGTACGTCATCACCGCGCAGGTCGAGGGGCGTCGCCAGGCCAAGGACCGGGTGGCCACCAGCCTCGTCTGGTCCAGCTTCATCCTGGCCGTCATCCCGCTCTACTCGCTGGTCGAGACGACGATCAGCAAGGGCGTCAAGGTCCTCGACGTCAACTTCCTGACGCACTCGATGAACAACGTGCTGACCATCCAGCCCGGCGGCGGCGTCTACCACGCCATCATCGGCACCCTGGAGCAGGTCGGCATCGCCGCGGTCATCGCCGCGCCGCTGGGCATACTCACCGCGATCTACCTGGTCGAGTACGGCAAGGGCGCGCTCGCGAAGTGGGTCACCTTCTTCGTGGACGTCATGACCGGCATCCCGTCGATCGTGGCCGGTCTGTTCATCCTCTCGATGTGGTTCGTGCTGATCGGCAAGGCCCCCGCGACCGGTTTCGCCGGCTCGCTGGCCCTGGCCATCCTGATGATGCCGATCGTCGTCCGCTCCACCGAGGAAATGCTCAAGCTCATCCCGAACGAGCTGCGCGAGGCCTCCCTCGCCCTGGGCGTCCCGAAGTGGCGCACCATCGTCAAGGTCGTCATCCCCACCGCGATCGGCGGCATCACCACCGGCGTCATGCTCGCCATCGCCCGCATCGCGGGCGAGAGCGCGCCGATCGCCCTGCTGGTGTTCGGCAGCAACCTGATCAACACGGACCCCTTCAAGGATCCGCAGTCGTCGCTGCCGTTCTTCATCTACCAGCAGTACGGCAACGGCAACGAGCCGAGCTACGACCGCGCGTGGGCCGCGGCTCTGGTGCTCATCGCCTTCGTGATGATCCTCAACCTGGTGGCCCGCGGCATCGCCCGCTGGAAGGCCCCGAAGCATCGATGAGCGGCTCCGCCGCGTGGCAGGTCGCTGACGCGGCCGACATCAGACGACCTTGAGAAGAGAAGTGATCCCCATGGCCAAGCGAATCGACGTCAGCGGCCTCACCGCGTACTACAGCGCCTTCAAGGCCATCGAGGACATCTCGATGACCGTGGAGCCCCGCACCGTGACCGCCTTCATCGGCCCGTCCGGCTGCGGCAAGTCCACCTTCCTGCGCACCCTGAACCGCATGCACGAGGTCACCCCCGGCGGCCGCGTCGAGGGCAAGGTGCTGCTGGACGACGAGAACCTGTACGGGACGGGCGTCGACCCGGTGACCGTACGCCGCACGGTCGGCATGGTCTTCCAGCGGCCGAACCCGTTCCCCACCATGTCGATCTACGACAACGTGGCGGCCGGTCTCAAGCTCAACGGTGTCCGCAAGAAGGGCGAGCTGGACACCATCGTCGAGAAGTCCCTCAAGGGCGCCAACCTCTGGAACGAGGTCAAGGACCGGCTCAACAAGCCCGGCTCAGGCCTGTCCGGCGGCCAGCAGCAGCGGCTGTGCATCGCCCGTGCCATCGCGGTCGAGCCGCAGGTGCTGCTGATGGACGAGCCGTGCTCGGCGCTCGACCCGATCTCCACCCTCGCCATCGAGGACCTGATCGGTGAGCTGAAGACCCGCTTCACGATCGTGATCGTCACGCACAACATGCAGCAGGCCGCCCGTGTCTCCGACCGCACCGCGTTCTTCAACCTGGCCGCGGTCGGTCAGCCCGGCAAGCTCATAGAGATCGACGACACCGAGCGCATCTTCTCCAACCCGTCGGTCCAGGCCACCGAGGACTACATCTCGGGCCGCTTCGGGTGACAGGACCGCCGCGCGGTGCTGCATGGCGGTGCCACCGCAAGGCGCAGGCCCCGCTTCCCGGTGACGGGAAGCGGGGCCGAACCCGTTTCAGGGGGCGTCGCCTCGATGCGCGCGACGGGTCGGCCGAGGATCAGCCGGGGCGCGCGACGTCGGCGTGGGCGCGCGACGGGTCAGCCGAAGATCAGCCGCACCAGGTAGAAGCCGATGGCGGCCACGAGACCGGCGGCGGGCATCGTGATGAACCATCCGGCCACGATGTTCTTGGCCACCCCCCAGCGCACCGCCTTGACCCGCTTGGTCGCACCGACGCCCATGATCGCGGAGGTGATGACGTGGGTCGTGGAGACCGGCGCCTGGAAGATGTACGAGGTCGCGTAGAGGATGCCCGCGGACGTCGTCTCGGCGGCGAAGCCCTGCGGCGGGTCGAGGTCGATGATGCGACGCCCCAGCGTCCGCATGATCCGCCAGCCGCCCGCGTACGTACCGAGCGACATCATCGCGGCGCACACGAACTTGACCCAGATCGGGATGCCGTATCCGTTGCTCGGGTCGTGGATGACCAGGGCGAGGACGACCACGCCCATCGTCTTCTGCGCGTCCTGGAGACCGTGGCCGAGCGCCATCGCCGCCGCGGAGACGGTCTGCGCGATACGGAAGCCGCGCTTGGCCTTGTGCGGATTGGCGCGGCGGAAGAACCAGAGGATCGCCAGCATCACGAGATAGCCGACGACCAGGCCGACCACGGGCGAGACGAACATCGGGATGATGACCTTGTCGACCACGCCCGACCAGTGCACGGTGACGCCGCCGGCCAGCGCGGCGCCGACCAGACCGCCGAACAGCGCGTGGCTGGAACTCGACGGCAGACCGAAGTACCAGGTGACCAGATTCCAGATGATCGCACCGGCGAGCGCGGCGAAGAGGATGCCCATGCCGTTGCGGCCGGTGGGGGTCTCGATCAGCCCCTTGCTGACGGTCTTGGCGACGCCGCTGCCCAGGAACGCGCCGGCGAGGTTCATCACGGCGGCCATGGCCAGCGCGGCCTTGGGGGTCAGCGCGCGGGTCGACACCGAGGTGGCGATGGCGTTCGCCGAGTCGTGGAACCCGTTGGTGTACGTGAAGAAGAGCGCGACCCCGATGGTCGCGACCAGAGCGAAGGTGTCCACGTAGGTCAGGACTCCTTGACCGCGATGGTCTCCACCGTGTTCGCCACGTGCTCGAAAGCGTCCGCGGCCTCTTCCAGTACGTCCACGATCTGCTTGAGCTTGAGCACCTCTATGGCGTCGTACTTGCCGTTGAACAGGTGCGCGAGCAGCTTGCGGTGGATCTGGTCGGCCTGGTTCTCCAGCCGGTTGACCTCGATCCAGTACTCGGTGAGGTTGGACATGGTGCGCAGGTTCGGCATGGCTCCCGCGGTCAGCTCGGCCGCCCGTGCCAGCACCTCGACCTGCTGCTCCACGCCCTTCGGCAGTTCCTCGACCTTGTAGAGGACGACCAGGTCAACGGCCTCCTCCATGTAGTCCATGATGTCGTCGAGCGAGCCGGCGAGGGTGTAGATGTCCTCGCGGTCGAAGGGGGTGATGAAGGAGGAGTTGAGCTGGTGGAA
Organism: Streptomyces sp. NPDC008139; assembly: GCF_042957025.1. Lineage (NCBI taxonomy): Bacteria > Bacillati > Actinomycetota > Actinomycetes > Kitasatosporales > Streptomycetaceae > Streptomyces > Streptomyces sp. NPDC008139. Next base: position 180,705 of record NZ_JBIBHM010000015.1, read on the forward strand.
GATCGCGTGGGTCGCGTCGTCCCCCGCGTGCTCCGCCGCCCGCATTCTCTCGGCGATCTCGGTCCGGGTAGCCGAATCGGCCCCGAGCAGTTCCATGAGGAGCTTCGAACCGGTGACGATGTTGTCCGCGGACGCGGCGAACATGTCGTAGAAGCTCGTCTCCCTGGGGGTCAGACGAAAGCGCACGTGAGGTCCTCGGTGTGCATCGGATTCGGTCTCGTTGATGCTAGGCGCATCATCCGGCCACGGCTAATGGGCGTCACCCAGTGTCGCCCATCCAGAAGTGTCCCCCTCACCGGGGATGCGTCGCACAAGGTGTCGATTCGGTACGATATACCCGGCAGGGGTATAACGGGACAGGAAGGGCGGGGTTGACGATGACGACGGAGGCCAGGGAACCGGCCGGGGTTGAGGCGGAGATCACGCCGGAACAGTCACCTCGGGACGCGGGGGCGGACACGGGTTCCGACCCATCTTCGCGCCCCCAGGGGCCGCATGGATACAGCCATGACAAGGAGTCCCACCTCAAGCGGCTGCGCCGGATCGAGGGGCAGATCCGCGGCTTGCAGCGGATGGTCGAGGAGGACGTCTACTGCATCGACATCCTCACCCAGGTGTCGGCGAGCACGAAGGGCCTCCAGTCCTTCGCCCTCCAGCTCCTGGAGGAGCACCTGCGGCACTGCGTGGCCGCGGCGGCGGTCGGCGGCGGGCCGGAGATCGACGAGAAGGTGGCGGAGGCGACGGCGGCCATAGCGCGGCTGCTGCGGACGTAGGCGGGGCGGCTTTTCCGGGGGTTCCCAGGGGTTCCGGGGGTTCCCAGGGGTTCCGGTGGTTTCGGGAGCGGCTTTCCCGGACGTTCCGGGGGCGTACGGGCGGCGCGCCCCGGTGTCAGCCGGCGCGCTCGGAGAGCGGGGCGCGCACCAGGAGCGCGGGCATCGACTCGCGGTCGCGCGCGACCCCCAGCACCTCGTCGATCCGGGCGAAGCTCAGCCGCTCCTCGTCGGCGGTGGACGCGGCGATCATCAGCTCACCGCAGAGTTCGATCTCCGCGAGGGCCACCGGATCGTCCTGGACGACCAGCATTCCGGGCGACGGCGCCATACGCGCACCACCTCCTCGTCCACGAGTGCCTGGCTCTTGGCTGTCTGCCACTGCCTCAAGCCAGGGTAGGGACCGGCACCCGGTCCGCGCATGGCACGGATGGACCATTTCGACAACGCCCTTTCCGGTGAGGGCCGTTACCGCGAAGACCCCTTACCCCTGCTGGGAAGAAACGATCTTGCCCGTCCAGATGTCGGCAGCTCGGGGCATGGTGACGGGGACGGCGCGGCCGAAATCGTCGAAGCGAGTGGTAGAGACCACGGTGACGTCGGGCGCGGCGGCGCTCGTCGTACGGCCGCCGGCGCCGGTCGTCGTACGGGGGGTGTCGGGCCCGCCCTTGCCGTTCTCGCCGGTCTGCTTGTCGTTCTGGCCGGCCTGCTTGTCGTCCTTCTTGTCGATCTTCTTGTCGATCTTCTTGTCGTCCGAGCTGAAGGTGAACCGCTGGCTGACCTGGCGCAGCCGCCCCGCCTCGTCCAGCCACGCGTCGAAGGGCACCCGGGTGACCGTGAACCCCTTGGCCGCCGCCTGCAAGGGCCCGCGTACGCCGGGCGCGGCGGCCTTCGCGGCACGCCCGATGTCGGCGGTCCCCCGGTAGTGCCACACCTTCGTACCGCGCAGGGTCTCGACGCCGACCAGCTCGACGTCCTGGGCGCCGCGCAGCAGTTCGGCGGCGGCCAGCGGCTCGGTTGCGCCGCCGGTCACCAGATTGCCGTCCGGCAGCCGGTCGGTGTCGACGCGTACCCACTTCCCCTCGGGCACGCCCTCGCCGCGGTCCTTCATATAGAGGGCGCCCGGCGTGAGCAGTTCGATGATCGGCTTGTGCTCCTCGGCGCCCGCCGCGTCCCTGGGCAGCAGCAGCCGCAGTTCGCCCTGCCGCTTCACGTAGTCGAAACCGCCGGTGCCGGTGATGGTCAGCCAGGTGCCGCCGCTGGCCATCCGCATCGAGGTGTCCACGTGCGAGCTGCCCGCCCGTACGAGAACGTCCGCGGCGCCGCGTACCGCCTGCGCCGCGTCGTGCCCGTTGGCGTACCTGCCGCTCTCGGCCGCCGCGCCCTGCCCGACGCAGCCGGTGAGCAGGGCGGCCCCGCAGGCGCAGCCGAGCGCCGCGGCCATGGCGGCCTTCGTACGTCCTCGGCGCCGCCGTACTGCCGTCGCGCGCCGTACCGTCGCTGCCCCCGGGGCCATCGCCGCCACCATCCCTGAACCGTTCCTGGACCATTCCTGGACCGGCCTTCGACCGGCCGGGGCCTTATGGCGTCTAACGACCGTCGGAAGTGCCCCGTCACGCCCGCTACGGTGGTCTCGTGCTCAACTTGCGCGCCGAGCAGGATTCCGCCAGGGCCTCCGTCACAGCTTCAACCGGAACTCCATCGGGCACTCCGGCCGACGCTCCGGACGGTGGCCATCGGACGTCGATCGTCGAGCGCGGCTCCTTCGCCGTCGCCCGCTGCTCGTGCGGCTGGAAGGGTCCGGCCCGGCGGGCCAGGGACCGCGCGAGACGCGATGCGGAGGAGCACATCTCCGGCTGACGCGCGCCGCGTTCCCGCACCTCGCGCCGGTCGCGCCCGGCTGAACTGCGCTCACCCCGCTGTGCTGTTCCCGCCCCGCCGTAGTCTTCTCGCCCCGCTGTAGTCTTCTCGCCCCGCTCTTCGCGCCGGTCGCGCCCGGCTGAACTGCGCTCACCCCGCTGTACTGTTCCCGCCCCGCCGTACTGTTCCCGCCCCGCTGTAGTCTTCTCGCCCCGCGCCTCGCGCTCCGCAACCGGACTCGTGATTCGCACGTCTACGGATAGGCGAAGGCGGTGGGGCAAGTGAGTCGTGTGGAGCCTGCGGTCCTGACGGACCCTGAGGACCGAAGTGACCGGGGTGACCGTATGGACAAGGGCGACCGGGTCGAGCGCAGGACAGCGCTCAAGGCGGGCGGGGCCGTACTGACCGCCGCCTGGCTGACCGGCTGCGGACCCGACAGCGGCGACGACGCCAAGGGCGGTACGTCCGCGCCCCCGTCGTCCTCCGGCGGTTCCGCCGCGCCGTCCGCGGCCACCACCGCGCCCCCCGTCAAGCCCGACTGGCCGGCCCTCGCCACGTCCCTGGACGGCAGCCTCGTACGCCCGGACGACAGCGCGTACGCCGCCGACCGGATCCTGTACAACACCCGCTTCGACGGCCTGCGTCCGGCGGGCATCGCGTACGTCACCGGCACCTCCGACATCCGTGCCTGCCTGGACTTCGCCCGCCGCACCGCCACCCCGCTGGCCATCCGCAGCGGCGGCCACTCCTACGCCGGCTGGTCGAGCGGCGACGGCCGCCTGGTCATCGACGTCTCCCGGCTCAACTCGATCCGCCTCGACGGCACCACCGCCACGGTCGGCGCGGGCGCCAAGCTCATCGACGTCTACTCCGCCCTCGGCAAGCAGGGCCGGACGATCCCGGCCGGGTCCTGCCCGACCGTCGGCGTCTCAGGACTCGCGCTCGGCGGCGGCCACGGCGTCATGAGCCGTTCCATGGGCCTGACCTGCGACAGCCTCGTCGGCGCCACCATCGTGACCGCCGACGGCCGGATCCTCGACTGCTCCGCCGACTCCCAGCCCGAGCTGTTCTGGGCGCTGCGCGGCGCGGGCAACGGCCAGTTCGGCATCGTCACGTCACTGCGCTTCGCCACCCACCCGATGCCCGACGGCGTCGTCACCGGCTACCTCACCTGGCCGTGGAGCCGGGCCGCCGCCGTGATCCGCGCCTGGCAGCGCTGGGGCCCCGACCAGCCGGACCACATCTGGTCCGCCCTGCACCTCGACTGCGACGCCGGCGGCTCCCCCACCGTGGCCGTCCCGATGCTCTCCACCGGCTCGCGCGACGACCTCGCCGCCGCCACCGACCGGCTCGCCGCCGGCATCGGCGCCGACGCCAGCACCGTCTCGCTGCGCCCGCACAGCTACCTCGACGCGACCTTCTCGTACGCGGGCTGCGCCGGTCTGTCCGCCGCCCAGTGCCGTCTGACCCCCGCCGGGCACCTGCACCGCGAGACCTACACCGCGCGCTCCGACTTCTACGACAAGGACCTGCCGGACGCGGGCATCTCCACGCTGCTCTCGGCCGTCGAGCGGCTGTCCGCCCAGTCCGGCGACGGCGCCGGCAGCATCGCCCTCACCGCCCTCGGCGGCGCGGTCAACCGCCCGTCCCCCACGGACACCGCCTTCTGCCACCGCACCTCACGCGTCCTCACCCAATACCTGGCCTCGGACGCCCTCTCCACCAGCGGCTGGCTCGACACCACCCACAAGGCCATGTCCCCCTACGCCTCGGGCGCCGCGTACCAGAACTACGCCGACCCCACCCTCCCCACCTGGCGCACCGCCTACTACGGCCCCAACGCCCCCCGCCTCACCGCCCTCAAATCCCACCTCGACCCCCACCGCCTCTTCACCTTCCCCCAGGCCCTCTAGCCCCCCGGGGGAAACCCGAGAAAAGGTGAAGCGACCCACCGCGGATCAGCGGTTAACCGCCTGAATCTCCTGCACGGTGACGTCCTGCTGGAACTCGGAGAATCCCGCGTCCATCGCCGTACCGTTGGGCTGCGAATTCGCGGTCGGTGTCCACCACACGCGCCACGTCATGTCCGCCGTGAACGGATATGTCCCCGCGCTCGCCTTCAGGTACGTGACGTTGCACCCGGCCCCCGCCGAGTTCAACGCCGCCGCCCCGCCGAGGTCGTACTCACAACTCCCCGGCCGCGCGTACTGCGTCCCCGCCTGCACCGTCAGACTCTGCGGCACCGCCGTCACTGTCGCCGCGAGCACCTGCCCATTCGGCTCCGTGAGCTGCGCCGTCACCGACACCTGCGCGTTCGCCCGCTGGAACTTCACATACGTCGGCAGATTGACTTTCTGATTCTCCGGCGCCGGACTGAGGTCAACACCCTTGGACGGCAGCTTCATCTGCCCGTACGCGGCGTCGGCCAACATCTTCGGCGTGATCTGTCCGGCCGGCGGATTGGCGGGCGGCCGCCAGAAGTACCCGTCGTCATAGGGGCAGAAGCCATGGTTCGGCTGGTTCATCTGCACTTCGTCCCAGGTAAGGACCCACCAATTACCGTCCTTGCCCTCGTTGTACTTGTACCCGTCCATTTCGTTGTTCTGATCGTTGTAGAAGTTGTAGGTCGTGCCCGACCCGTCATGACCGGCCTTGTAGAACCGCGCCATGATCTCCGCCTTCATCTGCTCCGGAGTCATGGCCGTGTACCAGCACACCGGCGGCGAGAAGTTGGCATTGGACGACCTCACCGGCTGCGGATTGTCCCCGTCCCCAGTCCCGCGGTGGACGTAGTCCACATGCGCGGTATAGGTGGTCCCGTCCCCGGTGGTAGTGCTGTTACCGGTCGGCCCGTTCGCGTCGACATCGTCACCGGCGGAGGCCGAAGTGACCCCGGCCGTCAGGAAAGAAAGGCACATCAGTGTAGTGACGAGTCCACGACTGAATCGGTTACTCACGCGACCTGGCACTGCTTTGCCCCCTTGAGCCACTGGTGGTCGAAGACCGTCCACTCGCCCGACGACGACTTCGTCATGAGTAGCGTCCATTGACGGAAGTCGGTCGCCGACGGGGTCGTCATCTTCGCCTGGCCAGTCGTCGAATCCTTCGAGTACGCCTTCCGCTGGTCCTCGCAGTACGCGACGGAGAGATTGCCGCCACCGTTCGCCAGCGTCTTCACCACGGGGTTGTAGTAGTGGTACGTCCCCGTGATCCCGCCCTTGCCCTTGATCTGCGCCAAGAGCGAGTCAGCGAAGGCCGCTCCGCGGTCACCCGTCCAGAACCGGCTGAAGTTCGGCGTCACCTTCGAGTGCGCCTTCACCTCGATCTCGAGCACCGCCTGCGCCGCGTACGTGGCATCCGTCAGCACGGCCTTCTTCGTCGGGTCGCTGTCGTCAAACCCCTTGAAGTCCACCTTGACGTCGGACGGCAGATCGAACTTCGGAGCGTTCGGCCCCGCCGCCTGCGTAGGCGAAGCCGTCGTCGCCGAAGGCGCCGCCGTCGTCACCGTCTCCGTCGGCTGAATCTTGTCCGAGCTGTCCGACCCACCCCCACCGCAAGCGGTCAGCAGCAGGCCCGCCGACGCTGCGAGGGCGACGGCGATGGGCAGGGATGAGCGGGTCACGATGAGATCCCCCGTGAGTCGTCCAGTTACCGAGTCAGTTGCGCGTAGCCCTTGACATTACCGGCGCGCGTCGTGGGGCTGTAGGGCCCTCCCGTGATCGGTACCGGTTCGCAGCACACTTCACACACCCTTCACTCCCGGAATCGCGCCCACCTCAGGGGCCCCACTTGTCACGTCGATCACCGTACGTATAGCGTCGATCACTCGAACACCAGAGCTTCGGGCGGGCGGGGAGGGTGGGTTCGATGGGGGACGCGCGGGCGGGGAGGTTCCCGCTGCTCGGGTTCGACCCGACGCCGGGAGACGTGGACAGGACGCGCGCACTGGCGCGTCAACTGGGCGATCTGCACGGAGAGTTGACGGCGACCGTCACCGAGCTGGACCGGCTCGACTGCGGCTACTGGAAGGGCGAGGCCGCCAAGGCCTTCGTCTCCCACATCGACAGCGACATCGCGCCCCTGATCAAGAAGGCGCACGACTCCTTCGGCCGTGCTTCCAGCGCCCTGTCTCGCTGGGCCGACCAACTCCACGGTTTCCAGGCCGAGGCCGACGCCCTCGAAAAGGAAGCCGCCACCAAACAGGGCTCCCTCGACCACGCGAAGTCCGCCGCCGACCCACCCCACCCCCCAGGCGACCGGCCCGCCTTCGTCACCCCCGCCCAACTCGGCAAGGACGCCAAAGCCCAACAAGCCGTCACCGACGCCGCCAACGCCCTCGACGGCGTACGCCACCGCGCCGAAGAACTCCACAACCGCTTCACCAGCGCCGCCACATCCATCAGCCACGACCTCGACAAGGCCGGCGACATCGCCCCGGACAAACCGGGCCTGTTCAGCCGCCTGGCGCACGGCGTCGCGGACGCCTGGAACGACACCCTCCAATGGGTGAAGGACCACGCCGACCTCATCAAACTCATCGGCGACCTGCTCAGCGACCTCAGCGGCATCCTCGGAATGCTGGCGATCCTGACGCTGCCCTTCGAGCCCATCGGCGCGATCTTCGCCGGGCTGGCGGTGGCCACGAGCGCCTTGGCGCTGGCGACGCACCTGATCGCCAAATTGGCGGGCGTGGACGTGAGTTGGCTGAGTATCGGCTTCGACGCGCTCGGCTCCGTTCCGGGACTCACCGCGTTCACCAAGGGCGCGTCGACGGCCGTGAAGGGGGTGACAGCCGCGGAACGGGCAGTTCAGCTCGGCAGGGCCTACAAGGTGGGTTCGGCGATCACGAAGGGCGCCACGGAGGGGATCAACTGGGTGGGGAAGGCGGACGAAGTCGTCTCCGGAGGCGTCAAGTTCAAGAGCATCGCCCTGTGGGGGAAGAAGAGCGTGGAGGGGATCAGCGCGACCGGGATGAAGGGGCGCCTGGCCATGGTGGCGGAGAACAACATCGCCAAGGGCCAGCTCATCGGTACGAAGGGATGGAACCTCATCGCCAAGGAGAGCCGACTCGCCGTCGATCCGTTGACCGGCCTCGGCCGCAACATCGACGCCGGGCTCAAGCTCGCGCCGAAGGTGTGGTCCATACCGCAGCACATCGGCGAGGCTGTACACCTGGGGGACCGCTTTCATCAGTCCGCGAGCGATCACTGAGGTTGGGCACAGGGAATGACATGGCAGCCGGCGCCCGGTGAGGTGCTCCAGATCCGATGGCCCATCGAATTCGCGACGGGTGTGTCCCGCCTCGTGGAGGGGCGGCGGTCGTTTCGCGACACTGACAGGCGCGACATCGAGGCGGAGTTGCAGGCCGACGAGGCCTGGCCGGCGCGGCCGGAGTTCGCGGTGCTCGACGCCTCGGAGCAGCGCGAGCAGCGCGCGGTGAACGGAATGCTGCGGTGGGTTCCCGCGGTGGTCGGGGCGATCGTCAATCTGGGCGGGCCGTCAGGGGTGGGCGGAGGGCGCGAGCCGCACGGGCCGCGCGAATCGCAGGACCCGGAGAACGAGGTCGAGGACTTCCCCGTCATGTGGGCCGAGCGTGGCGCGCTCGCACGGAACGTGCCATGGGAGCTGGACCCCGACCGGGTGCCGCGCCGCGCGGGCGTGGCCCTCCTCGCCACGGACCTCGCGGTCACCGACCGGAGCGTGTACGTCGTCGGTTACGGGCCGAAGAGCCCGGACGAGGCCGAAGTCCTCTGGTCGACGCCGCGCTCCACGATCACGCACGCCGAGGTCATGCCGTGCTCGGGCGCCCATCCCGACCTGCGTCTCACATTCACCGACGGCTCGTGGATACGGCTCAACGCGAAGGCCACGAGCCAGGCCAAGCTCCTGGTGAACGCCGTCAACGGTGCCTCGCGTGTCATCTCCGAGGCCGATCTCACCGACGGCCAGCGGGCACAGGTGACCGAGACGGCCAAGCGCTTCAAGGTCGACGCCGGTCTTCCCCGGGTCTTCACCCGGCTTCCGAGCGGTCTCGTCCAGGCGGAGCTGCGGCGTTCTTCCCACCGGACGGGGCAGTCCGTCTCGTTGTGCATGACCAACGACGGCTCCCCGGCCGCTCCTCACCCCGACGACATGTGACGACGTGCCCGGGGCGCGTGAGGGAGCGTCAGGCGGCGAGGTCCTTGTCGTGGGCGCTTTGGTGGGGGTAGGGCTGGCCGCGGCGCGGGGGTGCGGGGGTGGTGGTGGCGAGGCGGTGGCGGGAGTGGATGAGGGCGGCCGCGCGGGAGTGGGAGACCGCGGTGGTGAGTGAGGTGAGGAGGGCCAGGGCGAGGGGGGCGAGGAGGAGGGCGGTGGCGGCGCCGAGGGCGAAGCCGCCGATGACGTCCGTGGGGTAGTGGACACCCATGTAGACGCGGCAGAAGCCCTCGCCGAGGGCGAGCAGTATGGCGACCGTGCCGACCTTGCGGCTGACCATGAAGAGGGCGACGGCCATGGCGGCGGTCAGCGTGGCGTGGTCGCTCACGAAGGAGTAGTCGGTCTTGCCGTGGACCAGGACGTCGATGCCGTCGTGGTCCACGAAGGGTCTAGGCCGCTGGACCAACGCGCGGATCGGGATGTTGAGCAGCAGGGCGATTCCGGCGGCGAGGCCGGACCACAGCACACCGGCGACGGCGGCCGGAGCGTCCGGGACCGGGGCGCGGCGGGCGACGCGCCACCAGCACAGGGCGGCCAGCAGTACGGTGAGGCCGATCAGCCCGTACTCGCCGATGAACTCCACGGCCCGGTCGACACCGCGCGGGGCGTGCTTGGCCAGGTCGTTGATGTCGCGGAGCAGGCTGATGTCGGGGTTCACGCTGTCATTGGCGACCGCTGCCATGGGTGGTGCCCCTTACCTAGCAACTCACTGACTGTGCCTGTACGGCTCGGCTCGTCTGCAACCCCCGTCGCTTGCGTCCCGCGCCATTCTCCCCCGTACAACGACCGACACGCTACGTAGCGTTCCGGTCTTCGCCAGAAGATCACCATGCCGTTATCCAAGGGTGACCGGAGAGGACGATCTGGCCCATTTGCGGCCCGGCGCACAGGCCAGAGCCTTACGCAGAGCTGACACGAAAGCCGCGAGCGACGGGGGGACTTACAGAGCCGTCGGCAGCGCCGCCGCACCGTCACGCGTGACGCGGGTCGCCCCGATGTAGTCCGCCGAGCCGATCGGGTCGAAGCGGATCTTGGCCCCGGTGTGCGGCGCGTCGATCATGTAGCCGCCGCCGACGTAGATCCCGACGTGGTGGATGGTGCGCGGGTCGGTCAGGTCGGTGGCGAAGAAGACGAGGTCGCCGGGGAGGAGTTCGGCCCGCGACGGGTGCGCGCCGGCGTTCCACTGGTCGTTGGCCACGCGCGGCAGTTCGATCCCCACCGAGTGGTACGCGGCCTGCGTCAGCCCCGAGCAGTCGAACCGCCCACCCTGCGCCGCCGTACCCTCACCGCCCCACAGATAGTCGGTGCCGAGCCGCTGCTGCGCGTAGTAGATCGCCCCGGCCGCCTGCTGCGACGGCGCGACCCGGCCGACCGGCGCGGCGAAGCTCTTCGACAGGCTGGTGATGATCTTCACGTAGTTCTGGGTCTCCGCGTACGGCGGGACACCGCCCGCCTTTATCACCGCGTACGCGCCCGCGTTGTACGACGCCAGCATGTTCGCCGTCCGGTCGCCCGGCACGTTCTTCACGTACGACGCCAACTCGCAGTCGTACGAGGCCGCCGACGGGATCGCGTCCTCCGGGTCCCAGACGTCCGCCTTGCCGTCACCGTTGGCGTCGATGCCGTGGGTGGCCCAGGTGCCCGGAATGAACTGCGCGATGCCCTGCGCGGCGGCCGGACTCTGCGCCCGCGGGTTCCATCCGCTCTCCTGGTAGAGCTGCGCCGCCAGCAGCGCCGGGTTGAGCGCGGGGCAGAGATTGCCCCACTTCTGGACGAGCGACTGATATATGGCCGGAACCGATCCCTTGGCGAGCGTCACCGTCCCGCCGCCGCCACCGCCCGCGAGCCCGGCCGCGGCCGAGTACGTGCCCACCACGAGCAGCGCGAGGAACGAAAAGCACAGGCCACAGCCGATAATGACGGGGAGCCAGATCTTCCGCGCCACAGGGCGACCCTTCCTCTCGGTTCCCGAACACGCACTCGTACGGTCTCGTACGTTCCTATCGTTGCCCTACGGTGACGCTCGTGATACACAGAGTAGTCGTCTACGTCCTATCGAACACCGGTCCACGCACTATTTTGACGGCTACGGGCCGGATCACACGGACGATCCGCCGAGAAAGTCGTTGAGTCGACATGCAACAGCGTCATCCTCGGCCAAGATAGACCCTGGACCCTTGCGCCCCGGCGAGGGAGCCAACTGATCGAGCGGGGTGGTGAGTTACATGTTCGTGGCAGCCGCTAAGGGCGACATCAACACCATCATCGGTGGCATCGCACCGGACTGGGGACCCTTCGGGTCCCTCGGCAATGAAGCACGCGTGATGATCGAAGTGGTCATGGCGGTGGCGATCCTGCTGTGCCTGGCCATCGCGATCTGGGGCGCGGCGAAACAGAGGATCGGCGCGACCGCGCTGCGCGACACCTTCAGCGCGGAGCAGGGCAAGGGATTGATCATCGCCGGGCTGACCGGCGTGTTCATCATCGGATCACTCGGCACGCTGTTCACCATCGTGTACGGGATGGCCGTCTAGACCCGAGACCCGCTGGAAACAGCCGCCCGTCCCACTTCGTACCCGCTTCTCCGTCGACGTCCCTGGAGCCCGTCCCAGGCTCCACCTTCCCACCTGAGGCTGCGTACTGATGCCCACTCAACCAAGCAGCGGTGCCGTCCGTGCCACACGCCGCTCCGGCGTGCCCGCGGCGCGGGCGCCCCAGGGGGCGAAGGCACGATGAGCCTCGGCCAGGACGGACCCCCGACCAGGACCCGGATGCCGGAGGGCCACGGCGGCCACGGAGGCGGTGCCCGCCGCCCCCAGCCCCGGCGCGCCCTGGTCACCGTCGTCAGCATCATCGCCCTCCTCGTCGCGGCCCTGGCCTTCGCCAACCGCGGCTCCCACCCGTCCTCCTCCGGCTCCGCCAACAACGGCACGGCGGCCGGTTCCGGCGCCACCGCCGGCTCCAGCGGCGGGGGCGGTGGCAAGGCCGGCACGGACGCCCCGACCGCCCCCTCCGGCCAGAAGCCGGTCACCGGCAAGAGCGGCGGCATCCCCTCCGGCTTTGCGCACAGCGGGGAGGGGGCGCAGTCGGCGGCGGCGAACTACGCCGTCTTCCTCGGAGGCGACGGCATGTACTCCGCCGCCCGCCGCCACGAGATCGTCGACACCGTGTACGCGGCCGACGCCGCCGCGAAGGTGCAGAGCGATCTCGACAAGGCCTACTCCGACGCGGCCTTCCTCCAGCGGATAGGGCTCAAGCCCGACGGCACGGCACCGGCCGGGATGACGTTCATCTCCCGGGTCAACCCGGTCGGTTCCAAGGCGGAGAAGATCAGCGGGGACACGGCCACCGTGAGCGTCTGGTTCTCGTCGCTGTTCGGTCTGGCAGGCGAGGGGTCCACCAACCCGGTCGCCGAGAGCTGGTACACGAACACGTTCGAGATGAAGTGGGTCGGCAACGACTGGAAGATCGTCTCCTTCCAGCAGAAGGACGGCCCCACTCCGGTAGGACGTGACCAGGCCGCGTCGTCGGCCCAGGACATGACCAACGCAGTGAACGGGTTCGGAGGCTTCACCTATGCCCGGTAGTCGTCGTGTCCTGACCCTGGCCGCCGTTCTGAGCAGTGCTCAGGTCTCCGCGGTGCTGCTCGCCACGCGCGCGCTCGCCGATCCCTCGCCCAAGGCCACGGCCCCGGGCTCCGGTACGGCGACCAAAGACCCCTGCGCGCTCATCCGCGGCCCGGCCAAGTCGTACTGCGAGAACGGCGCGCCCTCCACCTCCACCAAGGGCGGCACCGACTCCAGCACCACGCTCGACCCGCTCACGTCCCTCGGGCGGGGCTGCGCCGACGCCGCCGCGTGGACGATCGACAAGCTGTCCCAGGCGGTGACGAAGACGACGCAGGTCGACTTCACGAACACCGCGTTTCTGCGGCAGTACGCGGTGGTGTTCGCGGCGTCGACGATTCTGACGCTGGTGCTGTGGCTGCTGGCGGTGGCCAAGCGGGCGGTGCGCGGGGTGCCGTTGACGGAGGCTTTGACGGAGGCCGTCGGGTTTCTTTGGCTGACGGTGCTGGCGTCGGCGTTCACACCGCTGGTGCTGTACACGGTGGTGACGGCGACGGACGCGGTCACCGAGGTGATCTCGTCGGGAACCTCGTCGAACACGGATGTGTTCTTCGGGTCGTTCTCGGGGGCGCTGACGAAGGGCAAGGACATCGGCGGCGGCCCGATCATGCTGATCGTGGTGTCGATGGTGTCGATCCTGGCCGCCGGTGTGCTCTGGCTCGAACTGGTGATCAGGGCGGCCCTGCTGTACGTGGGGGCGCTGCTGGGCACCGCGGTGTACGCGGGTCTGGTGGACAAGAACATGTGGGGCCACGTGCGCCGCTGGGCCGGGATCATGATCGCGGTGATCCTGGTGAAGCCGGTGATCGTGATCGTGCTTGGTCTGGCTGGTGCGCTGTCGTCGTCCAAGGACGGACCTGACGCGTTCTCAGCGGTGGTGTCCGGCCTGTCGATCATCCTGCTGGCGATCTTCGCGAGCGCGATGATTTACCGCTTCGTGCCCGGTTTCGGCGACGACGTGGTGAATCTGCGGAACAACCGCAAGGCCAGCGGCCAGAGCCAGGCCGCCGCGGTGATCTCGTCGCCCGCGGCGCTGGTGCGGCAGGGCATCAACACGCACAGCGCGCGCGGCGGGCCGCAGGAGCAGGCGCAGGGCGGCGGCTCGCAGCCGTCGAACCCGGTGGCGGGCGGGGTGGCCGCGCACAGCAGTCGTACCGGCAATCCGGGACCGTCCGGCGGGAGCGGCGGCTCCGGCGGTGGCTCACGTACGGGCGGAAACGGCTTCGGGGGCGGAAACTTCGGCTCGAACTTCGGCAGAGGCTCGGGCTCAGGACCGAACAACGGCAATTCGCAGGGAGGTGATCGCCGGTGACGACCCAGCCCTTCACCCAGCCGCGCCGTACGTATCTGATCGGCAAGGCCCGGCCCAACGCGATCGTGGGCAAAAACCGGGAGACCGGCGAGATCGCGCTGATCGTGGCCGGAGCGGGCCTCGGCATGCTGTGTGGCCTCCTGGTCCCGGTGCTGCTGCTGCGCATCGTCGGCCTGGTCGGCTGGCCGATGCTGGCCCTGGCCGCGGTGTACATGCCGTACCGGCGGCGCACCTTCTACCGCTGGTTCGAGATCAACCGCACCTTCCGCCGTACGCTGCGGGTCTCGCCCACCTACCGGTCGGGGATCGAGGAGGCCGGGATCGGGCTCGACGGGCGCGAGGTCGAGGTCGGGCCGCCGCCTGGGATCGGGCGGATCAGTTGGCTGGCGGCGCCGTTCGGGCCCGACGAGATCGCGGTGCTGCTGCACGTCGACCGGCGTACGGTGACGGCCGCCATCGAGATCGAGGGACCCGGCGTCGGGCTGCGTGACAGCGAGGACCAGGAAGCCCTGGTCGAGCGGTTCGGCACCCTGCTGAAGCATGTGGCCAACGGCGACGGCTTCGTGACCCGGCTTCAGATGCTCGCCCGCACCCTGCCCGCCGACCCTGACGCCCACGCCAAGGACGTCGCCCAGCGCGGCGACCCGGCGGCCGAGAACTGGCTCAAGGACTCCTACGACCAGCTCCAGTCCATGGTGTCGACCTCCTCCGAGCAGCACCGCGCGTATCTGGTGGCGTGCATGCACTTCACGCGCGAACTGGCCGCCGAGGGCAACGCGATGGCACGCGCCACGTCGGGCCGCGGCGTGAAGGTCGACAAGGATGCGGGACTCGCCGCGGTGATGGCCCGTGAGCTCAACGACATCTGCGCCCGTCTCGCCGAGGCCGACATCCGCGTCAGGCAGCCGCTGGGCCAGGCCCGGCTGTCGTCGCTGGTGCACTCGATGTACGACCCGGACCACCCCATCGACCACATCCAGGCGATGACGCGCCGCAATGCCTGGCCGGCCGAGCTGGACGCGACCGAGCCGACGTACTTGCAGGCCAAGACCCGTGAGTCGTCGACCCGCGCGCCCTGGAACCACTCCACCGCGTGGGTCAAGGAGTGGCCCATGACGCCGGTCGGGGTGAACTTCCTGGCGCCGCTGCTGGTGCACACCCCCGATGTGATCCGTACGGTCGCGGTCACCATGGACCTCGAACCCACCGATGTGGCCATCGAGCGGATGCTGACCGAGAAGACCAACGACGACGCCGACGCCAGCCGCGCCGCGAAGATGAACCGGGTCGTGGACCCGCGCGACGTCGCCCATCACGGGCGGATCGACCAGCGTGGCGAGGACTTGGCGAGCGGCGCCGCCGGCGTCAACCTCGTCGGCTACATCACGGTGTCCTCGCGCTCCCCGGAAGCGCTGGCGCGCGACAAGCGCACCATTCGCGCTTCCGCCGGTAAGTCGTATTTGAAGCTTGAGTGGTGCGATCGTGAGCACCACCGGGCATTCGTTAATACGTTGCCGTTCGCGACCGGCATCCGCCGCTAGTCCGCCCGTACGAGGAGGCCACCGCCATGCCCATGCTGGACCCTCTTGCGGCGCTCACGGACGCCTTCACGAGCTTCCTGTTCGGCCGGGTCGAGTCGACGCGGCTGCCGGTGCGCACCTCCACCGGCCAGGCCCAGGCGGTGTACCTGCCCACAGCCGCCCCCGGGCTCGGCGACTCCGGCGTCATCATTGGCCGCGAGGTGTACTCGGGCAAGGGGTACATCTACGACCCCTTCCAGCTCTACGGCCAGCAACTGCCCGCCCCGCACTGGCTGGTCCTCGGCGAGTCCGGCAACGGCAAGTCGGCGCTGGAGAAGACCTACGTACTGCGCCAGCTCCGCTTCCGCGACCGGCAGGTCGTGGTGCTCGACGCGCAGGGCGAGGACGGCGTCGGCGAGTGGAACCTCATCGCGAAGTCGCTGGGATTAACTCCCATCCGGCTGGACCCGATGGCCGCGCTGGACGGCGGCATCAAGCTCAATCCCTTGGACCCGGCGATCACCCTCACCGGTCAGCTCGCGCTGCTCCGGACGATCATCGAGGTCGCGATGGGCCGCGGTCTCGACGAGCGGTCCGGCTTCGCGCTGAAGGTCGCGCACGCCTATGTGATCGAGACGATCACCGACCGGCAGCCGATCCTCACCGACATCGTGGAACGGCTGCGGCACCCGCTGGAAGAGTCGGCGGAGGCCATGAACGTCGACCTGGACGACGTCCGCGCCTGGGGCCTGGACGTGGCCCTGGTGCTCGACCGGCTGGTCGACGGTGACCTGCGGGGCATGTTCGACGGGCCCACGACCGTCGGCATCGACCTGGACGCGCCCCTGATCGTCTTCGACCTCTCCCACATCGACCGCAACTCGATCGCGATGCCGATCCTGATGGCGATCGTCGGTGTGTGGCTGGAGCACACCTGGATCAGGCCCGACCGGAAGAAACGCATCTTCCTGGTCGAGGAGGCCTGGCACATCATCAACTCGCCCTTCGTGGCCCAGCTCTTCCAGCGACTGCTGAAGTTCGGCCGCCGCCTGGGCCTGTCCTTCGTCGCCGTCGTCCACCACCTCTCGGACGTGGTCGACGGGGCTGCGGCGAAGGAAGCCGCCGCCATCTTGAAGATGGCCTCCACCCGCACCATCTACGCCCAGAAGGCCGACGAGGCGCGCGCCACCGGGCGGGTGCTCGGCCTGCCACGCTGGGCGGTGGAGATCATCCCGACGCTCACCCCCGGCATCGCCGTCTGGGACGTCAACGGCAATGTGCAGGTCGTCAAGCACCTGATCACCGAGGCGGAACGGCCCCTGGTCTTCACCGACCGCGCGATGACCGAGACCTCTCTGGAGCACGAGGCGGAGGTCGAGGCCGAAGCGGCGTCGGAGGCGGAGGCCGAGGCCCGTGCCGAGGCGCACGCCGCCGCCGAGGTGGCGCTGGCCAAGCAGTTGGCCGACGACGCGGTGGCATGAGAGGTGGGGTGAGATGGCCGGGAGGAAACGCGAGTCCTCTGGGGGCCTGCCGGACGGCCTGATCGTCGGCGTCCTCGGCTTCCTGCTGGGCGTGACGCTGCTGGTGTGGACGGCCACCGGCATCGCGGGGGTCCTCTCGCACGGCGGCTGGCCCGCCGAGGTGCACTTCACCCGCACCCCCCAGGCCATGCGGCACCTGATCGCGGAACCGCACGACGTCGCCGCGGCCTGGCCCGACTCGCCTCCCGGCCAACTGCCCGGCTCCGGGCTGTTCTGGGGCATCTTCATCAGCCAGTTCATGGTGCTGTTCGTCCTGACCGTCTTCGTGCTGAACGCGGTGGCCCGCACCCGCGCCCGCCTCAGGGCACCCCGCCAGGCCCCGCCCGCCCCGGCCCCGGAGGCGGCGCCCACGCCGGCGGAACGCGCCCCGCTGCCCTCGCCGCGCCGCCGCCGCGGCCAGCCGGTCGGGTCCAAGGCGGCAGGCGACGACGGCCTGGATGCCTGGTTCCGCTCCGTGCCGGGCGCGGCGGGTCCGCGCGAGGACGCGCCGACCACGGCCTTCGAGCCGATCCCCGCCGCGGCCACCGAAGCGACCGGGCCCACCGCCGCCGGAGCCACCGGCACCATGGCCGCAGCCCCGATCCCGCACCCCGTCGCCGACCCGCTGCCCGGCGGTGAAGTCACCCGCACCTATGCCCTGTTCGCCAGCCCGCGCGGCGACAAGTCCAAGCGCATCGTGCAGCCCGCCGTCCTGGCCGCCGCGGGACCCGCCGTGGTCACCACCGCGGACCCGGACACGTATCAGCAGACTGTCGGCAACCGCAGCAAGCTCGGTCCTATCCACGTCTACGATCCGGTGCACCTCCTCGATGTGCCCGGGCGGCTGCGGTGGGCGCCGCACGGCGGCTGCGAGCGCCCGGAGACCGCCGGGATACGCGCGGGCGCACTGCTGGCGCCGCTGCGGCCCGCGCGCGCCGACGAGGCCATCGTCCACGACGCCGCCGTGACACTGCTGCGCTGCTGGCTGCACGCGGCGGCCCTGGACGGCGGGCCGTTCCGCCAGGTGCAGCGCTGGGCGGCGAGCGGTTCAGCGGCCGGTGAGGCGGTGCGGATCCTGCGTACCGACACCGAGGCCGCCTCCGGCTGGAGCGGCGAACTGGAGTCGGTGCTGCACGCCCACCCCGAACGCCGGGACGCGGCGCAGGCGTTGATCCGCCAGACACTCGAACCGCTGAACGCGGTGCACATCCGCGACGCCTGCAATCCACCGCGCTCAGGTGGCCTCGACGTGGAGTCATTCGTCGCGGAAAGGGGCACACTTTACGTAGTGGGTGAGCGCATCGAGGATCCGCGGACCCACTTGGGTGCGATGCCCCTGCTCACCGCACTCGTCTCCAGCGTGGTCGAGCACGGCCGGCGCATGGCCGCAACGTCATCCGCCGGTCGGCTCGACCCACCACTGACCTTCGTCCTGGACGATGTCGCCGCGCTGGCCCCGCTCCCGGGCCTGTCCGACCTGCTGAGCACCGGTCACCACTCCGGTCTGCCCACCCTCGCCGTCTTGCGCTCCCCCGAACAGGCGCTCGCGCGCTGGCACGCGCCGCTGTGGCAGCACGCCGACATGCGCCTGGCCCTGGGCGACGAGACGGCCGACGCGCTCCCGCCGTCGATCCCGGACGCGGTCCGCATCCGCTGATTCCGCGCGCGGGCACCCGGCCGCGCACACGCGCCCGCCCGCGTGTGCGCACGCGCGGGAGAGAACGCACGGGAGAGATGCCCCGTGCGGGAACGCGGGCGCGCCGCCCGCCCGCCCGGCCGGTTCGCGCCCCTGATTCCCCTGCTCCCTGTTGAGTTGTCAATGTCCGCCTGTCACTGATCATCAGTATCCGCTCCACGGTGTCCTCGTGGGGCAACTGATTTCCAGCCTGTGGATAACTCACTCGCCGAAAGTCGCCCTGTGGAAAACTCCGCGAGCGAATCCGCCGACCCTGTTACCGTTCGAGAGTCGACCGCGGGACTCCGTCGCGACTTCCGGAACCTGCCTCTAAAGCAATGATTCGCAGCTCGCGCCCTCATTCCCCGGTCGGCACCGAACACCTCGAACACACCAGCACTCGACGCCCCAACACACCTACGCGGGAACAGGAGTCACGTCATGAAGCCAGAAGGACTGATCGCCGCCGAGGACGTCCTCCTGTTCGCCAATGCCGCGACCACATCCACCGCGCAACGCGAATTCCACTCCGCCGCCGACGCCCAGCACCTCTCGCTCGGCTTCCTGCACGCGTACATGCTGGGCAACTACCGTGATCTGTACGCCGCCGCACTCGCCCTCGACATCAACGACCACAACGCCGCGCTGATCATCCGCCGACTGCTGGAGAGCGCCACCGAAGCGACCCCTGAACAGCGCCGCTCCGAAGGCCGGTTGATTGCCCGACGGCTGACCGCACTGCCCCCGCAGCGGGTCTACGCCCTCTTCGCCGCGCTGCGCCGGGCCAAGGTCAACAACCGCCGCACCCGCGCGATCATGCGGGACTGGCTGACCGCCCGCCCCGACCCGGCGTTCGACGCCGTCAAGTACCGGACCGGGGTGAAGACGGCGCTGCGGCACGCCCACCTGCGCTCTTGGGAAGCCGAGTTGGGCGACTTCCTGTTCGCCCCACGCCGCCGCACGCGGTACGGGACGCCGCTGCTGGAGACCTGGCGGCGCGCGCACTACGAGCAGGCGGCGGTCTACGAGTTGCCGTTCACCGTCGCGGAGGGCTTCGCGGCCCGGCACGGCATCGCGCGCGCGGCATTCCTGGAGCGGATCGCGCCCCGGATGACCCGGCTCGAGCGGCTCCGTTTCCAGGACTCGGCGCGCCGCCGCGGCGCGACCGCCGTCCGGACCGGCTTGACGCGGATGTCGCTGACCCGGCTTGCCTCGTACGTCCTCGGGCTGTCGCTGGACGAACGAGCCGGTCGACGGGCGGAGTTGACGGCGGCGCTGCGGGCCGCCGCGCACCGGGCCGCGCGCGGCGAGCGCGGCTGGGGCCGGGTCGCGGCAGTCCTGGACGACAGCTTCTCCTCATACGGCTCCGGCCAGAAGCGGCGCCGCCCGCTCGCGGTGGCGCTCGCAGCACACCACCTGCTGGAGGCACTCGCCGACTCGTACACACCCCTGTGGACCTCGGGACGGAGCGATCCGCTGCTGGCGTTCCCGCACGGGGCGACCCCGCTCGGCGAGCGGATTCTGGACGCGCTGGAGACCGGCCCGGACCGGCTGCTGATCATCTCCGACGGCTGGGACAACGCACCGCCGGGGCTGGCCGCCGAGGTGCTGCGCGTATGGCGGACGCGGCTCGACCCGGACGGGCGGGTCACGGTCGTACACCTCAACCCCGTGTACGACGCGGACGACTTCGACGTGCGCCGCCTGGCCCCGACCGTGCCCACCGCGGGCATCCGCGACGCCGAGGACCTGCCATCGCTGGTCGGCCTGGCGCGGTTCGCCACCGGCCGCACCGGCCTGCCCGAGCTGCGCGCCCACCTGGACAGCCGTATCACCGCGTTCCTGACCGCACCCGAGGAGGCCCGATGACCGCCACCGGCACCCTCCGCCTCGACCTGGCCGGACTCACCACGCGCCCCTCGCAGGTCTGGGGCGGCATCCGCCTCGTCCCGCTGGTCCGCGCCGAACCGCTGCCGGGCCTGCGGCTGCACGCCGAACTGTACGGGGACGGCGTCGGTGTGGTGACGGTCGGGCCGCGCATCACCTACACCTCGTACATCCCGCACGGCTTCGTCGCCGACTGGGGCGCGGACAGCGGTCGTGCGGGCGCCGCGGCGGCTTACGGCACACAGTTGCGCGGCGACCGGGACGCCGAGCCCGTCGCCGCGATGCCGCTGCGCATCCACCGCCGGATGGCACGCCGAGAGGCCAAGCACCGACTGCGGTTCCTGCCACTGCACCTCGCGCTCGACGGATATCTGGCGCTGCACTTCGGCGGCCCGACCATCGCGTGGGAGGAGTGGTCGCAGCGGGCGCTGCGGCAGGGCCTGTCGCCTCGGGTGGAGGAGGCGTACGTCGGCGTGACCGTGCGCGGGATCGGTGACGCGCTGAAGGTGTTCGAGATACACCCGGGCCAGTGCGGGGTGCTGCTCTACGCGGCCGACGCCCTCGCCGCGGCCTTCGTCGTACCGCACCCGGAGGACTACCGGGCGCTGCACGCCACGCTCGTCCAGGACCTGTACGGGGAACTCATCTACCAATACGTCCTGTTGAGCGCGGCCGTGCCGGACTTCGTGCCGAGGATCGACGAGACGCGGGTGCGGACGACGGCGGATCTGCGGGCGGCGGTGGCCTCGGAACAGCGGGCGTGGGCGGAATTCCACGACGGGACGATGGCGGCGGGGCTGCTGAATACCGAGTACGCGACACGGAAGGTGTACCGGGCGGGCGGGTTCACGCTGTCGCGATTCGTACCGGCCTTTCGGCCCCGCGAGGAGAACCACATAGGTGAGGTCATCACCGCGGCGGACGGTCGGATCGCGTATCTGAAGACCTTTCGTCTGTCCGAGACGCAGATTCGGCGCGGGCACCTGTTGGAACGGCTGGCAGCACACGACTGGCACCTGGGACGGACGGCGGAGGAATTCGGGCTGGACGAGAGGGAATTCGCTTCGCGCGTGCGGGCGGCGGGATTCGGTTCACTGCTCCGCCAGGGATGAGGACGCCTCCGCGAAGGGCCGCACCCGAGAAGAACTCGGGGACCACCCACCGCGGGAGCAAACGCGAAAGGCCGCGCCTAAAGCGCTGACTCCTCCGCCGTGAGCCGTCGCACGGACTCCCGCAGGACGATGTGCGTGCCCAGGAGATGGCGGGTCTGGGCGGTGCCGCGGGCGGTGCCGGGGAGGGCGGCGTCCTCTTCGGCGAGGGCGAGGCGGACGGCGGCGCGGCCGAGTTCGTAGGAAGGGATGTTGACGGTGGTCAGGGGAGGGTTGAGGTCTTGGGAAACATCGTCGTTGTTGTAGCCGACCACCGAGATGTCCTCGGGGGTGCGGAGCCCGCGCTCGCGCATGGCGGCCATCGCACCCGCGGCGACCAGGTCGTCACCGGCGAAGACCGCGGTGAAGTCGGGGTTGCCGTCGCACCGCGCGAGCAGGTCCCGCATGGAGTTGTAGCCGTTGGTGCGGCCGAGGCCGATACCCGCGATCCGCTGGTGCTCCGGCCCGAGCCCGTGGTCGGCCAGCGCACGCTGGTATCCGCGCACGCGCGGCTCGGCCGTGCTGTGCCCCGGCATCGTGCCCAGGTAGAGGATCCGCCGGTGCCCGGCGGACAGCAGGTGGCTGACGGCGGCGTACGCACCGGCCTCGTTGTCGTACTCCACCGCGATGACCGGGGTGTCGGGGCTCGGCGCGGGGCGCCCGCACAGCACGAGCCGGGAGCCCGCGGCGGCGAGCCCGTGCGCGTACTCGGTCAGCCGCACGCGGTACGCCTCGTCCTCGACCGCACCGCCGACCAGGATCACGATCTCGGCGCGTTGCTCACGCATCATCTGCACCAGCGCCAGCTCGCGCGCCTCGTCACCGCCGTGGCTGCACACCATGCAAAGCCGGCCGCGCGCGGCGGCCTCCTGCTCGACGCCCTGGGCGACGGCGGCGAAGAAGTAGCTGTCGACCGACATCATGATCACCGCGACCGTCTTCGGCCCGGTCCCGGCCAGCGCCCGCGCCCGGCCGTCGATCACGTAGTCGAGGTCCTTGACCGCCCGCAGCACCTTGGCGCGCGCGGCGGCCGACGTCGGGTAGTTCCCGGCCAGCGCCCGCGAGACGGTGGCGACCGAGACACCCGCCCGGACGGCGACATCGCGGATGGTGACACGCCGGCTCCCGCCGCCCGCACCCGCCGCGGTCCCCGCACCCATGGGGCTTCCCGCGCCCGGCCCGTTACCCGGCCCCGGCTCTGGTGCAGTATCCGCCATCCCCGCCATCCGATTCCTCAGCGGCCCGCAGCTCCGGATCCGCGACGGCCAACACGCAGCGCAAGGACCGACCCACGGCCCGGCGCCAGGCTCAGCGCAGGGCCGGGTCCCACGCCCGACGCTTCGTTCAACACATCGTTCGACGCGGCGCCCGGCGCCCTCTGCGCTGCCGCCCAGCGTAGTAGTGCGGGGCCGGGCGGCAGGCACAGGGCGTCAGTGGTTGGCCGCGTAATCCGCCGCGTACTCGTCGGCGATCTTGTTCAGGCCGTCGCCGCGCATCTTCCTGACCGCCTCGTCCCACGCGCTCAGCGGCTTGCGCCCGGCCACGATCGCGCCGATCGTGTCGAGCCGGTACTGCCCGATGGTGGCTCCGGACCGGGTGAAAGTCTCCGACTGGAGGCCGAACCGCGGATTGCGTACGAGCATCGGCGCGATCTTCACCTGCCAGGCGTGGCTGCGCTTGACGTCGTCCGGCCGCCCCGGCAGGTAGAGCACCTGCGGCGCGTCGGACAGGTACTTGATCGGAAGATTGACGGTGCTCTCCACCAGACCGAGGTCCGTCGGTATCGGCGAGCCCTCCGCGTCACGCGTGAAGTGCGTGCCCTCGATGCCGAAGTGCGTCAGCTCGTACTCCTTGGTGCCGAACGGCGCCGCCAGGTAGTCGAGCACCCGCAGGATCAGCTTGATCCGCTCGGGCGCGGCCTTCTTCAGCACCGTGTAGCCGAAGATCCCACGCGCCCGCTCCATGCCGGGCTTGCCACCGCCCGACGGCGTGTACGGCACCGCGCCGTCCAGGACGAAGGCGTCCTTGATGCTCGGAATGCTCGTGGTCAGCGCCCCGAAGCCGTCTCCCATCGACGCGACCGTGCCGTTGTAGAAGAGCGTCTTGCAGTCGACGGTGGAGGTGCTGAGCGCGTTCGGCAGGTACGTTCCCGCCTGCCGCAGCTTCAGCATGAACTCCAGGCCCGCCTTGTACTCGTCCGTGCCGTACGCGTCGACGAAGTGCCCACCGTCGAGCTTCCACTCCTGCGGCGCGCCGAACGCCATCGTGTGCACCGCGAAGCCGAAGCCGGTCTGCTGCGCCGCGCCCAGCGCGTACTTCTTGCCGTGCGTCGCCTCCTTGGCGACGGCCATGAAGTCGTCCGACGTCCAGCCGTCCTTCATGCCGGCCCCGCTGAAGATGTCGTTGTTGATCCACAGCGTGGTGCCGGGCGCGGACCGCTGCACCGGTACGCCGAGGATCCGCCCGCTGATCCGGCCCATGTCCTCCCACGCGTAGGTGGGGATGTTCGCCAGATTCGGGTAGTCCTTGACCGCGTCGCCCGCCAGGTACTCGCTCAGGTCCGCGCACTTGGCCTGCACGAATTGCGCCTCGCGTGGCAGTACGTGACCGCCGCCGAGGTTGATGACGTCCGGCAGGTCGTTGCCCGCCATCAAGGTGGCCATCTTGTTGTCGTAGTCGGAGTCCGGCACGACCGTGAACTCGATGTTCACCCCCAGCGCCTTGTTGACCGCCGCCCAGAACTTGTTCTCCGACGCGGGCTTCGGCGGCGTCCCGTACGAGATCGTCATCACCTTGATCGTCTCGCCGTTGCCCGGCTTGTCGGGGACCGCGCTGACCAGGTTCTTGGGATACGTCAGATATCCCGGCTGCACCCCGTCCGCCGTCCCCGGCAGATCGGGCGCGGGCCCGCTGACCGGCTTGTACGTCGGCCAGGGTGCGAGCTTCTTGCCCGCGTTGCTCACATCGTGGCCGCCGGACGAGGAGGACGAGCAGGCGGCGAGAACGGATGGGGCGGCCAGAGCGGCGCCACTTGCGGCGATCGAGCGCAGCAGCGTACGCCGCGAGAACGACGAGGTGCTCACGGTCAGTCCTTTCAGGGGTACGGGTGCGATGCGGGTGCGGTGATACGGGTACGGCGGCACGGTCCGCGGCCATGCGGTCCGCGTTCCGCGTACGGCTCAGCTCTTGATGGCGCCGGTCAGCACGCCCTTGGTGAAGTACTTCTGGAGGAAGGGGTAGACGACGAGGATCGGCACGGTCGCCACCACCAGCACCGCCATCTGAATCGTCTGGGGCGACGAGACCATCCCCGCCTCGCTGGCCCCGGAGTCCGCGAGCTGCGCGCCCCCGATGACATACGTGCGCAGCACCTGTTGGAGCGGCCAGTGGTCGGAGTTGAGGTAGATCGACGCGTAGAACCAGGCGTTCCAGTACGAGACCGCGTAGAAGAGCCCGACGACCGCGAGGGCCGCCTTGGACAGCGGGAGGACGATCCTGCGCAGGATCAGCCACTCGCCCGCGCCGTCCAGCCGGGCCGCCTCGTACAGCTCCTCGGGGATCGACTGGAAGAAGCCGCGCAGTACGACGAGGTTGAACACATTGATCAGGACGGGCGCGATCAACGACTCGTAGCTGTCGAGCATGTTCAGGCCCTTGACCAGTAGGAAGCCGGGGATCATGCCGGGCGGAAAGAGGAAGGTGAACAGGATCAGCAGCAGGATCGGCTTGCCGCCGAAAACCTGGGGGCGACTGAGCGCGTAGGCCAGGCCGATCGTGCAGGCGAGGCTGAGAGCCGTGCCGATGATCGTCACACCGGCGCTCACCCACAGCGCGTGGGTGACGATGCTGCCGTCGAAGATCTCCCGGTAGGCGCGCAGAGTGGGGTGTTCCGGCCACAGCACCCAGCCGCCGTTGGCGACCACGTCCTTGTTGGACGCGAAGCTGGTCGACACGATGATCAGGAACGGGACGGTGACCAGGAGGACGACGGCGACCAGGGCCACCGCCTTGGCCGCCTGGGTGACGGGCTTCGGCTTCTCCATCCACGAAGGACGGAGGGGACGGACCGGGCGACTCGAACGGCCCGGACGGACCGAACGGAGCGGGCCGGTACGAGGCGTGCGACCGGCGGACTGAACGGCGCTCATCGGTAGACCCCCTGCTCGCCCAGCCGGTGCGCGACCTTGTTGGCGGTGAAGACGAGTGCGGCGCCCACGACGCCCTTGAAGAGACCGGCCGCGGCGGCATAGCCGAAATCGCCGCCGATGATGCCCTTGTAGTAGACGAAGGTGTCGATGATCTCGGCCGCCTCGGGCCCGACCGCGGGCCGTTGGAGCAGCATCTGCTCGAAGCCGACCGACAAGATGTCGCCGAGCCTCATGATCAGCAGAAGAACGATGATCGGCCGCAGCGACGGCAGGGTGACGTGCCAGAACCGCCGCCACGGACCCGCACCGTCGATCGCCGCGGCCTCGTACTGCTGCTCGTCGACCTGCGACAGCGCGGCGAGGAAGATGATCGTGCCCCAGCCGCAGTCCTTCCAGATCACCTGGGCCACGACCAGCGGCTTGAACGCGTCGGGGTTGCCGATGATGTTCACCGTGTGCAGGTGGGCGTCGCCGAGCACGCTGTTGAGCAGCCCGGTCTCGCCGAGCACCTGCTGGAAGAGGGCCACCACGATGACCCACGACAGGAAGTGCGGCAGATACGCCACGCTCTGCACGAACCGCCGCACGCTGTCACGGGTCAGGCTGTGCAGCAGCATCGCCAGCGCGATCGGCACGGGGAAGAAGAAAACGAGCTGGAGCAGTGCTATCCACAGGGTGTTGACGACCGCGGCCCAGAAGTCCGGGTCGCCGAACATCCGCTGGAAGTTCGCGAAGCCCACCCACTGGCTGGCCCAGAGCCCGTCGAAGGGCACGTAGTCCTTGAACGCGATGACGTTCCCGACCATCGCGCCATAGTGGAAGAGCAGGAAGTACGCCACGCCGGGCGCCATCAGCAGGACGAGGGCGGCGTCCCTGCGCAGCCGCTTGCGGCGCGAACCGGGCTCGGGCTTCACACGGTTCGCCCCGCCCCTACGGGCCAGGCGTTTCGCGCGTCTCACGCGTCGTTCGGACGCGCCCACCGCATCGGCGCGGCTGGTGGCGTCCTGTTCGGCAATCGCCATCGCGTCCTCCTCGACGCTTAAGGTGGGACGGAACCTAAACCGGTTACTACGACAGGTCAACCCCTCGCGCAGCCCAAGACGTTGACCTCCGATGGCGTCGGCCCTAATCTCGTAGCCGAAGAAAGAAACCGATTACACCGACATGCGCGGACAGCGGCCCGCACGCACGGCGACACACGCGCACGACGACGAACACGAGCAGGACCACGAACACGAGCACGTCACCGTGCACAGACACACGCAGACCTGCGGACACGTGAGGGGCAGACATGGCGGAGCGTCCGAATCTGGTGCTGGCGATGCGTCCGGACATCCTCGACCTGGTACTTCCGGCCTCCCTGCGCACCCGGCTCGACGCCCTCGCGGCCGTCCACCCCGCCCTCGTCACCGACACCACGACGCCCGCCGCGCGGGCCGCGCTCGCCGACGCCGACGTGCTGCTCACCGGCTGGGGCGCGCCCGCCGTCGACTCCGCCGTCCTGGCCCTCGCGCCCCGGCTCGGCGCCGTCATCCACGCCGCCGGCACCGTCAAAGGCCACGTCGGGCCCGAGGTCTGGCAGCGCGGCATCGCCGTCTCGTCGGCGGCCGACGCCAACGCCGGTCCCGTCGTGGACTTTACGATGGCCACGGTCGTCCTCGCCGCCCGCCGCGCGCTCGGCACCGCCGCCGAGTACACCGACGGCCAACTCCTCGGCTACCGCGACCGGCGCGGCGCGGACGGCGCCGTCGTCGGCGTCATCGGCGCCTCCCGCATCGGCCGCGGCGTGATCGCCCGGCTCCTCGCCGCCCCCTCCGGCTTCCGCGTCCTGCTCGCCGACCCGTACGTCTCCGCCGCCCAGGCCACCGCTCTCGGCGCGAAACTCGTGGACCTCGACGAGCTGTGCGCGACCTCCGACATCGTCACCGTGCACGCACCCGATCTGCCCGAGACCCACCACCTGCTCGACGCCCGCCGCCTGGCCCTGATCCGCGACGGCGCCTCCGTCATCAACACCGCACGCGGCCGGCTGGTCGACACCGCGGCCCTCACCCGCGAATGCGCCGCGGGCCGCCTGGACGCCTACCTCGACGTCACCGACCCCGAACCACTCCCCCGCGGCCACCGACTGCACAGCCTCCGCAACGTCCTGCTCACGCCGCACATCGCGGGCTGCCAGGGCACGGAGGTCCAACGGCTTGGTGCCTACGCCGTCGACGAGGTCGAGCGCTGGGCACGCGGCGAGGCACTCCTGGGGGCCGTGCTGGTGGACGACTTGGCGCGCATCGCGTAAGGCGACGTGCGGCGGTGCGGCGGTACGGTGCCGGATTCGTCGTCGTCTGGCGGCGCGGCCTAACGGTCCCTGAAGAGCACCATCTCGTACTCCGTCTCGGACGGGTTCAGCGGATACTTCATCGTCTCGCCGGTGCGGATGAAGCCGAAGCGCTGGTAGAAGGACTCGGCACGGCCGTTGTCCTGATGGACCCACAGGTACACGCGGTCGGTACGGTCCCAGGCCCAAGCGATGGCGGCGGCGAACAGGCGCTCGGCCAGACCGGTTCCACGGGTCTCGGGGATCAGATAGACGGCGTTGACGGAGAAGTAGTCGGGACGCTCCACGACGACGGTGAGCATGCCGACCCAAGCGCCGCCCTTGTCGCCGTCGGTCTCGTCGGGCTTGCGGACCGCGTCACGGTCGATGGCGACGAACTGCTGGGATCCGGCACCGGACGCCCGTCGCTGCCAGACCGTGTCGCTCAGCGCGGACTCCTCCTCGAAGGTCCGCGCGAAGGCCATGCTGCTGACCGGGTCCTGGAGCGCTGCCAACCGCAGTGCCCGGATCCGCTGCCACTCCGCCGGTGCCACCGGCCGTATCTCGTACCGCATCATCCGACGGTACAACGCAAAAAAGCTCGGGTCCTCCGAATTAAATTCGGAGGACCCGAGCTGAAAGATTGTTCGGCGGTGTCCTACTCTCCCACAGGGTCCCCCCTGCAGTACCATCGGCGCTGAAAGGCTTAGCTTCCGGGTTCGGAATGTAACCG
>NZ_JBIBHM010000016.1:0-182325 GCF_042957025.1 Streptomyces sp. NPDC008139
CAAACTACGCTGCTCCACCACCCGAGTCACCGCCCTCGTCCAAGCCATCCTCGCCCTGCATCTGAGCAGCTCAGGCCGATGATGGAAAAGGCTCACTGAGTCACACTGAAAACCGCGTTGCCCGAATGTCGGGCGGGGTGCCGAGCTACGGGACGAGGATCGTTTGGAACGATGAATTCTTCCTGGAGAAACCCGTTCCGTACGATGGCTATGTAGTCATATCCGGGACTCTTACCCCATGTTCCAGTTGTATGGGGGCCATGAGGCGGGCGGCGGAAGACACGGGATCGACGTTCGTGTATATGTGGCCAGACGGAAATGGTGGGATGAGCTGGTGGCAAACCGGCTAGGCGCAGCTATAAGGGCTGGTGAGGGAGTATGAGCAACGACCGGCGGGACCCAGTTGAGATCATCGCTCGGGTTGGTGGGGTCAGGCCTGACTTTGGAGGGAGCGAGAGAGCCTTCCAGGTCTGGTCTCACCTTGCCCAGAAAGCAGGGTGGGATGTCGTAGACGATCCCGGATATGACGGGACGCTCGACGGGACTGCGTGTGGCACAGTGAATATCGGTGGGATTAAGTATCGAGTTCACTATGGCTTGCACGTTCGGCAGGATTTGGTCGATGATTCCACCGGGCACCTTACGTATCGGCCCGTTCTTGCCTACGCTGCATGGGTTGAGCCGATTTTGGATGGATACATGCTCGACTGATAGGTCTCTGGGCCCGATCAGCGATAAGGGCTTTCGGGGTATAAGGCAATTCTGAAAAGCAGAGAGCCCCCACCGGACGTGATTCCGGCGGGGGCTCTCGGGTGCCTGACGGCAGTAGTTGACGGCAACGTCAGCGGACGGACACTGCACGAACGGGTGGTTCGTCGCCATCGCCGGGTCGAGCGGGGTGCCGGAGGGCGTTGCCGAGGAGGTTGATGGCGTCGCGCTGGAGGCGGAGCCGGACGTGGGCGTACACCGTCGCAGTCACGCCGATATGGGCATGGCCCAACAGTTCCTTGATCACGACGAGCTCCACGCCCTGCTCCAGCAGCAGGGTGGCCGCCGAGTGCCTGAGATCATGAAACCTGATGCGTCGCAGGGCGCCCCGGCGGAGCAGGGCGTTGAAGTGCCGGGTGAGCGTGGCACCCTCGATCGGGCTGCCGTCGGGCCGGGTGAAGACGTACCCGCTCGCGTTCCATCCGGTCCCCGCTGCCGCGCGTTCCTGGGCCTGCCGTTCGCGCTGCTGTTCGAGGGAGTGCAGGCACTCGGTGGGCAGGGCGATGCGCCGTTCGGAGCTGTGGGTCTTGGTCGGGAGGGCCGTTAGGCCAGCGGAGTTGGTGCGTTGGAGAGTGCGGCGGATGCTGGCGGTTCCGCCGGTGAGGTCGAGGTCTTCCCAGCGCAGGCCGAGGAGTTCGCCCTTTCGCAGTCCGGTGCGGAGGGCGAGTTCGAACAGCGCGCTCAGCCGGTGGCCGTTCGTGGCAGCGAGGAACGAGCGCGCCTCCTCGGCGGTGAGGGGCTCGAAGCGCCGGGGTCGCGGAGTGCCCATGCGGACGTTACGGGCCACGTTGCGCGGGATCTCCTCCTCTCGGACGGCGTGCTCCAGGGCGGACTTCAGCACCGAGTGCAGGTATGCCAGCGTCAGCGGGGACAACTGCTTGCG
Organism: Streptomyces sp. NPDC008139; assembly: GCF_042957025.1. Taxonomy (NCBI): domain Bacteria; kingdom Bacillati; phylum Actinomycetota; class Actinomycetes; order Kitasatosporales; family Streptomycetaceae; genus Streptomyces; species Streptomyces sp. NPDC008139. Next base: position 1,652 of record NZ_JBIBHM010000016.1, read on the forward strand.
GCAGCACGTCCCGGCCTCGCAGCACTGGGGCCGGTCGCGGGCGGCGTCGAGGCCGCGTGTGCAGCACTGGTAGGTGGTGCGGAGCGGTCGAGCCAGGTGCGGACGTCCTTGGCTGTGAGCTTGGCGAGCTTCTTCTTGCCCAGTCCGGGGATGACGTAGAGGCGCACGCAGGCGGTGTAGCGGGTGTGGGTGTTCTCGCGGAGCCGGTGGACGGCGATGGTCTCCAGCCAGTAGGCGAGGAACGCGGCGAGGCTGCCCTGGGCGGTAGGGGCGGGAACTCCGCGGTTGCTGGCAGCGACCTTCTCGGTGAGCTGGGCCAGGGCTTCCTTGCGGGTGGTGCCGTAGACGCGGATGCGCTTGCGGGTGTCGCCGGTGACGAGGACGTATCCGGCGGCTTCCCAGCGGCCGTCCTTGCGCTGGTAGACGGCGCCGTCGCCGTTGGCGCGGACCCTGCGCGAGCCTGCACCGGGAGTGGAGTTGGGGTTGGTGTCGGAGGTGGTCATCAGGCTGCCTCTTCGAGCTGGTGGTGGACGAGGGCGGTCAGGGCGTGGGCGGGGATGCGGCGGGCGCGCCCGATGGTGATCGAGGCGAGCTGCCGGGTGCGGATGAGGCCGTAGACGGTGGAGCGGCTGATCTTCAGGCGGGCCATGACCTCGGGGACGGTGAGGAGTTCGGCGTCGGCGGTCATGCGGTCACCTCCGCCGGGGTGGCGGCGGTCAGCGGGCCGGTGGAGTGACCGGCCCGGTCGCGGGAGCGCCGCGCGTGCCGGTGACGGCTCGGCTGCTCGGGCCGAGGCTTCGGCGCAGCGGCCAACAGCGCTGCGAGGTCGGTGAGTTCGGGCAGCAGGCCGCTTCCGGTGTACTGCCAGTGGGAGATGACCAGGGTGGTGTCCGTACTGTCGCGCTGACTGACCGTGTCGCGGTGACCTGTGCGGTGACCGGCGGTCAGATCACAGTGGTCAGAGCTTCGGTCAGTTACCGGCTGGCCCTCGCAGTCCGGCTGCCCGACGTGTCGGCCGACCGGTGCCGGGCAGGTCGGCGTCGAGGTATAGGCTTCGGGTTGGCGGGTTCGTTCGGGCACCTCGCGGAAGGCGCGAAGTCGCTGCAGGACTACACGGGCGCGCTCAGCGGTGCGTTCGCTGCCGCCGTCAGTGAGCGTGAGCATCCGGGCCGTGGTCTGCGCGGCGGCCTCGGGCTCGTTCGCGTCCGCGAACGCCACGGCCAGCCACGACAGGTACAGCGCCAATTCGCGTGCAGGGTTGGCGTCGTAGCGCGACAGCACGTCCGACAGGAGCGGGACCGCGCGCAGCGTGCGGTGCAGATCGGTGTAGACGCCGGCCTGCGCCAACGACCGCTCGCGGAAATTGTGAATGGATGCGCTGACGATCCGACTGTTCAGCAGATTTCGAGGACTGTTCGTACTGATGCTGGCCTGTGCGCTCTCTGGCAGACCGAGTACTTCGTAGAGACTGGTGATCCTGATGACTGGGATGACTGGGCCTCGGACGATGAGCTGCTAGTCCAGGCCCTCTCTGCTGGAGCTGTGGTCCCCGTTATGGCGGGTGCAGATGGAGTATGTGAGGTACTGACCCGCTGGAACTTCTCAGGCTCGGGACTCACCGAATGAGAAGGGCGTCATGTTCTCGTTACTTCTGAGCCCTACCTGTTGACGTCCCCGGGTCTTCTTTACATCAGGGGTCTTGAGGAGGCGGGCGACTTTCCAAGGCGGGATGCAAATCGGATCGAGCTGCCGAGTGGTCGCTATTCCGCGGTCGTTTATTTGGTCGACTGGAAGGCCGAGCCTGAGTCGGCTGGGCCCGATGGCCACCCCTCGAAGGGGCCCTGCCTGATTTCGTTGTCGAGATTCGGGTCGAGGAAGGGGTGGGCAATGTCTAGCGGAACAAGTCCGCTACCTTCAGTCAATCCTAAGTGAGGCCTCTATTCGGCGATATGTCGAGTATTGAATTATCACGATGGCGGCGGCCCCACCGGAGTGTTTCCGGTGGGGCCGCTGTGGTGTCTGACGACAGTAACTGCGGCAACGTCAGCGGAGGGGCGTTACACAAGTCGGCGCGGCTCGCCGCCGACATCGGGCTCGGTTGTGAGCTCGGCGGGGTTGTTGAGCGCCTGTTCGAGGAGGTTGATCGCCTCCGCTGGATTCGGACGTGGCGTTTACGGTCGTGGTCACCCCGGTGTGGGCGAAGCCCAACAATTCATCGATGACGGCGAGTGAGGCCCTGCTTCGGGGGAGAGAAGCTTCCCCGCTCGGTTGCCGTCGGGCCTGGGGAGAGACGTACGGAAGGTGAGTTCGGACAGCGTGTGGGGGTGCTGGATGGCAAGGCGGCGCTGGGTGGCAAATGGGTGAGGTCGGGACGTGCCGCTGGGAACAACGCCGCGCGGGTCTTCCTTTCCTCGCACGGCTTGCCTGGGGAAGCGGCACGCGGGATGCTCGCGGTGGCGCGTCAGTACCGCGACGGTGCTGGCACGCCTGTTGATCCCGTCCAGGCGGTTCGGTGATTTCCGAGCCCGCTAGATCGCGTGATCGAGAACTTCAGCGCGGGGGGAGTGGGGGGCGCTGGCGGTTGGGGCGGGTGGAGAGGTCGGGCGGGGTGGCGGCGGGGTGTTCGGCCAGGAGGGCGAGGGCGGTGCGGACCGCGACGTCCATCTGGCCGTGGCGGCCCTCGGCCCAGTCCAAGGGGGTGCGGAGGGCGTCGATGTCGGGGTCGACGCCGTGGTTCTCGACGGACCAGCCGTACGCGTCGAACCAGGCGGCGTTCATGGGGACGGTGATGACGGTGCCGTCGCCGAGGCGGTGGCGGCCGGTCATGCCGACGACGCCGCCCCAGGTGCGGGAGCCGACGACCGGCCCTATGCCGAGCAGTTTGAAGGCGGCGGTGATCATGTCGCCGTCGGACGACGTCGCTTCGTCGGCGATGGCGACCACCGGGCCGCGCGGGGCGTTGCCGGTGTAGGAGACCGGCTGCGCGTTGCGGGTGAGGTCCCAGCCGAGGATGGTGCGGGTCAGCTTCTCGATGACCAGTTCGCTGATGTGACCGCCCGCGTTGCCGCGGACGTCCACGAGCAGGGCGTCGTAGGCGACTTCCATCCGCAGGTCGCGGTTGAACTGCGCCCAGCCGGAGCCGCCCATGTCGGGGATGTGCAGATAACCGCACCGGCCACCGCTCAACCGCCGTACGACCGAACGGCGTTTGGCCACCCAATGCTGGTAGCGCAGCGGGCGTTCGTCGATCAGCGGGACGACGGCGACGCGGCGGGGCGCGCCGCGGCGGCCCGGTCCGACGAAGGTCAGCTCGACGGTGGTGCCGCCCGCGCCGGCCAGCAGCGGATACGGTCCCGCGTCCGGGTCGACCGGCCGCCCGTCGATGTGGGTGAGGACCGCGCCCTCGCGGATGCCCGTACCGGCCAGCGGCGAACGGGCCTTGGAGTCCGACGACTCGCCCGGCAGGATCCGTACGACCGACCACGTACCGTCCTTGCCGTGCTGGAAGTCGGCGCCGAGCAGGCCGATGGGGCGCTGGTAGTGCGGCGGGCCCTCGTTGCGGCGGGCGGGGGCGACGTACGCGTGCGACGTGCCCAGTTCGCCGAGGACTTCGCGCAGCAGGTCGGCGAACTCGTCGGGCGTGGCGACGCGTTCGACCAGCGGGCGGTACTGGTCGAGGATCGCGGGCCAGTCGACGCCGCACATGTCGGGCGCCCAGAAGTAGTCGCGGATCAGCCGTCCTGCCTCGGCGTACGACTGCCGCCACTCGGCCGGCGGGTCCACCTCGTGCAGGATGCGGCGCATGTCGACATAGACCGTCGAGTCGTCGTCGCCGCGTTCGGTGGCGGGCAGGACGGCCAACTCGCCCTCGTCGAAGACGGCCAGGCGCTGGCCGTCGCCGCTGACCGCGTACCAGTCCATGTGGTGGACCAGTTCGGTCCGCTTGGACTTGGTCAGGTTGTAGTACTCCAGCGTCGGGCGGGCGGAGGGGTCGGTGGGGTTGGCGAAGGTCTCGCCGAGCGCGCCGGAGATCGGCCAGCGCAGCCAGACCAGGCCGTTGTGCACGGGCTCCAGCGCCGAGTACTTCGACGCGGGGACGGGGAAGGGCGTCACCCGGTTCGCCAGGCCCTCCACCTCCACGACCACCGGGCCGTCGCCGCCGCCGCTCTCGCCCGGGTCGAGACCGCCGCCGATGGGACGGCCGTCGACCGGCAGCGCGAAGGGTGACGGCGTCGCCGAGTTCAGCGGCACCAGATACGGGCGGCAGCCGAGCGGGAACGACAGGTCGCCGGTATGAACGTCGTACACCGGGTCGAAGCCGCGCCACGACAGGAACGCGAGGTAGCGGCCGTCGCGGGTGAAGACGGGCTGCTCGTCCTCGAAGCGGCCGTTGGTGACGTCGATGATCGACTGGTCCGACAAGCGGGCGATCTTCACCGAGCGCAGACTGCGGCCGATACCGGGGTGCGACCAGGTCAGCCACGCCGAGTCGGGGGAGAAGGCCAGGTCGCGGACGGGGCCGTTGGTGGAACGGATCAGCTCGTCGACAGCGCCCGCCATGGTGCGGCCGTCGGTTGTGCGATCGTCCAGCGGTATGCGGCGTACGCCGTTTCGCGTGCCGTCACCCGCGCCGCCGGGCTCGTCGCCTGCCTCGCGCACGTCGCGTACGTCAGCCCGTACGTCGTCGCCTAGGCCGTACGGGTCACCGCCCTCGTCACCGTCTGAGTCGTCCTCCGCCTCGCCGGTCGTGACCAGCAGCAGGCGGCCGTCGTTCGTGGCGACGGCCAGCGTGCCGCCGTCGGGGGAGGAGACCAGCTCCAGGACGCGGCCGAGCTTGCCGACGGCGAGGCGAATGGGGCGGTCCGGCTCGTGACCGCCGCCGGTGACGTCGTCGTCCGTGTACACATCGGTGTCGGGCGATTGGCCGTCCGAGCCGGGGGTACGGGTGGGGCCTTCGCCCTTGCCGCGGGCGTCCGCGGGGTCCGTGTAGACGGTGCTCGAACGGCTGACGTCCGCGCCGCCCTTGCCTCCGCCACCCGCCCCGCCGTCCGCCTTGTCGCCACCTGCGACCGGCACCACATCGGTCAGCTCCTCCGTCACCTCGGTGACGTCCTCCGCCTCCGTCATCTGCGCCTTCGCGTCCGCCGCCGCGGAATCCCGCGCGCCGCCGCGGATCGCCGTCCGCGACGCCCGCCCCGGCAGGTGCGCCAGCTCGATCCCGTCCTCGCCCTCCGCGTCCGTGACGAAGGCGACCAGACCGGTGTCGCCGAGCATCTCCGGCAGCCGGACCCGCGCGCCGGGCTCGTCGGCGATCGTCCGGGCGGGGCCGTCGCGGTGCGTGAGCCAGTAGAGGCTGCCGCGTACGCAGACGGCGCTGGCCCGGCCCGTACCGTCCATGGCCAGGCTGTCCAGATTCGAGGCCGCGGGCACCTGGTACGGGCGCTGCCCGCTCCTCGCACCGCCCAGCCGGATGTCCAGGCGGCGCGGCCGGGCGCCGGGCGCCGCCAGGTCCTCCACCAGCCACAGCTCGCCCGCGCACTGGTACACCACCCGCCGGCCGTCGGTGGCGGCGCTGCGGGCGTAGAACTCGGCGTGGTCGGTGTGCCGCCGCAGATCCGTACCGTCCGGGTGGCACGAGTACAGATTGCCGATGCCCTCGTGGTCGGAGAGGAAGGCGATCCGGCCCGACACGAACATCGGCGACGCCAGGTGACCGTCGATGTCCGGAACCAGCCGCTCGCCGTGCAGCCACAGCCGCCCCGTCGCGCCGCCGCGGTACCGCTTCCACGCGTGCGGCTCGTGCGGCGGCGTCCCCGTCAACAGCAGGGTGCGGCGCTCACCCGGCTCCCCGTTCTCGTCGCACACCGCGATGTCCGACACCGGCCCCCACGGCAGCGGCCCGCCGGGCCCGCCGTCCACCGGCACGCTGTGCGCCCACGTGTGGTACGCGAACGGCTGCCCGTGCGACGACACCGCCAGCACCTGGCCGTCCGGCGTCCACGAGCACACCCGCGTGTCGGAGCTGCCCCAATACGTCAGCCGCCGCGACTCCCCGCCGTCCGTCGGGACCAGATACACCTCGGGGTCCAGGCTCCGCCACGTCGTGAACGCGATGGTCGAACCGTCGGGCGACAGCCGCGGCGGCCCCACCCGCGTCCGGTCCGCCGTCACCCGCCACGCCCGCCCCGGCGACCCCCCGGCCGCCCCCAGCGGGGCCACCCAGATGTCGTCCTCGGCGGCGAAGCTGAGCAGGTCGCCGTGGAGATGCGGGAATCGGAGGTACGCGCCGTCGCTCACCCCTCCCATGGTTCGGCCCCCGGAAACCCCCGGCAACTTTTCGCCACCTTGCGCCCCCGCCTCGCCCCCGTCCGCCGCCCATGCGCCCCGCCCCGGGAGCAGCGCGCCCACCCGTGGGACCCCGTCCCACAGACCTTGGCCAGACGGCCGACGTCAGGCGGTCCCCACCGCCAGCAGGTGCGATGCGGCGGACAGCAGCTCCGGGTAGGGCTCCGCCAGCCGGGCGGCGGTCAGAGCCGCGGCGAACATCGGTGAGTCGGTCAGAGGCTCGCCCGTGTGCTGCTCGGTGGCCTTCAGCAGTGCCCAGGCCGGGCCCTCGACACCGAGGACGGTCACGTCGGTGAGGCCCGCGCAGGTCAGCTCATCCGCCAGCTCCACCGCTGTATGGAAGTAAGCGGCTGTGAAGCCCTTGCGTCCGGGGTCGTGGCGGCCCGTCGCCAGGATGTCACCGACGGCGTCCCGGACGCGGTCCTTCGTCAGCAGCGTCGTCGCGGTGTGCTCGAAGAGCGAGGCGTACCGTCCGATCGCGGCGGCAGCGACCATGCCACGAGGCCGTACCACCCGCCGGGCTTCCGCTAGCGCCTGATCGCGGTCGGCACGCTCCAGCAGGTGGTAGAGCGGTCCGAGCAGCAGGACGGCGTCGTACGTCCCGGCCCCCGCGCTCAACGCTCGCGCGTCGCCCAACTCCGTGGTGCAGCCGACCGATTTCGCGTGCTCCACATGCCGTTCGACCGGATCCACCAAGTGCACCCGGTAGCCGTCCTCGACCAGCCACTTCGCATGCACCCCGGCCCCGCCGCCGACATCGAGCACAGCGGCGGGCGCGGGCGGCAGATGACGCCGCAGGATCTCCCGGGTCCGCGCCAACTCCAGCGCGCCGTCGGCAGAGGAGGTCAGACGCGTCGACTCGTCGAATACCGAGCCGTAGAAGTCCAGGATCTCGGACGCTACGTGGGGTGCGGTCGCCATGGTTGTGATGGTCTACCCTGACCGGTCAACCTGTCCACCGAACGGGAGTGCCCCGCCATGCCCAAGCTCAAGTACGAAGAGATCGCGGATTCGTTGCGGGCCCGGATCGCCGACGGTGAGTTCGGTTCGGGAGACGTCCTGCCGTCCGGGCGGGATCTGTGCGAGCAGTGGTCCGTGTCGCGGGCGACGGTCATCAAGGCGATGGATGTGCTAAGGGGAGACGGCCTCGTGGCGGCTCGCCAGGGGCAGGGATTCCACGTACTCGCAACGCCATTGGCGCGTCCTGCCGGTCGGCGCCGCGCAGACGCCACGCGCGTGACCGGTGGTCACCCCTTCCGACGGTTGGGCAAGCCTGTTCACGAAACGCCGCCCGACCGTGTCGCAAGGATTTTGGACCTTGCCGCGGGCGTGTCCGCTCTGCGGCGTGACCGCTTGGTGCTGCTGGACGACGGTGCTCCGCTGTCGCTGGTCACGGCCTGGTTTCCGGCGGACATCGCTGAGGCCTGTCCGAAGCTGACTCAGGCGGGTCCGATCGCCGAAGGGACGACCCACTACGTGGCCCGCCAGACCGGGCGTTCACCGGCGCGGGGTACCGACCTCACGAAAGTGCGCCTGGCGACGTCAGCGGAGGCGGAGCAGTTGCGACGTGAGCTACCGCTCGCAGTCGCGGTAGTGCTCCATGTCGCGCACGACAAGGACGGCCGGGTTCTCGTCGCAGAAGAAGGCGTCACTCCTTCCGACCTGTGGGAGCTGACGGACAACTACCCGATGAGTCACGGATAGTTGACAATCGCTTGACTGGACCGGTCAACCGGTCCAGTCTCAAGAGGGGCGATTTCATCGCACCCCTTGTTCGTCGTTGGCGTGCCGCACGGGGTCCAGGCCGGGATTCCCGCAAATCCGGCACGTCTGTGTGTGATTTCACTGTGCTACACGAAGGGAACATTCCGTGACCGATGAGAGCGCTGCGCTCAAGGCCGGAGCCTTACCCGCGGACGTATCGAGATTCTTCGACGCGAAACGCGAATCGGTCGGGCTGGCACGCGAATTCGCCGTGGGGGCTCTGAGGGCATGGGGGTTGTCGCCTGTCGTTGACGACGTGCGGTTGTGCGTATCGGAGTTGGCGTCGAACGCGTTGGCGCACGGGACGCGGCGGGGGCATGGGTTTTTGGTGCGGGTGGTGGTGGAGGAGGGGTGCGTGCGGCTGGAGGTGCATGACAGTCGTGACGAGGAGGGGGAGCGGAGGCCGCGGGTGTGCGAGCCCGGTGCGGCGGATGTGCGGGGGCGGGGGCTGCTGATCGTCGCGGCGGTCGCGGACGGGTGGGGGGTCGAGGGGCGGGAGCCGTTCGGGAAGGTGGTGTGGGCGCGGTTCAAGGGGGTGGCTTCCGGGCCCGCGGGCGGCCAGGGGTAGCGCGGGGGGACCTGGTCGCGACCGGGCGCAGCTCGTCGTCATCGTCTACCGCACGGGCCTGGTCCACGCCGCCCCGGAGAGCGGCGCGGACGGCCGTACGTAGTCAGGCGGTGGGGTTAGGGCTACGGCTACGGCCGCGGGTAGCCGATGGCCGCGATGTCGTCGGCCAGTTCGGGGAGCGTGAGGTCGGGGTTGAGCGTGGTGACGACCTCGGCGGTCAGCGGGCGCAGGGCGAGGACGTGGTGGACGGGAGCGGGGGCGACCGGGACCTCGTAGTAGTCCTCGGCGAAGGCGCGGTAGGCGTCGGCGTCGCGGTCGGTGAGCAGCGGGAAGAGGAGCCCGGCGCCGTCGGGGTCGCCGTCGGGCGCGTCGGGGAACTCGATGGCGCCGCCGGCCTGCCACGCGGTGTCGGCGGGCTGCCGCCAGAGGCAGGCGGTGACGACGGGCATGCCGTCCTCGTCGCTGAAGGCGGGTTCCTCGACGCAGGGGCGGAAGACGGCGGGGACGTCGTCGAGGACACCGGGCCAGGGGCCGTCCTCGACGTAGGGGCTCATCCGGGACTCGTGGGCGAAGCCGCGGACGTAGGCGCCGAGGGGGGAGAAGACGATGGAGTATTCGTCGCCCGAGCCGTTGCTCATGGAGGCCATCTCCTCGACGTCCGACCAGTGCGCGTCGAAGGAGTAGAAGCGGCTCTCCCACGACGGGCTGAGTATCGCCTCCAGCATGGCCAGCGCGCGGCAGTGGTCACGGAGCACGGGGATGGCGGGGAGCCGCCGGGCGGTGTCGTAAACGGTCACGGCGGCGACCGTACGCCGTCCGGCGACCGGTCCCGATGCCGGGTCCGGCGCGGCGGCGTAAGACCCGCCGCGCCAGGGTGGCGGGTCTTACGACTCGGCGGGCGTCTCGGACTCCAGCCGGGTGCGGGCGGCCTCCAGGCGGGCCAGCGCGCGCTCGCGGCCGAGGGCTTCGAGCGACTCGAAGAGCGGCAGCCCGACGGTGCGGCCCATGACGGCGACGCGGATGGGCGCCTGGGCCTTGCCGAGCTTGAGGCCGTGGGCGGCGGCGATGGACTCCAGAGCCGCCTTCAGGGGCTCGGCCGACCAGTCGGGAAGCGCGCCCAGTTCATTGGCTGCGTCGCGCAGAAGATCCGCCGCGCCCGCCTTCATCGCTTTGGACCACGACGCGTCGTCGCGCACCGGCTCGTCGAGGAAGAGGAAGTCGACGTACGACGTGATCTCGGACAGCAGGGCGATCCGGGTCTGGGCGAGCGGCGCGACGGTCTCGAAGACGGCCTCGTCGTACGACAGCGGGTCCCAGGTGGCGTGCGGGGCGGTCAGCCACGGCGCGCAGGCGCTGACGAAGGCGGCGGGGGACAGGGCGCGGATGTACTCGCCGTTGAAGGCGGTGAGCTTCTTGACGTCGAAGAAGGCCGAGGAGCCGATGACGTCCTCGATGCGGAAGAGCTGCTCCAGCTCCTCGTACGGCAGGATCTCGCGGTCGTCGCCGGGGCCCCAGCCGAGCAGCATCAGGTAGTTGACCATGGCCTCGGGCAGGTAGCCCTCGGCGAGGTAGTCCTCGAGGGCGACCTTGTCGCGGCGCTTGGAGAGCTTCTGCCGCTTCTCGTTGACGATCACCGGCAGGTGCGCCCAGGTGGGCGGGGTGGCGCCCAGCGCCTCCCAGAGGAGCTGCTGCTTGGGCGTGTTGGACAGGTGCTCCTCGCCGCGGATGACCTGCGTGACGCGCTCGTCGAGGTCGTCCACGACGTTGGCGAGCAGGAAGACCGGGGAGCCGTCGCCGCGGGCGATGACGAAGTCCTCGATGGAGCTGTTGGGGAAGGCGGGTTCGCCGCGGATCAGGTCGACCACGACCGTCTCGCCCTCGTCCGGCGTGCGGAAACGCATCGCCCGCCCCGGCTCGTACGCCAGCCCGCGCTCGCGGCAGAAGCCGTCGTAGCCGAGGTGTTCGGAGCCGGTGCGCTCCTTGAGCATGTCGCGCGTGCAGTCGCAGTAGTACGCGCGCCCCTCGATCTGGAGCCGGGAGGCGGCCTCGCGGTGCCGGTCGGCGTTGTGCGACTGGAAGTACGGGCCCTCGAAGGCGGGGTCGGCGCCGCTGATGCCGATGGCGGCCAGCGCGCTGATGATGCCGTCGATCCATTCGGGCTTGTTGCGCGCCGCGTCGGTGTCCTCGATGCGCAGGACGAAGGTGCCGCCCGACTGTCGGGCGACCGCCCAGTTGTAGAGGGCGGAACGGGCGCCGCCGACGTGGAACATACCGGTCGGGGAGGGGGCGAAACGGACGCGGAGCGGGGCATCAGACATGGCGTGAATCCTACCGAGCCGGGTCGGCGCCCCGCGCCTCGGACCATGCGGGGTCCCGATGCCGCTGACCCGCGCCCGCCGCTCGCGTAACGTGCTCGTCACTACGTTGACTACTGGCGAGTAAGGAGCGGTCGGATGGCGCTGGACGCGGACGTCGTGGTGGTGGGCGCGGGGCTGGCCGGTCTGGTGGCCACGGTCGAGCTGGCGGAGGCCGGACGAAAGGTGATCCTGGTCGACCAGGAGCCCGAGGCGTCCCTCGGGGGCCAGGCGTTCTGGTCCTTCGGCGGGCTCTTCTTCGTCGACTCGCCCGAGCAGCGCCGGATGCGGATCAAGGACACGCCCGACCTCGCGCTCCAGGACTGGCTCGGCACGGCCGGCTTCGACCGGCCCGAGGACTACTGGCCGCGCCGCTGGGCCGAGGCGTACGTGCACTTCGCCGCGGGCGAGAAGCGGGCCTGGCTGCACCAGCGCGGCATGCGCTTCTTCCCGGTGGTCGGCTGGGCCGAGCGCGGCGGCTTCCTGGCCACCGGCCCCGGCAACTCCGTGCCGCGCTTCCACATCACCTGGGGCACCGGGCCCGGCGTCGTCGCGCCCTTCGCGCAGCGGGTGCGCGACGAGGTCGCGCGCGGGCGGGTCGAGCTGCGCTTCCGGCACCGGGTGACCGGCCTGACCCGTACCGGCGACGCCGTGGACGGTGTGACCGGTGAGGTCCTGGTGGCCAGCGACGTGGCGCGCGGCGAGGCCAGTTCACGGGAGACGGCGGGCGCGTTCGAACTGCGCGCGCAGGCCGTGGTCGTCACAAGCGGAGGCATCGGCGGCAACCACGATCTCGTACGGGCCGCCTGGCCCAAGCGGCTCGGCACCCCGCCCGGCAAACTGCTCTCCGGCGTTCCCGCGCACGTGGACGGCCTGATGCTCGGCATCACAGAGGCGGCGGGCGGAAGGTTGATCAATGGTGACCGGATGTGGCACTACACCGAGGGCATCGAGAACTGGAACCCGATCTGGGCCCGGCACGGCATCCGTATCCTGCCCGGCCCTTCGTCGCTGTGGCTGGACGCCACCGGCAAGCGGCTGCCGGTCCCGTACTTCCCCGGTTTCGACACGCTCGGCACCCTGGAGCACATCATGGGGACGGGCCACGAGTACACCTGGTTCGTCCTCACCCAGAAGATCATCGAGAAGGAATTCGCACTGTCGGGCTCCGAGCAGAATCCGGACCTCACCGGAAAGAGCGTGCGCGACGTGCTCAAGCGCGCGCTGCCGGGGGCGCCGGGGCCGGTCGAGGCGTTCAAGCAGCACGGCGTCGACTTCGTGGTGGAGAAGGAACTCGGCGCCCTGGTACGGGGGATGAACGCCGTGACGGGCGAGGGGCTGGTCGACGAGGCGGTCGTACGGCGCGAAGTCGAGGCGCGCGACCGCGAGATCGCGAACACGTACACCAAGGACTTGCAGGTCACCGCCATTCGCGGGGCCCGCAACTACCTCGGCGACAAGCTCATTCGCACCGCGTCGCCGCACCGGCTGCTCGACCCGAAGGCGGGGCCGCTGATCGCCGTGCGGCTCAACATCCTGACCCGGAAGTCGCTCGGCGGCCTGGAGACCGACCTCGAAGGGCGCGTCCTGCGCGGCGGATCGGAAGGCGCGGAGGACGGCGGCGCGGCCGGTCGCGGCGAGGTGCTCAGCGGGCTCTACGCGGCGGGCGAGGCCGCGGGATTCGGCGGCGGCGGGATGCACGGATACCGGTCGCTGGAAGGGACGTTCCTCGGCGGCTGCATCTTCTCCGGGCGCGCGGCGGGGCGGGCCGCCGCGGCCGCGACGGCGTAACGCACGAGGGGGCGCCGGGGGTTCCGCCCCCGGCGCCCGGCCGCCCGTCCGGGCGGGTCCGCCAACCGTCATGCGTTTCAGAGGTGTTGGCGCCCGGCCCCCGTCCGGGACCAACTCCATGGACGTAGCGCCAAGCATTGACAGGAGCGGACCGCCTGCCCACTATGGGAGCGCTCCCACGTTAAGAGCGTGTAACCGAACCATGCTTCACCGCACCACCTCCCATGACCCCGCGAAGTCGTTTCGAGGGGTCCATCCCCCCTATGGAGGTTGTTCGCACATGGCAGTCCCGACAGTCCGACGCAGAACCGCCGCGCTCGCGGCCGGCCTGATGGTCGTCGCCTCAGGCGGCGTGGTCGCCGCGATGAGTACGACATCCGCCTCGGCGGCCACCGCCGGTTGCTCGGTCGCCTACGACGTGAGCCAGTGGGATTCCGGCTTCACCGCGCAGGTGACGATCACCAACACCGGCCCGGCCATCACGAGTTGGCAACTCGGCTGGAACTTCCCCGGCAATCAGAAGGTCACCCAGGGCTGGAACGCCACCGTGAGCCAGACGGGCGCGGCCGTGACCGCGGCGAGCCTGTCGTACAACGGCGCGGTGGCGACCGGCGGTACGGCGACCTTCGGCTTCAACGGCTCGTACAGCGGCACCAACACCAAGCCGTCGTCGTTCACCCTGAACGGCGTCGTGTGCGGCGGCGGCACCGGTACGACCCCGCCGACCACGCCCCCGACCACACCCCCCACCACTCCGCCGACGACGCCCCCCACGACGCCGCCGACCACCCCGCCCACCTCGCCGCCGCCCGGCACCAGGGTCGACAACCCGTACGCGGGCGCCAAGGGCTACGTGAACCCGGACTGGTCCGCGAAGGCCGCGGCCGACGGGGGATCGAAGATCGCCAACCAGTCCACCGCGGTGTGGCTGGACCGGATCGCGGCGATCGCGGGCACCAACGGTGCCATGGGGCTCAAGGCCCACCTGGACGCGGCCGTGCAGCAGGCCGCGGGCCAGCCGCTCACCATCGAACTGGTCATCTACGACCTGCCCGGCCGTGACTGCGCCGCGCTCGCCTCCAACGGCGAACTGGGCGCGACGGAGATCGGCCGCTACAAGACCGAGTACATCGACCCGATCGCCGCGATCATGTCGGACCCGAAGTACGCGGGCCTGCGGATCGTCAACATCATCGAGCCCGACTCGCTGCCCAACCTGGTCACCAACGCGGGCGGCACCGCCGGTTCGACGGACGCCTGCGCCACGATGAAGGCCAACGGCAACTACGAGAACGGCGTCGGTTACGCGCTCGCCAAGCTCGGCGCGATCGGCAACACGTACAACTACATCGACGCCGGACACCACGCCTGGCTCGGCTGGGACTCCAACCTGGCGCCCGCCGCGCAGGAGTTCCTGAAGGCCGCGAAGACCGGTGGCGCCACCGTCAACGACGTCCAGGGCTTCATCGTCAACACGGCCAACTACAGCGCCACCGTGGAGCCGAACTTCAAGGTCACGGACAGCGTGAACGGCACCACCATTCGCCAGTCCAAGTGGGTTGACTGGAATCAATACGTCGATGAGCAGAGCTACGCGCAGGCCCTGCGCAATCTCCTGGTGTCGGACGGCTTCAACTCCAACATCGGCATGCTGATCGACACCTCCCGCAACGGCTGGGGCGGCGCCTCGCGTCCCGCCGGTCCCGGGGCGACCACGACCGTTGACACCTACGTCGACGGTGGCCGTATCGACCGCCGCATCCACGCCGGCAACTGGTGCAACCAGTCCGGGGCCGGCATCGGTGAGCGCCCGACCGCGGCGCCCGCCGCCGGTATCGACGCCTACGTGTGGGTGAAGCCTCCGGGTGAGTCCGACGGTTCGAGCACCCAGATCCCGAACGACCAGGGCAAGGGCTTCGACCGGATGTGCGACCCGACCTACACCGGTAACGCCCGCAACGGCAACAACCCGACCGGTGCCCTGGCCAACGCCCCGCTCGCGGGTACCTGGTTCTCGGCGCAGTTCCACCAGCTCGTGCAGAACGCGTACCCGCCGCTCCCGTAGCGGACCCCCCACCGGGCCCGTGACGGGTCCCGCGCTCCGGCCGGACACTCTCCGGCCGGGGTCGCGGGCCCGCCGCGGGCCGGGGTGGTTTTCCGGCTCCTGCCGCGAGGAACGGGCGCCGCCCCGCCGCCGATCGCGGGGAACGGGCGCCGCCCCTCCGCCGCCCGCGCTCGGCCGCGTATACGGCCCGCCCCACCGCCTGTTTACAGAACGCGCATCTTCGTCGTGCACCATGGGTGCCGCAGAGTTCGGTGCAGCGGGTGGACCGGCGGAGCGGCAGGCGGAGGCGGCATTCATGGACGCGTTCACGGACGTCCACGGCACGGCGGAGGACGGCTGGGAGCCGGTACGTACCGCTTTCGCCCAGAATTTCACCCGCCGGGGGGATGCCGGCGCCGCTTTCGCGCTCTATAGGCACGGCCGCAAGGTGGTCGACCTGTGGGGCGGCGCCGCGTCGGCCGGGGAGCCTTCAGGGAAGCCGTGGGCCGAGGACACCGTGCAGATCGTCCGGTCGGCCACCAAGGGCGTGGCCGCGGCCTGTCTGCTGCTGCTCCACCAGCGCGGCCAGTTGGATCTGGACGCGCCGGTGGGCGCGTACTGGTCGGAGTTCAAGGCGCACGGCAAGGAGCGGGTGACCGTCAGGGACGTGCTGGCGCACCGGGCCGGAGTGCCCGCGCTGGACACGCCGTTGACGCCGGAGCAGGCGCTCGACGGCACGACGGGGCCGCGCGCGGTGGCCGCGCAGAAGCCGCAGTTCCCGCCGGGCGCGGCGCACGGATACCACGCGCACACCTACGGCTGGCTGGTCGCGGAGCTGGTGCTGCGCGCGTCGGGGCGGACGGTCGGCCGCTTCGTCGCGGAGGAGATCGCCCGGCCGCTCGGCCTCGACCTGTGGGTGGGGCTGCCGCCGGGGCAGGCGCACCGGGTGGGCGGCACCGCCGAGACCGTCACGCCGGAGCCGGCCGTCTCCGGCGCGCTGCGGGCCCGGCCCAAGCGGTCCGTGCAGGACGCCTACGCCGACCCCGAGTCGCTGACCATGCGCGCCTTCGGGGCGATCTCGCCGCGGCCCGACGAGAACGACCCCGCCTATCGCGCGGGGGAGCTGCCCGCCGCCAACGGCATCACCGACGCGCGCTCGCTGGCCCGCTTCTACGCGGCGCTGATCGGGGAACTGACGGACGGGCCGCGGCTGTTCGTGCCCGCCACGCTCACCGCCGCCCGGACGGTGGAGTCCGAGGGGCCGGATCGAGTATTGATCGTCAACACTCGATTCGGCCTGGGATACATGCTGCACGGCCCGGCGTCCCCGCTGCTGGCGCCCGGCTCCTTCGGGCATCCCGGCCGCGGCGGCTGCCTCGGTTTCGCGGACCCCGCGAGCGGAATCGGCTTCGGCTACGTCACCAACGCCATGCAGAAGAACGTCACCGCGGATCCCCGTGCCCAAGCCCTGGTCAGGGCGGTACGGGAGTGCCTACGCTGACCCGATGGTGCGTAACGGGACAGCTGCGGCGGCGTATTCAGGGGAACGATTCGCGACCTACACCGTCATGGTGACCGGCGGCGCCCGGGGCATCGGCGAGGCGACGGCCCGCAGATTCGCCGCGGAAGGCGCCGCCGTACTCCTCGCGGACCTCAATGGTGAAGCGGCCGAGCGCACCGCCGCCTCGATCCGCGAGGACGGCGGTCGGGCGGAGGCGGTCGGGTGCGACGTCGCCGACCGTACGGCCGTGGACGCGGCGGTCGCGCACGCGGTGGCGGCCTTCGGCGGCCTCGACGTCCTCGTCAACAACGCCTATTCGTGCAGCGATCACTCCGACGACTTCACCGAGGAGCCGGACGAGAACTGGCTGCGCGACCTCGACGTCACCCTGACCGGCGCCATGCGCTGTTCCCGCGCCGCGCTGCCGCACCTGGCCGCCGCGTCCGGCGGGCGCGGCGCGATCGTCAACATCGGCTCGGTCAACGGCCTGTCGTACTTCGGCAACCACTCCTACAGCGCGGCCAAGGCGGGACTGATCTCCCTGACCCGCACGCTCGCCGTGCACGCGGCGGCCAGCGGCGTCCGCGTCAATCTCGTCGCGCCCGGCACCATCCGCACGCCCGCGTGGGCGGGCCGCGAGTCCACGCTGGAGACCGCCGCGGGGCTCTACCCGCTCGGCCGCGTCGGCGAACCCGCCGACATCGCCGCCGCCGTCACCTTCCTGGCCTCCGCCGACGCGTCCTGGATCACCGGTGTCACGCTGCCGGTCGAGGGCGGCATCCTCTCCGCGAATCCGGGGTTCACCAACGCGCTGTCGGCCGGGATCGCCGACGACGAGGCGCCGTAGGAGCCGCGGCGGGAGCCGCCGTCGGCGCCGCCGGGAAAGAGTGACGCAGGTCACCTCCGCTTCTGTCACGCGGGCGCCGGGCCGTTTGTCCTATGGGCATCGACGAGGCGGCCGGCTTGTGTGTGTCCGGCCCCGGCACGGGACGAGGGACGGACGGCATGGACGCTGCGAAGGACACGGGAAGCGACCGGCGCACGGGCGGCGGGGGCCTGCGGATTCTGCTGGCGGGCGGCAGCGGCGTCCTGGGACGTTCCGCCGCGAAGGAGTTGACAGCCGCCGGGCACCAGGTGGTACAGCTCGGCAGGGGCGCGTCCCACGACATCCGCGCCGACCTCCTCGACCGTGACGCGCTGCTGCGCGCGGTCGACGGGCTCCGCTTCGACGTCGTCGTGCACGCGGCGACCGCGCTGTCCGGCAAGTCCATGACCAGGCACCGGGACATGGACGGCACCAATACGCTGCGTACGGCCGGAACCCGGCACCTCTTGGAGGCGGCCCGCACGACCGGCGCGTGGCGCTGCGTCACGGAGTCGATGATGTTCGGCTACGGATACGGCGACCACGGTGAGGGTCCGGTCACCGAGGCGGGCACACCGTTCGGGCCGCACGGCGACGACCCGCACCTGGAACGGCACGTCGCCGCCATGCGCGTCAACGAGGAACTGGTCCTGGGCGCGGACGGCGTCGAGGGCGTCGCCCTGCGCTTCGGCCTCTTCTACGGCGCCGGCGTCACCGACACCCTGATGCTGCCGCTGCTCCGCAAGCGCACCATGCCGGTCGTCGACGACACCCACCGCCAGGTGTCGTGGGTGGAGGCCGGCGACGCGGCCCGCGCGGTCGCGCTCGCCGTCACCTCGGGGCGGCCGGGGCAGGCGTACAACATCGCCGACGACCGGCCGCTCGGCTTCGCCACCCACATCCGCGCGGTCGCCGACGCGTACGGCGTGGCGCGCCCGCTGACCGTACCGGCCTGGGTGCTGTGCGCCACCCCGCTGATGCGCGCGATCATGGGGACCCGGCTGAAACTGGACAGCGCGAAGGCGGCGGCAGAACTGGGCTGGCGGCCGTCGTACCGCGACAGCGCGCAGGGGGTGCGGGCGATCGCCGCCGGGCCGGTTGCCGGGGCCGGGCCGCTGCTGCCAGCCTGAGCGGATGGCGGACGACACGGGGGAACGGCGCACGGGCGGCACGTACGAGCGCCCAAAGGGCGACCTCGGCGGCGCGCGCGGGAACGACGCCTTCCTGCGCAACCGGCGGCTGCTGTTCTCCACCGCCTACCACCTCCTGGGCAGCGTCGCCGACGCCGAGGACGTACTCCAGGACACCTGGCTGCGGTGGGCGCG
The DNA here is from genome assembly GCF_042957025.1 of Streptomyces sp. NPDC008139. Lineage (NCBI taxonomy): Bacteria > Bacillati > Actinomycetota > Actinomycetes > Kitasatosporales > Streptomycetaceae > Streptomyces > Streptomyces sp. NPDC008139. The sequence continues at coordinate 20,209 of NZ_JBIBHM010000016.1, forward strand.
CGCCGACCGCGCCGACGTCCGCCACCCCACCGCCTACCTGGTGCGTACGGTCTCCCGGCTCTGCCTGAACCGGCTCACCTCGGCGCGCGCCACCCGCGAGACGTACATCGGCCCGTGGTTGCCGGAACCGCTGCTGACCGGGCCCGACGCCGCCGACCGCACCGACACGGCGCACTCGGTGTCCATGGCCATGCTCGTCGTCCTGGAGACGCTCAGCCCGCTGGAGCGCGCGGTCTTCGTGCTGCGTGAGGTCTTCGGCTACGAGTACGCGGAGATCGCCGCGGCCGTGGAGCGCGCGGAGCCGACCGTACGGCAGACCGCGCACCGCGCCCGGGCGCACATCCAGGCGCGCCGCTCCCGTTACGACGCCGACGACGCCACCCGCGCGGCGGTGACCGAGAAGTTCCTCGCGGCCTGCGCGGGCGGCGACCTCAACGCGGTGCTGGCGCTGCTCGCCCCCGACGTCACCGCATGGTCCGACGGCGGCGGCAAGGTGACGGCCGCCACCCGCCCGCTGCGCGGCGCCGACCACGTGGCCCGGTGGGTCCTCGGCGTCCTGGGCAAGCCCGAACTCGCCGCGATCACCGCGACCCCGGCCGCCGTCAACGGCCGGTCGGGTGTTCTTTTCACCCTGCACGGCGCGCCCGCCGGCGCGCTCACCTTCGAACTCGCCGCCGACGGCCGCATCCACGAACTGCGCTTCCAGGTCAACCCCGACAAGCTGCGGGGCCTGTCCGGGTGGGCGTCAACTCGCGTGCAGCATCAGACCTATGCCGGTCACGACCACCACGGCGGCGACCATACGGGGACGGCCGAAGTGCTCCTTGAAGAACAGCGCGCCTATGGCGGCGCCCGCGATGATCGAGGACTCGCGCAGGGCGGCGACCGGGGCCAGCGGCGCGCGGGTCTGGGCCCACAGGACGAGGCCGTAGGCGGTGATGGACAGAGCGCCGCCGAGGAGGCCGCGCAGGGCGACGGGTCTTAGCTGCGCGGCCAATTCTCTGCGGCGCGCAGAGAATGCGACGGCCGGGATCACCAGGCCCTGGAACAGCAGCAGCCAGGCGATGTAGCCGAGCGAGCTGCCGGAGGCACGGACGCCGACACCGTCCACGACCGTGTACCCGGCGATGGTCAGTCCCGTACCGGCGGCTGCCGTCAGCGCGGGCCAGTTGGGGCGCTTGCCGCGCAGGCCCCACAGGGCGACGCCGCCGAGTCCGGCGCAGGAGGTGATGACGCCCGCGGTCTGCCAGGGCCCCGGCCGCTCGGCGACGAAGACGGCCGCCAGCACGGTGACGGCGAGCGGCGCGATACCGCGGGCTATCGGATAGACCTGCCCGAACTCGCCGAGCTGGAAGGACCGCATCAACAGGTACTGGTAGGCGAGGTGGATGACCACCGACGCGATCAGATACGGCCACGCGCCCGCGTGCGGCACCGCCGCGAAGGGCAGCAGGACCAGGGCGCACAGGGCCCCGCCGCCACCCACGAGGGTGAAGGCGAGGACCTGGTCCTTGATGCCGTGAGCGATGGCGTTCCACGCCGCGTGCGTGATCGCGGCGGTGAGGACGACGGCGACGACCAGCGGCGTCATCCGCGGCTCGAACGGCCGGGGCTGCTCGTAGGGCGCGGACCGCTCAGACGGCTGGGGCGGTTCGGGCGGTGCGACGGACGCATCGGCGGGTCAGGAGGCGCGCAGCACGGCCGCCACGATGGGGCCGGCGGACTGGTTGCCGTGACCGCCGCTGTGGACGACGGCGGCGGCGGCGACATGGCCCGCGTACGCGGTGAACCAGCCGTTGGCCTCCGGGGAGGTGTCGGTCTCGGCGGAGCCGGTCTTGGCACCGGAGTTGGGGCCGAATCCGCTCATCACACCGCTGGCCGTGCCGCTGGTGATGGTCGCGCGCATCATCTGCCGCAGATACTGCGTCGTCTTCGACGGGATGCCGGAGGCGGTGGCGATGGGGCCCTCGATGAGGCTCTTGGCGACGATCCGCGGCTGGTGGAAGTCACCGGTGCTGGCGGTCGCGGCCACGGACGCCATGATGAGCGGGCTCATCTGAAGAGTGCCCTGTCCGATCATCTCCGACGTCAGCTCGTCCCCCGTGCCGCCCGGCACCACCGGGTCCTGGGACACGGTGCCGATGTTCCACCCCTGCGTCAGGCCGAACTGCTTGGCCGTGTCCACGAGTCCGGTCGCGCCGAGCGTCTTCGCCTGGAGGATGAAGCCGGTGTTGCAGGACTTCATGAAGTCCCATTGCAGCGAGGCGCCGGGGTTGTTCATGCCGCCGTCGTTCTTGTACGCCTTGCCGTAACCGTAGTTCGCACCGTTGACGCACTTCGCGGGCGAGGACGGCGTCAGACCGCGCTGGAGCAGTGCCGCCGCCGTGACGATCTTGAACGTCGAGCCGGGCGCGGCCTTGTCCTGCAACGCGTAGTCGGTGCCGGACGCCGGGCCGTAGGCGACCGCCAGGATGGCGCCGTTCGTGGTGTCGACGGCGGTCACCCCGGACTTGTCCTTGCCCGCCACCGCCTTCTCGGCCGCCTTCTGGATCGTGGCGTCGAGCGTGGTGTCCAGCCGTACGGGCTTGCCCTTCTTGAGCACGTTCAGCGTCTTGCCGGCCGAGTCGTCCGCCTTCTGGACGTACGTCTCGATGCCGGGGGTGCCGTCGCCCAGCTTTTCCGCGTACCGCGTGCGCAGGTCGGGGATGATGCGGCTCAGCGACGGATAGTCGGCCGGGTCCATCACCCGCCCCTTGCGGTCCACGACATCCACCTCGGGCACCTTGGCCTGACCGGTGATGAGCTGGTCGCCGTCGCCCAGTTCCGGGCTGATCACGGACGGCTTCCACTGGACGACCGGCTTCCCGCTCGCGCCGCGTACGACGGTCAGCGACGAGCGGTAGCTCCAGGGGGTGGTGACGCCGTCGTACGTGACCTGCGCCGTCACCGTGAACGGCATGGTCGTGGTGGTCGTCGCCGCCGGTGTGCCGGGGGTGAGCTGCACGGACGTCACGTGGGCCTGCGTCTTGTACGCGGTGAGCGCGGCCGTCGTCGTCCGCACCGAGTCGGTCAGGGCCGCCGCCCGCGTGATGTCACCCGACGACCACGCGGTCAGGAAGTCGTCCCCGACGTCGGTGACTTCGGCGGCGCTCGGCGGCGCGGTGTTGACCGGCGTCGGCTTGGGCCGCGCGGACGTGCCGCCGCCCCCGCCGCTGCCGTCCAGCGAGTCGTAGATGTTGTAGGCGCCGTACCCGGCGACCACGAGCATTCCGACGAACACCGTGCCGATGATCCCCGACTTGACACCCCGTGACATGGGCACGAGACCTCCCCCTCCCCTTTGAACGCGTTCAAGGAACGCGCGCTGTAGCACCCTACGGGACCCCTGTGCGGAGGAAGGTCTCAGTCCGGGCACGGGTTCGTACGGAAACAGCCCTCCCGGGACCCTCACCAGCCCCAGGAAAACTCAGCCCGGGCCGTAGCGCTGTGCGGCCCCCCGGACCCCCGGTGCTCGGCGCGCGGCCCCCGGCCCCCGGCGCGCGGCCCCCGGTCAGACCCAGGAGTCGAACCACATCCTGGCCTGCCAACTGCTGTACGGAATCGTCATACCGGTATAGATCGGGAAGAAGTAGATGAAATTCCAGATGATCAATAGGACAAGCGTGCCCGCGCCGACCGCGCCCCACATACGTCTGCCCTCACTCGCGCTCGGTGGGCCGAGGAAGGCGCCGATCATCATGGCGACCGCGAGGCAGAGGTAGGGGACGAAGGCGACGGCGTAGAAGAAGAAGATCGTACGGTCCTGGTAGAGGAACCAGGGGAGGTAACCGGCGCCCGCCGCGCACAGGATGGCGCCCGCGCGCCAGTCGCGGCGCATCGCCCAGCGGTAGACGAGGTAGATGAGGGCGAAGCAGGCGGACCACCACAGCAGCGGCGTGCCCAGCGCGATGATCTCGCGGGAGCAGCCGGCCGCCGCGTGGCAGCCGTCCTCGCCGTTCTTGGGGGACTGGAAGAAGTACGAGACCGGGCGGCCGAGTACGAGCCAGCTCCAGGGGTTGGACTGGTAGGGGTGCGGGGTCTGGAGATTGACGTTGAAGTCGTAGACCTGCACCTCGTAGTGCCACAGGCTGCGGATCGGGGCCGGGATCCACGACCAGGTGCCGCCGCGGGCGTCCGCCCAGTGCCGTCCGTAGGCGTTGTCGGACAGGAACCAGCCGGACCAGGAGAGCAGATACGTCACCAGGGCGACGGGCAGGATCGTCAGCGCGGCCCAGCCCAGGTCCTTGCGCAGGACGGCGAGGTACGGACGGCGGGCGCCCGCCAGGCGGCGTGAGCCGATGTCCCACACGACGGTCATGATGCCGAAGACCGCCAGGAAGTACAGGCCGTTCCACTTGCTGGCGCAGGCCAGGCCGAGGCAGACGGCGGCGGCGATCCGCCAGGGCCGCCAGCCCATGCCCGTCCGGTCGCCGACCTGCCGGTCGGGTCCCGCGTAACCGCTCTCGTCGACTGGCAGGGCGCGCGCGAGGCGGGCCCGCGACCAGTCGCGGTCGATCAGCAGGCAGCCGAACGCGGCGAGCGCGAAGAAGGAGATGACGAGGTCGAGCAGCGCGATCCGGCTCATCACGAAGTGCAGTCCGTCGACCGCGAGCAGGGTGCCCGCCACGCAGCCGAGCGCCGTGGAGCGGAACAGCCGTCGCCCTATCCGGCACAGCATCAGCACGGACAGCGTGCCGATCAGCGCCATCATGAAGCGCCAGCCGAAGGGGTTGAGCCCGAACATCCACTCGCCGACCGCGATCACCCACTTGCCCATCGGCGGGTGCACGACATAGCCGGGCGCGTCCGAGAGCGGGATCACCTGGGGGTGGGCCAGGATCTGCGGGTTGGAGACCTTGCCGTCGGGCCAGGTGCCCTCGTAGCCGAGCTTCAGCAGCGACCAGGCGTCCTTGGCGTAGTACGTCTCGTCGAAGACGACGTCACGCGGGTTGCCCAGGTGCCAGAAGCGGATCGCGCCGGCGAAGACGGCGACCAGCAGCGGGCCGAGCCAGCCGCTCCACTTCGCCACCCGGTGGGCCGCGACGGGGCCGAGGCCGAGCGCCTCCCACATCCGGGTGCCCGGCTCGGGGAACGGCGGTACGAGGCGGTCGCGGGTGTCGATCCGAGTCCGTTCCGCATAGCCGAACCGGCGCAGTCGTCGCGCCCACGCGCTCGACTCCGCCTCCACCCGAAAGCCCTCGTCGGCCCGGTCCTGCGTCGCGGTCTCACTTGTCACCGGCCCATCGTAGGGAAACCCCCTGAGAAAGCGATGAGGTCCGGGCTCACCGCCCGGGTTTGTCCGCAATCCCGGCCGGTAACCAGGGGTGCGCGGGCCGTATCCGAGCGGTTTCCGGGCGGTGGGGCGGCCGGGATCGGGGCCGATGCCGTTCGTGCGGGGCCGCGGGGGCGGGCGAGGGCCCCCGGCGTGATCCTGGTCACGCGCCGTGCGGCCGACTCCGAGTAGCGGGGCGGGTGGCGCGGGGCGCTGGGCGCGATTGAGGGGATACGGCGGGCAGGTGGGAGGCTGGGGGCGTGACCACCTCAGCCGTCGGCGTCCTCGTTCTGGCCGGAACCCCCATCGGCGACCCCGCCGACGCCCCGCCCCGCCTCAGCGCGGAACTGCTCGCCGCCGATGTGATCGCCGCGGAGGACACCCGCCGCTTCCGCCGTCTGACGCACGCGCTGGACGTGCACCCGACGGCCAGGGTCGTCTCGTACTTCGAGGGCAACGAGAGCGGGCGCACCCCGGAGCTGGTCGAGGCGCTGGAGGGCGGCGCGCGGGTGGTGCTGGTGACGGACGCGGGGATGCCGTCGGTGTCCGACCCCGGCTACCGGCTGGTGGCGGCGGCCGTCGAGCGCGACATCAAGGTGACCGCGGTGCCGGGCCCGTCGGCCGTACTGACCGCGCTGGCGGTCTCCGGGCTGCCGGTGGACCGTTTCTGTTTCGAGGGCTTCCTGCCGCGCAAGGCGGGCGAACGGCTGTCGCGGCTGCGCGAGGTCGCCGCCGATCGCCGCACCCTGGTGTATTTCGAGGCGCCGCACCGGATCGACGACACCTTGGCGGCGATGGCGGAGGCGTTCGGCGAGGAGCGCAGGGCCGCGGTCTGCCGGGAGCTGACCAAGACGTACGAGGAGGTCAAGCGCGGGCCGCTGAAGGCGCTCGCGCTGTGGGCGGCGCAGGGGGTGCGCGGCGAGATCACCATCGTGGTGGAAGGCGCGCCAGAACCCGGTCCCGCCGACCTCGACCCTGCCGAACTCGTCCGCCGGGTGGCAGCCAGGGAAGAGGCGGGCGAGCGGCGCAAGGAGGCCATCGCGGCGGTCGCCGCCGAGGCGGGCCTGCCCAAGCGGGAGGTCTTCGACGCCGTCGTCGCCGCCAAGCGGACCGGCGAACTGCCCCCGGGCGCCTGAGGACCGGGACCCCGCACGGCTCGGCGGCCTGCGGCCCGAGGACCGATTTCCGACGGCCCGGCGACCGCCGTTCGCGGAATCCGGCGCCTGATGCCCTGATTCCCGGGCGCACAATCCCGACGGGCCGCCCTTTTGACGCCGTAAGAACCTAAACCGTATGCATGGCAAAGCAATATCCGCCGTCTGCCACATACGGGCCCAAATCTGGCTCAAGAGTCGGGCGCATCTCCTGCGGAGCGGGCAAATCGGGCGTTCGCTGGTAGGTGCAAAGTCCCGCTCCGGACACCTTGTCCGGAGGGCACGCAGGAGCTGCCATGAGCGAGACCATCGGAAGCGATCCCCGTCCCGTCGCCGCCGCCGCACCGGGTACGCCCGCCGTACCCGTCACGGTGACCGTCACCGCCCCCGCACCCGACGGCCCGGCCGTCGCACCCGACCGCGCGGCCGCCGTGCGCGAGGAGTCAGGCCGGAACGCGGCGGAGGCGTACGCCTTCGCCTGCCTGAACTGCGGCCACGGCTGGGAGCAGGCGTACGAGATCGAGCACCATGTGGACGCGTCCGGCCATGCCTTCGTCGTCTACCTCGCGGACGGTGCGAGGGTGCCGTCACCGCTCACCCGCCCGGCGTGCCTCAACTGCGGCGGTACGCACGTACGCATCATGCGCTCGGGGCAGGTCTCCGGCGTCGCCTCCGTATGGGCACACCCGCGGGGCGACCGCGGTGTGCGCCGCGAGCACCACTGGTCGGTCCTGCACTTCCTGCACCGCAAGCAGCACGGGGAGCGCGGCAAACACGGGGAGCGCGGCAAGCACGCCAAGCAGCACGGCAGGCACGGCGGGCGGCCCGACACGCAGCCCGGGGTGCAGCCCGGCCTCCAGTGCGATGAGCGGTCCGGGGGAGCCGACACCGCCTGACAGGACGACGGCCCCGCGTCCTTAGGATCGGGGCCATGCCCGACAAGAACGCCAAGGCCGACGACAAGAAGTCCGCCCCGCCGGCGCCCGAGCCGCTGCGGGTCGCGGTCGCCGATTCCCACACCCACCTCGACATGCAGCCGGGCACGGTTCCCCAGGCCCTCGCCCAGGCCGCCGCGGTCGGCGTCGACACCCTCATCCAGGTGGGGTGCGATCTCGCGGGTTCCCGCTGGGCGGCGAAGACGGCCGCCGCCCACGACGCGATCTGGGCCACCGTGGCCCTGCACCCGAACGAGGCGCCCCGCATCGTCCACGGAGCGCCCGAGGGCTCCTACGGGGGCGCGCAGGCGCCGCGCGGCATCGAGGGGCTCGACCGGGAGATCGACGAGATCGACGCACTCGCCGCCCTTCCCCAGGTGCGCGGCGTCGGCGAGACCGGCCTGGACTACTTCCGCACCGGGCCCGACGGTGTCGCCGCCCAACAGCACTCGTTCCGTCGCCATATCGACATCGCCAAGCGGCACGGCAAGGCGCTGGTCATCCATGACCGCGAGGCGCACGCCGACGTCCTGCGCATCCTCGACGAGGAGGGCGCCCCGGACACCGTCGTCTTCCACTGCTACTCCGGCGACGCCGAGATGGCCGAAGTCTGCGCGGCGCAAGGGTTCTACCTCTCCTTCGCCGGCACCGTCAGCTACAAGTCGGCGCAGAATCTGCGCGACGCGGTGGCCGTCACCCCGCTCGACCGCCTCCTGGTGGAGACCGACGCGCCTTTCCTCACCCCGGTGCCCTACCGCGGACGGCCGAATGCGCCATACCTCATTCCGGTCACGCTGCGTGCGATGGCCGCGGCCCGCGGCATCGACGAGGACACCCTCGCGACGGCCGTCGCGGCCAACACCGCCAGGGCGTTCGCCTACTGACGTTTCCACGCGCTCACCCGGACAGGTGACTTCGCGCGACCGGAGGTGACGACGCCACGTGACGGCGAGCGCTTGGCCGGTGGCGACAAGTCGGCTACGTTCCCGGTTCCCCGCACCGGAACCCCGCAGCCGTGGAGCGAGCCGTCGTGACCAATACGCAGGGCACACACCGAGCCGCCGCCCGTCCGGTGGCCGCCGTCCGGCAGACCGCCCGCGCGATCGTGCCGCGGGCGCTGGTGATGGCGGTCCTGGCGGGCGGCACCGGCGCGTACGTGCTGGCCGACAAGGCGGTACGGCTGACCGTGGACGGGCGGCCGCGCACGCTGCACACCTTCGCCGACGACGTGGCCGACGTGCTGCACGAGCAGGGCGTCGAGGTGGGCGACCACGACATCGTGGCGCCCGCGCCGGGTGAGGCGCTGCACAACGGCGACGACGTGGTGGTCCGCTACGGCCGTCCGCTGACGCTCACCGTGGACGGCCGTCACCAGCGGGTGTGGACGACCGGCAAGACCGTCGCGGAAGCGCTGCGGCAACTCGGCGTACGGGCCCAGGGCGCGTATCTCAACGCCTCCCGCGACGCGTCCATCGGCCGCCACGGCCTCTTCCTCGACGTGCGCACGGAACGTACGGTCACCGTCCTGGCCGACGGCCGCGAGCACACCGTGCGCACCAACGCCGCCACCGTCCGGCAGGCCGTCGCGGACGCGGGCGTCACCCTCGGCGGCCAGGACGCCACCTCCGTGGACGCCGACAGCTTCCCCCGCGACGGCCAGACCGTCTCGGTGCTGCGGATCTCCGGTCACCAGGAGACCCGCGAAGAACCGATCCCCTTCCGCACCCGCAAGCACACCGACGCGACGCTCCCGCAAGGCACCGAGGCCGTGGACCGCCCCGGCCGCGACGGCGTCCGCCGCGTCACCTACGCCTACCGCACCGTCAACGGCGTCCGGGAGCGCCCGCGCGTCGTGGAGTCGGTGACCGCGCGCGAACCGGTCACCGAGGTCGTACGCGTCGGCACCAGACCGCTGCCCACCGCCGTCGCGGGCGCCGACGGCCTCAATTGGGGCCGCCTCGCGCAGTGCGAGGCCGGCGGCAGACCCGACGCGGTGGACGCGACCGGCACCTATGGCGGGCTCTACCAGTTCGACGTGCACACCTGGCACAGCATCGGCGGCCAGGGCCGCCCCCAGGACGCCCCAGCCGCCGAGCAGACCTACCGGGCCAAGAAGCTGTACGTCCAGCGCGGCGCCGCCCCCTGGCCGGTCTGCGGGCGGCACCTGGGCGGTTAGGTCCGGTCCGCGAGGGCGGCCCCGGCCGCCCCGTACTCTTGCGGGTGTGAGTACGACAGATCCCGACGCCCTCCTCGGACCGGCCGACATCCGTGAACTGGCCGCGGCACTGGGGGTGCGCCCCACCAAGCAGCGCGGGCAGAACTTCGTCATCGACGCGAACACGGTGCGGCGGATCGTCAGGACCGCCGGGGTGCGCCCCGAGGACGCGGTCGTCGAGGTCGGTCCCGGACTCGGCTCGCTCACCCTCGCGCTGCTGGAGGCCGCCGACCGGGTCACCGCGATCGAGATCGACGACGTGCTGGCCGCCGCCCTGCCCGCGACCGTCGCCGCGCGCATGCCGGACCGGGCGGACCGTTTCGCCCTGGTGCACAGCGACGCGATGCGGGTGACGGAACTGCCGGGGCCGCCGCCCACCGCCCTGGTGGCGAATCTGCCGTACAACGTGGCGGTGCCCGTCCTGCTGCACATGCTCGCCGCCTTCCCGAGCATCGAGCGCACCTTGGTGATGGTCCAGGCCGAGGTCGCCGACCGGCTGGCCGCCGGGCCGGGCAACAAGGTGTACGGAGTGCCGTCGGTCAAGGCCAACTGGTACGCGGAGGTCAAGCGCGCCGGTTCCATCGGCCGCAATGTGTTCTGGCCCGCGCCCAACGTCGACTCCGGTCTCGTCTCGCTGACCCGGCGTGACCCGCCGAAGACCACCGCCACCCGCGAAGAGGTCTTCGCCGCCGTCGACGCGGCCTTCGCCCAGCGCCGCAAGACGCTGCGCGCCGCGCTGTCCGGCTGGGCGGGCTCGGCCCCGGCTGCCGAGGCCGCGCTGGTGGCCGCAGGGGTCTCCCCGCAGGCCAGGGGCGAGGAACTGACGGTGGAGGAATTCGCCGCCGTCGCCGAGCACAAGCCCGCGGTCTGACGCCGCCGCACCGCAAACCCGCCGCCGCCCGTACCCGCCGCCCGCGAATCCCCAGCCCGTGAATCCGCCGCGCCCGGCGGACCGTCCTCCGTACGCACCACCCTCGCAAGGGAGCCAGCAGTGACCGCCGCACCCGTCACCGTCCGCGTGCCCGCAAAGGTCAACGTCCAGCTCGCGGTCGGCGGTCGCCGCCGCGACGGTTTCCACGACCTGGCGAACGTCTTTCTGGCGGTCGGCCTGTACGACCATGTGACAGCAGTGCCCGCCGACACGTTGACGATCACCGCGTCCGGCCCGGACACCGACAACATCCCGCTGGACGCCACCAATCTGGCGGCCAAAGCGGCGGTCGAGCTCGCCGCGCACCATGGCGTCGATCCCGTTGTGGGATTGCACATCACCAAGGACATCCCTGTGGCGGGCGGCATGGCGGGCGGCAGCGCGGACGCGGCGGCGGCGCTGCTCGCCTGCGACACCTTGTGGGGCCTGAACACCCCGCGCGCCGACCTGCTCGCGATCTGCGCGGAGCTGGGCAGCGACGTGCCGTTCAGCCTGGTCGGCGGGGCGGCGCTGGGGGAGGGCAGGGGCGAGATCCTGACGCCGCTGGAGGTGGCGGGCCCCTTCCACTGGGTCTTCGCCGTCGCCGAGGGCGGCCTGTCCACCCCGGCCGTCTACCGCGAGTGCGACCGCCTGCGCCGCGAGTCCGGCGCGGGCGACACCACCGACGACGTACCGGCGCCCGTCGCCGACCCCGCGCTGATCGACGCGCTGCGCACCGGCGACCCGTACGCGCTCGCCGCCGTCCTGGTCAACGACCTCCAGGCCGCCGCCCTGTCGCTGCGGCCCGCGCTGGCCGACACCCTGGCCACCGGCACGGACGCGGGCGCGCTCGCCGCGCTGGTCTCCGGCTCGGGACCCACCTGCGCCTTCCTCGCGCCGGACGCCGACACCGCCGCCAAGATCGCGGTCACCCTCACCGCGTCCGGCACCTGCCGCACCGCCCGCCCGGCCGCCTCCCCGGCCCCCGGCGCGACCGTCGTCGCCGCCCCCTGACCGCCGGGGCACCACCCGGAACCGGCACCTCACCGCGCCGCACTACGCTGAAGCAGAACCCCCGCGAACCCCTGGAGCGTACGAGAGTGGCCGTCAACCTGGTCAACGTCGAAGCCGTCGGCAAGACATACGGCACGCGAGCGCTGCTCGAATCCGTGTCCCTCGGCGTCTCCGAAGGCGACCGCACCGGCGTCGTGGGCCGCAACGGCGACGGCAAGACCACCCTCATCCGGCTGCTCGCCAAGCTGGAGGAGCCGGACACCGGCCGCGTCACCCACCAGGGTGGGCTGCGACTGGGCGTCTTGACGCAGAGCGACAGCCTCGACCCGGCCGCGACCGTGCGCCACGAGGTGATCGGCGACCGCGCCGACCACCAGTGGGCGGGCGACGCGAAGATCCGCGACGTGCTGACCGGCCTGTTCGGCGGCTTGGACCTGCCCGGCTTCCCGCTCGGCCTGGACACCGTCATCGGCCCGCTCTCCGGCGGCGAGCGGCGCAGGATCGCGCTCGCGAAGCTGCTGATCGAGGAGCAGGACCTGCTGGTCCTCGACGAGCCGACCAACCACCTCGACGTCGAGGGCATCGCCTGGCTGGCGGGCCACCTCGGCACCCGCCGCTCCGCGCTCGTCTGCGTCACCCACGACCGCTGGTTCCTCGACCAGGTCTGCACCCGCATGTGGGACGTGCAGCGCGGCTCGGTGTACGAGTACGAGGGCGGTTACAGCGACTACGTGTTCGCGCGCGCCGAGCGGGAACGGATCGCGGCCACCGAGGAGACCAAGCGGCAGAATCTGATGCGCAAGGAGCTGGCCTGGCTGCGCCGCGGCGCCCCGGCCCGCACCTCCAAGCCGCGCTTCCGCATCGAGGCGGCGAACGAGCTGATCGCCGACGTGCCGCCGCCGCGCGACACCGCGGAGCTGATGAAATTCGCCAACTCCCGCCTCGGCAAGACGGTCTTCGAGTTGGAGGATGTGACAGTCCAAGCGGGCCCCAAGGTGCTGCTGAAGCATCTGACGTGGCAGCTCGGCCCCGGCGACCGCGTCGGCCTGGTCGGCGTCAACGGCTCGGGCAAGACCTCACTCCTGCGGGCGCTCGCCGAGGCCGCGGCGACCGGCGGCGACCAGCAGCCGGCGGCCGGCAAAGTGGTCGTCGGCAAGACGGTGAAGCTCGCTTACCTCTCCCAGGAGGTCGCCGAGCTGGACCCGAACTGGCGGGTTCTCCAGGCCGTGGAGTCGGTACGGCAGCGCGTCGACCTCGGCAAGGGCCGGGAGATGACCGCAGGGCAGCTCTGCGAGAAGTTCGGCTTCACCAAGGAGAAGCAGTGGACGCCGGTCGGCGACCTGTCCGGCGGTGAGCGTCGGCGGCTCCAGATCCTGCGGCTGCTGATGGACGAGCCCAATGTGCTGTTCCTGGACGAGCCCACCAACGACCTCGACATCGAGACGCTCACCCAGCTGGAGGACCTGCTGGACGGCTGGCCCGGCTCGATGCTGGTGATCAGCCACGACCGGTACTTCCTGGAGCGCACCACCGACCGCGTCTTCGCGCTGCTCGGCGACGCCAGCCTGCGCATGCTGCCGCGCGGTGTGGACGAGTACCTGGAGCGCCGCCGCCGGGTCGCCGAGGCCGCGGCACCCGCCCCGGCGCCCGCCAAGGACAAGCCCACGGGCGACACCCGCGCGGCGAAGAAGGAACTCCAGCGCATCGAGCGGCAGCTCGACAAACTCGGCCAGCGCGAGGCGAAGCTGCACACCGGCATCGCCGACAATGCGACCGACTTCGAGAAAGTCGCTTCTCTGGACGCCGAATTGCGCGCGCTGCGCGAGGAGCGCGAGGAACTGGAGATGCGCTGGCTGGAGTTGGCGGAGGACGCGTAACACCCCTTCACCTGGGGCCGGCAACACCGCTTCGCAGGTGAAGCAGAACCTCTCGACGTGTGAAGACGTGTAGCGGCCAGGTAACGGTCGGGCCGCTCCCCGAGGGGGTGGTTGGGGCGGGTGATAGAAAGAATTTCCGTTCATCCGTCCCTGATTCACCTGTGCCCGAAGGACCTGTTGATGTCGCAACCGCCCCCGCCGCCCCCCGGAAACCCGCCGCCTCCCGGCGGTGGTTACGGATACCCGGGCCAGGCGGGCCCGGTTCCCGGTAACGAGAACCCGTACGCGCAGCCGGTGCCCCCCGGTCAGAACCCGTACGCGCAGGCGCCCACCCAACCGGCCTTCCCGCAGCAGCAGTACGGCGGCAGGCAGGGACCTCCTCCGCCGCCCGGCCAGGTGCCGCCCCCGCCCCCGCCCCCGCCGCCCGGCCAGGTGCCGCAGGGGCAGACACCGCCCCCGCAGTACGGCTACCCGCAGCCCGGCCAGGTCCCGCCGCAGCAGCAGGCGTACGGCTATCCGCAGCAGCAACAGCCGCCGTACGGGCCCGGACCCTCGGGCCACCCCGCCCCCTCAGGCGGCTCGTCGAACAACAAGTTGATCGTGATCGTCGCGGCGGTCGTCGCCGCGGTGCTGGTGATCGGCGGCGGCGTGTACTTCGCGACCAAGAGCGGCGGCGGCGACGACCCGGCGCCCAAGCCGCAGGCCAACGCCGGTGGCGCCAACGGCGGTACGAACACCGCCAAGACGCACAATTCGACACTGTCGTACAAGTGGGACAAGCCCGCGGACCCGGTGGCGTCGAAGGACAATCTGAAGAGCGTCCTCGGCGTCTGGTTCACCGACAAGTACGTGGTGAAGAACGAGATCGACAAGGTCGTCGGTTACGACCTGGGCACCGGCGCGGTGGCGTGGACGGTACCGACGCCGTCGAGCGGCGACTGCACGGCCGCGCGCGACTCCAACAACAACATGACGGCCGTCCAGTTCGGCGCCAACTGCGAGCAGGTCATGGTGATCGATCTCGCGGCGGGCAGGGCGGTGTGGACGGCGAAGCTGCCGGTCGGCAGTTCGGAGAAGCCGGACTTCAACTACAGCGAGATGGCGATCAGCGGCGACACGCTCGGCGTGGACTGGCTGGAAGGCTCGATCGGCTACCGGCTGAGCACCCAGAAGGTGCTGTGGCGGTCGGGCAACGGTGACTGCGAGGACGACGGCTACGCGGGCGGCAAGCAGTTCGTGGCAATCGTCAACTGCGGTTACAAGACGTACAAGGTCCAGGTCATCGATCCGGACAACAACGGCAGCGCCAAATGGTCGTGGACGGCGCCGGTCGGCACCAAGGTCTCGGCCGTCGTCTCCACCGACCCGGTGGTGGTGGTGCTCGGCACCGAGGGCGAGAGGCAGACGGACGTGGCGACGATCGTCGACGGCCGTCTCCAGTCGCGGGTCTCGCTCGGCACCGACAAGTACGACATCAGCACGGACGGCACCGAGATGCAGGCCGTGCACAATGTGATCGTCAGCAGTGACACCCTCTATCTGTCGCTGACGAGCAAGCACGACAGCAACGGCCAGGTGCTCAGCGGGATCGTCGCGTTCAACCTGAGCGACGGCAAGCAGAAGTGGATCGCCAAGCCCGACAGCAAGCACGACATCCAGGGCCTGGCGATCGAGGACGGCAAGCTGCTCGCGTACGAGCCCGCCGACTACGACGTGCAGGGCCGTCTGGTGACCCTGGACCCGGCCAGCGGCGCGCTCACCACCTACGCGCAGTTCGACACCGACGCCTCGCAGAAGCTGAACGTGTCGGCGATGCGCAGCTACCCCGTCTGGCACGACGGTCATTTCATCATCGCGACGCGCACGGTGTACGCGTCCTCGTCCGACCAGACCTATCTGGTGACCTTCGGCTGACGAGCTGACGAGCTGACGAGCTGACGAGCCGACGAGCGGAGCGACTGACCGGGCCAGCCGCCCCACCGGCCGCCCCACCGGCCGGCCGACCGACTCACCAGCCGATCTGCTCCTCGGACGACCGAACGCTCCGCCCGTGCCCCCTACCGACGGTAATTCCGGATTCGCCGGAACCTTCTGTTCGATAGGGGGCGCGGGCGGTGGTGGATGCGTGTAGCTTCGCCGCCTAGGGCGGTATGCGTAGGGGTCGGGGTCGGCAGTGGTCCGGACCCCGGGGGGATAGGGGATACCCGACATGGGCGTACGGCTCGTGGTCGTTGACGACCACCGCCTGCTCGCCGAGGCGTTGGCCTCGGCACTGAAGCTGCGCGGGCACCGGGTGCTCGCGGCGGCGGCGCCCGCGGCGGGGGCGGCGGAACTGGTACTGAGCAGGTCTCCCGAGGTGTGCCTGTACGGCACGGCCGCACCGGCCGAGCCGGGCGCATTCGACGCGGTGGCCAGGATCAAGCGGGAGCGCCCGGCGGTCGCCGTGGTCGTCCTCGGACCGGTGCCCGACCCGCGCGGCATCGCGGCGGCCTTCGCGGCCGGCGCCTCCGGTTACGTACGCCACGACGAGCGCATCGAGGGCGTGGAGCGCGCGATGGCCAAGGCGCGGGCCGGGGAGGTCGCGGTGGCGCAGACGCTCCTCCAGGGCGCCTTCGCGGAACTGCTCAACCCCGCGCGGCAGCCGGACGACGAGGGCGCGCGGCTGCTGGAGATGCTGACCCCGCGCGAGATCGAGGTCCTGGTGCGGGTCGCGGAGGGCGAGGACACCCGGCTGATCGCGGCGGGCATGCGGATCGCGCCGAGCACCGCGCGGACGCATGTGCAGCGCGTCCTGATGAAGCTGGGGGTCGGCTCCCGGCTGGAGGCCGCCGCCCTGGCCGCCCGTACCGGCCTGCTGGACCGCGCGGCGGCCGAAGGCGCCCCGGCGTCCCCGCCGTTCCCGCAGTCCTCAGCGGCCGGTCCCGGCGCGGCGGGCTGACGCACAGACCCCAGCACCCCCTTTTTTCCGCACGACTTCCGCACGTCTTCCGCACGCGGGGCGGCATCTCCGGACAGGAGGTGCCGCCCCGCTCTCGCGTGCGCGGACACTTACCACCACAATCAACCTGTTTCAAGCATCTTCCCGGAGTCCCCATTGACCGGGCTGTTATTTTGTGGTTCCTTGTGTTTGATTATGTTGAGTGCTTGTGATGAGGGGCCTCAAGGGTGAAGAAGACGACGACCCGGCTCGCCGACAGCCGTGAGCTGATCTATTACGACTCCAGGGACGACGTCGTGCGCGACGCCGTGGACCGCCGTCCGCTGGAGCCCGTCGCCACCGAGTCCGAGCTGCGCGCCGACCGGCTGCTGGGCGACACCGTCGCCGTCGCCTCGCACCGGCAGGGCCGTACGTACCACCCGCCCGCCGACGAGTGCCCGCTGTGCCCGTCGCGCGAGGGCCGGCTGAGCGAGATCCCGGACAGCGACTACGAGGTGGTCGTCTTCGAGAACCGCTTCCCCTCGCTGGCCGGTGACGCGGGCCGCTGCGAGGTGGTCTGCTTCACCCCCGACCACGACGCGTCCTTCGCCGACCTGAGCCCCGCCTCCGCCCGCCTGGTGCTGGACGCCTGGACCGACCGCACCCGCGACCTGGGCCAGCAGCCCGGCGTGGAGCAGGTCTTCCCGTTCGAGAACCGCGGCGCGGAGATCGGCGTCACCCTCGGCCACCCGCACGGCCAGATCTACGCCTATCCGTTCGTCACACCGCGCACCGCCCTGATGCTGCGCTCGCTCGCCGAGCACCGCGAGCGCACCGGCGGGCGCAACCTCTTCGACGACGTCCTCGCCGACGAGCGCGCGGACGGCCGCCGAATCGTCCTCACGGGTGAACACTGGACCGCCTTCGTGCCGTACGCCGCGCACTGGCCGTACGAAGTGCACCTGTACCCCCACCGCCGGGTGCCCGACCTGCTCGGCCTCGACGAGGACGCGCGCGCCGAGTTCCCGCGGGTCTATCTGGAGCTGCTGCGCCGCTTCGACCGGATCTTCGGCGAGGGCCAGCCGCGTACCCCGTACATCTCCGGCTGGCACCAGGCGCCGTTCAACGCGCCGGACCGCCGCGATTTCGCGCTCCATCTGGAGCTTTTCACTATCCGGCGCACATCGGGCAAGCTGAAGTTCCTCGCGGGCTCCGAGTCCGGAATGGGCGCTTTCATCAACGATGTGCCGCCGGAGTCCGCGGCGTTGCGACTGCGAGAGGTAGCGAGCCAGTGAGCACCGAGCGAGCGGGCACCGAGTCGACGACCGCCCAGCGGGAGACGGCCGCCCGGCCCAAGAAGGTCCTGGTCACCGGCGGCGCCGGATACGTCGGCGGGGTCGTCGCCGCCCATCTGCTGGAGGCCGGGCACCGGGTGACGGTGCTGGACGACCTGTCGACCGGCTTCCTCGCGGGCGTGCCCAAGGGGTCCGACTTCGTCGAGGGCCGCGTCCAGGACGCGGACAAGGTGCTCGACAGCACCTATGACGCGGTGCTGCACTTCGCCGCCTCCTCGCAGGTCGGCGAGTCCGTCGCCGTACCCGAGAAGTACTGGCGCAACAACGTCGGCGGCACCCTCGAACTGCTCGCCGCCATGCGGGACTCCGGCGTACGCACCCTCGTCTTCTCCTCCACCGCCGCCACCTACGGCGAGCCCACCGCCATCCCCATCACCGAGGACGCGGCGACCGCGCCCACCAACCCGTACGGCGCGACGAAGCTCGCCGTCGACCACATGATCACCAGCGAGTGCGCGGCGCACGGCCTGTCCGCCGTCTCCCTGCGGTACTTCAACGTCGCGGGCGCGTACGGCGGCCACGGCGAGCGGCACGAGCCCGAGTCGCACCTGATTCCGCTGGTGCTCCAGGTGGCGCAGGGCCGCCGCCGCGCGGTCTCGGTCTTCGGCGACGACTACCCGACGCCGGACGGCACCTGCCTGCGCGACTACATCCACGTCGCGGACCTGGCCGAGGCGCATCTGCTGGCGCTCGACAAGGCGCCCGCGGGCGAGCACCTGATCTGCAACCTCGGCAACGGCAACGGCTTCTCGGTCCGCGAGGTCATCGAGACCGCCCGCCAGGTCACCGGCCACCCGATCCCGGCCACCGACGAGCCGCGCCGCGCGGGCGACCCCGCCGTACTGGTCGCCTCCGCGGAGCGCGCCAGGCAGCGGCTCGGCTGGCAGCCCAGCCGCACCGACCTCGCGGAGATCGTCCGCGACGCATGGAACTTCACCCGGTCGCTGTCGCAGGACCACTCGCCGACGCAGGGGGAGGACGGACGATGACGGAAGCCACGACGGAAGCCGCGTTCGAGATCGCGTTCAAGAACATCTTCGGGCGCGCGCCCGAGGGCATATGGGCGGCGCCCGGCCGGGTCAATCTGATCGGCGAGCACACCGACTACAACGACGGCTACGTCATGCCGTTCGCGCTCCCGCACCGCACCCGGGCGGCCGTCGCCCGCCGCGACGACGGGCTGCTGCGCGTGCACTCCGCCGACATGGACGGCGGCATCGTCGAACTGCGCGTCGACGAACTGGCTCCCGGTACGACCGGCGGCTGGGCCGTCTACCCCGCGGCCGTCCTGTGGACGCTGCGGCAGGCGGGCCACGCCATCGGCGGCGCCGACATCCACTACGACAGCAATGTGCCGGTCGGCGGCGGGCTCTCGTCCTCCGCCGCCCTCCAGGTCGTCACCGCCCTGGCCCTCACCGAACTGCACGGACTGGACTTGCCCCGCCAGGAACTGGCCCTGCTCTGCCAGTCCTCGGAGAACACCTACGTCGGCGCGCCCGTCGGCGTCATGGACCAGACCGCGTCCGCCTGCTGTACGCGGGGGCACGCGCTCCACCTCGACGTGCGCGGGCTCACGCAGCGCCAGGTGCCGTTCGACCTGGCCGCGCAGGGGCTGCAACTGCTGGTGGTCGACACCCGCGTCAAGCACGCGCACGCCGACGGGGCGTACGGCGAACTGCGCGCGGGCTGCGAGGCCGCCGCCGCGGCCCTCGGCGTCCCCGCCCTGCGCGACGTCCCCTACGACGGGCTCGACGCCGCGCTGGCCGCCCTCCCCGACGAGCGGCTGCGGCGGCTCACCCGGCACGTGGTGACCGAGAACCGGCGCGTCGAGGAGGTCATCGCCCTTCTGGACGCCGGGCGCACCCGCGAGATCGGGCCCGTCCTGACCGCGGGGCACGTCTCGCTCCGCGACGACTTCCGGATCTCGTGCGCGGAACTCGACCTCGTGGTCGACACCGCGCTCGCCAACGGCGCCCTGGGCGCCCGTATGACCGGCGGCGGCTTCGGCGGCTCCGCCATCGTCCTGGCGGAGGCCACCGACATCCCGGAGCTGTCCGCGACGATCCAGGCCGCCCTCCCGGCGGCCCGGCTCTTCTCGACGACGGCGGGCCCCGGAGCGCACCGGCTGGTTTAGCGGGGCCCGGATCTCAAACCCCGTTCCCGGACCCCGTTTCCAGACTCCGCTCCCAGACCCCGTTCCCCGCTCCCGTTCTCGCTGTCGGACGGGTCGGTCCGTGTGAAGCTCGGCACGCGCGGACCGGCCCGTTCGGCGCGCGCGGGGCCGCTCCCGTCACCGTGGCCACTCCAGTACCACAAGGCGAGGGAATCCGGAATCCCGCGACGGAGAACTTCCGTCAAGACGGTGTTAACGGGGGCGCGACGCCCTACGCTTTTGGGACAGCGCCGGTGGGGGCCGGCGTGCATCAGGGGGCGAGACGCAAAGGGTTCGGCACCCGGGGAGGGGCGGCGGTCCCTGTCCGTGTGCCGGATCCCGCGCGAATGCCGCCCCGCCACTGGGGGAGTGCCCAACACCGGGAGTGGTACCCGTGGGACGAATCCGCGTTCTCGTCGTCGATGATCATCGCATCTTCGCCGAGTCGCTTGCCGCCGCGCTCGCGGCGGAGCCCGACGTCGACGTCTCGGCCGCGGGGAGCGGCCCGGCCGCTCAGCGCTGCCTGGACCGCGCGGCGGCCGACAATCGGCGCTACGACGTCCTGCTGGTGGACGCCGATCTGGGGGACGGTCCGCGACCGCCGGTGACGCTCGCGGCGGTGCCGCGCATCCCGGTCGAGCAGGAACCGGTCCTGGACGGCCTGGCGCTGGTGGAACGGGTCAGGGCCGAGTATCCGGGGACCCGTACCGTCGTGCTGGCCGAGCGGGACGACGCCCGCAGGGCGGCCCGCGCGCTCCAGGCCGGGGCGTCGGGGTGGGTCGCCAAGGACTGCTCGCTGTCACGGCTGCTCGCGGTCGTACGCGGCGTGCTGCGCGACGAGACGCATCTGCCGCCCGCGCTGCTGACCGGGGTGCTGCGCGAGCTGACGGCCGCCCGCAGGCACCGCACCGAGAGCGAACGGCTGGTGGAGTCGCTGACGCCGCGCGAGCAGGAGGTGCTGCGCTGTATGGTCGCGGGCCTGGGCCGCAAAGCCGTCGCCGAGCGGCTGTTCCTGTCGCCGCACACCGTCCGCACCCATATGCAGAATGTGCTGGGCAAGCTCGGCGTGCACTCGACGCTGGCGGCGGTCGCGCTGGCCCGCAGGGCGGGCGTGGGGCCGGTGGAGCTGGTGCCGTCAGCCGGGGACGTTGTCGAAAGGCGCGGTCAACTGTCGTAGCAGCCCGGCCAGATCACTGCGCTGCCGGGCGGACAGCTCGCCCAGGATCGCGCGTTCCTGCGCGAGCAGCCCGGCCAGTGACTGGTCCGCGCGCTCCTGGCCCACCACGGTGAGCCGGACGAGCACGCCGCGCCGGTCGCTGGGGTCGGGCAGCCGCTCGACGAGCCCGCGCTGGGCGAGCCGGTCGATCCGGTTGGTCATCGTGCCGGAGGTGACCAGCGTCTGGGTCAGGAGCTGACCCGGCGAGAGCTGGTACGGCGGCCCCGCGCGGCGCAGCGAGGTGAGCACGTCGAACTCCCACGGTTCGAGACTGTGCTCGGCGAAGGCCAGCCGCCGCGCGCGGTCGAGGTGCCGGGCGAGTCTGCTGACCCGGCTGAGCACCTCCAGCGGCTCCACGTCGAGGTCGGGGCGCTCTCGGCGCCATGCAGCGACCAGCCGGTCGACCTCGTCCTCCATGCGCTCAGTGTAGTAGGTCTGTCGATATGAAGTCTCTTGATATGAAGCCTCTTGACTTCAAGAGATATGTCGGAGGAGCCTGGACACCGACCAGAGGGCAGAACCTCGCCCTCCGTTTCGGTAGCGGCTGTGCGCAGCCGGCTATGAAAAGCCAGGGAGTACGACGATGCACGCAGCGCCAACGTGGGACCCGCAACAGTATCTCCGGCACTCCACCCACCGCACCCGCCCTTTCCTCGACCTCCTCACCCGTATCCAGGATCTGCCGGGCGGCGAGGCGCCCCGGATCGCCGACATCGGGTGCGGTCCGGGCAATGTCACCGCGCTGCTCGCCGACCGCTGGCCCGGAGCCCGGATCACCGGCTTCGACAGCTCCCGCGAGATGCTGGACGCGGCGGCGCGGTACGCGGGACCCACGGCGGGCGGCGGTGAGCTGGACTTCCGGCAGGCCGACGCGGCGCAGTGGGTGCCCGAGGAGTCCTTCGACCTGATCGTCTCCAACGCCGCGCTCCAGTGGGTGCCCGGCCACGCCGACCGCTTCCCCGGCTGGCTCGACCACATCACGCCCGGCGGCACCCTGGCCTTCCAGGTGCCGGGCAACTTCACCGCGCCCAGCCACGCGCTGCTGGGCGAGCTGTGCGACACCCCGCAGTGGCGCGACCGGCTCGACGGACACGGCCGCCGCTACGTCCACATCCTCAGCCCGGCCGACTATCTGGAGCGGCTCACCGAACTGGGCTGCGCGGCCGATGTGTGGGAGTCGACGTATGTGCAGTTGCTCCAGGGCGAGGACCCGGTGCTGGAGTGGACCAAGGGCACCGCGCTGCGGCCGGTGCTGACCGCGCTGGACGGCGACCGGGGAGCGGTGACGGAATTCGTCGGCCAGTACCGCGACCTGCTGCGCAAGGCGTACCCGCCGGGCCCGCACGGCACGGTCTTCCCCTTCCGGCGGATCTTCACCGTCGCGCGCAAACAGGGGCAGGAGGCCGTGGCGTGACGCGGGGAGCGGCAGGAGAGACGTCGGGGGGCGCCGACGGCTTCGGGATCGCGGGGGTCGACCACGTCCAGCTCGCCGCGCCGCCCGGCAGCGAGGAGGCGCTGCGCGCGTACTACGTCGGGGTGCTGGGGATGGCCGAGCTGACCAAGCCGCCGGTGCTCGCGGCGCGCGGCGGCTGCTGGTTCGCTGCGGGGGACGCGGTGCTGCACTTAGGGATCGAGGAGGACTTCAGGCCCGCCCGCAAGGCCCACCCGGGCATCCGCGTCACCGGGATCCACGCCTTCGGCACGGAGCTCCAGGCGCGCGGCGCCAAGGTCGTCTGGGACTACGACCTGCCGGGCCACTCCCGCTTCTACTCCGAGGATCCGGTCGGCAACCGGCTGGAGTTCCTGGAGCCGATGGCGATGAAAGCCTGACGCTCGCGTGCGCAGGGGCGTCGGGCGAGCGCGCCCGACGCCCCCACGCGTCCTACAGAAGCAAGAAGGCCGCACCAATAAGCGCCGCCCCCAGCGCCGCCAGCGTCCATGCCGTGCGCGGCATCCGCAGCGCCCCGCCGGCCACGACCGCGGCCAGCAGCAGGGCTCCGGCCAGCGGCACCCAGGAGAAGAACAGACCGCCCCAGTCGGACCGTACGACCGTGTTCGTATCGGGCTTCACCACGACCGGCACACGGTCGCCGACATGGTGTTTGACCGGCAGGCTGATGACCACCTTCGGGCGGGCGACGGCCGACCCCTTCGGCGCGAAGGGGCCGGTGCAGGTGGAGTCGCCGCAGTTCGTCAGCGTCATGGTGCCGTGCTCGTGCCCCTTGGTGAGCACCACATATTGCGCGGTCTTCCACGAGTCCCAGGCGCCGGACGCCAGGAGCAGCAGCACCAGCGCCCACCCGCCCACCACCCGGGCCAGCAGGACCAGCCCCCAGGTGCCCTCGGCCATCCGGCGGGAACGGCTGCGTTTCACCATGCGGGCGATCTTTGGCCATCGCATGCCGTCCGGTCAACCTCGGTACGCGCCCGCCCTCGACAAGGGTGAGCGCCGTGTCCGGCGGTTGACCGGTCGCGCGTCCCGTCAGGTGTTGTACGTGGTCTGCGCGCGCTCCAGGCCCTCGGTGATCAGCGCCTCGACCGCGTCCGCCGCCCGGTCCACGAACCAGTCCAGCTCCTTGCGCTCGGTGGACGAGAAGTCCTTGAGCACAAAGGCCGCCACGTCCATCCGGCCCGGCGGACGGCCGATCCCCGCGCGCACCCGCAGATAGTCGGGGCCCATCGACTTGGTCATCGACTTGAGGCCGTTGTGGCCGTTGTCGCCGCCGCCCAGCTTGAGCCGCAGCGTGCCGAAGTCGATGTCCAACTCGTCGTGGACGGCGATGATCCGCTCGGTCGGCACCTTGTAGAAGTCACGCAGCGCGGTCACCGGGCCGCCGGACAGATTCATGTACGACTGGGGCTTTGCCAGCACCACCCGCTGGTTCGCGGGACCGGGCGGGCCGATCCGGCCCTCCACGACCACGGCCTGCGCCTTCTGCGCGCGCTTGAACTTGCCGCCGACCCGCTGGGCGAGCAGATCGGCCACCATGAAGCCGATGTTGTGCCGGTTCCCCGCGTACTCGGGGCCCGGATTGCCGAGGCCCGCGACCAGCCAGGGCCCTGAGGTGTCACTCATCCACGTCTCCGACTCCGTGTCGCCGACTTCGTACCGGGAAAACGGCCGCCGCCGCACTCCGTGAGGGTGCGGCGGCGGCCGGGGTCACACGCGAGCACGCGAGCGCGCAGGCACGTGAGCACGTGAGGCACACGAGCGCATAAGCGCATCAGCGCGCGAGGACCGGGGGAGCGCGGGGGACTACGCCTCGGCGGCGGCGTCCTCGGTGCCCTCGGCGGCCTCGTCGCCCGCCTCGTCGGCGGCCTCGGCCTGGGCCGAGACGACCTGGATGACGACCGCGTCCTCGTCGATCGCCAGGGTGGAGCCCTTGGGCAGGGTGATGTCCTTGGCGAGGATGGAGGCGCCGGCCTCCAGGCCCTCGATGGAGACGGTGACCGCGGTCGGGATGTGGGTCGCCTCGGCCTCGACGGGCAGCGTGTTGAGCACGTGCTCCAGCAGGTTGCCGCCGACGGCCAGCTCGCCCTCGGTCTGCACCGGGATCTCGACGGTGACCTTCTCGCCGCTCTTCACGGACAGCAGGTCGACGTGCTCGATGGTGCCGCGCAGCGGGTCGCGCTGGACCGCCTTGGGGATGACCAGCGCGGTCTTGCCGTCGAGCTGGAGGGAGATCAGCACGTTCGCGGTGCGGAGCGCGAGCAGCAGCTCGTGGCCGGGGACGGTGACGTGCTGCGGGTCGGCGCCGTGACCGTAGATGACGGCGGGGACCTGGTGGGCGCGGCGCACGCGGCGGGCGGCGCCCTTGCCGAACTCGGTGCGCGGCTCTGCGGCGATCTTGACCTCGGCCATGATGCTCAACTCCTCGATACGGAAAACTCGGTACGCGAAAGGGGGGTCATACGGTCGCCCGACCCACGACGGGCCGTTCCACGACTCACCCCCGCTTGCGCGGAGACCGTTACGAGGAGCGCGCCGATAACGGAGGTCCGCCGGAAAAACCGGGGCCTCCCTCGCCGAGCAACGCGGACAGCGTAACCGGCGGGGAGGCCCCGGGAGAAATCGATCTAGCTCAGTGCTCGGAGTCCTCGAACAGGCTGGTGACCGAGCCGTCCTCGAACACCTCGCGCACCGCGTTGGCGATGGTCGGCGCCATGGACAGCACGGTGATCTTGTCGAGGTTCAGCTCGCGCGGGGTCGGCAGGGTGTCGGTGAGGATGAACTCGCTCACCCGGGAGTTCTTCAGCCGGTCCGCGGCGGGCCCGGAGAGCACACCGTGGGTGGCGGTCACGATGACGTCCTCGGCGCCGTTGGCGAACAGCGCGTCGGCGGCGGCGCAGATCGTACCGCCGGTGTCGATCATGTCGTCGACCAGGACGCAGACCCGGCCCTTGACGTCACCGACGACCTCGTGGACCTTCACCTGGTTGGCGACGTCGGGGTCGCGGCGCTTGTGGACGATGGCCAGCGGCGCGCCGAGCCGGTCGCACCAGCGGTCGGCGACCCGTACCCGGCCGGCGTCCGGCGAGACCACCGTGAGCTTGGCGCGGTCGACCTTGGCGCCCACGTAGTCCGCGAGCACCGGCAGGGCGAAGAGATGATCGACCGGGCCGTCGAAGAAGCCCTGGATCTGGTCGGTGTGCAGGTCGACCGTGAGGATGCGGTCGGCGCCCGCGGTCTTGAACAGGTCCGCCATCAGCCGGGCCGAGATCGGCTCACGGCCGCGGTGCTTCTTGTCCTGCCGGGCGTAGCCGTAGAAGGGCACGATCACGGTGATGCTCCGCGCGGAGGCCCGCTTGAGAGCATCGAGCATGACGAGCTGCTCCATGATCCACTTGTTGATGGGAGCGGTGTGGCTCTGGATGAGGAAGCAGTCCGCGCCGCGGGCCGACTCCTGGAACCGCACATAGATCTCGCCGTTGGCGAAGTCGAAAGCCTTGGTCGGCACCAGGCCGACTCCGAGACTGTGTGCCACCGCCTCCGCCAGATCGGGGTGGGCGCGGCCGGAGAAGAGCATCAGCTTCTTCTCACCGGTCGTCTTGATCCCGGTCACTGCACCGTCTCCTTGGAGTTTTCGACTGGTGTTCGGCACAGCGTCGCCTTCGGTTAGGCGTGCTGGCGGAATTGTGTGCAAGCCACACGCTACGCCCCAACCGGCGCATCTGTGCACCTCAAGGGGCCCGGATGAGACGTCCCTCACTCGCCCTGCGGCGTGTCTCCTCGTTGTGCGCGTTCGGCGGCCTCGGCGGCGGCGCTGCCGGGACGCTTGCGCGCCACCCAGCCCTCGATGTTGCGCTGCTGACCGCGGGCGACGGCCAGCGACCCCGCGGGAACGTCCTTGGTGATCACCGATCCGGCGGCGGTGTACGCGCCGTCCCCGACGGTGATCGGCGCCACGAACATGTTGTCGGAGCCGGTCTTGCAGTAGCTGCCGATGGTGGTGTGGTGCTTGGCCTCGCCGTCGTAGTTCACGAAGACGCTGGCGGCGCCGATGTTGGTGTACTCGCCGATCGTGGCGTCCCCCACATAGCTGAGGTGCGGCACCTTGGTGCCCTCGCCGATCGAGGCGTTCTTCATCTCCACGTACGTGCCCGCCTTGGCCTTCGGGCCGAGCTTGGCGCCGGGCCGCAGATACGCGTACGGGCCGACGGTCGCCTGCTCGCCGATCTCGGCCTGGTCGGCGACGGTGTTGGACACGCGCGCGCCGGGGCCGACCGCGGTGTCGGTGAGCGTGCAGTTGGGGCCGACCTCGGCGCCCGCGCCGACGCTGGTGGCGCCCAGGAGCTGCGTGTTGGGGTGCACCAGGCAGTCCTGCTCGAAGCGGACGTCGACGTCGACCCAGGTGGAGGCGGGGTCGACGACCGTGGCGCCGTCCAGCATGGCGCGGTGGAGCAGGCGGTCGTTGAGCACCCGGCGGGCCTCGGCGAGCTGCACCCGGTTGTTCACCCCGGCGATCTCGCGGTGGTCGGGGGCGACGTACGCGCCGACACGGTGGCCGGCCTCGCGCAGGATGCCGAGGGTGTCGGTCAGATACTCCTCGCCCTGCGAGTTGTCCGTGGTGATCTTGCCGAGCGCGTCGGCGAGCAGAGCCGCGTCGAAGGCGTAGACCCCGGAGTTGATCTCGGCGATCGCCAGTTGGGCCGGTCCGGCGTCCTTCTGCTCGACGATCGCGGTGACCCGGTCGTCGGAGGAGCGGATGATCCGGCCGTAGCCGGTGGGGTCGGGCACCTTGGCGGTGAGGACCGTCACGGCGTTGCCGTCGCCCTCGTGCGCGCCGACCAGGGTGTACAGGGTCTCGGCGGTGAGCAGCGGGGTGTCGCCGTAGGTGACCACCACGGTGCCGTCCAGGACGACGCCCTGCGCGGACAGCGCGTCGAGGCCGATCCTGACCGCGTGCCCGGTCCCGTTCTGCTCGTGCTGCACGGCGGTGAGCGCCTGCGGGTCGATGCCGTTGAGGTGCTCGGTGACCTGCTCGCGGGCGTGGCCCACGACCACCACGAGGTGCTGCGGAGCCAGTTCGCGGGAGGCGGCGACCACATGGCCGACCAGGGAACGGCCGCAGATCGGGTGCAGGACCTTCGGGGTGGCCGACTTCATGCGGGTGCCCTCACCTGCGGCGAGGACGACGACGGCAGCCGGACGGTTCGGGCTCACGTGAGGAGACTCCTCGACTTCGGGTGCTGGACATCCGCAGGATACCGACGGGTTCCCGGATGGACGCCGGGCGGCCCCGGCCGGACCGGCCGGGGCCCCGGTGAGGTGCTCCGCCGCCAGGACTCGAACCCGGACATAAGGCACCAAAAGCCCCAGTGCTGCCAATTACACCACGGCGGATCAACCCGCGTCTTCGACCCGTTGGCGAGCCGGGCGGGCTGGACTTCACCATCATGCCGTACGAGCAGGGGTGGACGCGACGTAGATCCGGGGTAGAGATCGCCCGACGGGCCGCACGAAGTGGTTCTGTCGCTCGTCGTCGGCCGCTGCAATACTTACGGCGGCGTAAGTTACGGGCTTGACCGGCTGAAACCAGCCCCCTCAGATCCCCAAGGGACAGACATGACCACGCACACGGACGTGAGGCCCGAGTCCCGGGAACCCGGGCCCTCGGGACAGGAAGACGCGCTGAACAGCGCCACCCGCGGTGGTGAGAGCAAGCGGTCGATCGAGCAGATCGCGCTGCTGCTGTTCATCAGCATCCCCTTCGTGGCGCTGGTGGCGGCCATCCCGCTCGCCTGGGGCCGCGGCATGAGCTGGCTGGATCTCGGCCTCATGATCGGCATGTACTTCCTCGGCTGCCACGGCATCACCATCGGCTTCCACCGGCACTTCACCCACGGTTCGTTCAAGGCCAACCGCCCCCTGAAGATCGCGCTCGCCATCGCCGGATCGATGGCCGTCGAGGGCCCGATCGTGCGCTGGGTGGCCGACCACCGCAGGCACCACAAGTTCAGCGACGCCGAGGGCGACCCGCACAGCCCGTGGCGGTACGGCGAGACGCTGCCCGCGCTGATGAAGGGCCTGTGGTGGGCCCACATGGGGTGGCTGTTCGACGAGGAGCAGACCTCGCAGGCGAAGTACGCGCCCGACCTGATCAAGGACCCCGCGATCCGCCGCATCTCGCGCGACTTCTGGCTGTGGACCGTGATCTCGCTGGCCATCCCGCCGGTGGTCGGCGGCCTCGTCACCATGTCGTGGTACGGCGCGTTCACCGCGTTCTTCTGGGGATCGCTCGTTCGGGTGGCGCTGCTGCACCACGTCACCTGGTCGATCAACTCGATCTGCCACGCGGTCGGCAAGCGCCCGTTCAAGTCCCGTGACCGCTCCGGCAACGTGTGGTGGCTGGCGGTCCTGTCCTGCGGCGAGTCCTGGCACAATCTGCACCACGCCGACCCCACCTCCGCCC
This sequence comes from Streptomyces sp. NPDC008139, assembly GCF_042957025.1. Lineage (NCBI taxonomy): Bacteria > Bacillati > Actinomycetota > Actinomycetes > Kitasatosporales > Streptomycetaceae > Streptomyces > Streptomyces sp. NPDC008139. The sequence continues at coordinate 49,178 of NZ_JBIBHM010000016.1, forward strand.
GGCACGGTGTGCTGCGCGGCCAGGTCGACTCCAGCGCCCGGATCATCCGCTGGTGCGAACAACTCGGCTGGGCCACCGACGTCCGCTGGCCGAGCGCGGACCGTATCGCGGCCCGCCGTAAGGAAAACATCAGTGAAGCGGCATGATTGACGCGTGAGCGACGGCAGCGGATCGAACGGCGACGGCGGAAGCGGCAGGGCCTCGGGTACGGATTCGGGTGCGAAGTCGGGCTCACGTCCGGCTACGGCCTCAGGCGCGGCGGGGCCCACGGCCCGGCGCGCCCGCCGGGTCCGTATGACCGGCAAGGAACGGCGCGAGCAGCTTCTCGACATCGGCCGCACGCTCTTCGCCGAACGCGGCTTCGAGGGCACCTCGGTCGAGGAGATCGCCCACAAGGCGGGCGTCTCCAAGCCGGTGGTGTACGAGCACTTCGGCGGCAAGGAAGGGCTCTACGCCGTCGTCGTCGACCGTGAGATGCGCCGGTTGCTCGACATGGTGACCGGCGCCCTCACCGGCGGCCACCCCAGGGAGCTGCTGGAACAGGCCGCCTTCGCGCTGCTGGACTACATCGAGCAGTACACCGACGGTTTCCGCATCCTGGTGCGCGACTCACCGGTGCCCCAGTCCACCGGCACCTTCGCCTCGCTGATCAGCGACATCGCCACCCAGGTGGAGGACATCCTCGGCCACGAGTTCAAGCGGCGCGGCTTCGACCCCAAGCTCGCCCCGATGTACGCGCAGGCGCTGGTCGGCATGGTGGCGCTCACCGGCCAGTGGTGGCTGGACGCGCAGAAGCCGAAGAAGGCCGAGGTCGTCGCCCACCTGGTGAACCTCTCCTGGAACGGCCTGGCGGGCATAGAGCCCAAGCCGCGGCTGATCGGCCACCGCAAGAACTGAGGCGGCCGACGACGTACAGGCGTACAGGCGTACAGGCGTACAGAAGAAGGCGCCCGGCGGACCGATCATCGGTCCGCCGGGCGCCTTCCTCCGATCGGTCAGCCGGTGTTGCGCAGCCCCGCCGCCACACCGTTCACCGTCAGCAGCAGCGCGCGCGACAGCAGCGGGTCGGGGGTCTCGCCCCGCTCCGCCGCCGCCCGCTGCCGGGCCAGCAGCGTCACCTGGAGATACGAGATCGGGTCCAGGTACTGGTCACGGATGTGGAAGGTCTGCGCCAGCAGCGGGCTGCCCGCCAGCAGTTCGGACTCCCCGGTGATCCGCAGCACCTCGCTGACCGTCAGCGCGTGCTCCGCCTCGATCGTGGCGAAGACGTGCTTGAGCTCGTCGGGCACCAGGGTGTCCACGTAGTGCCGGGCGATCCGCAGATCGGTCTTGGCCAGGGTCATCTCGACGTTGGACAGGAAGTTGCGGAAGAAGTGCCACTGTCCGAACGCCTCGTCTATCACCGGGCCGAGCCCCGCCTCGCGGGCGGCCTTCAGACCGGCGCCGACCCCGAACCAGCCGGGGACGATCTGCCGGGACTGCGTCCAGCCGAACACCCACGGGATGGCGCGCAGCCCGTCCAGACCCGCGCCGGAGTCCGGGCGGCGCGAGGGACGCGACCCCAGGTGCAGCTCGCCGAGCTGGTCGACGGGCGTGGAGGCGAAGAAGTACGGCGGCAGGTCCGGGTCCTCGACCAGCTTGCGGTACGAGTCGTGGGCCGCCTCGGAGACGATGTCCATCGCCGCGTCCCAGCGCGACAGCGCCTCGTCGGACTGCCTGGGCGCGGTGTGCAGCGCGGACGCCTGGAGCGTGGCGGCGACCGTCAGTTCCAGGTTCTCCCGGGCCAGCGACGGGATCAGGTACTTGTCCGAGATCACCTCGCCCTGCTCGGTCACCTTGATCTCGCCCTCCAGGGTGCCCCAGGGCTGGGCGAGGATCGCGGTGTGCGAGGGGCCGCCGCCGCGGCCGACGGTGCCGCCGCGGCCGTGGAACAGCCGCAGCCGCACCCCGTGCCGGTGCGCGACGTCACGCAGCCGCCGCTGCGCCCGGTGGATCTCCCACTGCGAGGTGGTGATGCCGCCGAACTTCGACGAGTCGCTGTAGCCGAGCATGACCTCCTGCACGTCACCGCGGAGCGACACCAGCCGCCGGTAGGACGGGTCGGACAGCATCTCGTCCAGGAGCTGGTCGGCGATCTTCAGCTCGTCGGTGGTCTCCAGCAGCGGCACGATGCCGATCTTGGCGATCCCGGCGTGCAGGTCGATCAGCCCGGCCTCGCGCGCCAGCACCGCGGCCGCGAAGACGTCGTCCGAGCCCAGGCACATCGAGATGATGTACGACTCCACGACCTCGGGACCGAACCGCTCGAACGCCTCCCGGATGGTGTGGAACACCCCGAGCGTCTTGGCGCCCGCCTCGTCCAGCGGGGCGGGCGTCGGCGCCAGCGGGCGGCGCGAGCGCAGCTCCTTGGCCAGCAGCTTGCGCCGGTAGTCGCGAGGCATGTCCGCGTACCGCCAGGACTCCTCGCCGAGCCGGTCGAAGAGCTGCCCCAGCGCGTGGTGGTGCGCCTCGGCGTGCTCGCGCACGTCCATGGTCGCGAGCTGGAGGCCGAAGGCGGACAGGGTCCGGATCGTACGGTCCAGGCGGCCGTCGGCGATCAGGCCGCCGCGGTGGACGCGCAGCGAGTCCTGGATGAGCTGGAGGTCGTGCAGCAGACCGCTGGTGCCCAGGTAGTCGCGGCCGGGGACGTGCGGGGTGCCGCCGGCCAGCCGCTCCCGGGTGTTGACGAGCTTCTGCCGGATGCAGGTCGCCTTCAGCCGGTACGGCTCCTCGGCGTTCAGCCGCTTGTAGCGCGGGCTGATCTCGGGCAGCGCCACCAGGTCCGTGGCGAGCGAGTCCAGCAGGTCGGCGCTCGCACCGCAGTTGCGGATGGAGTTGGACAGCGCGCCGCGCAGCACGTCCACCAGGTCGAGCGCGTCGGTGATGCCGTGCTCGTGCTGGAGGATCAGCACGTCCCAGGTGACCTGCGGGGTCACATTGGGGTTGCCGTCGCGGTCGCCGCCGATCCAGGTGCCGAAGGTCAGCGGGCGGGTCCCCGCGGGCAGCGGCAGCCCGACCCGGTCCAGCTCGGCCGCCAGGTCCTCCAGGACGTCGCCGACCGCGCCCGCGTGCAGTTCGTCCAGGTAGTAGATGGCGTTGCGCGCCTCGTCGGCGGGCTCCGGGCGCACCACCCGCAGCTCGTCGGTCTGCCACAGCAGGTCGATGTTCTCCGCGAGCCGCAGGTCCGCGCGGCGCCGGTCGCCCGTGCCCTGCCCGGTGGTGTCGTCCAGCAGCTCCGCGATCCTGCGCAGCTTGTTCAGCACACTGCGCCGCGCGGCCTCGGTGGGGTGCGCGGTGAAGACCGGCCGCACGTTCAGATTCCGTACGGTCTCGCGTACGTGCTCGGGGTCGCCGTCCTTCAGCAGGTCGGCGGTCTGGGCGAGCAGGCCGCCCTCCTGCGCGCGGCGCTCGCGCAGGTCCCGGCCGCGGTGCACCTGCTCGGTGACGTTGGCCAGATGGAAGTAGGTGGAGAAGGCGCGTACCAGCTTGGCGGCGGTCTCCAGGTCGGTGTCGCCGAGAAGCGTGGCGGCTGCCTCGCCGTCGGTGCGGGTCAGGGCACGTACCCGCTCGACGAGATCGAGGAGTTCTTGGCCTTCCTGTCTCACCAGCGTGCCGCCGAGCAGTTCTCCCAGGCGGCGGATGTCGGCTCGCAGGGCGGTACTGCTCTCCGGGGCGGTGTCGGCGCTGCTCACAGGTGCGGCTCCTTGTGCAGTGGAATTGGACGACGGCATACAAGGCGTAGGGAAAGACGTGGCTGCGGACCGCGCTGTCCGACCGCTCCAGGATAGGTGGCCGCCTCCGCGGCGAGACGGCCCGCCCAGCTGGCGGACACGGCACCCGGTCGCGCTCACCCCTGGAGACCCTTACCGGTCCCGCCGGCCGATACCGCGCCGATACGGGGCTGACACGGCCGCCACGCCGCCTCGGGCACCGCCTAGTCTGGACGCCATGAGTACGACGGGGGCGCACGTACCGGACGACGGGGCTGGAGGACGGCCCGGGTCCGGCTGGTGGTGGTGGACGCGGCGGCGCGGCTTCCTCCTGGACCTGGCGCTGGCCGTGGCCTCGGCCGTGGAGTGCGCCTTCGAGGGGGTGACCTTCGCCCACAAGACCGGGGTGACACCCGCGGTGGCGGCGCTGATCGGGCTGCTCGCGGGCAGCACCCTGCTGCTGCGCCGCCGCTGGCCGATCGCCGTGGTCCTGGTGGGCATCGCCCTGAGCCCGGCCGAGCTGGGCTTCCTGCTGTCGGTGGTCGGCCTCTACTCCCTGACCGTCTCCGAGGTGCCGCGCCGGATCACCGCCGCGCTCGCCTCCATGAACGGCCTCGGCACCTTCCTGGTCTCCTTCATCCGCCTCCACGACAGCCTGCGCAACGCGGACAACAACCGCTCGATGTCCCTGCCGATCGTCCTGAGCACCTCACTCCTGCTCGCGCTCGGCCTCACCGCCCCGCCGGTCCTGCTCGGTCTGTACGTACGGGCCAGGCGCCGGCTGGTGGAGAGCCTGCGGGAGCGGGCCGACGGCCTGGAACGCGAGCTGGAACTCCTCGCGGAGAAGGCGGCCGAGCGCGCCGAGCGGGCCCGCGCCGAGGAGCGGACCCGGATCGCCCGCGACATGCACGACGTGGTGGCCCACCGGGTGAGCCTGATGGTCGTCCACGCGGCGGCCCTCAAGGCCGTCGCCCTCAAGGACCCGGCCAAGGCGTCCAGCACCGCGGAGTTGCTCGGCGACATGGGGCGCGAGGCGCTGACCGAACTGCGCCAGATGCTCGGGGTGCTGCGCACGGCGGCACCCGAGCGGGCGTCCGCGCCCGCCCCGCGGCTTCCCGCGCCGCGGGTTCTTGAGCCGGATCCGGAGCCGGAGCCGGAGCCCGAGGGGCCCTGCATCGACCAGCTCGGCGAACTCGTCGAGCAGTCCCAGGCCGCCGGGATGACCGTCGAGTTCACCGTCGAGGGCGAGGAGCGGCCCTGCGGCGCCCGCGTCGAACAGACCGTCTACCGCGTGGTGCAGGAAGCGCTCACCAACGTCCACAAGCACGCCGGGGGCGCCAGGGCCCATGTCCGGCTCGCCTACCGCGAGCTCGAGATCGCCGTCCTCGTTCTCAACGGGCCCTCCGACGGCACCCCGGCCACGCCGCTTCCCAGCGGGGGGCACGGGCTGGTCGGCATGAAGGAACGTGTCACCACCCACGGCGGCGGCTTCGCCGCGGGCCCCACCCCCGACGGCGGTTTCCGCGTCTCCGCCCTGTTGCCCCTGGCAGCCCGCCCGATCTGACGCTCCCCTGGCGCCGGACGGTAAGCCGCTCTTCGGGGGCGGGGCCGCTGCACGCCCACCGTGCGCAGGAGGACGCGCCCCAGGGGCGCGGGGAACGGCGCGCTCAGCCACCAACGGTGGCGCGGCCTGTGAAAACCGGCCCCAGCGGGGCAGACGCCGTTGTTGTCGGGCCGACAGCCCGGTGGGGGCGGGCCGCGCACCTTCCCCGCGCCCCTCAAGACAACGCCCTGCGCAATGGCAGCGCGCGCGGGATCAGGCGGGGCCGGGTCAGGCCGGGTCGGACGGGTCGGCTTGTTCGGGGAGGCCGGGGGCGCCCGGGGCTTCGGGCTGGTCCGGCCCGGAGGGCGGGAGGTGGCGGCCGGTCAGAGAGGCGAGGGTGGCCCGTACGTGCGCGAGATGCGCGCGAATCTCGTCGCGGTGCTGCTCGTGCTCGCGCAGCGAGCGCTCGCTCTCGCGACGGGTGCGCTCCTCGTGCATACGCGCCTGGGCGAGCAGCTCGGACGCCCGCTCCTCGGCCTCCTGCTGCTGCACCCGCAGGGCCTCCTCGGCGTCGGCACGCTCCTGGTGCGCCTCGTGGAGGCGCCGTTCGGCGTCGCCGAGGAGATCGGCGAGCCTGCTGTCGACCCCGGCCTCGCGCTCGGCGAGCTCGTGTTCGAGGGTGTCGAGCCGTTCGCGGCGCTCCTTGTCGACCTCGGCCAGGGTCCGGCCGACGTCCTGCCGCATGGCGTCGAGGGCGCGGCCCGCCTCGCCGCGTACGGCCTCGGCTTCCGCGCGGGCCTGGCCGAGGATCTCGGAGGCGCGTCCGCACGCCTCGTCCAGCAGCCGTTCCGCCTGCTCCTCGGCGGCGGCGAGCCGGGCGGAGGCGGCGGCGCGGGCCTCGTCCTGAAGGGTGCGGCGGGCGGTCTCCGCGGTGTCGCGCGCGTGCTGCGCCTCGGCCTCGGCGCGGTCGCGTACGGCGGCGGCCTCCTCCTCGACCAGCCGCAGCAACTCCTGGGCGCCGTCGCCGAGCGCGTCGAACGAGGTGGCGCCGAGCGCTTCGACCTGGTGCCGCAACGAGGCGCACTCGGCGTCCATCTCGTTGGCGAGCACCGTCAGCCGGGCGGCCCGCTCCCAGGCGGCGTCCCGGTCCTCCGACAACTCGTCGAGGAAACGGTCGACCTGTTCTGGCCGATAGCCGCGTCCGCGCGCGGTGTCGATGTTGCGGGCTGACGATGCGGTGTTGCTGCTCATGCCCTGCCCCTCGCCGTCGGCCGTTCCGTCCTGCCTATTTTTGGCTTATGTCCGAATTGTACGGGCTGCGACACTCCGACCTGTCTCCTACCCATCCACTCCCTTCCTGATGGCCCCGAACGCAGACGGGCCGGGTGGAGAAGGGAAGTGCCCTTCGTCACCCGGCTCTTCGCCGCGTGCGGCGCGGAAGTCTGCGCGACTCGGTCGACGACGCCCTGGCCGCGCGCGGCCTCGAACGACGCGCCGCCGCCGGGCCCACCGCCGCCTTCGCGCTGCGGCTGGTCCTCGACACCGACCTCGTGGTCACCGTGCCCGACGCGGTCACCCGCGAGGCCAGGGACCACCTCGGCCTGCTCACCCTGCCGACGCCGCTCCCGCTGCCCGACGTCCCCTTGTACCTGCTGTGGCACCAGCGGTACGACGAGGACCGCGCCCACATCTGGCTGCGCGACCTGGCCACCGAAACCGTCCAGGCGCTGTTCGCACCACTGAACGCCTGATCGGCCCGCCTGATCGGCCCGCCTGATCGGGCCGCCTGAACGGCACAGCGACCGGCCCCGCCGCGGCGGGGCCGGTCACCGGCGCCTCTGCTACGACCCGGCGGGACGGAACTTCTGCCGGCCGGGTCCTCACGGGGCCGTTACAGCAGTCCGTCCCACATCTGCTCGATGAGGACCGACCACCAGTGGTCGGGCGAGGCGATGGCCGCAGGGTCCTGCGCGGCGAGCTGCGCCTGGAAGTCCACCGTCCAGCGGCCCGCCTGATCGGGCGTCAGCCCGATCCGCAGCCGCCACATCCGGCCCAGCAGCGCCAGGCAGCGGGCGAATTCCGGCAGGCTCGAATTGACGAACTGCGGCGGCGCGGGCTGCCCGCCGGGACCGGCCTCCAGCGGTACCGCCACGATGTGCGCGGTGCCGTACTGCACACAGAGCTGACGGCCGAAGTCATTGCCCATCACCAGATACGAGCCCGCGTCCGACGCCGCCTGCACGCCGCGCTGCTGGGCCAGCTCCGCCAGCGTCGGCACCGGCTGGCCCGGCTGGGCCTGCGCCCAGAAGAACGGCCCGAAGTCCACCGGCAGCCCGGACCACACCAGGGTCTGCGCCACGATGTCGGGCACGCCCTGCCGGGACACCGCCCGCTGGTCGAAGCGGAACAGGCCCTGCGGCCCGAAGGCCGACGCCAGTTCCTGCCCGATCACGTCGAGCGGCACCGGCGGCACCCGCAGCACACTGTGCGGGTCGGGCATCGGCACCCGCTGCGGCTGCGGGCGCGCGGGCGCGCCCGCCACCTGGTGCAGCTCGCCCTGGTGCGTCAGCAGATGCTGGACGCCCTGCTGGCGGCTGGCGTGGTCCCTGCCGTACGGCGCGGTGTGGCTGATCCGCACCTGCGGCCAGGTCTCGCGGATCATCCGCGTGCAGTAACCGCCGGGCAGGTCGCACGACTCCAACTCGGTGTGCAGTTCGAGCACCTGCTCGGGGCGCACGCCCATCGAGCGCAGCTCGTGCAGGATCTGCCACTCCGGGTGCGGAGTGCCGGGGGCCGAACGCCGGATGAGCTGCTGCTCGCTGCCGTCCTGGCCGCGGTAGCGGAGCACCGCCATGTAGCCGGGACCGACCGTGGGCACCGCCGTCGGCTGCGGGTAGCCGTAGCCGGGCGGCGGGGGCGGGGCGATGCCGCCGCCACCGGGCGGGGGCGGCGGACCCATGGGCGCGCCGCCGTGACCCGCCAGCATCGTCGCCGCGTAGTGCGGGTCGTTGCCGCCGGGCCGGCCGGGCGCGCCGGGGCCCGCGCCGGGTGCCGGAGGTCCGGGCGGACCCGAAGGCCCTGCCAGCATCGTGGCCGCGTAGTGCGGGTCGTTGTTCCCCGCGGGCGGCGGGGGCGGCGACATGCCGGGGCCGGGTGGCGGCGGGGGCGGTCCCGTCGGACCGGTGGGTCCGGGAGGTCCGGGCGGGCCGCCGGGGCCCGCGAGCATCGTCGCCGCGTAGTGCGGGTCGTTGCCGCCGGGGTGACCGGCGCCGGGCGGCGGCGGTCCCTGCGGGTTCTGCGGGCTCTGACCACCCGGCGGATTCTGCGGTACGAGCTGCGTCGGCAGGTAACCGCCCGCCGGAGCGGCGGCTCCCGGCGGGGGCGGCGGCGCGTCCGGGCTGCGGACCGGACCGCCCGAGGGCGGCGGCACATTGCCGCGAGCGGCCTTCGCCGTCTCCAGGTCGGCGATGTCGGCGGCACCGCGACCGGGGCCACCGGGCGGAGGTACGGATCCGGCGCCGAGGCCGCCGGGCGGCGGCAGCGGCACCGCGGGCCCGCCGGGCGGCGGGAATTGCGAACCCCCCACGGTGTGCGGCACGCCGGGCCTGGCGGGCGGCACGGGAGCCTGCGGCTCCACGGGCGGGGCGATCCGGGTCTTGGGCAACCCGCTGCCGCTCGGCAGCAGTTCGGTGCGCGCCTGCTCGGCCTCGGGGTCCTGCGCGAGGTCCACCTGGTCGGAGCCGCTGATCGGCGGCGCGAAGACGGTCGCGGGCACCGGGACCGACTGGCCCTCGCCGCTGTCGCTGGTTGTCTTGCCCGCCCAACTGCCGCCGGGCACCGCCGGTTCCGCGGGCGCCGAGGGCGTCGCGGGCGTGTCGGCCGCCGGGGCCGGGCGCCGGTAGTCGATCCCGCCGGACGCGGCCGGTGCGACGGGAGCGCTGTCAGCGGGTGCGGGCGCGGGGGAGGGCGTCGAGGCAGCGGAGGATGCGGGCCGCCGGTAGTCGATACCGCCGGAGTCGGGCGCGGAGCCCGTACCGTCGCCCGGTCCCGAGGCCGCCGCCAGGCCGTACCCGCCGTCGGCGTCGGCCGCCGGGGCACGGTCGGCCGGGGCGTTGTCGGACCCGGGGGCGGCGGCATGCCACGCGGGAGCGTCGGCGCCCGCGCCGGCGGCGATACCGGCACCGTTGGTCCGGCTCGACCGGCGGTTGTCGGGGATGCCCATCTTGTCGGCCGCGTCCTGGAGCCACTGCGGTGGGCTCAGCAGGAAGGACGTGGCCTCCAGGTCGATGCGTTGCGGCGGGTCGGGCACCGCGTCGTTCGGCACCGGGCCGTACTCCTCCTCGTAACGCCTGATGAGTTCCCCGACGGGCAGGCCGGGCCACAAGGTGGCCTCGCCGCTGTCCTTGGCTATGACGACGCGGACGTCGCCGCCGTCGCCCGCGGACGGGCCGCCCTCGCGCGGCTCCGACCAGACGACGAAGCCGAGGTCGAATTCGCGGACCCGGATCTCCCGGGCCTCGTACGCGGGGACGTCGCCGTTGATCCAGCGCTCCGCCCGCTCCTGGGCCTGCGCGAAAGTGACCATGTCCGGCCTCATCCCTCCACCGGGACGGCGCTGGCGAAGCCCCCGTCCACCATCAGGTTCGCGACGGTCTCCAATTCCGGCGGATTGCCCGCGAGCCGGAGCAGGAACGCGTCGAGTGACTCACCGCAGGGCAGCAGCAGTTCGGCGACCCGGTCGGCGGGGGCGGCCCAGCGGTCGCCGTCGCGGACGTCGTCGTACGCGCAGAACCAGACCGAGCCGGTCCGCTCGCCCTTGACCTTGACCGCGAGCAGGCCGCCCTGGAGGTAGGAGATCGCCAGGAAGTCCTTGGTCAGGTGGTCGCGCAGGCACTTGTTCACGTACACCAGGTCGTTGACCGCGGCGTCGTCGCGGACGGTGAAGAACGGCTGGTCGATCAGCAGGCCGAGGTCCGGGTCGAGCGCGACGCCGCTCGGGGCGCAGCCGCCCGCCGCCTTCAGGAAGGTGCGGTAGCCGCCGGGCAGCCGGTAGCCCAGCTCCTCCTCGACGTCACGGACCTGCGACTCGGTGACCGCGACCGGGTCCTTCGGCAGTCCGAAGTGCACCGGGCGGGTCTCCTGGAGCGGCCGGGTGCCGCGCTTGGCGTGGTCGGCGGAGGAGGCGGCCAGGCCCCCGTGGTGCCGCAGCAGCGCCTTGACCTCGACCGGGATCAGCTCCATCCGGCGGGTCCCGATGACGTGGTGCCAGGTCCAGCCGTGCGGGGTCGCGACGGGGGAGAGGCTGCCCCACAGCTCGTGGCCCGAGGCGTGCAGCGCCGCGTTCGCCGACACGTAGTCGGTCAGCCGCAGCTCGTCTATCCCGAAGCCCTCGGGGGGCTCGGCGATCTCCGCCACCGCCCGCGCGTACGGCGCGAAGTCCGGGATCCCGTTGTCGTCCACCCAGACACCCTGGGGATGGCGGGCGGCGCGTACCGGGTCGGGAAAATGCACGACCTGTCCGGCGTAGGCCGCGTTCGGCGGCGGCACGATACGTCCCCCGGCCCGCGGACCGGGAGGTGCGCCCAGCCCTTGCCGACCTGTCGTCATGGCGGTTGCCCCCTGCTGCGTCTGGCTGATGACCACAGCCTAGGGCCTCACCACCAGGGCAGAGCCAGGGCCTGTGGATAACTTGCCTGATCGGCCCGCCGCCGGGCCCGCGTCGGCAGCCGTCGACTCCGCGTCGGCGGCTGTCGGCCCCGCCTCGGCAGCCGTCGGGCTCAGTCGCCGGTCGCCGCCGCCCGCAGCTTCTCCGCCTGCTTCAGCGCGATCGCCGCCCGCAGCGTCGCCGTCTTGTGGTCGGCGCGCACCGTCTCGTACGCGGCCGTGGCGCCGCCGGACCTGACCACGGTGACCAGGACGATGCCCGCCGCGCCGCGCGCGGTGTCGGCGATCGTGTACGCCACCTCCTGGTCGCCCAGCGCGGGCCGGCCCGCGGGCGGCGCCACCGGCCGGACGCTGTAGGAGGTGACCCCGCCGTTACGGGTGGCCTTGAAGGTGCGGCAGGTCTTCAGCGCCGTGGTCAGCTCGTCCAGCACGGTCTCGGCGGTGCCGGGAGCGTAGGAGGCGATCACCTCCAGGCTGATCGCCTTCGCGTTCTTGTCCTTGTCCGCGGTGTCGGTGACCATCGCGCCGGTGTACACCTGCCGCGTGTGCTTGGGCCGGCTGCTCCACTGGTCGGCGACCGGCTGGCAGGCCGCGTTGTCGACCGTCGTGGCCGGGCCGAGGAGCTGCGTCTTGCTGCCCGCGGGTAGCACCTGGACGTGGGGGACGTCGGAGGACGTGAGCAGCGCCGAGGTGAGCTTGGCCGTAGACACCGCGCCGGACGCGCGGACCGGGCCCGGCTCCTTCTTCGCCTTGTCGTCGCCGCCCCCGCCCCCGCAGGCCGCGGTGAGCGCGAGCACCGGCACCAGGGCGGCGGCCGCCAGTACAGCGGCCCGCGTGTGCGGGCCGCCGCGTCGCAGGTCAGCGGCCGACTCCCGGCTACCGGTCAGTAGGCGACTGCGTGCACGTATCGGCATCTGGTGTTCCCCTGTGTTGTGTCCGTCCCCGGGATCGCACGGGCGACGGCCTGTTGCCGCGCGACTTTACGGCACCAGGGTCGCGATTTCGCCTGTGGGGCTGCTCACAAAGAGGTGCCCGAAAGCGGGCCCCGGGGTGCGCCCCGAAACGGGCCCCACAGGCCCTTCAGCGGACGGTCACTTCGCCTGCGCCGCCTTCAGCTTCTCGCTCTGCTTGCGCGCGACATCCATGGGCAGGGTGCCCGCGCCGCCCGCCGACTTCACCGACAGGTACGCGGTGATCGTGTCGCCGGTCCGCACGACGCTCACCAGGGCCGCGCCGGACTTCTTGTCCGCGGTGTCGGCCATCACATAGGAGACGGCCTCGTCGCCGGTCGGCACCGCCGGGCCCTTGGAGATCGTGAACGGCGTCTTGGTGCCGGTGTTGTCCGTCGCGGTGAAGCTCTTGCAGGTGCCCAGCGCCGTCTTCACCGACTCGATGACCTTCTGGGCGTCACCGGGCGCGTGACTGGCGACCAGCATCTGGTTGATCGCGTCGGGGGTGGCGCTCGACGTCGTCTTCGCGAAGGCCGCGCCGACGAACGCCTTGCGCGGGATCTTCGGCTTGCTGCTGGTGATGTCGGCGAGCGGCTGGCACGCGGGCTTGTCCGCGGTGAGCGTGGAGGTGTCGGCGGAGTCGTCGGTCTGCGAGACCTGGATCGTCCAGCCGGGCACGTCGGCCTCGGCGATCAGCGCTTTGGTGAGCTGCGCCTTGGTGAGCGCCGAGCCGTCCGACGGACTGTCGGCGCCGCTCGTCGGAGCGGAGGCCGAAGCGGAGCCCGTGGCCTTGCCGCCCTTGCCGTCGGCGTCCTTGGAGCCGTCGGACGAGCCGGAGCATGCCGCGGCGAGGACGAGGGCGGGGAGCACGGCGGCGGCCAGGCGGAGCCGGGTCTTGCGCATGGGGGGGTCACGTTCCCTGATCGGCGGCAGCGGGTCCGCGGGCGCGGACCGACTGCCGATACTCCCGCCATGTCGGGCGCACGTCCATGCCGCGCCGAAGCTGTGTCGCGGCTGTGCGTGCCCCACGCCCCCGCGGTGCGCGCGCCCGCCCGCCGACATGTGTTCGGGAAGCGCCCGCCGGGGACCGGCCGTCACCCTGCGTCGACCGTCCGCGCCCGTACGACGATCGCCCGCGACCGTATGGCGGCCGGTTCCGTGCACGTGCTGTGCCCGCCCTGCCGACGCTCCGTCACACGACGGTGACATGGCCCACACAGGATGGGCGTGGTGCCGCGTCCGGCTTCCCGTCGCATGGCCTGTTTGGCACTCTGAACGACATACGGGGGATCGCCCGCCCAGGCGGGCGGATGGAGGGATGCACACAGATCATGACAACTCAGACCCAGGCGGCGGGGGCCGCCGATCCGCGCTTGAGCTGGAGCGGTTCGCACGATCCGGTGGGCCCGCCGGTGCTGCGGCACCGCAGGGACGGCATCATGCCCGCGGTCGCCGCGGCGCTGCTGATCCGCGACGACGTGCTGACCTGCACCGGTGCCAAAGGTGAGCAACCGCCCGTACTGCACCCGATCGTTCAGGACTTCCTGGACGCGCTGCCGGTCGCGCAGCGGGAGCGGTTCACCGGGCGCTGTCCCGAACCGGTGCTCATTTCACGCCACTTGACGGCAGTCGAGGCAAACCGGGGCAAGCGTGCGTCCCGCAAGCCGCTCACCCAGGGTGAGGCCCGCAAGGCGCTGCGCGGGGCGAAGCTCACCTCGCGGCGCATCCGGGAGGACGGCGACCCGACGCACGGCGCGTACGCCCCGCCCTGCCGTTCGTGCGCGCCGCTGCTGTCGCACCTGGGGGTCAAGCCGGTGGATCCGGCGGCCGAAGGAGCATGAGCATCCCGATGGCGGGCACCACCCGTTTCCCGGTCGGCGTCGACGCCGCGCTGCGCGCCGCGGGCTGGCAGCCGGGGCGCTGGGACATCAAGCAGGCCGAGTTCTGGGCGGACCGGCTGCGGGCGTACGAGTCGCCGGGCGGCCACCGGCACGCCGTCTTCCCCGCCGCGGTCGAGGCGTGGGCGGAGTTCGGCGGCCTGCTGATCCCCGGCGCCTCGGGTCCCGGCCGGCAGATCGCCCCCTCGGCCATCGCCGTCGACCCGCTGCGCGGCCTGCACCTGGCGCGGACTTTCGGCGACCTCGGCCGCGCCCTGGAGACCGACATCAGCCCGCTCGGCGAGGAGCCCGCGTCCGGCGCGCTGCTCGCCATCGACGCCGAGGGCCGCGTCTACACCGTCGACCACACCGGCGACTGGTACGTGGGCCCCGACATCGACCGCGCGCTGACCGCCCTGATCGGCGGCGTACGCCCGGTGCGCCTCACGATGCACTGACCTTCGGCGGGTTGGGCCTCGAAGCACTGACCTTCGGCGGGTTGAGCCGTGATGCACTGACCTTCGGCGGGTTGAGCCGTGAAGAACCGGCTCGCGGCGAACCCGTCCACGACGAACCGCCCGCGTCCGCGGCCGTGGATGCGGGCGTCCCCCCCGGCCATGACAGCCCCTCAACTCCCGTACGTGTAAATGACACCTTTGCGCGGTCGCGACGACGTCCCCGACACGGGGATGAGTCTCAGGTAGCAGACCCCTAGGGGGAGGTACCTACTTTTGGCGGCCACCGGTTCGTACCGGCGGATGACGATCCCGGGCCGTCCGTTCCATACGGTCATGAGGCGGGGTGGGGATAGCCCCACCCACAAGACGGAGACCTCCCCCATCGTGCCGGGGGACGGCGCTCCGACAAGCTGAGCACACCGGCTCAACAGGGCCTGGTCAGGGCCCGCATCGACCTCACAGGAGATTCACGTGACAACGGCAGTGACGATTCCCAAGTCCGGGGGCAGCGGAGAGCGTCCGGCCGTTGCCGCAGCAGGCCGAGCGGTGACGAAGGCGTACGGCAGCGGCGAGACGCGCGTCCTGGCGCTCGACGCGGTGGACGTCGACATCGCGCGCGGCCGGTTCACCGCGATCATGGGCCCCTCGGGCTCCGGCAAGTCCACGCTGATGCACTGCCTGGCCGGGCTGGACACCGTGTCCGAGGGCCGGATCTGGATCGGCGACACCGAGATCACCACCCTCAAGGACAAGAAGCTCACCCAGCTCCGCCGGGACAAGATCGGCTTCATCTTCCAGTCATTCAACCTGCTGCCGACGCTCAACGCGGCGGAGAACATCACGCTGCCCATGGACATCGCGGGCCGCAAGGTGGACCGCGACTGGTTCGACCGGGTGGTGGAGACCGTCGGTCTCGCCGGGCGCCTCAAGCACCGCCCCACGCAGCTCTCCGGCGGTCAGCAGCAGCGCGTCGCGGTCGCCCGCGCCCTCGCCGCCCGCCCCGAGATCATCTTCGGTGACGAGCCGACCGGAAACCTCGACTCCCGCGCCGGCGCCGAAGTCCTCGGCTTCCTGCGCAAGTCGGTGGACGAGTTGGGCCAGACCATCGTGATGGTCACCCACGACCCGGTCGCCGCCTCCTACTCCGACCGTGTGCTGTACCTGGCGGACGGGCGGATCGTCGACGAGATGCAGAACCCGACCGCCGACGGCGTCCTGGAGCGCATGAAGTCCTTCGACGGTCGCGGGAGGACCTCGTGACCGTCCTGAAGACATCGGTGCGCAACTTCCTCGCGCACAAGGGACGCATGGCGCTGTCCGCCGTCGCCGTCCTGCTCTCGGTGGCGTTCGTGTGCGGCACGCTCGTGTTCACCGACACCATGACCGCCACCTTCGACAAGCTCTTCGGCTCCACCGCCTCCGACGTCACCATCAGCGCCAAGAAGGTCGACGACGCGCAGGAGACCGGGCGGCCCGACACCGTGCCCGCCTCGCTCCAGCAGACCCTGCTCAAGGTGCCGGGCGTCGCCAAGTCCTACCCCGACGTCACCAGCGACCAGGTGACGGTCGCCGACGCGAACAACAAGAGCATCAGCCCGACCAGCGGCGCCCCGACCATCGTCAGCAACTGGGACCCGACCGAGACCAAGGCCGTCGAGCTGTCCTCGGGCAACACCCCGCGCGGGCCCACCGACGCGGTGATCGACGCCGACACCGCCGACAAGCACCACTTGAAGATCGGCGACACGCTGCGCGTCATCGCCGCGCCCGGCGACTTCCACGTCACGATCTCCGGCATCGTCACCTTCAAGACCACCAACCCCGGCGCGGCCGTCATCTACATCGAGACCGCCACCGCCCAGGCCAAGCTGCTCGGTGACAGCCACGCGTACACCGGCTACGGCCTGACCGCCGCCAAGGGCGTCACCGACGACCGCCTCAAGGCGGATGTCACGACGGCCATCGGCGCGGGCAAGTACACCGTCGACACCGCCGCCGAGACCAAGAAGAAGGACAAGGACGACGTCGGCGGCTTCCTGAACTTCATGAAGTACGCGATGCTCGGCTTCGCGGGCATCTCGGTCCTGGTCGGCATCTTCCTGATCGTCAACACCTTCTCCATGCTGGTCGCCCAGCGCACCCGTGAGATCGGTCTGATGCGGGCCCTCGGCTCCAGCCGCAAGCAGGTCAACCGGTCGGTGCTGGTCGAGGCGGTGCTGCTCGGCGTCGTCGGCTCGGTGCTCGGCATCGGCGGCGGCATCGGCCTGGCCGTCGCCCTGATGAAGCTCATGGGCCAGGCGGGCATGAAGCTCGACACCTCCGAGCTGACCATCAAGGCCACCACCCCGATCGTCGGCCTGGCCATCGGCGTCATCGTCACCGTGATCTCCGCCTACATCCCGGCCCGCAGGGCCGGACGGATCTCCCCGATGGCGGCGCTGCGCGACGCGGGCACCCCCACCGACGCGAAGTCCGGCCGGATCCGCGCCGCGATCGGCGTCCTGGTCTGCGCGATCGGCGCCGTGGCGCTGGTCGGCGCGGGACAGTCGGACAAGGCGTCCTCCGGCGGCGGACTGCTGGGCCTGGGCGTGCTGTTCAGCCTGGTCGGCTTCGTGATCATCGGCCCGCTGCTGGCCGGTGTGATCGTACGAGCGGTCAGCGCGGTCATCCTGCGGTTCTTCGGGCCGATGGGCCGCCTCGCGGAGCGCAACGCGCTGCGCAACCCGCGCCGTACCGGTGCCACCGCCTCCGCGCTGATGATCGGCCTCGCGCTGGTCGCCGGCATGTCGGTGGTCGGCTCGTCCATGGTGGCCTCCGCCGACGACCAGCTCGACAAGTCGGTCGGCGCGGACTTCATCCTCCAGCCCGACGGCGGCCAGCCGCTGACCCCCGCCCTGGTGGCGGCGATCAAGTCGGCCTCCCACATGGAGCACTTCACCGAGTACGCGGGCGTCAACGCCAAGGTCACGCTGCCCGACGGCAAGACGGTCACCAAGCAGTTCAGCGCGGTCAGCCCGACCTACGCCGACGACCTGCGGCTCAAGACCGTCAAGGGCAATCTGAAGGACGCGTACGCGAAGAACGGCATGTCCGTCAACGAGGCGTACGCCAAGGACCACCACATCAAGATCGGTGACGAGCTGCCGGTGACGATGATCGGCGGCACGCCGACCAAGCTCCGCGTCAACGTCATCACCAGCGACGACACCACGGTCGACCACGGCGTCTGGTACACCAACCTGGCCACCGCCAAGCAGTACCTCCCGGCGGACAAGCAGCCGCTCGACCAGATCATGTTCGCCAAGGCCGTCGACGGCCAGGCCAAGGAGGCGGGCGCCTCGCTCACCGCGGCCGTCAAGGACTACCCGCAGCTCAAGGTCCGCGACCAGTCCGACTTCAAGGACCTCATCCACAAGCAGGTCAACCAGCTCCTGTACATGATCTACGGGCTGCTCGGCCTCGCGATCATCGTCGCCATCCTGGGCGTGGTGAACACCCTCGCCCTGTCGGTGGTCGAGCGCACCCGGGAGATCGGCCTGATGCGGGCGATCGGCACCTCCCGGCGGCAGCTGCGCCGGATGATCCGCCTCGAATCGGTGGTCATCGCGCTCTTCGGCGCGCTGGTCGGCCTCGGTCTCGGCCTCGGCTGGGGCACCACGGGACAGAAGGTGCTGGCCTCCCAGGGGCTCGGCGTCCTCCAGATCCCGTGGACGACGATCATCCTGGTCTTCATCGGCTCCGCGGTCGTCGGCCTGCTGGCCGCGCTGCTCCCGGCCTTCCGGGCGGGGCGGATGAACGTACTGAACGCGATCGCCACGGACTGACGCCGCCGGTCACACCGGCCGGTGGCGCAGGTCACCACAGACGCGGCCCCGGAAGCGCAACCCCCCGCGCTCCGGGGCCGCCCGTGCGTCCCGCCCCCGGGTCCGCCCCCGCCGGGCGTCCCCGCCCACGGGCTCCGCGGCCCCGCGCCTCGCGCGATGGCCTGTGGCTGTCGGCGGTACGTCGTACGCTGGAGGTACCCCCGGCCCGTGACACGTGTCGGGTGCTTCGCGTTGCCTCTGCCCCGGGACGGAAAACCCCTCATGAGTCTGAACGGTCTGGTCGACGTCGTCGTCGAGGACGCCGCCCTCGCGGAAGCGGTGGAGGCCGCCGCCTCCGGCGCCCGGCCGATGGTGGACCTGGTGGGGCCGCCCGCCGCGCGTTCCCTGGCCATCGCGGCGCTCGCGGCCCGCGCGCACCGCACCGTACTGGCGGTCACGGCGACCGGTCGCGAGGCGGAGGACCTGGCCGCCGCGCTGCGCACCCTGCTGCCGCCGGACGCCGTCGCCGAGTACCCGGCGTGGGAGACGCTGCCGCACGAACGGCTGTCCCCGCGCAGCGACACCGTCGGCCGCCGCCTGGCCGTCCTGCGCCGCCTGGCGCACCCGCGGGCCGACGACGCGGCGACCGGACCCGTACAGGTCGTGGTCGCCCCCATCAGGTCCGTGCTGCAACCGCAGGTCAAGGGCCTGGGCGACCTGGAGCCCGTCGCCTTGCGGACCGGGCAGAGCGCCGACCTGGGCACCGTCACCGAGGGTCTGGCGGCAGCCGCGTACTCCCGCGTCGAGCTGGTCGAGAAGCGCGGCGAATTCGCGGTGCGCGGCGGCATCCTCGATGTCTTCCCGCCGACCGAGGAGCACCCGCTGCGGGTGGAGTTCTGGGGCGACGACGTCGAGGAAATCCGCTACTTCAAGGTCGCCGACCAGCGCTCCCTCGAAGTCGCCGAGCACGGCCTGTGGGCGCCGCCCTGCCGTGAGCTGCTCCTCACCGACCAGGTGAAGGAGCGGGCCGCGGCGCTGTCGGTCGCCCACCCCGAGCTGCACGAGCTGCTGGACAAGATCGCCGAGGGCATCGCGGTGGAGGGCATGGAGTCCCTGGCCCCGGTGCTGGTCGACGACATGGAGCTGCTGCTCGACGTGCTCCCGGCGGGCAGCATGGCCGTGGTGTGCGACCCGGAGCGGGTCCGTACCCGCGCCGCCGACCTGGTGGCGACCTCCCGCGAATTCCTGGAGGCGTCCTGGGCGGCGTCGGCCGGCGGCGGCGAGGCGCCGATCGACCTGGGCGCGGCCTCGCTGTGGTCGATCGCCGACGTCCGCGACCGGGCCCGCGAGCTGGGCGTCCCCTGGTGGTCGGTGAGCCCCTTCGCCGCCGACGAGGCCGACGACCTGGCCGCCGACACCCTCAAGCTGGGCATGCACGCGCCCGAGCTGTACCGCGGCGACACCGCCCGCGCGCTCGCCGACACCAAGGGCTGGCTGGCCGACGGCTGGCGCACCGTCTACGTCACCGAGGGCCAGGGCCCGGCCGCCCGCGTGGTGGAGGTGCTGGGCGGCGAGGGCATCGCGGCCCGCCTCGACATCGAGCTGGCCGACCTCGCGGCGTCCGTGGTCCACGTGGCGACCGGCTCCATCGAGCACGGCTTCATCGACCCGGCGCTCAAGCTCGCGGTGCTCACCGAGACCGACCTGTCGGGGCAGCGCTCGTCCACCAAGGACATGGGCCGGATGCCGTCCCGGCGGCGCAAGACCATCGACCCGCTCACCCTCCAGGCGGGCGACTACATCGTGCACGAGCAGCACGGCGTCGGCCGCTATGTGGAGATGGTGCAGCGCACCGTGCAAGGCGCCACCCGCGAGTACCTGCTGGTCGAGTACGCGCCCGCCAAGCGCGGCCAGCCGGGCGACCGGCTCTTCGTCCCCACCGACCAGCTCGAACAGGTCACCAAGTACGTCGGCGGCGAGGCCCCCTCGCTGCACCGGCTCGGCGGCGCGGACTGGACGAAGACCAAGGCGCGGGCGAAGAAGGCCGTCAAGGAGATCGCCGCCGACCTGATCAAGCTGTACTCGGCGCGGATGGCCGCCCCCGGCTACACCTTCGGCCCCGACACCCCCTGGCAGCGCGAGCTGGAGGACGCGTTCCCCTACGCGGAGACGCCCGACCAGCTCACCACCATCGCCGAGGTCAAGGAGGACATGGAGAAGTCCGTCCCCATGGACCGGCTGATCTGCGGCGACGTCGGCTACGGCAAGACCGAGATCGCCGTGAGGGCGGCCTTCAAGGCCGTGCAGGACGGCAAGCAGGTCGCCGTGCTGGTGCCGACCACGCTGCTGGTGCAGCAGCACATGGGCACCTTCGCCGAGCGGTACGCGCAGTTCCCGGTCAAGGTGCGGGCGCTGTCGCGGTTCCAGACCGACAGCGAGGCCAAGGCCACCATCGAGGGGCTGCGGGACGGCACCGTCGACCTGGTGATCGGTACCCACCGGCTCTTCTCCTCCGAGACGAAGTTCAAGGACCTGGGCCTGGTCATCGTCGACGAGGAGCAGCGCTTCGGCGTCGAGCACAAGGAGCAGCTCAAGAAGCTGCGGGCCAACGTGGACGTGCTGACCATGTCCGCCACCCCGATCCCGCGCACCCTGGAGATGGCGGTCACCGGCATCCGCGAGATGTCCACCATCACCACCCCGCCGGAGGAGCGGCACCCGGTGCTGACCTTCGTCGGCCCGTACGAGGAGCGGCAGATCGGCGCCGCGATCCGCCGTGAACTGCTGCGCGAGGGCCAGGTCTTCTACATCCACAACCGGGTGGAGTCGATCGACCGGGCGGCGGCGCGGCTGCGTGCCATCGTGCCGGAGGCGCGGATCGCCACCGCGCACGGGCAGATGGGGGAGTCGCAGCTCGAACAGGTCGTGGTCGACTTCTGGGAGAAGCGGTTCGACGTGCTGGTGTCCACCACGATCGTGGAGTCGGGCATCGACATCGCCAACGCCAACACCCTGATCGTGGAGCGCGGCGACACCTTCGGGCTCAGCCAGCTCCACCAGTTGCGCGGGCGCGTCGGCCGCTCGCGCGAGCGCGGCTACGCGTATTTCCTGTACCCGCCGGAGAAGCCGCTGACCGAGACCGCGCACGAGCGGCTCGCCACCATCGCCCAGCACACCGAGATGGGCGCGGGCATGTACGTCGCCATGAAGGACCTGGAGATCCGCGGCGCGGGCAATCTGCTCGGCGGCGAGCAGTCCGGGCACATCGCGGGCGTCGGATTCGACCTGTACGTACGGATGGTGGGCGAGGCCGTCGCCGACTACCGCTCGGCGCTGGAGAGCGGCGGCGAGCCGGAGGAGACGCTGCTCGACGTCAAGATCGAGCTGCCGGTGGACGCGCACGTCCCGCACGACTACGCGCCGGGCGAGCGGCTGCGGCTCCAGGCGTACCGGGCCATCGCGGCGGCCAACACGGCCGAGGACATCGCGGCGGTCCGCGAGGAGCTGACCGACCGCTACGGCAAGCTGCCGGAGCCGGTGGAGAATCTGCTGCTGGTGGCGGGGCTGCGGATGCTGGCCCGCAAGGTCGGCGTCAGCGACATCACCCTCCAGGGCGTCAACGTCCGCTTCGGCCCTGTGGAGTTGCGCGAGTCGCAGGAGCTGCGGCTGAACCGGCTCTACCCGCGCACGGTGCTCAAGCACGCGACGAAGCAGATCCTCGTCCCGCGTCCGACGACGGCGCGGATCGGCGGCAAGCCGGTGGTGGGGCGCGAACTGCTGGAGTGGACGGCGGAGTTCCTGACGACGGTGCTGGACAACTGACAACGGTGCTGGACAACTGACAACAGTGCTGGACAACTGACGGCGGGCGCGCCGCACGGCCGGCGGCCCCGCGTGTGGGACAACTAGGGCTGTTCCAGCCGGTTTCCCACCGCCCGGCGGACGTTCAATGGTCTGGACCTTGACAGGTCCAGACCATTCCGCTTGAGTCTGTCCCGACCCCACTCGAACCCCCACAAGGAGTGGTCACGTGTCGAGACAACGGCTCATAGCGTTCCTCACCGCACTCGCGGTCGCGATAGGAATCGCCATCCTCGTACCGCTGGCGTCCACCGCCTCCGCCGCGGGCTGCTCCACCGCGTGGAACTCGTCGTCGGTGTACACCGGCGGCATGAGCGCGTCGTACAACAGCCACAACTGGCTGGCGAAGTGGTGGACCCAGGGCGAGACGCCCGGTGCCGCCGACGTCTGGTCGGACCAGGGCGCCTGTACCGGCGGTTCGGGCGGCACCGGCGGCACCACGGGCGGCACCGGCGGGACCTGCAACTACCCGGCGTGGGTCCAGGGCCACAACTACGTCGCCGGTGACATCGTCAAGTACAGCAACGGCAACTACTACAAGGCCTCCCACGACAACCCGGGCTACGACCCCACCATCAGCACCTGGTACTGGGACCCGTTCGGCTGCAACGGCGGCGGTACGACCACCCCGCCCGGCAACCCCAGCGGATTCGTCGTCACCGAGGCCCAGTTCAACCAGATGTTCCCGAACCGGAACTCCTTCTACACCTACAGCGGCCTGACCGCGGCGCTCAGCGCGTACCCCGGTTTCGCGAACACCGGCAGCGACACGGTGAAGAAGCAGGAGGCCGCGGCCTTCCTCGCCAACGTCAGCCACGAGACCGGCGGCCTCGTCTACATCGTCGAGCAGAACACCGCGAACTACTCGCACTACTGCGACACGAGCCAGTCCTACGGCTGCCCGGCCGGACAGTCCGCGTACTACGGCCGCGGGCCGATCCAGTTGAGCTGGAACTTCAACTACAAGGCCGCGGGCGACGCGCTCGGCATCGACCTGCTGCACAACCCCAACCTGGTGCAGACCGACTCGGCCGTCGCCTGGAAGACCGGCCTGTGGTACTGGAACACCCAGACCGGCCCCGGCACCATGACCCCGCACAACGCCATGGTCAACGGCGCCGGATTCGGTGAGACCATCCGCAGCATCAACGGCAGCATCGAGTGCAACGGCGGCAACCCCGCGCAGGTGCAGAGCCGGATCAACTCCTACCAGAGCTTCGTCTCGATCCTCGGAGTCCCGGCGGGCAACAACCTGAGCTGCTGACCCGGCGTCGTCCCACGGACGCACGCAAGGCCGTACGCGGGTAAGGCCGTACGGGCCCAGCCCGTACGCACGCTTCATCCGACGCGCCCCGCTCACCACGAGCGGGGCGCGTTAGTGTGAGCGGCTGTGACGATCACCGGAGCGGGGACGAACGTACGGCCGCTGGCGGCGGGACAGCGCGCGCGGCTGCTGGTCGGGGACATCGACGGCGGCGAGCCGCGCCTGGTGTACGAGACGGCGGACAGCGCGCTGGAGGCGCCGAACTGGTCGCCGGACGGCCGCTGGCTGGTCTTCAACCAGGACGGGCTGCTGCTGCGGATCGCCCCCGGCGGCGGGGCGCCCGAGGTCATCGACACCGGCGGCATCACGGACGCCAACAACGACCATGTGCTCTCGCCGGACGGCGGCACCGTCTATCTGTCGGCGGGCGACGGGCACATCCACGCCGTGCCGTTCGAGGGCGGACCCGCGCGCCGGATCACCAACGACCGCGGCCCCGGCCCCTTCCGGCACTTCCTGCACGGCGTCTCGCCCGACGGCCGCACGCTGGCGTACGTGGGCGTCGAGCCGTACGGCGGCGACGAGTGGGGCTACCGCAACATCTTCACCGTCCCCGCGGCCGGCGGCCCCGACACCCGGCTGACGGACTCTCCGGCGCCCGCCGACGGCCCGGAGTTCAGCCCCGACGGCGCCTGGATCTACTTCAACTCCGAGCACGGCGCGACCGTCCCCGGCCACGCCCAGCTCTTTCGGATGCGGCCGGACGGCACCGGGCTGACGCGGCTCACCTCCGACGCGCGCGTCAACTGGTTCCCGCACCTGTCACCCGATGGACGACACGTCCTCTACATCAGCTTCCCGCCCGGCACCGAGGGGCACCCGGCCGACCGCGACGTCGTCCTGCGCGTCATGGCCCCGGACGGCGGCGCCCCGCGTGACGTCCTGGCCTTCCCCGGCGGCCAGGGCAGCCTCAACGTCAACAGCTGGGCCCCGGACAGCCGCCGCTTCGCCTACGTCGACTACCCGACGGCCTGAGCGGACCGGTCGGCCCGGCCAGGCTCAACGCGCCCGGCCCGCCTAGCTGTTCGGCGGGCTCGTCCGGTGCATGATCACATAGCCCTCGGCGTTGACGATCTGCTGATACTCGGCGTTCGGGTGGAGCTGCTTGGCGTAGGTGAGCGGATCGGGCACCCAGCCCGAGGAGTTGTCGATCACGATGTAGTCCGGGCTGATGCCCTGCGTGTCGCCGACCCAGTACACCGTGGTCCGGTGGACGAGACGGCTGATCGGCCCGACGTTCGCCTCCACCGAGGAGCCGCTGGGCACCGTCTCGAGCAGCTTCTCCACGGCCTTGGTGTGCGCGTCGACCTTGTAGGTGTCGGAGTGGCTGAGCGAGGCCAGCGGCATCGTCAAGGTGAGCGCCAGCGCGGCGCCCGCCGCCGCCGCGGGCAGCCCCGAGGCGTACGAGCGCAGCCAGGGCCGCGGGCTCCTGCGGGAGAGCGCCGCCGCGTCCACGAGGGCGAGGAAGACCACCGGCATCAGCACCGCGCTGTAGTGCCACTCGGTGCCCCAGTAGTGGTCGTCGTGCGAGATGAACCGCCAGCCGATGGTCGGCAGCGCGGCCAGCAGCAGCGGCGAACGCAGCGCCAGCAGACCGGTGGTCGGCAGCAGGATCCACAGCAGGGTGTGCACGGCGGTGCCGAACGGGATGTGCCCCGGCATCGGCGCCCCGTTGCCGTTCAGCTTGTTCCAGTAGTCGTATCCGCCCGCGCTGTTGAACGCCGGGATGATCACCGCGAAGGCGAGCGCGGAGGCCAGCACCCCGAGGCTGACCAGCCCCAGCGCGTACGGCCCGTACCGCATGCCGTCGCTGAGCCGCGGCGGCTCCTCGGCCCGCGTCCCGCTCTCCTCGGCCTCCGGGGCCTCGGCGCCGTCGGCGCGCGGCGCCGGGACGACGTCCTCGCCCCGAACGGACCCGGACCCGCCGACGGACCCGGACCCGCTGACCGACCCCGCCCCTGACGGAGCCCCGGACATGGACTCGGATCCAGCGTCCGGCTCGGTCTCCTTGCGGGTCCGCAGCCATACGATCGCGCCGATCGCGGCGGCCGTGACGCCCATGTCCTCCTTGACGAAGATCAGCGGCAGCGCCCACCACATCGCCGGCGCCCACTTCCTGCGCAGCACCGCCTCCAGCGAGAACGCCAGCAGCGGCATCGCGAAGGCGATCTCGTGGAAGTCGAACTCGACCGCCCGCTGCACGCCCCACGACAGCCCGTACGCCACGCCGACCGCCAGCCCGCGCCCGCGGCCCAGCAGATGGGCGGCGCCCCGGGTCACGGGCACGATCGACAGCGCGAACAGCAGCGCCTGCGCGACCAGCAGCGTCACCGGGCTCGGGAACACCCGGTAGAAGGGGGCGATCAGGGCGGTGATCGGACTGAAGTGGTCACCGAGGATGTTGAAGCCGGGGCCCTTGAGGTCGGCGACCGGCGCGTGGAAGTGCGCGTAGGAGCCGACCGCCTGCTCGAAGATGCCCAGGTCCCACGACATCGTGAGCATCCGCCGGTAGCGGGTCACCGACAGCGCGAGGAACGCCGCGAAGAAGACCGTGGCCAGCAGATACGGGTCGACGCGCGGTCCGATGCCGCCGGGCCTGAAGCCGGTCGTCGGCGCGTCGTCGACCGTGGTGCCGCCGGGCGCGGCGGCTCTGGTGTCCTGCGCCGGTATGACGGCCTCGGCCCTGTCCATCGTCGGTCCTCCCGCGGAAGCTGGGTCGGGGTCTGCCGGAAAAGATACGGGACGCGGCTGTGCCGGGGGCACTCCTGAACCCGCCATCCCCACTCACCTCCGCCACTCGCGTCCCGGCACCGCGGGCCCGCCGCTCCCGGCGGACCGGCGCGGCCCCCACGGTCTCCGTCCCGTATGCACCGTTATGCGGTGCTTCACCGCGAGAAAGATACCCCTCGGCCGCCGCTGTCCCGGCGGCCCGCGCCGCATATGCTGCCCGCCGTGAAAACGTGGACGAACGCGCATCGGCTCTGGATACTCCTGGCGGGCGCCGCGGCCGTGGCGGTGGCCGCCACCGTGACAGCCCTGGTCCTGACGTCCTCCGGCCCCGGCAAGGAGCGGGCTCTGCCGCCGGCCCGGGCGCGTACGTACACCGACCAGCAGGCGTGTCTGCTCACCGGGGAGCGCGGTCTGGCGGACCCGGCGGCG
Organism: Streptomyces sp. NPDC008139; assembly: GCF_042957025.1. NCBI lineage: Bacteria > Bacillati > Actinomycetota > Actinomycetes > Kitasatosporales > Streptomycetaceae > Streptomyces > Streptomyces sp. NPDC008139. The sequence goes on from NZ_JBIBHM010000016.1 coordinate 75,566, forward strand.
GCGCCGGTGTGGGCGGGGATGCGGGACGCCTCGGCCGGGACGCGCGCGAAGGTCAGCTATCTGGCGATGGCGGGGGAGCAGAGCGCGGCGGCGGCCGGGCCCTATCTGGCGACCCTGGCCGACCGCAAGTGCACGGTCGTCCTGACGGTCGGCGCGGCCCCCGACGGCGCGGTCCCGGCGGCGGGACCGAAATTCCCCGGCACGCGCTTCGTCGTCGTGGGGGAGAAGGCGGGCGGTACGGGCGGTACGGCTGACGCGCCCGGTGCGAATGTCACCGCCGTGCCCGGGGGCTCCGCCACGAGCACGCGCAAGGCGGTCGAGGCCGCCGTGACCGACGCGCTGCGTCACTGAGGTGTCGCTGAAGGGGTCCGCCGGGAGGCCCGCGCGGGCTTGACCTCGCTTGCCCAAAAGCAGGGCGAAAGGCGGACCAAACCCCTCCATCGTAAAGATCGTTCCCGGAACGAACCGGGACAGGGGTCACAAGTCGCCGCGCTTGATCATGTACAGGCAAAGAGTGTCCCCGGATCGTCCCCGCGATCTATCCGCGGGTGAGGAAAACGGTCACGATCGGCGAGTTTTCTGTGTCGATCCTGTCAGGAGCCTGTGCCGTGCGCGCATCCTTCGCCCGTCGTTCGTCCCGGAGAACAACCCTCCGCCGCCGGTGGCTGCGTGCCACCGCGATGCTGTCGCTGATCGCGCTGGCGCTGGTGCTGACCACGGAGCAGGCGGCGGCGGACGGGGCGACCCTGCCCGCGCTGTCGATGCCCAGCCTCGCCTCGCTCACCGCGTGGCTGAAGCACCCGCACTGGGGGCGCGTGCCGCAGCAGGAGAGCGGCACCGCCGCCGGGCACAGCCACCGGGCGACCGCGGACTCCACCCGCGCCCACGTCGGCGCGGGGCACAAGCCCGGCAAGGCGCCCGGCGAACTCGACGCCTACCACCCGTTCCGCAAGGCGTCCACGTCCGGCCGCAGCGGTGTCGTCGGCGGCTACTCCGCCCGCACCAGCAAGCGGAACGCGGCGAAGTCGACCGACACCGTCACGGTGTTCGACAACGCGGACGGCACGCACACCCGCCGCGTGTCGCAGACGCCGGTCAACTACCGGGACGCGCACGGCGCCTGGCAGCCGATCGACACCAGCGTGCACCGCCGGGCCGACGGCCGCCTCCACGAGGCCGCCAACTCCCTCGGCGTCGACTTCGCGCCGCGCTCCTCCGCGCCCGACCTGGCCACCCTGCGCACCGACGCCGCGCACTCCGTCGTGTACGGCCTGTCCGGCGCGGCCGACGTCACCGCCGCCGTGTCGGGCGACGAGGTCACGTACCCCGAAGCCCTGCCGCGCACCGACCTGGTCGTCGCCCCGTCCGCGACCGGCGTCAAGGAAGCCGTCGTCCTGCACGCGGCGAGCGCCGCCAACTCCTGGCTCTTCCCGCTGAGGCTCCAGGGCCTGACTCCCGTCCAGGCCAAGGACGGCTCGGTCGAACTGCGCGACGCCGCGGGCAAGGTGACCGCCCGGATACCGCGCGCCTACGCCTACGACTCCAAGGTCGACCGCCGCTCCGGCGAGCCGGCGACGACCTACGCGGTCGACTACCGGCTGGTCGCCGACCACGGCGGCACCGCCCTGAAGGTCACCCTCGACCCGACGTGGCTGCACGACCCCGCGCGGGTCTTCCCCGTCACCGTCGACCCCAGCATCGTCGACGGCTGGACCACCACCTACGCCGAGTCCGGCAACCCCGCGGGCGACCACTCCTTCGAGCAGACCGTCAAGATCGGCTCGTACGACTCCGGCACGCACTCCGCCAACACCTTCGTCAACCACTGGTACGGCGGCTGGGACGGCTCCAAGGTCACCGTGACCGCCGCGTCGCTGCACCTGTTCGAGACCTGGGCCTCCACATGCACCGCCGAGCGCTTCGACGTCGCGCTGATCACCGCGCCGTGGACCCCGACCGGCGTCACCACCTACCCCGGCCCCTCGCACGGCGCGTCCATCGGCAACCTCACGCCCAGCGTGCCCATCGCCTGCGCCAACACCGCCGCCGACCCCACCAAGGGCAACGCGGTGGAGGTGCCGCTCACCACCGCCTCCATCCAGGGCTGGATGAACGGCACCACCCCCGACTACGGCCTGGCGGTCTACGCGGCCACCACCGACGCCCTGCACTGGAAGCAGTTCGGCTCCTTCGCCGACGCGGGCAAGGGCCCGTACATCGACGTCACGTACACCGGCACCACCCCGCCGCAGGTCTACCAGCAGTACCCCAACGACAACGAGGTGGAGTACACCACCACCCCCCAACTGACCGCCTGGTCCGGCGGCGCCAACTCGCAGGCGAACACCACCACCAAGTACGACTTCCAGATCTACGACAACACCAACACCAAGGTCGTCGACTCCGGACTGCTCACCACCGGCTCCTGGACGGTCCCCGCGGGCAAGCTCAAGTGGGGCCAGAGCTACTCCTGGACGGTGCAGTCGCAGGACGCGGGGCTGTACTCCGGCGCCACCTGGTACCAGATGGCGATCCAGGTCCCGCAGCCGCTGATCACCTCGGGGCTGTCCCAGAACAGCAGCGACCACGGCTACGACCCGTCGATCGGCAACTACACCACCTCCGACACCGACGCGACCGTCTCCACCGTCGGCCCGAGCCTCGACGTCGACCGCGACTACAACTCCCGTGACCCGCGCTGGACCGGGGCGTTCGGCGCGGGCTGGTCGAGCATCTTCGACGCCCGCGCCACCGAGCAGTACAACCCGGCGGGCGCCGTCGTCTCCAACGTCGTCACCTATCCGGACGGCTCCCAGGTCGGCTTCGGCAAGAACGGCGACGGCAGCTACTCGCCGCCCGCGGGCCGCTTCGCCACCTTCAAGGCCGTCACCGGCGGCTACACGCTGACCGACAAGAACGCCACCGTCTACGCCTTCACCCAGTCGCTGGGCTCCGGCGCGTACGGCATCACCTCGGTCACCGACGCCAACGGCCGCGCCGTCACCTTCACCTGGACCAGCGGCCACGTCACCACCATGACCTCGGTGACCTCCGCCCGCGCCTTGCACCTGACCTGGCAGACACCCACCGGCGCGAGCGCCGCGCACGTCGCCACCGTCGTCACCGACCCGGTCACCGCCGCCGACCCGAACTCCGCGCAGACCTGGACGTACGGCTACACCAACGACCAGCTCACGAAGGTCTGTTCGCCGATCTCCAGCACGCAGTGCACCGCGTACAACTACACCGCGGGATCGCAGTACCAGAACGCCGCGCTCGACCTCGACCCGCGGGCGGTGTGGCCGATGTCCGAGGCGTCGGGCACCGTCGGCAAGGACGCGGTCCTCGCCAACCAGGGCACCAAGAACCTCGCGTACAGCGGCGTCACCTACGGCCAGGCGGGCCCGCTCACCGGATCGGCCGCCACCGCCATCGGGTTCAACGGCACCAGCTCGTACGCCACCCTCCCGTTCGACATGGGCAACAACACCGACTCCGGCGCCCTGTCGCTGTGGTTCAAGACCTCCGCCGGGCCCGGCGTGCTCTACTCCTACGCCTCGCAGCCGGTCACCGCGGGCGACTCGCCCGGCGGCTACACCCCGGCCGCCTACGTGGGCACCGACGGCAAGCTGAAGGCCGAATTCTGGTACAGCGGCGGCATCGCGCCGATCAGCACCACCGCCTCGGTCGCCGACGGCAAGTGGCACCACATGGTGCTGTCCGCCGCGGGCAACAGCCAGACCCTCTTCCTGGACGGCGCCAAGGTCGGCTCGGTGTCCGGCTCGGTCTCCATCCAGCCCGGCATCGCCTTCGGCAAGAACCAGCCGTACAACACCCTGGGAGCGGGCTTCCTCGGCGGGGCCTGGCCCGACCAGCCGCACTCCAGCACCACCGACAAGACCGGCTACGCCACGTACTTCAACGGCGCGATCGCCGACGCCGCCTGGTACGACCGCCCGCTGGTCGCCGCCGACGCGAGCGCGCTGCGCACCTACGGCACCCACGCCGCGAGCCTGCTGAGCACGGTCACCCGGCCGTCCGCCAAGACGTACCACGCCATGACGTACGACCCGGCGACCACGGCGCTGACCCAGCTCACCGACGAGAACGGCGGCGTCTGGAAGCTCGGCGCGCCCACCGTCACCGGCTCCAGCCAGACCTACCGCGGCGCGGTGCTCGGCGGCGCGCCCGCCACGTACTTCCGGCTGGGCGAACCCGCGGGCGCCACCACGGCGCTGGACGAGACGCGCGGCGGGACCGGCACGTACAACGCGGTGACGCTCGGCGCGACCGGGCCGTTCAGCGACCAGAAGGCCGCCACGTTCAACGGGACCAGCTCCTGGGTGAAGGTGCCGGACACCGTGACCGGGGACACCGCGGCCTCGGCAGAACTGTGGTTCAGCACCACCCACGGCGGCGCGATCCTGCTCAACACGCAGAGCGGCGCGATCGGTTCGACCGTCTCCTCCACGACACCGCAACTGTGGATCGGCAGCGACGGCAAGCTCTACGGCGGCTTCTACACCACGTCCGGCTCGGTGCAGATGGGCACCACGGGAACCGTCACCGACGGCAAGTGGCACCATGTGCTGCTCAGCGCCGGAGCCACCAGCCAGACCCTGTACCTCGACGGCGCGCAGGCCGCGACCAAGACGGCCACGGCCGCGCTGTCCAACAGCGCCAGGACCACCGCCTACATCGGCGCGGGCACCACCGGCTCCGGCTGGACCGGCCTGACCAACGGCACCGTCGCCTACTTCAACGGCACGCTCGCCGACGTCGCCACCTACCGCACCGCGCTGACCGCGCAGGACGCCGAGAGCCACTTCCAGGCGGGCAAGAACTCCACCGGCCTGCTGCCGGTGGAGACCGTCAAGGTCACCTCCCCGGCGAACAAGGTGACGACGTACACCTACGACGTCGTCAACAACGAACGCCAGCTCACCGAGACCGACGGCCTCGGCAACAGGACCAGCTTCGGCTACGACACCGGCGGCTACGAGCACACGGTCACCGACCCCAACGGCGCGATGACCGTCACCGGCCACGACGTCCGCGGCAACGTCGTCTCCTCGACCACCTGCCAGAATCAGGCGGCCAAGGTCTGCTCCACCGAGTACTACACGTACTTCCCCGACGACACGACGGAACAGCTCACCACCGCCGACCCGCGCAACGACGTCCTGCTCACCGAGCGGGACGGCCGCTCCTCCTCGGCGACCGACCCCACGTACCTGACCTCGTACACCTACGACGCGTTCGGCGACGAGACCGCGGTGACCGGACCGCCGGTCGCGGGCTTCCCCAACGGGCGCGCCTCGTCCACCGTGTTCAGCGACGGCACCGCCACCTACCCCGCCGCCGACGGCGGGAACGTGCCCAAGGGCCTGCCGGTGCGGTCGGTCTCGCCCGGCGGCGCGGTCAACTCGGTGTCGTACTTCCACAACGGCGACGTGGCCTCCTCCACCGACGCGGTGGGCCTGGTCACCAGCTACACCTACGACGGCCTCGGGCAGGTGCTCACCAAGAAGGCCGTCTCCGACACCTACCCCGCAGGTCTGACCACGTCCTACACGTACGACAAGGCCGGGCAGATCACCGAGGAGGACGACCCGCAGCTCACCGACCGGGTCACCGGCGCCACCCACGCGGCGGCCACCACCACGGTCTTCGACGCCGACGGCGACATCACCTCGCAGACGGTCAAGGACCTCAGCGGCGGCGACGCGCCCCGCACCGAGACCCAGACCTACGACGCGTACGACCACGTCCTCACCCAGACCGACGCCAACGCCAACGCGGGCGGCACCAACGGCGGGACGACGACGTACACGTACGACACGTCGGGCAACAAGACGCAGGAAGTGTCCAAGTCGGGCACGACCACCAACTACACGTACGACGACAACGGGCACCTGCTGACCCAGACGCTCCAGTACACCGGCGACCCGGTCAGCCCGCAGGCCGCCACCACGCTGACGGAGTCCTCGCGGGCGTACGACCCGGCGGGCCGGCTGGCGTCGGTGACCGACTCGATGGGCGCCACGACGTCGTACACGTACACCGACAACGGCCTGGCGGTCACCGCGAGCAAGAAGAGCGCCGACGGCACGGCCTCGACGGTGCTCCAGACCACCACGTACGACGCGGCCGGGAACCAGTTGTCGCAGACCACCGACAACGGGCAGACGGTCGTCAACTTCACGGTGGACGCGGCCTCCAGGACCACGAGCACCACCGTGGACCCGACCGGCGTCGACCGGGTGACCAGCGTGTCCTTCACCCCGGACGACCAGGTCGCCACCCAGAACGAGCACGACTCCTCGGGCTTCGACCGCACCACCTCCTCCACCTACGACGCGGCGGGCAACACCCTGACCGAGACGCTGCACGGCGACGCCTCGGGACACCCCTCCGCCTGGTGGAAGCTCGACCAGACCACCGGCTCCACCGTCACCGACACCTCGGGCAGCGGCTACACCGGCGCCGCCTCGGGCGTCACCTGGGGCGGCGACGCGGCGACCTTCCCGGGCACCTCGGGCCAGCAGATCGCCACCAACGGCCCGGTGCTCAACACCGCCGGGTCCTACACGGTCTCCGCCTGGGTCAACATGGCGTCGCTGCCGACCCACAACGCGACGATCGTCGCTCAGGGCGGCACCACGGCCAGCGCCTTCTACCTCCAGTACAACTACGCGCACACCAGCGCGCCGCTGTGGAGCATGGAGCAGACCAGCGCCGACACGGCCGCGCCGACCTTCCCGTCCGCGTACTCCACCGCCGTGCCCAAGACCAACACCTGGACGCATGTGGTCGGCGTGTACAACGTCGCCAACGGCGCCAGCCAGATCTACGTCAACGGCGCGCTGTCCGGCAGTGGCACCAACACCGCGCCGTGGTCCGCGAACGGCCCGCTGACCATCGGCGCGGGCAAGTACAACGGCGCGCCGACCGACTTCCTGCCCGGCTCGGTCTCCAACGTGCAGGTCTACCCGCGCGCGCTGACCGGCACCGAGGTCAACACGCTGTACGGCAACGGCCGTACCGGCGGCACCGTCGGTTCCTCCACCGAGCAGACCACCCGCTACACGTACGACAAGCGCGGCCTGCCGAAGTCGATGACCGACGCGGACAACTTCACCACCGACTACTCCTACGACGAGGCGGGGAATCTGGCGGTCACCACCGCCCCCGCCGTCCAGGTCGAGACCGGCGGCGGCCAGCCGGTCACCCAACGGCCGGTCACCACCAGCGGGTTCGACACCTTCGGCGAGGCCGTCGAAGAGGTCGATCCGACCGGCAACCAGACCACCACGGTCTACGACGCCAACGGCAACAAGGTCTCCGAGACCCTGCCGCCGTACACCCCGGCGGGCGCGTCCGCCCCGCTGGCGGCCACGTCGACCTGGTCGTACGACTCCGACGGCAACCAGATCTCCTCGACCACCCCGGGCGGGAAGACCACCGGCTTCCTGTACGACCAGCTCGGCGACCTCGCGCAGGTCACCGAGCCGGACGGCACCAAGCTGCACACCACGTACGACACCAACGGCGACCGACTGTCGGTGACGGACGGCACCGGGGCCGTCACCCAGGCCACCTGGGACTACCTCGGCCGGCAGGTCACCGCGAGCACGCTGGAACGCTTCCCCTCCAACCGGGTGCTGACCACCACCAATTCGTACGCGGTGACCACCGGGAATCCGTACGGCGCGAATCTGGCGTCGACCACGACGCCCGCCGGGGTCACCACCACCTACGGGTACGACCGGGCCAGCGAGGTCACCTCGGTCACCGACGGCGCGGGCAACACCACGAAGTACACGTACGACTTCATGGGGAACCGGCAGAAGACGATCCAGCCGGACAACACCTGGACCGAGACCGACTTCGACGTCGCGGGCAACCCGACGCTGAGCACCCAGTACGACGCCGCCAACACGCAGCTCAGGCAGACCCACCAGATCTACGACGGCGTCGGCAACCTCACCGCCTCCACGGACGCGAACGGCAACACCAGCCACTTCACGTACGACGCGGCGGGCACCGTCACCCAGGAGATCCAGCCGGTCACCGCGACCACCTCGATCACCACGTCCTTCGGGTACGACGCGGCGGGCAACAGGACCCGGTTCACCGACGGGCGCAACAACTCCTGGCTGTACGGATACACCCCGTGGGGCCAGCAGGAGACGGTGAAGCAGCCGGCCACCGCCCAGTACGGCTCGGCGGCCGACTCCACGACCACCAACGTCTACGACCTCGACGGGCAGTTGGCCTCCAGCACGCTGCCCGGCGGCGTCACCAACACGATGACGTACGACCAGCTCGGCAATCTGAAGACCGCCTCGGGACAGGGCGCCGACGCCGCCACCGCGACCCGCAGCTTCACCTACGACCACGACAACCAGGTGACCGCCGCCGACACCGCGGAGGCGGGCACCACCGGCGCCAAGGACCACCAGGCCGCCACCCACGAGACGTTCAGCTACGACGACCGCGGCGACCTGACGTCGGCGGGCGGCTCCGGCGGCTCGTCCAACTTCACCTACAACGACGACGGTTCACCGCTGACCCGCTCGGACGCGGCCGGCACCACCTCCTACGGCTACGACACCGCGGGCCGGCTGTCCACGCTCAACGACGCGGCCTCCGGCACCGCGCTCACCTATGGCTACAACACGCTGAACCAGACCGCGTCGGTCAAGTACGGCGCGAGCGGCCAGACCCGCACCTTCACGTACAACACCGCGCACGACCTCACCGGCGACACCCTGACGCAGGGCGCCGGCACACTGTCGGCCATCACCTACGGCTACGACAGGAACGGCAACCTGACGTCGAAGAACACCGTCGGGGTCGCGGGCGCCTCCAACAACGTCTACACCTACGACCAGGCCGACCGCCTCAGCTCGTGGAACAACGGCACGGCCACCACGAACTACTCCTACGACGACTCCGGCAACCGCACCCGGGTCGGCGCCGACGTCTACACCTACGACGCCCGCGACCAGCTCACCTCGGACGGCGTCCACAGCTACGCGTACTCCGCGCGCGGCACCATGACCTCGGACACCTCCACCGCCAACGGCCAAGTGGCCTACTCCACCGACGCGTACAACAACCAGATCACCGCGGGCACGCACTCGTACACGCTCGACGCGTCGGGCCGGAACATCACCGACGCCAACGCGGCCGACCAGTCCTCGCGCGCCTTCCAGTACTCGGGCGCCGACAACACCATCGCCGCGGACGGCAACTACAGCTATACGTACGATCCCGGCGGCTCGCTGATCGGCATCAACGGCGGCACCGCGCCGGGCACCGGCCAACTGGCCCTGACCGACAGCCACGACGACGTCATCGGGAACTTCGCGCCGGGGGCGACCGCCCTGGCCGGTTCCACGACGTACGACCCGATGGGCAAGGTCACCGCCAACAACGGGCTCATCGGCCACCTCGGCTTCCAGTCCGGCTGGACGGAGGCCGACACCGGCAAGGTCGGCACCGCGTCGCGCTGGTACAACCCGGCGACCGGCACCTTCATGAACAAGGACTCCGCGTCCGTCAACCCGGTCCCGAACGAGGCGGCGGCCAACCCCTTCGCGTACGTCGGCGACAACCCGCTCGACGGCACCGACCCCTCGGGCAACTGGGGCCTGGGCAGCGTCTGGCACGCGGCGAGCCACGCCGTCAGCCACGCGGTGAGCAGCACCTACCACGCGGCCACCTCGTACGCCTCCAGCAGTTGGAGCTCCTTCAACTTCTACGCCTCGTACGCCTATTACCACTACACGCCGCCGATCGTGCACAAGGTCGTGCACGCCGCCAAGCGCGTGGTGAAGAGGGTCGTCCACCACGTGCGGGACGTCTACCGCGCCACCGTCCGCTACACCCGCCGCGTCTACCACTACGCGGCGCGCAAGGTGAAACGCGTCGTCCACGCCGCCGTGCACGCCGTCCACTCGGCCTACCACGCGGTCAAGAAGGTCGCGAAACGCGTGGTCCACGCGGTGAAGAAGACCGCCAAGGCGGTGGCGAAGGCATCCAGAACCGCGTATCACGCCACCGTCAAGGCCGTGAAAACCGCGGCCACTTACGCCAAGCACCATGCGGCGGCCATCACGTCCTTCGTGGTCTCCACCGCCGTCTTCATGGGCTGCGAGGCGGTCACGGCGGGCGTCGGCTCCATCGGCTGCGCGGCGGTCGCGGGCGCGGCCGGGTCACTGGTCGAGCAGGGCTTCAAGTGCGCCGAGGCGGGCGGCGCGGCGTGCAGCGCGGGCGCCTTCGCGACCTCGGCCGTGACGGGCGCCGTCGCGGGCGCGATCGGCGGGGCGCTCGGGTCGCTGGGCGGCAAGGTGCTCAGCAAGTTCGCCCCCAAGGCGATGGAGGCCGTCGGCGGGCTCTTCGGCAAGGGCGCCACCGAGGCCGAGGAGGCGGCGGCGGGCGACGCCACCCAGACCGCGGCGCGCGAGGGCGAGTCGGGCGCCGCCAAGTCGGCCACCGACAGCGGGACCTGCCACAGCTTCACGGCCGGCTCCCGTGTCCTCATGGCGGGCGGCGGCACCAAGGCCATCGACCGGATCAAGGTGGGCGACTCCGTCGTCAACTCGGTGCCGGGTGCCTCCGGCACGCAGAGCCACAAGGTCACCGCGGTGATCGTGACGACGACGGACCACGATTTCGTGGACGTCGCGGTGAAGCCGGTCGCGGCCAACGCCGTCACGTCCGCCGCGAAGAAGGTGGTCCGGCGCGCGGCCCTCGGCCTCGCGGCCTCCGCGGCGGTCCTGGGCGCCCTGGGCGCGACCCACCACGCGGCCGACTCCCACCCGGCCACGGCCCCGGTGGCGGCGGTCTCCCCGGCCGCCCCGACGCCCGCGAACGGCCACCTCACCACCACCTTCCACCACCCCTTCTACGACGAGACCCAGTCCGCCTTCGTCGAGGCCAAGGACCTCCACCAGGGCGACCTCCTCCAAACCCCCACCGGCACCGCCCAGATCACCACCGTCCGCCTCTTCCACGCCCACACCACCACATACGACCTGACCATCGGCGACCTCCACACCTACTACGTGGAGGCCGGCGACACACCGGTCCTGGTCCACAACTGCGATGTGGAGGAGATTGCGGCAGGGGCCAAGACGCTGGCCGACGACATCCACAGCAAGATCCCGAGCCCCTTCGCACGGGATGTCTTCAGAACCACCGCGGTGACGGCCGCCAGGCGGGCTAACGGATCTCTCGTACACGTGGTGAGCGGTGCGGGCCGGGGGCTGGAGAAGGAACAGCTCAACTACATCGCGTCTCTGGGACGGGAAGACGTCGTGGCCGCCACCAATATGGAAGGGGCCCACGCCGAGGAGACCGCTGTCCATTACATGGCGCAGAACGATCTGACACCCGTGGCTGGTGGCGTGTCGCGGAACGCCTGCGCCCCCGATGGATGCAGCGACTTCCTGAACCAGGTGGGCGCGCAGATGACAGGACCCATTACGCTGGGAACAAAGGCGAAAATCCCTGGTCAGTCCATGTACGTGTGGAGAAATCACGAAGCATGGACGAACTTCCTCGCGACGATGGGCTATCGGTGAGTGGAACAGCGAGTCAGCCGGACTGGCAGAACGACGAAGGGCTGTCGGCGCAGGTCGCGGCCATGGGGCGGGGGCAGCGCTACCAGGCGGCGTATTTCGCCCTGCGGCGACTGCGGGGGCCGTTGGTCGGTATGGCGATGCCCGAGGAGTGGGGAGTGGACCCGGCGGCGCTCGCGGAACTGCTCCGGGCCGGGGCGGACGTGGCGGACGGCGGGAGCAGTGCGGAGTTCGCCCGGGCGGTCGCCGCGTTGACCGCCGCCCCGCTGTTCGAGTCGGAGATCGAGCCGGAATTCGCGGAGAGCTTCCAACTGGAAGCTCTCAACGGCTGGTTGATGCTCGCGGACGCCCTCGGCGAGATGAGCGAGGCCGACACCGAGCGGATCATCGACGTCGCCCGCGCGATGGCCGTCTACCTTGACGACTACATGGCCGGCTCGCTCACCGAGGTCGCCGGCGAAGAGACCCGCGAGCGCTGGCTCGCTGATGTCGACGAGTCCCTGCGCGTCTACGGGCTGGGGTATTTCGGCACCCGGAACCTCGCCGTCGAGGCCGAGTGTCACGACGCCGTTCTCGCCGCCCCGGCCGGTGCGGATCTCCTGACGTCCGCCGTACGCCAGCGACTTGAGGCATCCTGCGACGCGTACAGCGACCAACTTGCCGCTGTACTCCGAGGCTTCGCGGCGCAATGACACGTGGCGTCGTGACCGTGGAGACGTGGGACCCGTCCTACCGGAACTCGAAGGTCCCTCTGTCGGACCTCGCGACGGTGGTCGGCGCGGTTCCGGCGGGCACGTCGATGGGTCTGACGTTGGACGACGGTGAGGACGACTGCGTCATCGTGACCGTGGAGCCGGAGTTCTCCACGGTCACGTTGTTCGGGGACCGTACGTTCTACAACCTTCAGACGTCCGACGACTCCGCAGACACGGTGATCACTGTCGCAGGGGAGGAGATCACCTGGCCGAAGGGCTGTCTCCTACCTCCCACGACGGGCCCCGAGGTCCTCCTGGAGGCCAGTGACCGACAGACGGTGTGGGAGCGGTACACATGGGTCGAACAGGGCTGACGGAGACGGTCGCCAGTGAAGTGGTCGTCCCGGCGGCATCGGAGCTGCGAGCGGGAGACGTGTGTATGGTCTCCATTCCTCCGACGCGTCTCTACGTCGGCCATGATGAGGAGTACGACCCGCCGCGCGATCTGGGGTGAAGTCCCGTGCCCACGGCGGGAATCTATCGAGTGAAGGTCGGGGGGCGGAGGCGGTGACGGGGGAGTTCGCGCGGAGCGCGGCACGGGAGCAGGCGGCGGTGTTCGGGGCGGCCTGTGCGGAACGGGCGGCGGCGATCTTGTTCTGGGTGGTGGCCGGGGACGGGCGCACGGCGGATCTGGAGGCGTACACAAAGGAGTTGGAGGCGCTGTGGACGCCCGGGACGCTGACGGAGGGGCGCGGGCGCATCGAGGGGATGCGGGAACTGGTCGAGGGTGACGGGGCGTCGGGGGCGCGGGCGTTCGCGTATCAGGGGGCGGTGGCGCTGCACACGGCCATGGGCGCGGAGCCGGTCCTCGGGTGCTCGTCGGTCCTGCGCGACATGGCGTTCCGCCTCGGGCGGCGCTGCGGCGCCGATCTGCTGACCGGGGAGGACGCGACGCAGCGGCGGGACATCGCCGACCTGGCGTCAGGGGCGGCGGAGGGCGCGATCCGCGAGAGGTCACGGGAGGCGGGGCGGCGCTGGCTGGCCCTGGCGGCCGGTCAATTCGGCGGGCGGCCCGGGGAGATGGGGAGATGAGGACGACGTAAGTGGGGCACGGCGGGGCAGGCGTGATTGTGTAGGGGCAGGGGGGCGGTGCCGTTGCGTCCCCGGACGACGACCTCCGAGGTGCGTACATGGACAGACGGATATCCCGGCGCCTCGCCTGCGCCGCGACCCTGCTCGCGGTGATCGGCGTGGCGGGGTGCAAGGACACGACGCTCGGCGCGGACCCGACGGGCAGCGCGAACCCGTCGGGAGCGGCGGGCCCCGCGGCTGGCAACGGGCGGGCGGTGAGCCCACTGGACAACCCGGACGGGACGAAGGCCGGTCTGGCCGCGATCACCTCGGACGCCGACAAGAAGAAGGCGCGCGACCTGATCGCCAAGGTGAAGACCAAGGGCCGCGGCCCCAAGACGGGTTACTCGCGGGCGCAGTTCGGCGCCGCGTGGATGGACTCCGCGCCCTCCGTACCCTTCGCGCACAACGGCTGCGACACGCGTAACGACCTGCTCAAGCGGGACGGCGACGACGTCCACTACAAGGGCACGTCCAAGTGCGTGATCGCCACGATGACGCTCAACGACCCGTACACCGGCCGGGTCATCAAGTGGACCAAGACCAAGGCCACCACGGTCCAGATCGACCACGTGATGCCGCTGTCGTACGACTGGCAGATGGGCGCGGCGCACTGGAGCAAGGACAAGCGGGAGTCGATCGCCAACGACCCGCTCAACCTCATCCCGGTCGACGGCCCGTCCAACGGCTCGAAGAGCGACTCGGGACCGGCGTCCTGGCTGCCGCCGAACAAGCAGATCCGGTGCTCGTACGCGGTCCGGGTCGCGCAGGTCTCGATCAAGTACCAACTGCCGGTGACCAGCGCGGACAAGGACACGATGCTCGCGCAGTGCGGAGGGTGACGCCGGGGGCCGCGGTGTGATTGTCAACGGCGCGCGGCCCCGCCATACTTTGCTGGCCGCGCGCACCGCGATCACTCCGATCGCCTCTGGTGGATCGCGCCGCCCGAGCTTCCAGAGGACCCCGTGTCGAACAGCCGTCGCCTGCCCAAGCCGATGCGGTACCGCGTCATCGCGACAGTCGCCGCAGTGATCGTCGTCGGGGGCGGCGGCGCACTCGCCGTGGGCGCCACGTCCGGCGGCGGTACGGGCGGGTCGGCGGCGGCCGGCCAGGCCGCCAACCGGTCCGCCGACGCGAACGCCCCGCAGGGCGCGACGAGCACCCTCAACGCACCGAACGGCGCCAAGAACGCGGCCCCGAAGGGCTCCCCGGCCGGCACCCCGAGCGGCAGCCCCTCCGCGTCGCACGCCCCGGCCGCCGCCCAGACGGCCAAGCCCGTCAACCCGGTCGCCTCGGTCCCCGGCTCCCTGCCGTCCGTGCCCCACCAGACCCGCCGTCCGGCCGCGCCGTTCAGCGGCTTCGTCCGCACCTTCACCGGCCTCGCCTTCGACACCTGCACCGCGCCCAGCGCGAGCAAGATGGCGTCCTGGAAGAGCGGTTCGCCCTACGGCGCCGCCGCGGTCTACATCGGCGGCGCCAACCGCGGCTGCGCGCAGCCCCAGTTGACGTCCTCGTGGGTGACGACCGTCAGCGCGGCGGGCTGGAAGCTCATCCCGATCTACGTCGGCGCGCAGCCGCCCTGCCAGACCGGCAACAGCCCCGAACGGCTCACCGCGGCCAACGCGGCCACGCTCGGCGCGCGCGACGGCGCCGACGCGGTGACGAAGGCCGCGGCCCTCGGTATGCGCTCGGCCAGCGCGCTCTACCTCGACATGGAGCCGTACGCCGTCTCCGACACGTCGTGCAACAACGCCGTCCTCACCTACGTCCAGGCGTGGAACCGGGCGCTGCACACGGGCGGTTACCTGGCGGGCTTCTACGGCTTCAGCTCGTCCAGCGCCGCTGCCGTGGCGGCGGCCAAGGCGACCATGGACGACATGCCGGACGCCTTCTGGTACGCCAAGTACGACGGCGTCAACAGCACCACCACCGGCTTCCCGTTCGCGGCGAACCTGTGGACCGGGCACCGGCGCGGCCACCAGTTCCTGGTCAACTCCAAGGAGACCTACGGCGGCGTCACGCTGACCGTGGACCGCGACGCCTGGGACGGCCCGGTCGCCGTCGTCTGACGAGGGGCGGTGAGAGTGGCGGGGCGGTAGAGGGGACAAAGGCGCCAGGAACGCGGGGGACGGTCCGCGCCCACCGGGTGCGCGAGGGCCCAGCCGCGAGGCGTACTCTCCCCCGCGAGGAGAGCCGTTTGCGCCGAGTGCTGGAAATCGGCGGGCCCCGGTCCATATCCTCGTACTCGATCATCGCTTCAGTACCGCTAGGTCGTTCCCATGCCGGGAGGCACCATGGTCCGCCGCCGCACCGCCGTCTCGATCGCCGCAGCCGCGCTGCTGGCGGCATCGCCCGCCCTCACCGCGTGCGGTTCGGGACCCGCGCACCCGGGGGCCGCGGCGGTGGTCGGGGACCAGAAGATCTCGATCGCCACGCTCCAGCACGAGGTCGACCAGGTGCGCGACGCGCAGAGCAAGTCGCCGCAGGCGGCGCAGCTCATCGGGCAGAGCGGCAAGCTGCCGCAGCAGACGCTGAGCATGCTGGTGCAGAACAAGGTGATCGACAAGGCCGTGTCCGACGCCGGGCTCTCGGTCAGCACCGCCGAGGTGCAGCAGTCGCACGCGCAGGCGTTGCAGCAGTTCGGCGGCGACGAGAGCCAGTTCGAGGCGGCGCTGCTCCAGCAGTACGACATCGTGCCGTCCGGCATCGACACCTTCCTGCGGACCAACATCGCCGTCGGCAAGCTGATCCAGAGCCTCGGCTTCCAGCCCGGCAGCGACAACGGGAACGCGGCGGCCGTCGCCGTCATCTCCAAGACCGCGAAGTCGCTCGGCGTGGACGTCAACCCGCGCTACGGCACCTGGGACGCCAAGAAGGCCATCGTCGGCGCCACCAACGAGCCGTGGGTCGTGACCAAGACGGCGACCCCGGCGGACCCGAGCGCGTAAGCGGGCCCGACCGCGTCAGTCGCGTGAGCGCGCGCCGCCGCCACGAGGGCTGCCACCGACGCCGCTGCGGACGCCGCCACGGACGCCGACCCGACGGCGTAGGCCGCGAAGCGAAGGCGTCGCGACGCGCGCGGACCCGCCCGCGCGGTCCGTGCAGCAGCCGCCCGCAGGGCATGTCGGTGGTCCGGGGTACGTTCGAGGGGTGAACGACGTAGACGACGCGAACGCGCCCGGGCGGCTGGTGCTGCTCACGACCAGCCACCGGGTCGCGCCGGGACAGCTCTCCTGGCCCGCCTGGCAGACGCTGCGCGAGGCCGACCTCGTGGTGTGCGCCGACCCCGCGCATCCGCAGCTCCCTTATCTGCGCGAGGCGGGGGTACGGGTCGAGCTGGCGACGCCCGGCGGCCGCGAGCTGGTGGACGCGACGGCGGGCGGCCGTACGGTCGTCTATCTGCCGCCCGGCGGCGGCGCGGGCGACCCGGCCGTCACCGACGAACTGGCCAGGCTCGGCGGCTCGGGACGGGTCGCCATGCCCGACCTGGAGCTGCTGCCCGGCTCGTACGACCTGCCCGGCGCCCGGCTGCTCGACCTCGTCCAGGTGATGGACCGGATCAGGGCCGAGTGCCCCTGGAGCAGCCTGCGGACGCACGAGGACCTGGCGAAGTACGGCATCGAGGAGATGTACGAGCTGGTCGAGGCGATCGAGGAGGGGGACCGCGCGGCGGTGCGCGAGGAGCTGGGCGACGTCCTGCTCCAGGTCGTCTTCCACGCGGCCATCGCGGAGGGCGACCCCGAGGAGCCGTTCGGCATCGACGACGTGGCCGGGGGACTGGTGGACAAGCTTGTCCACCGCCACCCGCACATCTTCGGCGACGAGGTCGCCGAGACCCCCGAGCAGGTGCGGGCGAACTGGATCCGCCTCAAGGGCGTCGAGAAGTCCCGCGACTCGGTCACCGACGGCGTGCCCCTCGCCTCGCCCGCCCTCGCCCTGGCCGCCAAGCTCGCGGGCCGTGCCCGGGAGGCTGACCTCCCGCTCCCGGCCGACGACACCCCCGCCCCGGGCACCCCCGCCCCCGGCACCCCCGCCCCGGGCACCCCCACCACCGACGAGACCGCCCTCGGCGACCACCTCCTCGCCGAGGCCGCCGCCGCCCAGGCCGCGGGCCTCGACCCGGAAGCCGCCCTGCGCCACGCGGCCCGCCGCTACCGCGACGCGATCCGTACGGCGGAGCGGGCCCGTACCGCCGGTCCACCCCGTACGACCGAGGCGGGCTAGCGCCGATGCGCGTCGACGTGCCGCACGCGTGGCCGGCCGACGAGGCGGAGGCGCTGGCGCTCCAGGACCGGCTGCGCCCGCTGGCCGACCACCGCGGCCCCGGACCGGCCGCGCCCCGCCTGGTCGCCGGGCTCGACGTCGCCTACGCGGGCGAGGGACGCGGCACCGGGGACCTCGTCGCGGCGGCCGTGGTCGTCATCGACACCGCGACGCTCGATGTGGTCGAGCGCGCCACGGCCACCGCGACCACGACCTTCCCGTACGTGCCCGGACTCTTCGCCTTCCGCGAACTGCCCGTCCTCGTCGAGGCGTTGCGCACCCTGCGGGCCACCCCCGACCTGCTGCTCTGCGACGGCCACGGCCTGTCCCACCCGCGCCGCTTCGGCCTCGCCTGCCACCTGGGCGTGCTCACCGGCCTGCCGACCGCCGGAGTCGCCAAGACCCCGTTCGTCGGCCGCTACGACCCCGACGCCCTCGCCCCGGAGCGCGGCGCGTACGCCGACCTCCTCGACGGCGGCGAAACCGTCGGCCGCGCCCTGCGCACCCAGACCGGCGTCAAGCCCGTCTACGTCTCCACCGGCCACGGCATCGACCTCGCCACCGCCTGCGCCCACACCCTGACCCTCGCCCCCGCCTACCGCCTCCCCGAAACCACCCGCCAGTCCGACCGCCTGAGCCGCGTCGCCCTGGCGTCCACGGCCTCAGAGAGCCTCTGACTCCCCCGCCTCCGCCCCTGCCCCCGTCTCCGCCTCGGACTGCCCCGGCGGCCGGCGGGCCGTGGTGAGGTCAACGGCCAGGCCGCGGTGAGCCGGGAACCCGGCCGGGCCGGATAGCGTCGGTGCATGACCGACCCCACCACCGACCCCACCGACCCCACCACCGACTCGCCCACCGACCCCACCGCCGACTCGCCCACCGGCCCCACCCCCACCGACCCGGCCGACGGCGGCCCCACCCTCTTCACGTGGGAATTCGCCACCGACCCCTACCCCGCCTACGCGTGGCTGCGGGAGCACGCGCCGGTGCGGCGGACGACGCTGCCCAGCGGGGTGGAGGCGTGGCTGGTGACGCGGTACGGGGACGCGCGGGAGGCGCTGGCGGAGGGGCGGCTGAGCAAGAATCCGGTGCATCACGCGGAGTCGGCGGGCGCGAAGGGGAAGACCGGGATTCCGGGGGAGCGCAGCGCGGATCTGATGACGCATCTGCTGAACATCGATCCGCCGGACCACACGCGGCTGCGCCGCCTGGTGTCGAAGGCGTTCACACCGCGCAGGGTGGCGGAGTTCGGGCCGCGGGTACAGGAACTGACGGACCGTTTTATCGACGGCTTCGCGGCGAGCGGCGAGGCGGACCTCATCCACGACTTCGCCTTCCCGCTGCCGATCTACGCGATCTGCGACCTGCTGGGCGTGCCGCCGCAGGACCAGGACGACTTCCGGGACTGGGCGGGGATGATGATCCGGCACGGCGGCGGCCCGCGCGGCGGAGTGGCGCGGTCGGTGAAGCGGATGCGCGCGTATCTGGTCGAGCTGATCCACCGTAAGAGAGAAGACCCGGGCGAGGACCTGATCTCCGGTCTGATCCGGGCGAGCGACCACGGCGAGCACCTGACGGAGAACGAGGCCGCCGCCATGGCCTTCATCCTGCTCTTCGCCGGTTTTGAGACGACTGTGAACCTCATCGGCAACGGGGTGCACACCTTGCTCCGCCACCCGGAGCAGCGCGCCCGCCTCCAGGAGTCGCTGGCCGCGGGCGAGACCGGCCTGCTGGAGACCGCGGTGGAGGAACTGCTGCGCTACGACGGCCCGGTGGAGCTGGCCACCTGGCGCTACGCGACCAGCGCGCTGAGCCTGGGCGGTCAGTCGATCGCGGCGGGCGACCCCGTACTGGTGGTACTCGCGGCGGCCGATCGCGACCCCGCGCGCTTCAACGCACCCGATACCGTCGATCTGGCCCGGCGTGACAATCCCCACCTCGGTTACGGGCACGGCATCCACTACTGCCTGGGCGCGCCGCTGGCCCGGCTGGAAGCCAGGACGGCGCTCGCGTCCCTTCTCACCCGCCTCCCCGACCTGCGGCTCGCGGCGGATCCGGCCGAATTGCGCTGGCGCGGCGGACTGATCATGCGCGGACTGCGTACGCTGCCGGTGTCGTTCACCGCCGAGGCCGCGCAACAGAAGTGACGGCGCGTCACGGTCGTGATCGCGACGTGATGATCGCTACACCGACTTGTGATCCGTTGGCCAACACCGCTACGTTCTGCGGTCAACGCGAGAAGCGCGGTCGCTCGTACGGGCACGGTGCGTACGGACGGCCACCTCTCGCGGACGGCTCGCGCCAGACGCGGCGGACGTCACGGAAGCGGAAGCGGAAACAGCAGGAACAGCAACAGCAACGTCGGCGGGCCCCGGCCCGCTCCCCGCCGCCGTCACGTCACGCACCGCGCTCCGGCGCGTAAGGCTTACGAGAAAGGCGACCGCATGCTCTCGTCCGGGAACGGCCGGCACCGCCGTCCGCGACAGGCCCCGGCGGCCATGGTGACCGTCGCGGCGACCGGCGCGGGGATCGCACTCCCGCTCCTCGGCGCGGGGGCCGCGCACGCCGCGGACTCCAGCACGTGGGACAAAGTCGCGATATGCGAGACCGGCGGCCTGTGGAGCGCCGACCCGAGCAACGGCTTCTACGGCGGCCTGGCGATCACCCAGGACACCTGGAACGCTTACGGCGGCCAGGCGTACGCGCCACGCCCCGACCTCGCGTCCAGAACGGAACAGATCGCCGTCGCCGAGCGGATGCTCGCCGACCTCGGGCCGAACGCCTGGCCCGGCTGCGAGGACGGTACGGGGCTGCTGGACGCCGTGACGCCGCCCGTGGCGGGCGGCACGCCCGCGGCCACGCCCACCACCCCGGCGCCGTCCGCCTCGACCCCGCCCTCCGGCGACGCCACGACCGGCGGCTCCGGCAGCACCGGCGGTTCGAACACCGACCCGTCGCTGCCGACGATCATCCCGACCGCGCCGGCGACGGACACGCCCACCGGGCCCGCCGACGGCTCGACGGTCACCCCGGTGACGCCCACGGCGCCCACCGCCCCCGCCACCCCCACCTCGCCCGGTGACGGCTCGCGGACCACTCCGGGCTCGCCCACCGCCGACGCGCCCACGACGCCCGGCACGGGCCGCCACGCGAAGCCGTACGTGCCCACCGACGCCGAGTTGGCCGCGGCCGACCAGGCGACCCGTACGGAGCTGACCGCCGTCACGGACGCGGGCGCGGACAGCGGTACGGACACCGGCAAGGGCTCGGACGACGGCGGCACCGGAGCCACCGGCACCAGTGACACCGGACACAGCGCCGACGGCGGCCACGACTACACCGTCGCGTACGGCGACTCGCTCGCCGGTATCGCCTCCAGCCACCACGTCCAGGGCGGCTGGAGCGGTCTCTACGACGCCAACCGGCAGGTGATCGGCCAGGACCCGAACCTCATCAAACCCGGTCAGATCCTGACACTTGACCTCGGCTGAGGGCTCCGCGTCTTCCTGACCGTCCGTCAGGGCCGCGGGGGCAAACCGGGCGAACCGTACGACGTCCTCCGCGGCCCGTGTGACAAGCCTCTCGCCCGCCCCTGTGACCGCCCGCTCGCAGAGCGCTGAAACCGGCCCCTGTGACCTGCGATTCTCTGAACCCGCTCTGGGTGCGGGAGCGGTACGCGGGCGGAACGCGGATGTTTGTCCTTTCCGGCGCCTGTGCTTAGCGTCGTCATCGCTCGCCACAGCGGGCCCCGCCGGTCAGGAACGCCGAGTCCTGCCGCCGACCGACGGGAACAGTCGACGCGAAAGCGCCGTAGGCAGGAGCGGGGGACCCAAGGTCTTTCGCCGGTCACGTTCGTACGGCACGCAGCCTGCGGAACGCACCGGCTCGGGGTTAAGCACGGAATCCGCGGTCGCGGATCCGGCCGGGCAACTCACGCCCGAACCCGACAGCTCACCTCGCAGGCGTCGGTGAGGACACGAACCATGGCTAAGCACCGCCGTACGTCCAAGCTCGTCCGCATCGCCGCGCTCGCCGGTGTCACCGGCACCGCGATCGCCGTACCGCTCCTCGGAGCCACCTCCGCCTCCGCCGCCTCCGTCTCCACGTGGGACGCCGTCGCCCAGTGCGAGTCCGGCGGCAACTGGTCCATCAACACCGGCAACGGCTACTACGGTGGCCTCCAGTTCTCGCAGTCGAGCTGGGAGGCCGCCGGCGGCACCCAGTACGCCGCGCGCGCCGACCTGGCCACCAAGGACCAGCAGATCGCCACCGCCGAGAAGCTGCTCGCCATGCAGGGCCCGGGTGCCTGGGCCTGCGCCGGCGCCGGCAACCTGACCTCGGGCGGCTCCGCGGCGAACGTCGACACCTCGTCGCCGTCCTCGTCCTCCTCGTCGTCGTCTTCCAGCTCCTCCGGCTCCAGCAGCTCGGACTCCTCCAGCAGCTCCTCGAAGACCGGCTCCTCCGACAGCTCCTCGCAGCCGTCGCAGCAGCAGAGCACCCCGGCCCCGGCCGAGACCTCCGCGCCGGTCACCCACCACAAGAGCCACGGCAAGGGCAACGGCGAGTACACCGTCGTCTCCGGCGACTCGCTCTCCAAGATCGCCACCGCGCACCACGTCTCCGGCGGCTGGCAGCACCTGTTCGACCTGAACAAGGACATCGTGCAGGACGCCAACCTGATCTACCCGGGCCAGCACCTGCACCTGGGCTGACGCCACGGGATGTGATCCCCGGCCGGGCACGTACTCTCCCCCGAGCGTGCCCGGCCGGGGCCTTTTTCCGTCTCAGGGTCCGGGCTCGGTACCGGGCGCGAGACCGAAGACGGTTAGGCTCAGGTCGAAAAAGACAGAGACATCTCAGAAGGACTGAAGGAGACACTCGTGCCGTCCATCGACGTCGTCGTAGCCCGGGAAATCCTCGACTCGCGAGGCAACCCCACCGTCGAGGTCGAGGTCGGCCTCGACGACGGCAGCACCGGCCGCGCGGCGGTCCCGTCCGGCGCCTCCACCGGCGCATTCGAGGCCCTCGAACTCCGCGACGGCGACAAGAACCGCTACCAGGGCAAGGGCGTCGAAAAGGCCGTCCTCGCCGTCATCGAGCAGATCGGCCCGGAGCTGGTCGGCTACGACGCCACCGAGCAGCGGCTGATCGACCAGGCGATGTTCGACCTGGACGCCACGCCCGACAAGTCCTCGCTCGGCGCCAACGCGATCCTCGGCGTCTCGCTCGCCGTGGCGCACGCCGCCTCCGAGGCGTCCGACCTGCCGCTCTTCCGCTACCTGGGCGGCCCGAACGCGCATGTGCTGCCCGTGCCGATGATGAACATCCTCAACGGCGGCTCGCACGCGGACTCCAACGTCGACATCCAGGAGTTCATGATCGCCCCCGTCGGCGCGGAGTCCTTCTCCGAGGCGCTGCGCTGGGGCGCCGAGGTCTACCACACGCTCAAGGGCGTGCTGAAGACCAAGGGCCTGTCCACCGGCCTCGGTGACGAGGGCGGTTTCGCGCCGAATCTCGGCTCGAACCGCGAGGCGCTCGACCTGATCATCGAGGCCATCAAGCAGGCCGGGTACGCGCCCGGCCAGGACATCGCGCTCGCGCTGGACGTCGCCGCCTCCGAGTTCTACAAGGACGGCAAGTACCAGTTCGAGGGCAAGGAGCGCTCGGCCGCCGAGATGACCGAGTACTACGAGGACCTGGTCGCCTCCTACCCGCTGGTCTCCATCGAGGACCCGCTGTTCGAGGACGACTGGGCGGGCTGGAAGGTCCTCACCGAGAAGCTCGGCAGCAAGGTGCAGATCGTCGGCGACGACCTGTTCGTCACCAACCCCGAGCGCCTGCAGAAGGGCATCGACAACGACACGGCGAACGCGCTGCTGGTGAAGGTCAACCAGATCGGCTCGCTCACCGAGACGCTGGACGCCGTCGAGCTGGCCCAGCGCAACGGCTACAAGTGCATGATGTCGCACCGCTCCGGCGAGACCGAGGACGTCACCATCGCCGACCTGGCCGTCGCCACCAACTGCGGCCAGATCAAGACCGGCGCCCCGGCCCGCTCCGAGCGCGTCGCCAAGTACAACCAGCTCCTGCGGATCGAGGAGATCCTGGACGACGCCGCCGTGTACGCGGGTCGCTCGGCGTTCCCCCGCTTCAAGCACTGAGCCGTCCGTTTCCGGGCCCCGGCCTCCGTACGTCCCCGCACCCGGTCCCGTACCGTGGGCGGGGACGTACTGGCGTGCGCGCCCGTACGGCAGCGTGTGGACGCGACGGCGTGCGAGGACGGCGAGGGGAGACACGGCGTGGGGGCGGATCGGTTCTCCACCTCGGCCCGGCTGAAGGCCATCGGCCAGGAGGCGCAGGCCCGGGTGTACCGGGCGGCGGCCAAGCGGCGCCCGCCGCGGCGCAACAAGCTCACCGGCCGCGCGGCCCTGCTCGCCCTGGTGCTGTGCGCCCTGGTCGTGGCGCTCGCCTACCCGACACGGCAGTACATCGCCCAGCGTTCCGACATCGCCGACCAGCGCCGCGAGGCCCAGAAGGCCCGCCAGCGGGTCGATGAGCTCCGCGAGGAGAAGGCGCGCTGGCAGGACCCGCAGTACGTACGGACGCAGGCCCGCGAGCGCCTGCACTTCGTCCTGCCCGGCGAGACCGGCTACAACGTGGCGGCCCCGGCCCCGACCGGGGACGCCGCCGCCGACCACCGGACGACGAACGAGGCCGCCGCACACCGTCCTTGGTACGACAATCTGTGGGACAGCCTCGACCACGCCGACGCCGCCGCCGCGCCCCGGCACTGACCCCTCGCTCCCCGCGTACCGCCCCCGACCCCTCCCGATCTAGAACGGCCCATGACGAAGCACCCCGATCCCACCGCCCCCACCCCGCCCACCGACGCGGACGTCGCCGCGTTCACGGCGCAGCTCGGCCGCCCGCCGCGCGGCCTGCGCGCGATCGCGCACCGTTGCCCCTGCGGCAACCCGGACGTGGTCGAGACCCAGCCCCGGCTGGAGGACGGCACGCCCTTCCCGACGCTGTACTACCTGACCTGTCCGCGCGCCGCGTCCGCGATCGGCACGCTGGAGGCCGACGGCGTGATGAAGACGATGACCGCCCGGCTCGCCGAGGACGAGGAACTGGCCGCGGCCTACCGCGCGGCCCACGAGGACTACATCGCGCGGCGCGACGCCATCGAGGTCCTGGAGGGCTTCCCGAGCGCGGGCGGCATGCCGGACCGCGTCAAGTGCCTGCACGTGCTCGTCGGCCACTCCCTGGCCGCGGGCCCCGGCGTGAACCCGCTCGGCGACGAGGCCATCGCCATGCTGCCCGAGTGGTGGGCGAAGGGCCCGTGCGTCGCCCCCGCGACGGAGACCGCGACCGGGACCGGGACCGCCCCCGAGACGGAGGAGTCCGCGTGACGACCGGTACGGCGACCGACGGGCCGCGTGGCACGACCGTCCGCGTGGCGGCCGTCGACTGCGGTACGAATTCGATCCGGCTGCTCGTCGCCGACGTCGACCCCGCGACCGGCGCGCTGACCGACCTCGACCGCAGGATGCGGATCGTCCGGCTCGGCCAGGGCGTGGACCGCACCGGGCGGCTGGCCCCCGAGGCGCTGGAGCGGACCTTCGCGGCCTGCCGCGAGTACGCGGAGGTGATCGCGGAGCACGGCGTCAGCGCGGACCGCGTCCGCTTCGTGGCGACCTCCGCGTCCCGCGACGCGGAGAACCGGGACGACTTCGTGCGCGGAGTCGTCTCCCTCCTCGGCGTCGAGCCCGAGGTGATCAGCGGCGACCAGGAGGCCGCTTACTCCTTCACCGGCGCCACCCGCGGCCTGACCGGCGCCGAGGCCCTGGACCCGCCGTATCTGGTGGTCGACATCGGCGGCGGCTCCACGGAGTTCGTCCTCGGCGACGACACGGTCACCGCCGCCCGCTCGGTCGACATCGGCTGCGTCCGCCTGACCGAACGGCACCTGGTGGCGGACGGCGCGGTCGTCGACCCGCCGACCGGCGACCGGGTGGCCGCGATCCGCGCCGACATCGACGCCGCCCTGGACGAGGCGGCCCGCGCCGTCCCTCTCGACCGGGCCCGTACGCTCGTGGGTCTGGCCGGGTCGGTCACCACCGTCGCGGGCATCGCGCTCGGCCTGGCCGCGTACGACTCCGCCGCGATCCACCACTCCCGTATCACCGTCGAGCAGGTCGCGGAGATCACCGCGCGGCTGCTGGCCGCCACCCACGCCGAACGCGCCGCGATCCCGGTGATGCACGAGGGCCGCGTGGACGTGATCGGCGCGGGCGCGCTGGTGCTGCTGCGGATCATGGAGCGCACGGGCGCGAAGGAGGTCGTGGTCAGCGAACACGACATCCTCGACGGGATCGCGTACGCGGTGGCGGAGTCGGCAGGTTAGCCGTCCCTGCGGAACAGGGCCGTCCAGAGGAAGGGCTCCCCGAAGTGCGGGGAGTCCTTCGGCTCGTCGCGCATGCGGCGCAGTTCGACCTCGGTCAGGCCGGAGAAGATCCAGCGCAGCGACTCCGGGGTGTAGCCGAGGCCGCCGTGCAGCCGCGCGTCCCGGTAGAAGGCCGCGTCGGGCAGTTCCGAGCCCATCGCCCCCGCGGCGAAGCAGGTGAGCGCGAGATGGCCGCCGGGGGCGAGCACACGGTCGAGCAGCGCCAGATAGCTGATCCTGCGGTGCGGCGGCAGATGGTGGAAGCAGCCGGAGTCGCAGACCAGGTCGTACGGCCCGCTCAACTCGCCCACGCCCACGCCGCCCTCGCCCTCGCTCAGCGCGAAGGCGTCCCCTTCGTGGAAGCGGATTCCCTCCACCCCGGCCTCGCGCGCCCGCTCCCGCGCCCATCGCACGGCGGCCGGTGACAGGTCGACGGCGTCCACCTCGAAGCCGCGCCGCGCCAGCAGCACCGCGTTGCGCCCCGGCCCGCACCCCAGGTCCAACGCCCGTCCCGGCCGCACCACCTCCCGGTCCAGGCAGGACACCAAGTTCTCGTCCGGCTTGTCCACGAAGAACGGCACACCCCGTTCCCGGTCCCCGTAGAACCCGTCCCACCACCCGCCGGCCCCTGCCGTCCACCGGTCCGCGTCCCTGGCGAACAGCCCGTCCAGCAGCCTCAGTACGTCCTCCACCGACCTGATGTCCCGCTCCACGCCAGCCCCCTCTTCTCCGGTCTTCTCCGGCGTTTCCGACAGGGAGAACGCTAGGCCCATCGGGCACAAAAGCCCAGGTCAGAGCCGCTACGGCGACCCCTTCGCGCGCCGTCTGCGGGCCTGGCCCGACCCGGCCGGGGGAGTCCGCCGGGGGGCCGCCCGCACGTCCCAGACGGCCCCGCGGAAGCCCGCTGAGGGGCCTCCCGGGGCGAGCGCCGGCACACTTTCTCAGCTGATGTCCGTCCGCGCGGCTGCCGCCGCCGTCTCGATGACCGTCACGATGTCCTTCCCCTTCTTCTCTGTGTACGTGACGAGTTGAGCCGGAGCGCGGACACCGTCTCCGGCACGCGGGAAGATGCCGGACTGTGTTGGACAGGGCTGGACAGGGTCGGGCAGACCGGAACGGCGGGGCATCGATCAGTCGGAGGACCTGTCGGCGGCGGCCGACTTTCGCGGTGTGGCTGGCACGATTACGGGCCCACGCGGGCAACCCGTCGCCGGCCGTCCTGGCCCGGCTGACCGGCGCCGTCCCGCGCGGCGCAGTACCCCGAAGAATCCGCCGCCGTGGCCCGCCAACCGCTGGAGCGGTCGGGGCTGTTGCGCGCCCCGGCGCACGACTCGGTGGACTTCGTGCACCGCAAGCTTCCAGGAGTACCCGGCGGCGGACCAGTTGCTCGACGACGTGATCCGGCCCTGCTGATCAAGCACGCGCACGAGGACCAGTGGCAGGACGTCGTGGTGGTGGTGTCCGGGCGGGCGCGGGACTCCGAGCGCGCTCACCTGATCAAGTCCCTGTTGAAACGGGCCCGTCGGGACAAGGCCCACCGGCTGCGGCTGACCGTTCTCGCCGTGGACCGCGTCGGCGACGGCACCGCGATCGACCCGCGCGTCGTCGACGAGGCGAGACGGCGGGCGGCGGAGCTGATCCCCCCGCAGAATCCGGCGCAGGCCGCGGCGCCGGCGAATCCCGGCGAGGTGGCGCTCAATCAGATGCCCGGCCCCCGGCCCGAGTTGGCGCCCGGGTGATGCGGGCGATCCTGGAGACCTGCCGGCTGGTCGGCGGGCCCTCCGCCACGCGGCTGCCGGCCCGTTTCGCCGCGTTCCCCGACCTGGAGACCGAGCGGCGGCTGGCCGACATGTGGCCCGACTTCGACACGGCGGAGTTCGCCCATGTCGTGCTCTCCGAACTGTCCTGGGTCGGGCCGCTGACGGTGGGGCCGCACGAACTGCCCCCTCTCCACCGGCTGACCGGTGTCAGGGACCTCACCGTCGACGGCGTCGCCGACAGCTACGCGGTCGTCCGGCGGCTGCGGAATCTGCGCTCACTGCGTCTGGTCGACCCCGAACCGGACCTGTCCGGCCTTGAGTTGCCGCCCACCCTGCTGGTGCTGTCCCTCGACGGTTCCGTCCGGCACGACCGGTTCCCGGCGCCGACGGCGCCGGGCGTCCAGGAACTGTGGTTCGACGACTGCGCCTGTCCCGACTGCGACCTGGGCGCGTGGCGCACGGCGGGGCTGTGGCCCGCCGAAGCGCGGCGCGCGGTGTGGCTGCTGTCGGTGCGGGCCGCCCCGGCCACGCTCGATCCGCGGCTGCTGGCGGAGCGCTTTCCGGGGCTCTCCGTCCTCGCGGTCCGGTCCGACATGGTGTTCGGCGTCGGCGAGGTCGCGGACTCCCTCAAACGGCTCCGCGAGTGCTTCCCCGTGCTGACCGAATTCCGGCTCTACTCCCACGGTGACGACGGGCTCGACCAGCAGCTTCAGGAGGCCGGCTTCCTGCGCTGGACCCATACGACGGAGGCCGCGCCGGGGACCCGGACGACCCGGGTCTTCACCCGCACGGGGGCCGGATGACCCGGCCGGACGGACCTCCTCCGGAAAAGCTTTGTGAAACTCTTCACATGAAGTTCCCGCCCCGCGGCCCAAATTTTCCAAGGTGACCGCGTGTCAAACCCCCTGAATCCTTGGCGGGGGCGTGTTTCGGCGGTGTGACGGGCGTCGGAACGACGGATGAGCGGTGATCGATCAGCGCTGCTCAGAGGTGGTGGCCGGAGCGGGCGGTGCGGAGGAGTCCGCGCAGGTCAGATAGGCCCTGGTCATGAAGCCGGGCAGGATAGCACAGGGTGTCCAGTACCTTGTGAAGGGGCTCACGAGCACCCCCCTGGGACGTGCTGAATACTTGTCGCCATGAGCACCACGGAGCGTCCACGGATCCTCGTAGTAGGCGGCGGTTACGTCGGCCTGTACGCGGCGCGTCGCATCATGAAGAAGATGCGGTACGGCGAGGCGACCGTCACAGTCGTCGACCCGCGCTCGTACATGACGTACCAGCCCTTCCTTCCTGAGACTGCCGCCGGCAGCATCTCCCCGCGGCATGTCGTCGTCCCGCTGCGACGCGTCCTGCCCGGGGCCGAGGTGCTCACCGGCCGGGTCGTCGACATCGACCAGGACCGCAAGGTCGCCTCGGTCGAGCCGCTCGTGGGCGAGTCCTACGAGCTGCCGTTCGACTACCTGATCATCGCGCTCGGCGCGGTCTCCCGTACCTTCCCGATTCCCGGCCTCGCCGAGAACGGTATCGGGATGAAGGGCGTGGAGGAGGCGATCGGCCTGCGCAACCACGTCCTGGAGCAGCTCGACAAGGCCGACTCCACGACCGACGAGGACATCCGCCGCAAGGCGCTGACCTTCGTGTTCGTCGGCGGCGGCTTCGCGGGTGCGGAGACCATCGGCGAGGTCGAGGACATGGCCCGCGACGCGGCCAAGTACTACCCGAACGTGAAGCGCGAGGACATGCGCTTCATCCTGGTGGACGCGGCGGACAAGATCCTCCCCGAGGTCGGCCCGCAGCTCGGCACGTGGGGCCTCGAGCACCTGCGCGAGCGCGGCATCGAGGTCTACCTCAGCACGTCGATGAAGTCCTGCGTCGACAAGCACGTGGTGCTCGCCAACGGCCTGGAGGTCGACGCCTCCACCATCGTGTGGACGGCCGGTGTGAAGCCCAACCCGGCGCTCGCCCGCTTCGGTCTGCCGCTGGGCCCGCGCGGTCACGTGGACACCGCCCCCACCCTCCAGGTGCAGGGCAGCGACTACATCTGGGCCGCGGGCGACAACGCCCAGATCCCCGACCTCGCCGCGGGCGAGGGCGCCTGGTGCCCGCCGAACGCCCAGCACGCGCTGCGCCAGGCGAAGGTGCTCGGCGACAACGTGGTCTCCGGGATGCGCGGCTTCCCGCAGCAGGAGTACAAGCACGCGAACAAGGGCGCCGTCGCCGGTCTCGGCCTGCACAAGGGCGTCGCGATGATCGTCTTCGGCAAGGCCAAGATCAAGGTCAAGGGCCGGCTGGCCTGGTACATGCACCGTGGTTACCACGGCATGGCCGTGCCGACCTGGAACCGCAAGATCCGGGTCTTCGCCGACTGGACGCTCGGCATGTTCCTCAAGCGCGAGGTCGTCTCGCTCGGCGCGATCGAGAACCCGCGCGAGGAGTTCTACGAGGCCGCACGCCCCGCTCCGGTTCCGGCCGCGGCGGTGCCGGCTCCCGCCGAGAAGACGGCGGAGCCCGCCAAGGCGTCCTGACGCGCCGCGGCGCGCGCGCCGCACCCGTCACACCGTCCGAAGGGCGCCCGCCATCCGTGGTGCGGGCGCCCTTCGGCGTGCCCGGCGCCGTTTCCGGGACCTGCCCGCGAGGTCTGCCCCCGAGCCGCCGGACGCCCCGCCGTGAGCCGGTCGGGCGGCGCCTCGCCGCCCGTCCCGCGCACCCGCGCGGCGTCCTCCGCTTCCGCCGCGCGGTGCCCAACGCCGCCCCCGGTGACCGGCCCGGAAAAAATGCATGTATCCGCAACGTAGATTCGTCAGCGGAGACTGTCTTTCAGTCGTACGCTCGGAAGCATGGCTGACGCGGCTCACAGAATCGTCGAACTCGCCGACCACGCCCTCTCGACTCCGTTCCCGTTGCGCGTGCGCGCCTGGGACGGCAGCGAGGCCGGGCCGCCCGGCGCCCCCGTCCTCGTCATCCGGCGCCGCCGCGCGCTGCGCCGACTGCTGTGGAAGCCCGGCGAGCTGGGCCTGGCCCGCGCCTATGTCTCCGGCGACCTCGATGTCGACGGCGACTTCTACGAGGCGCTCGGCCTGCTGTCCGGGCTGTTCTGGGAGCGCGAGGAAGGGCCCGCGCAGGGTACGGCCGCCGCCGTGCGCCGTACCGCGGGCGTCCTGCGCGACCCGGCGAACTACCGCGTCGCCCGCGCGGCCCTCGCGCTGGCCGGGCCCGGGCTGCCGCCCCCGCCGCCGCCCGAGGAGCTCCGCCGCCGTACCGGGATCGCCCACAGCAGGCCCCGCGACAAGGCGGCCATCGCCCACCACTACGACGTGGGCAACGACTTCTACTCGCTGGTCCTCGGCCCCTCGATGGTCTACTCCTGCGCGGTGTGGGAGGGCGAGAGGACCACGCTGGAGGAGGCGCAGTCCGCCAAACTCGACCTGGTCTGCCGCAAGCTGGGCCTCCGGCCGGGGATGCGGCTGCTGGACGTCGGCTGCGGCTGGGGGTCGATGGTGCTGCACGCCGTCGAGCACTACGGCGTCCACGCGACGGGCGTCACGCTCTCCACGGAGCAGGCCGCCTTCGCCCGCAAGCGGATCGCCGAGGCCGGGCTCACCGACCGTATCGACATCCGCGTCCAGGACTACCGGGACGTCAAGGACGGCCCCTACGACGCGATCTCGTCCATCGGCATGGCCGAGCACGTCGGCAGCGAGCGCTACCGCGAGTACGCGCAGGCGCTGTACGGACTGCTGCGGCCGGGCGGCCGGCTGCTCAACCACCAGATCGCGCGCCGCCCGCTGCGCGACGAGGAGTCGTACCACATCGACGAGTTCATCGACCGGTACGTCTTTCCCGACGGGGAGCTGGCACCGGTCGGGTCCACGGTGGCCCGGCTGGAGGAGGCCGGGTTCGAGGTGCGGGACGTCGAGGCGCTGCGCGAGCACTACGGGCGCACGCTGCGCGCCTGGGTGCGCAATCTGGAGGACGCCTGGGGCGCCGCCGCGCGGGCCACGTCGGCCGGGCGCGCCCGTGTCTGGCGGCTCTACATGGCGGCCTCCGCGCTGGCCTTCGAGCGCAACCGGATCGGGGTCAACCAGGTCCTCGCGGTGCGCACCGGCCCCGACGGCGACCCCGGCATGCCCGCGACCCGCACGGCGTGGCTGAGTTGAGCCCGGCTGGGCCGAGCCCGGCCGGGTTTGGGCTGTGCTGAGGTGAGTTGAGCGGGGCCCGGCTGAGCGCGGAGGGCGAGATCCGGTCGCGGAGAGCGATTTCGCGTCACTTGTGCGTGGCGACTGATACTGCTGTGAACGGTGCCTGTTCAGCCCAAGAACCCTGGAACTCGTACTAACACCCCGTCAGTAACCCCTAAAATAAGACAACATGGCCGGTTGGGCGCCCTGTTCGGGATCTCCAACCCCGATACGCTTTTCACTGCGCCTCGCCGGCCCGGATGGTGGAACGCAGACACGGCGAGCTTAAACCTCGCTGCCCCTCGG
This sequence comes from Streptomyces sp. NPDC008139, assembly GCF_042957025.1. Classification (NCBI taxonomy): domain Bacteria; kingdom Bacillati; phylum Actinomycetota; class Actinomycetes; order Kitasatosporales; family Streptomycetaceae; genus Streptomyces; species Streptomyces sp. NPDC008139. The sequence goes on from NZ_JBIBHM010000016.1 coordinate 107,933, forward strand.
GGGCGTGCCGGTTCAAGTCCGGCTCCGGGCACCACCGCCCTCACCGGCGGTGACCCCGCTCCACCCAGAGGACCGCCCGGTGGGCACCGTGCGAGCACGGTGCCCCCACGCCCTCCTCGGAGCCGGCGGGCGGTGCCCCCGTGTGAGGCGGGCCTCAGCGGATGCGGCCGCGGCGGCCGGTGACGGCCAGGGCTATGGCGATGACTATGGCGGCGATGACCGCGGCGACGATCAGGATGTGCGGCACGCGGGCCCCATGGTGTGAGCTGGTGTACACGTCATGCCCGGGAAGGCCGGTGCGTACCCCGGTCGCGGGCAGCCGGTCAGCAGCCGTACGACGCGACCAGTTCGAGGTCCGAACCCCGCGTCGGGGTGTCGGAGGGCACATGGAGCCGCCGGGGTGCCTCGTTCCGGGGCTACGGGTGCGGGGAGGTACGGGGGCGGGCCGCCGAGGCCACCGTCGCCGCCGCCTCGCGCTCGCTCAGCCCGGTGTGCACCGCCGCCGTCACCAGCGCGGGTGCCAGCGCTTCGCCGAGACCGGCGTCGTACGCCCGGCACGCGGCCCAGAACAACCGGCCGTTGCGCTCTCCTTCGTGTGAATCCAGGACGAAGCGGACGAGCGCGGCGGCACGTTTCTCCGCGGGGTGGCGCGGCGCGGAGGCATCGCGGGGCGGCGCGACCGGCGGTGGCGGCGCCGCGAGCAGCAGCAGCTCGGACGGCGCGGGCGCCAGCGGATGGCCCGCGGTGCCGGGCGCCAGCAGATAGCGGCCCGCGACCGTACGCGAGCCGGGGCCGACCACGTAACCGCCCTCGCCGCGCACGTCGATGCCGGGCGCCAGGCGGCCCGCCGAGTTGGGGACCTGCGTCGGCGCGGTCAGCCACAGGTGGCGTCCGCCGCTGGGGGTGAGCACGGTGACCGTGTCGGGCACGGCGAAACCGTGGGCGGCGGCCAGGGCGGTGAGCGCGGCGACGCCGTCGGCGCCGTGCTTGACGTCCAGGTCGAGGCCGATCAGATGGTGCGGCGCCCGGCCGCAGGCGATCCCGTACCCCGTCGCCCAGGGCGCGGCGGCGAACAGGGCGCGGATCCGGGCCGGGTCGGTGCTCGCGTCGTACACACCGTGTCCTGGACGTCCGCACGCGCCCCGGCAGTCGCTCGTGCGGGGCTCGTCGCGGTGCGGTGAGCGGATGGCGGGCAGTTTGGTCCGGGACAGCGGGATCACCGGCAGTCCGCGCGCCGCGGTGAGCAGGGCGGCGTGCAGCGCGCGGGTGTGGTCGGGGCGTGGCATGGCCTGCTCCCTGACGTTCGAACGTGTGTTCGTCTGCACCCTCAAGTAATACCGCGCGCGGCGCCCACCGTCCACTGCGCAAGCCGGTGTGGCGGTGCGTTCCGGGTCACGCCCGTGACACCCCGGTGACCGTGTTCGACACGCGCGGGTACTACGGTCGGGCGCGGACAGGTCGTAGCTGTCCGAGTCCGGCCCCAGGCGGGCCGGCGCCGCGACGGAGGGGCGGGAGAGATGGACGAACTGCACGCGGGGGACGCCGAGTTGTGCGCGGGCGGCGGTGACGAACGGCTGGCGGCCGAGGGCGAGACGGCACTGGCCCGGCTGATCATGGACGGCGGCGACCTGCCCCACGCGGCGAGCCATCTGGGCAACGCGGTCGCCATCGACCCGCTGCTCCCCGAGACCCACGAGGCGCTCACCGAACTCGCCACCCGCGCGGGCGGCCCGCGCGCCGCGCTCGACCTCTTCCCGCTCGACCACCCCTACATCGGCGCCGTGGTCTGCCGGGCGCACCTCCAGGCCGCCTGCGGCGAGTGGGCCGAGGCGGTCGGCCTGATCGCCGCCGCCGTACGCGCCGAGTACGACCGGCCGTGGTCGCACGTCGCCTGGCTCACCCAGGACCGGCTGCCCGAACTGCTGCCACCGCAGGTCATGACGCAGGCGCTGGCCCGCGCGGTCGGCGGCGCGCTGCCCGACCCCGTGCCCGAGCACGCCCGCGACGCGCTGCGGCCCTTCTACGACCTGACCCGAGCGGTGGTCGAACGCCACCCGGACGAGGCGCAGCTCGCCGCCATCGGCTCGGGGCTCGCCCGCCGCTTCGAGGACCACGACCGCGCCATCGCCTGGGCCCGGCAGGCGGGCCGGGTCCAGCCGGGACACGTGCCCAGCGTCATGCTCGGCTACGCGCTGCGCGCCGCGGGCCGCCCCGACGAGGCGCTGCGGGTCTGGGAGGAGGAGATGGCCAGGGACGACTCCGACCTCTCCTTGATGGTCGACATCGCCGAGCTGTACGCGGTCACCGGCCGCGCCGAGCAGGGCCTGGCGTGGGCCGAGCGGGCCGTCACCGCGGACCCGGGGCACCCGCAGGCCGCCCCGGCCGTGCACGGCGTCCGCTACGCCGCCGACGGCGACCCGGCCCATCTCGTCGCCCTCACCGACCACCTGCGCGAGCACCCCGACCACCCCTACGCGGGCACCGTCCTGGCCCGGCACAGTGAGTGGCAGCCGTGGCTCGGCGTGGTCGACAGCGCCACCGAGGCGACCGTCAACGTCCTGCACCAGATCCTGGAGAGCCCCGACGCGCAGGCGATCCGGTCCGGCGGCGGCGCGAAGCTGTCCGCCTCCGCGGTCGAACCGCCGAGCGCCGCCCTCGCCTTCGCCCTCGCGCTGCCCGGCGGCACGCTCGTCAACGACGCGGCGGGCGACCCCGACCCCCGGCAGCCGACCGCCGAGGTCGCCGTCCGGATCTGGCGGTACGAGGGCCTGGCCGCGCTGCCCGCCGTCGCGCCGCCGTCGCCCGAGGCCGCGGGGCTGGTCCAGGACACCGCCTCGGTGAGCTGGCCGCACCTGCCCGCCGCGTACGACCACGCGGTGCGGCTGGCCGGGCTCGGCCTCGACGACCTGCTCGGCGTCCTCGCGCACCCGCCGCAGCCGCCGGACGACGACCAGGGCCGCTTCCTGCGCGACCACCGCCCCGAGCTGTGGATTCGCGCCGTGCAGACCTTCGCCTGCCTGGGCGTGGCCCACCACCGCGCCGACGAGCCCTGGGAGGACTCCCGGCGCCGCGCGGTCCTGCTCGACCTGCTGCACGGCCCCGAGGACTGGGTCAACGAGACGGCGGCCTTCGCGATGGTGGCCACCGCCTGGGGCGACCCGGCCGTCCGCGCCGACGTCGGCCTGCGGCTGACCGAACGGATGCTGGACGCGGCGAAGGCGTACCAGACCCGTGAGGTGACCGTCCTCGGCTCGCTGTGCCGCCTGGTGCTGCTCTGCCCCTGGCTGGACGACACCTATACGAGCCTCGCCCGCGACCTGCTGGCCGCCGTCCGCCGCTCGGACGCACACGCCGAGCAAGGCGAACAGGGCGAGCGAGCCGAGCACAGTGAACAGGGCGAGCAAGGCGAACAAGCGGAAGCCGTCCGGGAAACGGCCGTGGAAACCGCCGCCGCGGGTCCGCCCCGCCGCGGACTCTTCCGGCGCCGACGTGACTGAGGGTCCGTCCTGGGGGAAGATCCTCCTCCAGGCGTAGCTCGGCTTTTTGCCAAGCCATTACTCTTGACGCAAGCGGAGCCGCAGCACGCGGTCTTGGAGGAGTGAAATGAGGAGCAGCAACCCGGTCTTCTCCCGGCGGGGATTCACCCGCGGGGACTCGTACGCCGGATTCGGTGCGCCGGGCGCCCAAGGCGCCCGGCAGCAGGGCGGGAACCCTTACGGGCAGCAGGCGCCCGGGAGCCCGTACGCCCAGCCCCAGCAGGGCGGGAACCCGTACGCGGCCGGCGGGCAGCCCCTCACCCCCGAGCAGATGGAGGAGATGTACGCCGGTCCCGCCGCGGGTCCGGCGCAGACCGGCCGGATGACGATCGACGACGTCGTCATGCGGACCGCGATGACGCTCGGCGTGGTCGTGCTCGGCGCGATCCTCGGCTGGTTCGCGCTGCCCGACAGCTACGGCCTGGCCATCGGCGCGGCGCTGATCGCGTTCGTGCTGGCGATGGTCCAGTCGTTCAAGCGCACCCCGATGCCGGCCCTGATCCTGGGGTACGCGATCTTCGAGGGCGTCTTCCTCGGCGTCATCAGCAACATGTACAACGAGCGGTGGCAGGGCGCGCCCGTCCAGGCCGTGCTCGGCACCATGGCGGTCTTCGCGGGCATGCTGTTCGCGTACAGGACCCGGCTGATCCGGGTCACCGCCCGCTACGCGCGGATCGGCATGGCCATCGCGGTCGGCTTCCTGCTGGCGATGGTGGTCAACCTGCTGTTCTACGCCTTCGGCAGCGGCAACGGCCTGGGCCTGACCACCGGCCCGCTGGGCATCGTCTTCTGCCTGCTGGGCATCGGCCTCGGCGCCTTCTTCCTCTCCCTGGACTTCAAGCAGGTCGAGGACGGCATCCGCTTCGGCGCCCCGCAGAACGAGTCGTGGTTCGCGGCCTTCGGCCTGACCGTCTCGCTGGTCTGGATCTACCTGGAGATCCTGCGGCTGATCTCGATCCTGCGCGACTAGCGCACGCGGTCCGCGTCATCGCGACGGGCCGCCCGGAAGCATCGCTTCCGGGCGGCCCGTCGGCGTCTGCGGAGGGAGGGGGCGGGGCCTGGCGGGCGCTACATCAGATTGCGTGCGGCCCGCCGCAGGTCGTACTCGTGGACGAGGGCCTTCGCGTGGCCGTAGGAGAGGGCGTGCTCGCTGCGCAGCCAGCTCACCTTGTCGTCGAAGCGGAAGAAAGAAGGGCCGTCGGCGAGGTCTCTCAGCCAGTCGCTGACCTCGCGGCCTGTGCAGTGCGGGATGCGGTCCAGCAGATTGCGGTGGGTCTCGGCGGAGAAGTGCGTTTGGGACATCGGCGCCTCCGGTAGGTGGTCCGGTTACCCCACCGTGCCCGAGCCTTCCCCCGTTGGCAACCACCCCGGACGTGCGGATATGGGTGCGATGCCGGTCCGCGCGCGCCGGTAGGGTCACGACCATGGCCGATCGCACTCCTCTGCGCCCCTCCGTCGAACGCCTCGCGGGACGGCTGCGGGCGCTTCCGCAGCGCCGCCTCCAGGCGGGCGCGGCGGCCGAAGGGCTCGCGCTGGCACGGTGGTTGGCGCGGCAGGCGCAGGCGCTGGAGTTCCCCGGCCGGGAGCCGTACGAGCTGCCCGACGACGGCGTCTTCACCGTCGGTGATCAACTGTCCGTCGCGGGCAATGACTTGGCGGCGGCCCTGGAAGCCGACCCGGCGGGTACGGCGGAGGTGTGCGCCGCGGCCCTCCAGCGGGTGTCGGCGGCGGCGAAGGCGATCGGCTGAGCCCGTAAGGGCCGGGATCCGGCGTCCCGCCCTGGGGGCGAGGCCGTCATGGAGCGGGTCCGCCTCAGAGCGAGGCCACGACCCGGTCGGCCAGTACGTACACGCTCTCGTCGCCGTACGCGAAGGTGAGCGCGTACGCGCCCGCTATCGCGGAGCCGCCGCGCAGCACGGGCACCTCGCCGCGGTCGAGGGCGTCGGAGAGCTGCACCGCGGTCTCGCGGTGGCCGGGGGTCATGCACAAGGTGGTGCCGTCGGCGAAGACGTACACGTCGAGGGTGCCGAGCGGTCCGGGGCGCACGTCGGTCAGCGGGACGCGGCCGTCGGCGAGGTCGGCGAGGCGCTCGGCGGTCTGGTCCTGGGACGCGACGACCGGGGACGGCGCGGAGTCGGGACCCGAGGGGTGCGGGAAGGTGCCGGGCAGCGGGAGGGTCGCCTCCGACGCCTCGGGCTCGTGGGCCGCTTCGAGGCCGCCCGTCTCGATTCCGGCCGCCTCAAGACCCGCGAGGTCGGCCTGCCGGGGCAGGTAGGGAAGCACCGGCGGGACCTCGTAGTCACCGGGCGCGGGCCCCTCGGCGCCGGCGCCGTAGACGCCGCCGCGGAAGAAGGTGCCGTCGGTGGCGGTCTCGCGAGCCTCCTGCTCGGCCCAGAAGGCACGGGCCTCGGCCAGCTCCCGCTCCCGCTCGTCGGCGAGCGCGTCGGCGACGGCGGACCTGATGTCCCCGGCGGAGGCGCGCGGTCCGGGCACACTCAGACCGGCGAGGTCCTGACGCAGGGCGGACAGCTCGCGGCGCATGCCACGAGCGGAGAGCAGGGCGGCGGAACCCGCGGCCACGGCGATACCCGCGGCGACCAGCAGGACGGTGAAGTTGGCGCTCACTGACGTTCTCCCGACTGACGCGCGACCCGAGCAATGCCCACCGAAGCGGTGGGTGAAACTTTCCCCTCCCAACACTCTGCCGGTAAACCCCTGGCCTTTGCAGTGCGGAAAGTCACGAATTGGCCGGGTCTGTCGTCCTAGGCCATCCGGGTATGACCGTTCTGACCTGCGAAAACGCATCGCCCCCAGGAAAAATCACGTCCTGGGGGCGATTTGATTGCGACTTACGTCACAACTGTGCGTTACGAAGCCGAGTGATCACGGAAGGTCACAAACTGGCCGGATGACGGGCTTCGACGGCGCGTTACGACAGCCTCTCGATGACCATCGCCATACCCTGGCCGCCGCCGACGCACATCGTCTCCAGGCCGAACTGCTTGTCGTGGAACTGGAGACTGTTGATGAGGGTGCCGGTGATGCGGGCACCGGTCATGCCGAAGGGGTGGCCGACGGCGATGGCGCCGCCGTTGACGTTCAGCCGGTCCAGGTCGATGCCCAGGTCGCGGTAGGACGGGATGACCTGCGCCGCGAACGCCTCGTTGATCTCGACCAGGTCGATGTCGCCGACCGACAGACCCGCGCGCGACAGCGCCTGCCGGGACGCCTCGACCGGGCCGTAGCCCATGATCTCGGGGGAGAGCCCGGACACGCCGGTGGAGACCACGCGGGCCAGCGGCGTGATGCCCAGCTCGCGCGCCTTGGTGTCGGACATCACGATCAGCGCGGCGGCGCCGTCGTTGAGCGGACAGCAGTTGCCCGCGGTGACCGTGCCGTCGGGGCGGAAGACCGGCTTGAGGCCCCGCACGCCCTCCAGCGTCACCCCGGCCCGCGGACCGTCGTCCTTGGACACCACGGTGCCGTCCGGCAGCGTGACGGGTGTGATCTCGCGCTCCCAGAAGCCGTTCTTCAGCGCTTCCTCGGCCAGATTCTGCGACCGCACGCCGAACTCGTCCTGGTCCTCCCGGGTGATCCCCTTGAGCTGGGCCAGATTCTCCGCCGTCTGCCCCATCGCGATGTACGCGTCCGGCACCGCGCCGTCCTCACGCGGGTCGTGCCAGTCGCCCAGCTCCGCGCTGCCCTGCTCGGCGCGCTGCTGCGTACGGGCCCTGGCCTCGTCGAAGACCGGGTTCATCGTGTCGGGCAGGCTGTCGGAGTTGCCCTTCGCGAAGCGCGAGACCATCTCGACCCCGGCCGAGACGAAGACGTCGCCCTCGCCCGCCTTGATGGCGTGCAGCGCCATCCGCGTGGTCTGGAGCGACGAGGAGCAGTAGCGGGTGACCGTACAGCCCGGCAGGTGGTCCATGCCCATCCGCACGGCCACGATCCGGCCCATGTTGAAGCCCTGCTCGCCGCCGGGCAGACCGCAGCCCAGCATCAGGTCGTCGATCTGGCGCGGGTCGAGCTGCGGAACCTTGTCCAGTGCGGTCCTGATGATCGTGGCGGCCAGGTCGTCGGGCCGCAGCTCCTTCAGCGACCCCTTGAAGGCGCGCCCGATGGGCGAACGGGCGGCAGAGACGATGACGGCTTCTGGCATCGCGACACTCCTCGTCGAGGCTGCGGGATTCTCGGGACTCCTGGGGAAGCTACCGCCACGTAGCGCAGCGAGTCATCAGACACCGCCTGTGATGCGGGCCTCTTTCTGAGCGCTTGCTTACCCCGCTCCGTGGCTGGTCCTACCCGGCTCCGCCCGTTCCTACCCCTTCGGCCGCGGCCTCCGGGTGCCGCTCGTCCTCCGCCGGCAGTCCGCGCCGCCTGCGCCGCTTGATCAGCGCCCAGCGCCCGCGGGGACCGGACACCGCGCCCCGCGCCGCCGTGACCTCCGTACCGCCCTCGGCCGCCGCCTCGGCCGCCGCCTGGGCCACCGGCAGGAAGCCCTCGCCGCGGCGCGCGTCCGGCCGCTCGTCGTCGGTGTCCGGCCACAGCCCCAGCGCCGCGCACAGCGTCGGCAGTACGGCCATGGCGGCCGTCGCGTAGCCCTCCGCCGACGGGTGGAAGTTGTCGGGGCCGAACAGCTCGCGCGGCCTGGCCTCGAACTCCGGGCCCAGCAGCGCGCCCAGCGACACCGTACGGCCGCCCAGGCCCACCACCGCGATGGTCTGCGCGGCGGCGAGCTGGCGGCTCATCCGGCGGGCCAGATAGCGCAGCGGCTGGTAGACCGGCTCGACCGAGCCCAGGTCGGGACAGGTGCCCACGACCACCTCGCACTCCGCCTCGCGCAGCCGCCGTACCGCGTCCGACAGCAGCCGGACCGAGGTGGCCAGCGGCATCCGGTGCGTCACGTCGTTGGCGCCGATCATGATCACCACGACCTCGGGCACCGGAGCGCCCGACTCCAGCAGCAGCGTCACCTGACGGGCCAGGTCGTCGGACTGCGCGCCGGGCAGCGCCACGTTCACCAACTGCACCGGCCGCTCGGCGACCGCGGCGAGCCCGGAGGCCAGCAGCGCGCCCGGCGTCTCCCTGGCCCGGCGCACGCCCTGACCCGCCGCCGTGGAATCACCCAGGAAGCCCAATCGCAGCGGCGTCTCGCCGGTCCGGTGCGCGAACGCGGAGCCGTACCTCCCGTCCGCCCGCGGCGCGACCGCGCCGGATCCGCCGACCATCCGCTTGGCCAGCCGCGCCTCGGTCAGCAGCACCCCGATCGCGGCCCCGCCCAGCAGGCTGATGCCGCCGCCTCCGAACGCCGCCGCCGTCGCGATCCGCCGTGCCACCGTCGCCCTCGACATCGAGCCGGTCACCTCCCACTGACTCCACCGGCCTACTGCGTGTATGCACGCGTATCGGTCCTGGTTACTTGGTACATGAACCTGGTGCCCCGTCAGGGACCATCAGCAACGTCAACGCTGTCCGCGTCGTCCACGTTTCGCCCGCGCTTCGCTTCCCCCGTCCTGGACCTGCCCGCCAGGTCCTAGGCTTGGCCCCACCATCACGGAGAACCCGGAGACATACGGTGCAGTTTCACGACTCGATGATCAGCCTCGTGGGCAATACCCCGCTGGTGAGGCTCAACAGCGTGACCGAGGGGATCCAGGCGACCGTCCTGGCCAAGGTCGAATACTTCAACCCCGGCGGTTCGGTGAAGGACCGCATCGCGCTGCGCATGATCGAGGCCGCGGAACGCAGCGGCGATCTCAAGCCCGGCGGCACCATCGTGGAGCCCACCTCGGGCAACACCGGCGTGGGCCTGGCCATCGTCGCGCAGCAGAAGGGCTACCACTGCGTCTTCGTCTGCCCCGACAAGGTCTCCACCGACAAGATCAACGTCATGCGGGCGTACGGCGCCGAGGTCGTCGTCTGCCCGACGGCCGTCGACCCCAGCCACCCGGACTCGTACTACAACGTGTCCGACCGGCTGGTGCGCGAGACGCCCAACGCATGGAAGCCGGACCAGTACAGCAACCCGAACAACCCGCTGTCGCACTATCACTCCACCGGCCCCGAGCTGTGGGAGCAGACCGAGGGGCGGATCACCCACTTCGTCGCGGGCGTCGGCACCGGCGGCACCATCTCCGGCACCGGGCGCTATCTGAAGGACGCCAGCGAAGGCCGCGTCCAGGTGGTCGGCGCCGACCCCGAGGGCTCGGTCTACAGCGGCGGCTCCGGGCGGCCCTACCTGGTCGAGGGCGTCGGCGAGGACTTCTGGCCGACCGCGTACGACCGTGAGGTGGCCGACGAGATCGTCGCCGTCTCCGACAAGGACTCCTTCCAGATGACGCGCCGCCTGGCCAAGGAGGAGGGCCTGCTGGTCGGCGGCTCCTGCGGGATGGCGGTCGTCGCCGCGCTGGAGGTCGCCAAGCGGCTCGGCCCCGACGACGTGGTCGTCGTCCTGCTGCCGGACAGCGGGCGCGGCTACCTCTCCAAGATCTTCAGCGACGAGTGGATGAGCTCGCACGGCTTCCTCGACGAGAGCGGCGGCAACCAACGGATCGCCGACGTCCTCGCGCACAAGGACGGCGGGCTGCCGCAGCTCGTCCACATGCACCCGGACGAGACGGTCGGCCAGGCCATCGAGGTGCTGCGCGAGTACGGCGTCTCGCAGATGCCCGTCGTCAAGCCCGGCGCCGGGCACCCGGACGTGATGGCCGCAGAGGTGATCGGCTCCGTCGTGGAACGCGACCTGCTGCACGCGCTGTTCACCAAGCGCGCCACGCTGGAGGACCCGCTGGACAAGCACCTGTCCGCGCCGCTGCCGCAGGTCGGCTCGGGCGAGCCGGTCGCCGATCTGATGACGGTGCTGGAGAGCGCCGACGCCGCGATCGTGCTGGTGGAGGGCAAGCCGACCGGCGTCGTGAGCAGGCAGGACCTGCTCACCTTCCTGGCCGGGCACACCGGCGTCTGAGCCGCCGGGGGGCCGTGTGCGGCGGGTGTCCGCGGCGCGGGCGGGGATTCGCGGAACTGGTACACCCGCGACACGTCCGCGCAGCACGGGCTTAACAAGCGTCCGGCACATTGGGGGATGTCGAAAGGCACGGGAGACCGGCCGGTCGGCACAACTGAATGTGGCGCCAAGGACCTCCGGAGCGGCTCCCGGACTCCATGGTGACCCTTGGACGCGAGTGCTCGGCCCTGACCCAGCCCGCGTCCACCGCGGGAACCGCCGTCGTCCCGCCCTCCGGCCTTGTTCCGGGGGTGCGGCGGTTCCCGCGCTAACTTTTTTGCCGGCCCGATCGCGAGGGCGCACCGTACGGGTGCGGGTTCTTTGGCGCGGGGCCCGGCCGGCTAGGCCCAATCGTCCTTGTCGTCGTCGCGCTTCGAGCGCGGGACCAGGAAGCTGCTCAGGCCCTGGGCGACGTTCACGCCCACGATGCCCGCCCAGGTGATGAACAGGCCCGCCGTACCGGCGTTGACCGCGCCGATCGCGGACAGCGGGATGGCGGCGATCATCGTGAACCCGGCGAAGCCGTAGCGGGCGAAGCGCGCGCTGGGCTGCGGGGGCCCGATCGGGCGGCGGTCGGCGCGGGCGTACGACGTCTGCTGCTGCGCCAGCTCACGCCGTACGCGCTGCTCCACGCGGCTGTCGACGCGCTCTGTCACCTTCTCCATGAACGAGTCGACCAGCTCCGACTCGTACTCCGCTCCGAGGTCCTTGCGTGCCTGCAAGGTGGCGGAGAGTTCCTTGTTGAGTTCCGGGTCGCGGGCGTCCATGCGGACACCGTACGGACAGCGGGGGGTGGGCGACACTGGGGTTAGCCCCCGACTTCACCGGGGGCCAGCCGTCCGCGAGGAGATTCCCGTATGCCTTCCCCCGTGCCGCAGCCGCCCGCCGTCCCCCTGCTCACGGCGCTCTACGAGGGCCGGGACCGGGCGGACGCGCTGACCGTGGACGGCCGGTCCTGCTCGTACGAGGAACTGCTGGGCGCCGCGGGCGCGGTCGCGCGGCGGGCGGCCGGGACCGGGGCCTTCGTCGTGGAGGCGACGGCGTCGCTGGAGACGGTGGCGGCCGTGGTCGGCGGGCTGCTCGCCGGGGTGCCGGTGGTGCCGCTCGCGCCGGACGCGGGCCCGGCCGAGCGCGAGCACGTCCTGCGGGACTCCGGTGCCCGGACGCTGCCGGTGGACTTCGCCGAGCGCGCCGACTTCACCGGGACGCCCGCGCCGGGCCCGGCCCTGATCCTCTACACCTCCGGCACCACGGGCCCGCCCAAGGGCGTGCTGATCTCACGTGCCGCCGTCGCCGCCGACCTGGACGCGCTGGCCGCCGCCTGGCAGTGGACCGCCGACGACACCCTGGTGCACGGCCTGCCGCTCTTCCATGTGCACGGCCTGGTCCTCGGCGTGCTCGGCGCGCTGCGCACCGGCAGCCGCCTGGTGCACACCGGACGGCCGACCCCGCAGGCGTACGCGGCGGCGGGCGGCAGCCTCTACTTCGGCGTGCCGACGGTCTGGCACCGGGTGGTGCGGGACGAGGCCGCCGCCCGCGCGCTGTCCGGGGCGCGGCTGCTGGTCTCCGGCAGCGCGCCGCTACCCGCGCCCGTCTTCCGCGACCTGCTGGCGCTCACCGGCCAGGCCCCGGTGGAGCGGTACGGCATGACCGAGACGCTGATCACCCTGAGCGCGCGGGCCGCGGGGGAGCGGCGCCCCGGCGCGGTCGGCACCCCGCTGCCCGGCATCCGTACCCGGATCGCCGAATCCGCCGACGGCGTCGGCGAGTTGCAGCTCACCGGGCTCACCCTCTTCGACGGCTACCTCGGGCGCCCCGAGGCGACGGCGGCCTCGTACACCGCCGACGGCTGGTTCCGTACCGGCGACATCGCGAGCGTGGACGAGGACGGCACGCACCGGATCGTCGGCCGGGCCTCCACCGACCTGATCAAGTCCGGCGGTTACCGGATCGGCGCGGGCGAGGTGGAGAACGCGCTGCTCGACCACCCGGCGGTACGGGAGGCCGCCGTCGTCGGCGCGCCGCACGCGGACCTCGGCCAGCAGATCGTCGCGTACGTCGTCGCGGACGGGGTGACGGCGGCCGAACTGACGGACTACGTGGCCACCCGGCTGTCGGTCCACAAGCGGCCCAGAATGGTCCGTTTCCTGCCTGAACTGCCGCGCAACGCGATGGGGAAGCCGCAAAAGAAGTTGCTGCCGCCCGTATGAAAAAGGTACGGATACGGGGGTCGGAGTTGCTGCTTGCCGGGCGGCAAGTAGGCTCCTGGCCTATAAGTCCACCCCCTTGCACACCACCGGGCGGCCGGTATACGCCGCCCGGGTCGCCGATACCCGGGCCCCGCTCCAAAGGGTGGCGGTGATACGTCCTGCCATGGAGGCAGTACCGCATGTTCCACCGCATCGGACGCACCGTCGTCCGCCATCCCGTATGGACGATCGTCGCGTGGCTGATCGCCGCCGTCGCGATCATCGCCACCGCACCGAGTCTCCCGTCCAACAGCGACGAGAGCAGCTTCCTGCCCAGCAGTTACGAGTCGATCAAGGCGATGGACGTCCAGGAGAAGGCGTTCCCCGCCGCCTTCACCCCGGCCGCGATCGTCCTCTACCAGCGCACGGACGGCGCGGCGCTGACCGACGCCGACAAGTCGGAGATCACCAAGATCACCGACGAGCTGGGCAAGAAGAAGATCGACCAGGTCCAGAAGGTCGTCGAGGGCAGCGCGTCCAAGGACGGCAAGTACCAGACCGCGCTGGTCCAGATGAACAAGGAGACGGCCGGTCAGCCCAAACAGGCCGACGCGGCCAAGGCGCTGCGTGACGACTCCACGGCGCTCGCCAAGGGCACCGATCTGAAGGTGCAGGTCGGCGGGCAGGCGGCGCAGGCCCTCGACCAGCAGGACGCGGGCAAGACGTCGGACGCCGTGGCGCTCGTCGGCTCCCTGCTGATCATCATCATCACGCTGGCGATCATCTTCAGATCGCCGATCATCGCGATCATGCCGCTGGTCATCCTGACCGGCGTCGTCTTCACCGTCGCCAACGCGCTGATCGCGGACGCCACCAAGATCTTCGGACTCCAGGCCAACAGCTCCATCTCGGCGCTGCTGATCGTGGTCGTCCTCGGCGTCGGCACCGACTACTTCCTCTTCCTGATGTTCCGCTACCGGGAACGCCTGCGGGCGGGTGACGAACCCAAGGAAGCGATGATCAACAGCGTCACCCGCGTCGGCGAGGCCATCGCCTCGGCGGCGGGCGCGGTCATCATCTCCTTCCTGGCGCTGGCGCTGTCCACCCTGGGCTTCCTCACCCAGCTCGGCCCGGCGCTGGCCATCCTGGTCGCCGTCACCCTGATCGCGGGCCTCACGCTCTTCCCCGCGATCTGCTCGCTGATCCCGCCGCGCGCCCTGTTCTGGCCCGGCAAGAAGTGGCAGCAGGAGCCCTCCGACGCGCGCTTCGCGGCCATCGGCCGGGTCGTCGGCCGCAGGTCCGGCATGGTGGCGATCGTCTCCGGCCTCGTCATGCTGCTGCTCGCGCTCGGCACCCTCGGCTACAAGGCGTCCTACGACCTGGCGTCCGGGTCGATCCCGAAGACCAAGGAGTCGATGGTCGTCCAGGACACCCTCCAGAAGGCGTACTCGGCCGGCGCGGCGGAGCCGACCTCGGTCTTCCTCACCAGCACCTCGAACAAGCCGCTGGGCTCGGTCGACTACACCGCGTACGCCGACAAGCTGAAGAAGGTCGACGGCGTCGCGGACGTCTCCTTCGACCAGAAGAACGACCTCAACAAGGACGGCACCACCGCGAACTTCACGGTGACCCTGAAGTACGAGTCGGCCAGCGACAAGGCGATCGCCGCGGTGGGTGATGTGCGCACGGTCGCGCACGACAACGCCCCGCCCGGCACCGAGGCCCTCGTCGGCGGCTCGTCCTCGATCTTCAAGGACATCAACGCGGCGGTGAACCACGACTACAAGACGGTCTTCCCGGTCGCCGCGATCCTCATCATGATCATCCTGGGACTGCTGCTGCGCAGCGTCGTGGCGCCCTGGTACCTCATCGCGTCCGTCGCCCTCGGCTTCGGCGCCACCCTCGGCGCGACCGTGCTCATCTTCGGCCGCGGCGACGGGCTGATCTTCCTGCTGCCGATCATCATGTATCTGTTCGTCGTCGCCATCGGCACCGACTACAACATCCTCATGATCGCCCGATTGCGGGAGGAGGCGCAGGAAGGCCGCGAGCCACGCGAGGCCGCCAGCATGGCGCTGCGGCACGCGGGTCCGACGATCGGCGCCGCGGGATTCATCCTGGCCGCGACCTTCGCGACCCTGATGCTCTCCGGCAACGCCTTCCTGACCCAGATGGGCTTCGCCGTCGCCTTCGGCATCATCGTCGCCGCCTTCGTCATGGCCATGTTCTTCACCCCCAGCCTCACCGCCCTGATGGGGCACGCGGCCTGGTGGCCCGGCCACGCCGACCGCACCCGCGAGGCCGCACCCGGCGGTCCCGCTCCCGAGCGCGAACTGGACGAGTCCGGCCACCGCTGACCTCGGTCGGTCCGGTCCGCTCGGTCCGCACTGTTCGGTCGGTCCGTTCGGTCCGCCCGATTCGTTCGGTCCGCTCCGGCTCCAGAAGGGGCCGGGCAGGTGTTCACCGCCTGCCCGGCCCCTTCGCCGTGCCGGTCGCGGACGCGGGTGGGTAAACCTCGCAAACCCTGACGGCGTCCTACGTCATGGTCCGCATGGGGCGGATGTCCGGCGGATAGACGCGTCTATACGCTTGTGGGCGGAGTTCGGGAGCGGGAGAGGGGGCGGTGTCGGGTGCGGGGCAAGGTCCGCGAGGGGAGTCGGGGCGCCGCGGAGCGGGTGGGGACGGCGCTGCGGGGAGCCCTGCGGCTGATCTGGCGGACCGTGCGCGGGGAGTGGCAGGGGATCGTCGTCGCGCCGGTGCGTGAGCTGCTGCGGCGCGGGCTGCCCGGACTGTCCCTGGCGTTCCTCGCCGGGCTCGGGGTGATCTTCTTCCACGGGATAGCGCAGAGCAGCGCGGGCGCGACCGTGGTGCGCGTGGTCGGCGGTGTCTACGCCGATCTGCCGCTGCCGCTGGCCCTGTTGCGGACACCGGTCTCGCTGTACGTCCCCGCGCTCGACCTGCCCGTGTGGGCGGGCATGACGCAGCTCTTCCTCGCCTTCGCGCTCGCCGAGCTGGTACTCGGGCGGGCCAGGACGCTGGTGATCGCGTACACCACGACGCTGGTCGGCACCCTGATGGCGCGCGCCATGATCGCGATGGGCACCGGCTGGTGGGGGCTCGGGCTGCCGCCCGACGCCGGGGCGATCCTCGACACCGGGCCGTCCGCCGCCGTCGTCGGGCTCTTCACCTATCTGTCGATCACACAGCGCGCACCCATCGTCTTCTTCTTCACCGGCGGCTCCATGGTCATGGAGTCCGTCATCAAGCCGAATCTGGCGGGCCGCGAGCACCTGATCGCCATCGCCACCGCGATCGTCCTGGCCGTCATCCACCGCCGCCACACGCTGTCGGCCTCGCGCGTGATCCGCAGCTCCGTCGCCGAGGAGCACCCCCGCCGGGTCGAGGAGCGCCCGCACCGAACCGAGGAGCGCCCCCGCCGGGTCGAGGAGCGCCCGCACCGAACCGAGGAGCGCCCCCGCCGGGTCGAGGAGAACCGCGACCTGCCGGGCGCCCAGGCGCCGTAGCGCCTGTTAGCACCGTGGTTGAGAGCCACCAGTGACGATGATCGTCGATGACGGCCGAGGTGCTCACCGTCACTTTGCAGTCATCGAAGCTGTGTGCGCTTGGGCCGCTGATAGCGAGAGTTGGGTCGACCAGCGCTTATCGATGATCGGAGCCTGTGATCGATGGGGGCATATATGCGCCCTGGCGGACGCAGCGTCTCTCGCTCTTGCCCCCAAGTCAGCCTTCGCCAATAGCCGACACGTCGGTCCGGATGGTGATCGGGCGATTCGTGTCCTCTTTTCGCCGTTTGAACCTGACGAAATGGCAGGGCGTGACATCGCTGTCAAGGTGATCGATCAACGTGGCCCTTGTGCTCGGTGTCCCGGGCTTGAGGAGTGCCAAGCCGTCTTACCTTGAAAGTGAGGTGACGGTTGGGCGCTTCCGTGAGCTGCCATGGAGCCGTTCGCGCGGCCTTGGCCTGCCCAAGTTCCACGGCAGGAGCATGGCCTGATGTCGGCGTGCGCATGCGTTTGGTGTGAGCCTTTGCTGAACATTGCAATGTGGCGAAAGTGCTTCCGGAACGTTCCGGATCGGCATACCCTGCGTGAATTATCGCACGTCAGACCGCAGCGGTCTGAAGCGCGGTGGAGGTGACATGGGTGGGGACCCGTATGTACAAGCAAGAGTTGACGAACGTGGTGGGCCGGAGGCGTCACTGACGACCCGAGGTAGGACGCAGGTGCCTGGCCCGTACGGTGACCGGGCATTGTTGACGTCTGCCATGACGAACGGTTACGAGGCCGTACCCCACGAAGAGCGCGATCGGTTACGGCGGTATCTCGATGCTGTTGTCACAGCGCGTTTGGCGCCCGTGCACACTACCGTCGCCTTCAACGCCGTGTACTTCGGTTTCGACGTCGGCGGCGATGGCTACGGCGGAAGCCCGCTCCGCCTCGACGACTTTCCTGTGATCGCTTTCGGTGGGTGCGCCCCCGCACTTCCGGTCGGAGCAATGGTGTGTGTCGCCACCGGGTCGGACCCGTTGTATGCCGAGATCGTTTATCGGGAGGGTGCCCACCCGGAGGCGGGCGCGCTCGGTGACGTACCGGCCTGGGTCTCGGGGGCGCCTGCAGGTGCCGAAGGCCCGGGGGTGCTGGCAGAGGACGCCGCCCCACGGCGAAGAGAGCTCCTCGTCCCTGATCTCCATGCCTTCGGCCCGGCTCTGAGCTTGTCGTCGGCCCAGCTTCACCGCTTACGCACGCGCCGACGCTGGATCAACGAGGATGGACACGTCGTCGTCGATGTCCGCTACTCGTCAGCGGAGGCGGCTCAGCGCGACGATCTGACAGCCTATGCCGACTATCTTCTGACGACGGCACGAGAGCAGTTGCTCAGTCCATTCGTACCCGTCTCCCTCGCCGCGTTGGTGGGCGGCACGCACGACGGCGACTTGCGGGCGGGCCTGCTCGGTCTCCTCAGCACAGTGCGGGATGTGCTCAATTCCAGCTCCGCTTTGCGCACATGGGGTGACTACGCCATGACTCGGACCTCCCTTGCGGACTGCTGGCGGGACACCGGACCGCTGGGCGGCGACGACCTCAAGTCGCTTGCCGCGACGGTCGAACGCGCGGCCACCCCAAGCCGACGGCGCTACGGCCTCACGGCGCCGGTCACCACGTACACAGCGGTCGGACCGCGGCTTCGCGGATTCCCAGGGGCGACGGAAGTACTTAGGGGCGCGGGATACGCCGCAGCAGTGTGCCGGGCGAACATAGCGCTCGCCGACATCGTCCAAGGAGACAGTGAACAAGGCCTGTTCAAGAACGGCTCCCGGATTACGCTCGACGACACTTTCGAGAGCGGTGGCATTTGGCGGTCTCATCATCCCGGTGATGCAGAAGCGTCCGGAGACCCCCTGGCCCCGGCCGGTGAAGGCTGGGCGTCCACGCTGCCCGCGCCATCGGAGCAAGAACTCGAACGAGAGCCGGATCCGGTCGATCTGCCTCTGGCAGATGATGCCTCTCTCGGCACCGCCGAACTTCTGCGGAGCGACGCGCGGGAGATCGTCTGGCGAGCGCCCCTGCGGTTGGCCCAGCTCATCAACGGCTGGTTCCCCGTGCATCCAAATGCGGCCGAAGAGCTCCACAGGTCTTTCGGTGCGCGCTCCAAGCTCCGCCTTGAACTATACCACGGCGGAAGGGTATTGGAGGAGAAAGAGGCAACTCAGGACGTCAGCGCCGAAATCATCGACGGATCGGGTCGGTTGACCGAAATTGTCTGGCCCGATGACTTCTTTCCCGGCCTGATGCTTGACCTGCGCTGGCTTCGCGGCGGCTCGGAGATACGCCTGGCCACGACGCAGCTCAAGGAACGGGTGCGGGTCGGCGACCGAGAAACTGGTCACTGTTACGACCCTCGTGTGCTCACCAGGGAGGACACCCCGGGAAGTGACCGTCACGGTGACAGCGCAATCGGCCTTGGCCCGCGCCAGTTGGTGATGCGTACCGTGCGCCGCTGCGGTCTGCTCACGCTCGACGGCCATGCCCTGATGGACCGATCAGTCCTGCCAAACGCGGTCTACGGGTGCCAGCCGACTCGGTCACAGGCTTTCGCCATGGAATTGGCCGTTGCGGAACTGCTGACGGACCGACTCCTGGAACCGGCCCTCGGCAGCCGAGATACGTGGGGGCAGCCGCATTTTCCGCCGCGAGACGGCCAGCGAACCATCCCTCTTATCGGCTACCGTCCCGCTCTGCCACGGGTGATACGGCCCTGGGACGGCGCCGAACCGAGCATTGACGGGCTCCGGGGTGTTCAGTTCGTTCCCGGCCATCTGCGCCGGCTGCGACCGGGTTGCTCGCCCAGCGACGTGCAACGTGCGGCCTTTCGGGAACACTGCCGCAGGCTTGGCAAGGCGGACGGCTGGGACCTGCCCTTCGGCTACACGTTTGTCACCGAGCACACGCGCGGCCGCTGACCCGTCTTGGCTGTTGCAGCTCCACTAGTCCAGTCATCCCTCACTCATTTGGCTCACAGAAAATGGAGTACGCGTATATGCAGGATCACTACCGCGTCGTCACGGGGCCGCCGTTGTCCCCGTTGAACGTCTCGGCCCAGGATCTCGAAGGCCTGGCCACCGCGCTTAACGCCTTAGAGCCACCGGCCATTGCCGCCCTCAACGACCTCACAGCCGAGATGGTGGAACTGGCTTTCAACTCCCTGCGGCCGAGGGACCGGCAGGAGTTACTCAGCAGCCTGGGCATACGCATGGCGGCGCCTCGACGGGTGAGCAATGCCTTGTGCCAGGATGTTCTCGCCAGGCTGCGACGTGATTCGCGGCAACACATCTGCACATGCGGGATCAAAGCGCTCACAGTCACCGTGATGAATCAGGTGGGCAACTTCGTCTTCGCACAGGATGGTGAGACGGTTCCCGATCCCGTTATGCGGTGGGGTGAGACGCTCGTCCGGGCCACGGTGTTCGCGTGGTGCAATGCGTCCGTTGCTGACGCTTACATCCTTGTTTGGACTGCCGACCGGGACTGGTTCGCGGCGACGACCGACGATAAGGATACGGCTCAATTCGCCGCTGTTGGTGTAGCGGCACGGTCCATCGTGGCGGCGAACCCGGACTTCGCCCCCGGATCAGCGGGTGACGATGAACTGGCGCTCACGGGCGACGGAAAAGCTGTGCGCGCCGCCGTTGCCGATCAGCCGGGCACGAAGGCGTCCGCCCCCGAGCCCGTGGTACACGACGCAGGCACCTCTCACGAGGCGACCACGATGGCATCCGACAGTGCCCGAGCCGACGAGGAGACGGACCCGGAAGCGGCTTGCCTGCTGTTGGAATCGGCCCTCGCACAAGCTCGGCAAGCCGTGGAGAAGGTGAAGGGTGCGGTCCTGGACGGCAGTCCTCCGCAGGACGAGGACCTGGCTCCACTGGCCGCGCTGGGCGCCGTCTTCGACAGCGTCGTCGCGGTGCTCCGCGCAGCAGGGATCGTGGGGGTGCCATGTCGATTGGAGGACTTGACGCGAGCTGCTCGTGCGCATCGGGCGGCGCATGAGCGTAGCGTCCAAGCGCAGGAGCCGCTGCGGAAGCTGCTGGATGTCGCCTCCCGCCCGGACAGTTCCGCCGCCGCGGCCAGTGCCGCCGAGGCTGTGCGGGGCGCGGCCCGCCGTCTGCTGGACACACCAGTCTGGGACGAGCCACATTGGGAGGAGAGCGCCGCGCTGGCGGCGCTGGCGCGGATCATCATATTGGGGCGGCAGGCGGATGCTGCGGCGGAGATTCTGGCTCTTCAAGAGCGTGTGGTACGGGTGCTGCCCGCGTGTGCCATGGCGGTGGTCTTAGCCCCTGAACTGACTCTCGTCCACCTGGAGGTCACCGCCCAAGAACCCGCCGCGGCCGAGCCTGACGGCGCCACCGGACGTGCTGCCGCCGAGAAGGCCGTGGAGCACGAGGCCGTCCAACCGGCTGATCAAATGCACGAGGCCGTCGATCACCCAACCGAGGAAGCCACGACCCGCCCCCCCTCCCAGCCGGAAGCCGCCGCGCTCTCCAGATCGATTGCGCCTGACACGGTTGGCACCACCGACGCAGCGGCCACACTCCCCGTCGACAGCGAGTCGACACTCCGGTCGGGGTCTGACGTACTGGTCCCGGTGTCCGCCGCATCAACAACCTGTCCCACCGGGGACACACATGTACGCGAAACAGCGTTGTCTACGGGTGACGACACTAACGAGGCCGCAGCCCAGGCGGCTTTGGCACAACTACTCGTGGACCGGCGCTTCGGACTCGCGCACCGTGTGGCGATAGCCGCCGGCTACCCCGAGGCCCACGTTGCGGCGATCCGCCTGGCAGGCGCTGCCGCGCTGCTCATCTCCGGTGACAGCCAGAGCGCTCGGCTTACGGCGGACCTCCTCCAAGCATATGGTCGATATGCGGGCCGGGACAGCGAGGGTGTCGAACTCCTTCTTCTGCCAGCCTTGTTGCGTACCGCGCTGATCACTGGCGACCACTCGGCAGGCGCTCAACTGAAGGCGCTGGTGCCTCGGCTCCCGGACCGGCTGGGGGAAGCGGCGACGGCGGTCGGTGACCGTGCCCTCAGTGGCGCCCTGATGATCGCTTCCCCGCTAGCGGCTGACACGTCCGAAAGCGAGCTTCGACTGCGCGAGTTGCGCGAGCAGAGTCGAGCCTTGCTCGCGCCGCAGAGGCTGCGGTTCGCACGGGCAACGGAGATCGCCAAGCATTGGCTGGCCCCCGCCGGGGGGATGATCGGATCACTACTCACGACCGTCGTCCGGGACAACCGCGACGCGATGCAGGATGTGCGCGAACAGGCCGAGCGGTTGTCGAAGCTGGCTGAGGTGAATAGCGAGATCGACCGCATGGACCGCAAACACCGCTCGTCCAGCGGCAAGCCGCTGCAAGGCTCCGGGCGGCAGGATCTGGTCCATCTCGTGGAGCGAGCGGTAGGGCTCGTCAAAGAGTGGTGCCTGGTGGTCGACGGCACGCGCCGAGGCGAGCGTTCCGACGGCAACCGCGCGGCCAAGGAGATTTCCTCCCTGCGTCAGTCGCTGTTGGACGGCAGGGCGGCTGCGCTGGCTGATTTGGAGCAGTTGGTGCGGAGCTCGGACGCTATCTCGGCCGCGACGGCATGGGCGGCACACGCCTCGTTGGAGGACCTGTTCGCTCTGCTGGCCCGTGACACCGTGACCACGCGTTTCGGCGGTCCCGTCGACCCGGAAATCGTGCTGGACGCGGAACTGTTGAAGGTGTGCGACACCCCTGGGGAGCGGCCGTCGCTCGACGAGCTTCTCACGGCGGTGGACCGGAGCTGGCAGGAAGGATTCAACGAGCGGCTCTCACACGACGCCTTCACCGCGGCCCGCACGATCGTCGAGCTGGCCGGGCGAGGACTGCTTCCCGCTGCCAGACCGGGGGATTTCACCCCACCCAAGGACACTGAGATCAATGACCTGGAAGCTGTCCGGCGCACGGACCTGCGCAAGGCATACGGCGAACTCGTCGCCGAGTTGCACCGTGCGCAGGCGGACGGTGCTGTGACCGAGGACCAGGACCTGGGCCTTCAGGAGTTGCTGGAGGACGCCCGTGATCGCCTTGAAGGCGCCGACGGTCGTGACCTAGTGGACGTGCGTCGCGCACTCGACGCGGTACGGAATGACCTGCCTGCCTTCCGGCGGCAGGCGGCCGACCGAATTCGCGCCCGGCTCGACGGCCTGGATCCGACCACGGAGGAGCGGGCCCAGGTGCTGCGTCGCTTGGAGACGAATGACCTGGCCACCGCCGCTGACCTCGTGTATTTCCTGGAGATCGGCGAACCCGTCCCGGAGATTGAGGGCGGCGAGTCGCACCTGACCGACTTCTTCCCGGCCGTGCCTTACAGCCTGCCGGGAGGCATAGACCACGACTTGGTGAGCCTGGTCAGGTCTGGTGGCAAGCATCCGACGCTTCCCGCCCTGGACTATGGAAGCCTCTCCACCGACGAGGCGGCGCTCGCGGCGGACGCCCTCGAAGAGTGGCGTGCGTTGGCCGCCGCCGAGCGGAACGACCGCCTCCAAGTGGCTCCGACACGGCAGGTGCCACCGCTCCTCAAGCTTCTCGGCTACGACGCCAAGAGCGCTAGGCCGCTGGACGACAGATCCCAGCACCGTAGGGAGTACCGCCTCTTTGAAGCAATCGGGGTCGAGATCAACGGTAGGGCGAAGGCGCCCGCGTTCGGCTCGCAGATCAGAGAACAGGGTGGCAACCTACGGGTGATGATGGTCTGGGGCAGACCGCCTGCCAAGGTCATCATGAGCTGGGCAGAGCGCGACACCAGCGATGCGAGCCTCCTCGTCGTCTACTTTGGAACTCTGAGCCGTGAGG
Organism: Streptomyces sp. NPDC008139; assembly: GCF_042957025.1. NCBI lineage: Bacteria > Bacillati > Actinomycetota > Actinomycetes > Kitasatosporales > Streptomycetaceae > Streptomyces > Streptomyces sp. NPDC008139. Next base: position 131,057 of record NZ_JBIBHM010000016.1, read on the forward strand.
CCCGTGTCGAACTCGCCATTGGCTCAGGCCGGTTGCAACCGCTGCTGGTCGTGGACGATGCTGCCCTCGCCTATCTCGCCGCCCGTGGCAACCGTCAGGTCAGCACTGCCACTCAGACACTGCTGCCCTTCTCCGGCGTCAACCCGTACATCAGAGAAAAGCGTGGCCGGATCGGCGGCGAGATGTTCTACGGTCGTGACGCCGAGCGCAAGAGCATTCTCGATCCGCGTGGCACTCAAGTCATCTACGGCGGTCGTGGGCTCGGCAAATCCGCACTGCTCGCTGACGCCGGCGAACGGTTCACGGAGCAACGCCCCGGCTACCACCAGGTGGTGTACGTCAACCTCGATCAAGAGAACATCGGCAAGGGCAGCTCGTTCGGGCCGGAGACGCTGTGGAGTGTCCTGGAGCGGGAATTGGCTGAGGAGCAGATTCTCGACGATCGGCCGCAGAGCCACAGGAAACGGCAGGAGATATCCGATCGAGTGCGCGCCGGCATCCGAATTTGGCTGGACGGGGACTCGCGCCGCCGTCTGCTGATCCTGCTTGATGAGTGCGACCAGTTCTTCGAGGCAGACGCCCCGCGCTTCGACCAGACCAAAAAGCTCAAGGGACTCGGGTCCGACACCAAGGACCGCGCCAAGGTCGTCTTCGCCGGACTGCACTCGGTGCAGCGATTCTCCAAGCTCGCGAGCAACGGTCCCTTCGGCCACCTCGCGCAAACCCCCAAGGTGATCGGCCCGTTGGCTCCCCAATCCGCAGCCGAGCTGCTGGTAGAGCCAATGCGGGCGCTCGGATTCGAGTTCAAGGACTTGGATCTCGTCAACCGGGTTCTGGGCTACTGCTCCTACCAGCCCTTCCTGCTCCAGATGTTCGGGCATCGGCTGGTCGAGCTGATGCATCGCAAGCGGGCGCGACGCGGAGCCGAGGGGCCTCCGTACGAGGTGGAGGTGGCTGACATCGAGGTTGTGGAGTCGGACGCCGCGCTCAGAGACGGTATTTCGGCGGCCTTCAAGGACACGCTGAGTCTCGACCACCGCTACGACGTGATCGCCAACGTGCTGGCCTACCACGCCCGGCACCACGGCCTGGAGGTGAGGCTGAGCGACACCGAGTTGCGCGAGGAGTGTGAGACGTACTGGCGCAGGGGGTTCGAGCAGCTCGACACCGAAGGTTTCCGCGCTTATCTCTCCGAGATGGTCGGTCTCGGTATCCTCGCACCCAACCACGACGGTCTGGGCTGGCATCTGCGTGGACCGAACGCCTTGCGCATGATCGGTACGTCCCACGAGGTGGAGGCCCGTCTGCTCAGGGCCGAACTTGACTGTGAACTCCAGGAAAGCATTGTGCAGGAAGGCCGCCCTGAGTTGCCTGACGGCCAGCCTGCGCCGCTGACCAACACCCAACTCGACGATCTTCTGGGTGAGAGGTCCAACCGAACCAGGATCGTTCTTGGAACACCCGCTACCGGAGTCACCGAGGTCTCACAGACACTGCGTACGATCGCAGGACCGATCGATGGCTGGACGCTGCCGCCAGTTGGTAAGCCCAGCGTTTACAAGCAGGAGCTCACCGGCGGACGTCCTCGTGAACGACGTGTCATCATCAGTGACTTCGCCAACTACCGGGACCCGGTGAGGCCTGAGACCTGTCGGGAGGCCGTCGACCTGGCCGAGACGCTGCTGCCTACCATCCCAGGGGTCACCCGTGCGGTCGTCCTCGTCACCGACGTGACTCAGTTGGCCCTGTGGCGGAGCCTGCTGACCGGTACGGAACACACATTGGCCGCCCCCGTAGTGCTTCGCCGCCACGACCGTCGCAGCCTTCGCGGCTGGGCTCAGCGCGTCAACATGTTCCATACAGAGGACCGCCTTGACCGTCTCTACGAGTTGACTGGCGGCTGGCCACTCCTGGTCGGACAGGCGCATCGCCTACATGGAGACCTGGGCGACCCTGACGAGGTTCTGCGCCTCCTGACTAGTCGCCGCGAAAGCCCGGCCGAGACCCGTGCCTTCGTCAACGCGACTGGGGTGTACGCGGATCCGTTGTTGGCCACTGGGTACCGATCCCTTGAGGACGAGTTCAAGGACGGTTCGTTCGATCTGGAGGGTGCGGTTACCGCTGTCGCGCTCAAGATCGAGGACGAGGACGAGGCGCGGTGGATCGTCAACTGCCTCGACGCCCTCCAAGTATTCGACCGAGAGGACACCCAACTGCGCCTAGAACCCATGTTGCGCCAGTGCGTGGCGATCGGCATGTGACTCCGGGCGAGTCAGCAGTCCGGCCGCCGGTATATCCGGGCGGCCGGACGCCAGCGGCACGGCCATCATGCCGAGTTCGTGACATGACTGGTGAGAATTCGACAGGCCTCAGCCGTCGTTTGCTGAGGCAGCACGCGACGCGGAAGTGGCACGTTCCATGTGCCGAGGCGGTTGATGAGGATCCGACGGGCCAGGGTCTGGATCTCGTGCCACGCGGAGTCGACCTGCAGAGCGCCTTCCCAACGGCTGACGACGTGACCGCGTCAGGTCGTCGCATAGCCGTCCGATCGTCTTGAGGTCCAGTAGTGCTGCGGACTCGAAGGTTCCCCGGTCCGTCATTCCTTCGGCGAGCTGAAGGAAGAACGCGATGTCTTCGGCGACCGCTGCAGTCCGCACCTGGCGCTTTTGCGAACCAGTTGATCTGATCAGGGGGTATCAGCACCGAGGAAGGCCAGCAACGGCGTGATCCAACGCTCCCAGACCAGCATGGTCGGGCCATCCAGCTGGATACTTGCGCATCGCGTAGATCAGCCGGGGCCGTTCGCCCGGCTCGCTGGTTATGCCCTCTGCCGACTTCACGCAGAGCCTCGGCCCTCATTCGGACGGCCAGGTTCTGGCCCGCGGTCAAGTCATCGGCTGCCCAGCCCCATCTGCCATAAGGGGACATCGACTCCACGCTGGTTGAGCCGGGAAATGCGCAGAAGCCTTTTTACACGGCCGGACTCCAGCGGGCCGCCTCTGCGAGACAGCATTTGACTCGATCAATCTGTGCCGTCTCCCGGAGGCGAGGTCGTGGTCAGTGCTAACCGTGGGCGGCGCCCAGGCGCCGTAGCCTTGCCCGGACTGCATATCGTCATGCAGAGTCTTGTCCCAGTGAATAAGAGCCGGTGGACGGGGTCACGATGGGCTGGGCGGCGAAGGTCGGGGACGGCGAAGGGCCGGTGCGGTGACGGGGAGCGACGTGGTGACGGGCGGCGACGCGGCGGCGCGGGACGCGGCGGGCGGCGCCTCGGCCCGGCTGCTGAAACTCTTCGAGGCGCACCGCCTCACGCCCACCCAGCGGCGGATCGCGCACTGCCTGGTGCGTAAGGCCGCGCAGGCGCCGTACCTGTCGAGCGTGGAGGTGGCGGAACTGGCGGGCGTCAGCCAGCCGTCGGTCACCCGTTTCGCCGTCGCCCTCGGCTTCGACGGCTACCCGGCGCTCCGCCGCCACCTGCGCGAGGTCGCGCCCGCGCCCGCGGAGCCGGAGACGGCCGCGTACAACGAGTACCAGCAGGCCGTGCACGCCGAGATCGAGAATCTGCGGCACCTCGCGGAACTGCTCGGCGACACCGGCCCCGCCACCCGCGCGGGCGCCGTACTCGCCGCGTCCCGGCCGCTCCCGGTCCTCGGCCTGCGCGCGGCCGGCGCCCAGGCCCGCGGCTTCGCGTACTTCGCCGCCAAGGTCCACCCCGACGTGCGGCTCCTCGACGAGGGCGGCACGATGCTCGCCGACCGGCTCGACGCGGCCGTGCGCGCCGGAGCCACCGCCCTCCTGTGCTTCGCGCTGCCCCGCCACCCCCGCGAGGTCGTCGACGCCCTCGCCCACGCCCGCGCGGCCGGCCTGACCGTCGTCACCGTCGCCGACAGCGCCTTCGCCCCCGTCGCCGCCCACACCGACCTCCTCCTCCCCGCCGCCGTCGGCACCGGCCTCGCCTTCGACACCGCCTGCGCCCCCATGCTTCTCGGCCGCGTCCTGCTGGAGTCGATGTGCGACGCCCTCCCCGACGCCCAGGCGCGCCTGGAGGAATTCGACGCGCAGGCGGCAGCGCGGGGTGTCTTCACCGAGTAGCGCCTCGGGCGCCGTTCTCGTGGCCCGGCGCCGTTCTCATGGCCCGGCGCCGGTCTCATGGGCCCGGCGCCGCCCCGCCCGCGGCGAATCCGCATGATTCCGGGCCGGAAGCCGCACTTCTTAACGAAAATCTGAGAAACACTGAGTACCCTCCCCACCACTTGCTGGGTGATGCCGTGGCGAAGGACGGCAGCGAAGGAGGAGGCGCGACGTGGTGCGCGGGGCCTACACATTGGCACGGGTGGCAGTGACGGTGCGCGCGGCGGCGTGCTGGCTGTGGTGGGCGGGGGTGATCGCGGCCGTGCCGGGCACGGCGGTGACCTTCAGCCCGACGGGACGCCGGATCGGCGTCATGGCGGGCGCGGCGGCGTTCATCGTGGCCGCGGTGACCGCCTACGCGGTACGCGGCGGCCGGTACGCCGAGCGGGCGGTCGCCGCGACCAAGGCGGCGAAGAGCGTCTTCCTCCAGGACCGCAGGGTCACCGCCCGCGCCTGGCTGCGCCGCCGCAGGTGGTGGCTGCTCGCCGCCTTCGTGGTGGCCGCGGCCTCGTCGCTCGCGCTGCCCTGCGCGGGCGGCATGCTGCTCGGCGGCATCGGCGCCGGACTGTGGGCCAAGTCCCGCAGGATCGGCCGGATCGAGCGCTCCCAGGATGCCCTGCTGTGGGTCCGCCCGGACGGCGACGGCGCCGCCTACCAGCTCACCGGGATCGCCGCGGGCGACGCGGCCCCCGGCGGCGGTCGCCGCCGCGGCCCGGTGACCGCCGCCGGCCCCGTCGCGGCCCCGGCGGCGCGCCGCCGCTCCGCGCGCCCGGCTCGTTCGGGTGCCGGACGGTCCTGACCCGAGGGACAGCGACCGCCCGGTGGCTGCCGCCGGGCGGTCCTGACCCGAGGGATGGTGACCGCCGGGTGACGGCGGTCGGCCCCGGCACCGGGCGGTCCTGACCTAGGCGAAGGCAACCGCCCGGTGGCCGCCGCCGGGCGGTCCTGACCCGAGGGATGGTGACCGCCGGGTGACGGTGGTCGGCCCCGGCACCGGGCGGTCCTGACCTAGGCGAAGGCAACCGGCCGGTGGCCGCCGCCGGGCGGCCTTGACCCGTGTGACGGCGGGCGGCCCGGCACCGGGCCGCCCCTGAGCTGGGGGATGGCAACCGCCCGGTGGCCGACGTCAGCCCCGGCGCAGGGGCGGCAGAGCGCCTCCGCTCTCCGCGACCAGGTCGTCCAGGGTCTGGGCGGTCCTGACCCGGGCGAAGGTGACCGAGCCCGTGTCGTCCGCGGTGTAGCCGTGGACGGCGGGCCGGGGCAGCGAGTTGTACGCGAAGTGGTTCGAGAAGTAGTACGCGCCGGTGTCGAGCAGCGCGACAAAATCGCCCGCGTCCAGCAGCGGCAGCGCTCGGCCCTGCGCGACCAGGTCGCCCGCGAAGCAGCACGGCCCCGCCACGTCCTGCACGACCGGCTCGCCGTCCTTCTCGCGGCCCTTCCCGTCCAGCGCCAGCACCCGTATCGGCCACGCCTCGGGGACGAAGACGGTACGGGTGGCCACCTGCGCGCCCGCGTGGGTCACCGCGATCGGCCGCCCGCCCGCGGACTTGGCGTACTCCACCCGCGCCAGCACCGTGCCGTTCTTGGCCAGCAGCGAGCGCCCGAACTCGGTGACGATGCCGTAGCGCCCGTCGAAGAGGCCGGGCACCTCGGCGCGCAGCACGCGCGCGTAGTCCGCGAAGGACGGCGCGACGTCGTCGGAGCGGAAGTTCACCGGCAGGCCGCCGCCGATGTCGAGCACGCTGACCTGCTGCCGTCCGGCCGCCGCGTTGATCCGCTCGGCCAGCTCGTACGCCGCCCGCACTCCCGCCGCCATCAGTTCGAGCGGCACACCCTGCGAACCGGTGTGGGTGTGCAGCCGGTTGAGCCAGGGGCGCTCGGCGTACGCGCGCAGCACCCACTCCTCCGCGCCCGGGTCGCGCAGCGCCACGCCGAACTTCGAGGTGGCCGTCGCGGTGCTCATCGCGCCGATCGTGCCGCCGCCCACCTGCGGGTTGACCCGCAGCCCGACGGGGGAGGCCGACTCCGCCCCCGCCGACCGCAGCGCGTCGATCCTGGCCAGCTCCTGCGGATTGTCCGCGTTGACGGCGATGCCCAGCTCCAGCGCCTCGCGCAGCTCCGCCACGGTCTTGGCGGGGGAGTCCAGCACGGTCCGGTCGGCCGGGATGCCCGCGGCGCGCGCCAGCGCCAGCTCGCCGGGGCTGGCGACCTCCGCGCCGAGCCCGCACTCGCCGAGCAGCGCGAGCACCGGGACGAGGGAGGCGGCCTTGACGGCGAAGGTATGAGTGACGGCCACGCCCGGCGTCGCGAAGGCGGCGTGCAGCGCCGTCGCCGAGCGTTCGATGCCGGTGACATCCAGCAGACCGACGACCGGCTCCGCCTCGCCGACCAGTCCCTGCTCCACCGCGGCACGCAGCGCGTGCCCCCGCCGTATTCCCAGTTCATCCGTCATGACATCCATCCCACCACCTCCCCGCCCGCGCCCGCCAACCCGGCTCAAGGAGTGGTCGCGCCGATCTCACCGGGGCCGCGCGACCGCACCTTGTTGACTAGAGCTATTCAGCTAGTCAGGATGTGAATGGATGCACCCACACCGGGTGCGCCGACGACGAGGAGGCCGCACCGATGACGGGACCGAGGCCGGTACGCGCACCGCGCGGTACGGAACTGAGCGCGCTGGGCTGGCAGCAGGAAGCCGCGCTGCGCATGTTGCAGAACAACCTCGACCCGGAGGTCGCCGAGCACCCCGACAAGCTCGTCGTCTACGGCGGCACCGGCAAGGCCGCCCGCGACTGGAACTCCTTCGACGCCATGGTCCGCACTCTGCGCGGCCTCAAGCAGGACGAGACGATGCTCGTCCAGTCCGGCCGCCCGGTCGGCGTCATGCAGACCCACGAGTGGGCGCCGCGCGTCCTCATCGCCAACTCCAACCTCGTCGGCGACTGGGCGAACTGGGAGGAATTCCGCCGCCTCGAAGCTCTGGGCCTGACCATGTACGGCCAGATGACCGCCGGCTCGTGGATCTACATCGGCACCCAGGGCATCCTCCAGGGCACCTACGAGACCTTCGCCGCCGTCGCCGCCAAGCGCTTCGGCGGCTCGCTCGCCGGGACCATCACCCTCACCGCGGGACTCGGCGGCATGGGCGGCGCCCAGCCGCTGGCCGTCACCATGAACGGCGGCGTCGTGCTCTGTATCGACGTCGACCCGCGCGCCATCGAGCGCCGCATCGAGCACCGCTACCTCGACGTGAAGGCCGACTCGCTGGAGCACGCGCTGCGGCTGGCCACCGAGGCCCGCGACGCCCGCCGCCCGCTGTCCATCGGCGTCCTCGGCAACGCCGCCGAACTGGTGCCCCAACTGCTCGCCATGGGCGCCCCCATCGACATCGTCACCGACCAGACCTCCGCCCACGACCCGCTCGCGTACCTCCCGCTCGGCATCGACTTCTCCGACATGGCCGACTACGCGGCCGAGAAGCCCGCCGAATTCACCCAGCGGGCCCGCGAGTCCATGGCCACGCACGTCGAGGCCATGGTCGGCTTCCAGGACGCGGGCGCCGAGGTCTTCGACTACGGCAACTCCATCCGCGGCGAGGCCCAACTCGCCGGGTACGAGCGGGCCTTCGCCTTCCCCGGCTTCGTCCCCGCCTACATCAGGCCGCTGTTCTGCGAGGGCAAGGGCCCCTTCCGCTGGGCCGCGCTGTCCGGCGAGGCGTCCGACATCCACAAGACCGACAAGGCCATCCTCGAACTCTTCCCCGAGAACGAGTCGCTGGCCCGCTGGATCCGCCTCGCGGGCGAACGCGTCCAGTTCCAGGGCCTGCCCGCCCGCATCTGCTGGCTCGGTTACGGCGAACGCGACCGCGCGGGCGAGCGCTTCAACGAGATGGTCGCCGACGGCACCCTCGCCGCCCCCGTCGTCATCGGCCGCGACCACCTCGACGCCGGATCCGTCGCCTCCCCCTACCGCGAGACCGAGGCCATGCTCGACGGCTCCGACGCCATCGCCGACTGGCCGCTGCTCAACGCCATGGTCAACGTCGCCTCCGGCGCCTCCTGGGTCTCCATCCACCACGGCGGCGGCGTCGGCATCGGCCGCAGCATCCACGCCGGCCAGGTCACCGTCGCCGACGGCACCCCCCTCGCCGCCGAGAAGATCCGCCGCGTCCTCACCAACGACCCCGGCATGGGCGTCATCCGCCACGTCGACGCCGGCTACGACCGCGCCGACGAGGTGGCCGCCGAGCGCGGCGTGCGCGTCCCGATGCGGGAGACCGAATGAGCACGAATTCAGCCGCTCCGGCGTTCGAGGAGCGGGGTCCACGGGCCGCGCTCCCGGCTTCGGGAAGAGGCGGGCCAGGGGAGAACGGGCCAGGGGAGAGTGGGCCAGGGGAGAAACAGCCCGCCGCGGGCGCGTCCTTCCACACGATGTGGCGCGACCTCCTCCCGGTCGGCCGGGACACCGGAACCGGCGGCTACCGCCGCTACGCCTGGACCCCGGCGGACACCGACTGCCGCGCCTGGTTCCGCGCCCAAGCGGAGTCCCGCGCCCTGACCTACGAGGTCGACCGCAACGGCAACCAGTGGGCCTGGCAGGGCGACCCGACGGCGGGCGACGCCGTCGTCACCGGCTCCCACCTGGACTCCGTCCCCGACGGCGGCCCCTTCGACGGCCCCCTCGGCGTCATCTCCTCCTTCGCCGCCCTCGATGAACTCCGCGCCCGCGGCGCGACCCCCACCCGCCCCCTGGCCCTCGTCAACTTCACCGACGAGGAAGGCGCCCGCTTCGGCGTCGCCTGCGCAGGTTCCCGGCTGAGCGCGGGCCAGTTGACCCCGGAACGCGCCAGGGAACTGCGCGACGCGGACGGCGTGAGCCTCGCGCGGGCGATGGAGGCGGCGGGCCAGGACCCGGAGGCGATCGGCCCCGATGCCGAACGCCTCGCCCGGATCGGCGCCTTCGTGGAACTCCACATCGAACAGGGCCGGGCCCTGGACCTGTCGGGCGACGCGGTCGGCGTCGCCTCGGCGATCTGGCCGCACGGCCGCTGGCGGTTCGACTTCACCGGCGAGGCCAACCACGCGGGCACCACCCGCCTGGAGGACCGCCGCGACCCGATGCTGACCTACGCCAACACGGTGCTGGCCGCCCGCAAGAAGGCCCGCCTCGCGGGCGCCCTCGCGACCTTCGGCAAGGTCAGCGTGGAACCCAACGGCGTCAACGCCATCGCCTCACTCGTTCGGGGCTGGCTCGACTCGCGCGCCGCGGACGAGGCCACCCTCGCCGAGGTCGTCACCGCCATCGAGCAGGCCGCGACCGAGCGCGGCGCCCGCGACGGCGTGGACGTGCGGGTCGTCCGCGAATCCTTCACCCCGGTGGTGGAATTCGCCCACGACCTGCGCGACCGCCTCACCGCGCTCCTCGGCGGCGCCGCACCCGTACCGGTCCTCCCGACCGGCGCGGGACACGACGCGGGCATCCTGTCCGCGACCGTCCCAACCGCCATGCTGTTCGTACGCAACCCCACCGGCGTCTCGCACTCCCCGGCCGAATCGGCGGCCGAGGACGACTGCGTCGCCGGTGTGACCGCACTCGCCGACGTACTGGAAGGTCTCGCGTGCAGGTGACGTACTGGCTGGAGCACGCCTGGCTCGGCACTCATGTCGAGCCGGGCGTCGCGCTCACGGTCGCGGACGAACGCATCACCGAGGTCAGGACAGGCGTGGAGGCGCCGCCCGCCGGGGCGACCGTCCTGCGCGGCCTGACCCTGCCCGGCCTGGCCAACGCCCACAGCCACGCCTTCCACCGCGCCCTGCGCGGCACCGTGCAAGTCGGCTCCGGGACCTTCTGGACCTGGCGCGAGTTCATGTACGGCGTCGCGCAGAAGCTCACCCCCGACACGTACTTCGACCTCGCGCGCGCCGTCTACGCCGAGATGGCGCTGGCCGGGATCACCGCGGTCGGCGAATTCCACTACCTGCACCACCAGCCTGGCGGCACCCCGTACGACAATCCCAACGCCATGGGCGAGGCCCTGATCGCCGCCGCGGGCGCGGCCGGGATCCGGATCACGCTGCTCGACACCGTCTACCTGCACGGCGGCCTGAACCGGAACGGCTACGCGCCGCTGGCCGGACCGCAGACCCGCTTCGGCGACGGCACCGCCGACCGCTGGTACGAGCGCTGGTCGCAGCTCAAGGGCGGCGGCCACGCGACGATCGGCGCCGCGCTGCACTCGGTGCGGGCCTTCTCCGCGAGCGACGGCTACACGGCCTTCGCCCGCTGGACCGACGGCGTGCCGACGCACATCCACCTGTCCGAGCAGCCCGCGGAGAACGAGGCGTGCGTCGCGGTGCACGGCCGCACCCCGGCCCGGCTGCTCGCGGACTCCGGCTTCTGGAAGCCGACCGCCACCGCCGTGCACGCCACGCACCTCACCGGTGAGGACATCGGCCTGATCGGGCGGGCGGGCAGCACCGTCTGCATGTGCCCCACGACGGAACGGGACCTCGCCGACGGCATCGGCCCGGCGCCCCGGCTCAAGGCGGCGGGCAGCCCGCTGAGCCTGGGCAGCGACAGCCACGCCGTCATCGACCTGTTCGAGGAGGCGCGCGCGATGGAGCTGAACGAACGGCTGCGCACCCGCGCCCGCGGCCACTGGACCGCGGCCCAACTGTTGCGCGCCGCCACCGAGGACGGCCACGCGAGCCTCGGCCGCCCCGACGCGGGCCGCCTGGAATCGGGCGCCGCCGCGGACTTCACCACGATCGCGCTGGACTCCGTCCGCACCGCGGGGCCCCTGCCCCGGCTGGGCGCGGAGACCGCCGTATTCGCGGCCACGGGCGCGGATGTGACGTCCACCGTGGTCGGCGGTCGGCAGATCGTCCGCGACGGCCGGCATCAGCTCGTCGAGGACGTGCCCGCCGCCCTGGCAGCGGCCATCGCGGCCACCCGCTGAGCCCGAGCCGGAACCCGAGCCCGAATCCGAACCCCCTCTCGGGGCGCCCACCGAGCCCGAGCCCGCCCCCGAGCCCCGGCACGCCGCCCCCGTGCCCGCGTCCGAAGGAGAACCCCCGCGCGATGACCAGCAGCCCGGCGACCAGCAGCCCGGCGACCAGCGCCCCGAGCGGCCCGGCGCACAGCACGGCCATCACCAACATCGGCAGTCTGGTCACCAACGATCCCTCCCTCCGCACCCCGGAAAACCCCCTCGGCCTGATCCAGGACGCCGCCGTCGTCATCGAGGGCGACCGCGTCGTCTGGACCGGTACCCACAGCAAAGCACCCGCCACTGACAGTCACCACGACGCGGGGGGCCGGGCGCTGCTCCCCGGCTTCGTGGACTCCCACGCGCACCTGGTCTTCGCGGGCGACAGGACCGCCGAATTCCACGCCCGGATGTCGGGCCGCCCCTACTCCGCGGGCGGCATCCGCACCACGGTCGCGGCCACCCGCGCGGCCACCGACGACGAACTGTCGGCGAACGTCGCCCGCTACCTCGCGGAGGCGCTGCGACAGGGCACCACGACGCAGGAGACCAAGTCCGGCTACGGCCTGACCACGCACGACGAGGCCCGCGCGCTGCGCATCGCGGCCGGTCTCACCGACGAGGTGACGTATCTGGGCGCCCATGTGGTCGCCCCGGAGTTCGCCGACGACCCGGCGGCGTACGTCGCCCTGGTGACCGGCGAGATGCTGGACGCCTGCGCGCCGCACGCCCGCTGGATCGACGTCTTCTGCGAGGAGGGGGCCTTCGACGGCGACCAGGCCCGCGCGGTCCTCACCGCGGGCGCGGCCCGCGGACTGATCCCGCGCGTGCACGCCAACCAGCTCTCGTACGGCCCCGGCGTGCGCCTCGCCGTCGAGCTGGACGCGGCCTCGGCCGACCACTGCACGCATCTGACGGACGCCGACGTGGACGCTCTCGCCAGCGCGCCGCGTACGGTCGCGACGCTGCTGCCCGGCGCCGAATTCTCGACCCGGGCCGTCTACCCGGACGCCCGGCGGCTGCTGGACGCGGGCGCGACGGTGGCGCTGTCCACGGACTGCAACCCGGGCTCGTCCTTCACCAGCTCCATGGCCTTCTGCGTGGCCCTCGCGGTCCGCGACATGGGCATGACCCCCGACGAGGCCGTCCTGGCCGCCACCCTCGGCGGCGCCCGGGCGCTGCGCCGTACGGACGTGGGCACGGTCACGCCGGGCGCCCGCGCCGATCTGCACCTGCTGGACGCCCCCAGCCACGTCCACCTCGCCTACCGCCCGGGAGTCCCCCTGACGGCGGCGGTGTGGCAGGCCGGGAAGCGCCTCTGAAGCGCCGAGGAGCGCGCCTGAGCGCCCGGGGGAGGCTTCTAGTCCTCGACCATCAGTCCGCGGCGCAGTCGCGCCAGCGTGCGCGACAGCAGCCGTGACACGTGCATCTGCGAGATGCCCAGCTCCTCGCCGATCTCGGACTGCGTGAGATTGGCGACGAAGCGCAGCGACAAGATGGTGCGGTCGCGCGGTGTGAGCCCGGCGATCAGCGGCTTGAGGGACTCGACGTACTCGATGCCCTCGAGGTCGTGGTCCTCGTAGCCGATCCGGTCGGCCAGCGCGCCCTCCGGGTCGTCCTCCGCGGGCTGGGCGTCCAGCGAACTGGCGGTGTACGCGTTGCTCGCCGCCATGCCTTCGACGATCTCGTGCTCGGGCAGGCCGAGGCGTTCGGCCAGTTCCCGCACGGTCGGGGAGCGGTCCAGTTGCTGGGCCAGCTCGTCGCCCGCCTTGGCGAGGTCGAGCCGCAGCTCCTGGAGCCGCCGCGGCACCCGTACCGACCAGCTCGTGTCGCGGAAGAAACGTTTGATCTCACCGATGATCGTCGGCATCGCGAAGGTGGGGAACTCCACACCGCGGCTCAGCTCGAACCGGTCGATCGCCTTGATCAGGCCGATCGTGCCGACCTGGACGATGTCCTCCATCGGCTCGCTGCGGGTGCGGAAGCGGGAGGCGGCGAATTTCACCAGCGCCAGATTGAGTTCGACCAGGGTGTTGCGGACATACGAGTACTCGGTGGTCCCCTCCTCCAGCGACTGGAGGCGGGCGAAGAGCGTCTTCGACAGAGCGCGGGCGTCGACCGGTCCTATACGGTCGTACGGCGGGATCTCGGGAAGTCCCTCAAGGCCCTTGAGCTGCTCGTGCGCATGATCCAGGCTCAGCCGGGGTGTCATGTGCTCCTCCCTCTCTTGAGACCTTTCGCGACCACTCGCGGCGATGGATGGAGCGGTGCCGTATCTCCACCCCTACCCCGATTCACCGGCCGGTCGCAAATTCCCTCGAAGGGGTGAGGGCCGGTCCGCGGAGCCGTTCCGGCCGGGCCCGTGACCTCCGACTACCGCGCCATCTGCGAAAAGCGTAGGGTCGGGGGGCGTGTCAACACGGACGCACAGAGGAGCACACATGGACCGCGATGTGGTCGGCACGGCCGACCTGGGAAGGCTGCGTGTCGAGGTGGGACACCACGGCCGATCCGCGGTCTTCGCCCCCACGGGCGAGTTGGACCACCACACCGCTGACCTGCTGAGCGAGCCGCTCGACGCGGCTCTCGACGCGGGCACCAGCCGGCTGGTGATCGACTGCGCGGGTCTGGAGTTCTGCGACTCCACGGGGCTGAACGTGTTGCTGAGCGCGCGACTGCGGGCGGACGCCGCAGGGGGGGCCGTCCATCTGGCCGCCATGCAGCCGACGGTCGCCCGCGTTTTCGAGATCACCGGGGCGGACACGGTTTTCACCGTGCACGCCACGCTGGACCAGGCGCTTCAGGAGTAGTGGGGTGCGTACGGGGGCCATGGGGCGTGAGTGGCGATTTCCTGCGGGACGATGTTTGGTGGGCTCCCGGACGTGTTCCCGGAGATCGACCGGGAAGAAGACCGACGGACACCTGTTGGACATCCGTGAGGTGAGGCGCTGATGAGCACCACCCGGCCTTACGCTGCGGACGACCGCGGCTCGGACTCGGGCGAGGGTGAGTCCGACGTGTCGGCGCCCGAGCGGGCCGGTCCCGACGAACCGGTTCGGAAGCTGGCGCTGTCGGGCGAGAGCGGCATTGTGCCGCGCGCCCGTGACTTCACCCGGCAGGCACTGCGCGACTGGGGCTGGCTGCCCGCCGCGAGCGCGGACCGCAGAGCCGCCGCCGAGGACGTGCTGCTGGTCGTCTCCGAGCTGGTCACCAACGCCTGCCTGCACGCGGGCGGCCCCGACGAGCTGCGGCTGCGCCGCAACCCCAAGTCGCTGCGCCTCGAGGTCGTCGACAGCGGCCCCGGCGAGCCGTCGCCCCGTACCCCGCACCGCGCGGGCCGCCCCGGCGGCCACGGCATGTTCATCGTGCAGCGGCTCTGCCTCGACTGGGGCGTGATCCGCGAGGCCGACCGGCCGGGCAAGACGGTCTGGGCGGAACTGGCCGCACCGGCGTAACCGCGACGGCCGCCGCCCGGCGGCCACGACCGGACCCCTCCCGGTCGCGGTCGGACCCCTCCCGGCCACGGCGGACCGTTTCGTACGACAGCCCCCGTACGCCCGCACCGGTACGCGCCCGCCCAGACGCGTTCTCGTCCGCGCACGCGTGCTTCCGTCCGCGCACGCTCGCCTTCCGTCCGCGCACGCTCGCCTTCTGTACGCCCACGCTCGCCTTCCTCCGCCCACGCTCGCCTTCGCGCGCCTCCGGGTCCGCCTTCGCGCGCCCGGTTTCCGTCGGTGCGACGCCTCTCTTCCCTCTCCGACCTCACCGGCGTACCCTCACGCCAAATCTGATGTGCCGTCAGATCTGCCGGTGCGGGTGGCGGCGGAGGGAGATGGGCCGATGAGCAGGACCAGGGCGGGTTTCGTGGTGGCCGGGATAGCGGCGGGGGCGGTCGTCATGACCGGCGCCCCAGCGGCGCAGGCGGCCACGGTGAACGTCAACTACCACTGCAAGACGCCGATCGGCGACAAGAGCGCGGTCTCGCCGATCGACATCACGGCCACGCCCAGCGGTTCGTCGTACCGCCTGAAGATGACCTTCCAGAAGGGCGTCTCGTCCAGTCCGATCGAGCTGGGCAAGGGGGCGATGAACCCGCACGCGACGATCCTGCTCGGCGGCGCGGACAGCGGTTCGCTCACGGTGACGGGACCGTCCAACCCGGCCCCGATACCGGCCAACACGCCGATCAAGATCACCGATCTGTCGGGTACGTACACCCCGAAGGCGAGCGGCAAGGTCACCTTCACGCCCGGCGTGCTGACCATTCTGGCGCTGGGCACGACGACGACCTGTACGGCCGATCCCAAGCCGGGAGTGTCGCTCACCCTCACCGTCAAGGCGGCGGGCGGATCGAGCGGTTCGGGCGGATCGAGCGGTTCGGGCGGATCGAGCGGGTCCGGCGGTACGACGAACTCGGGCGGTTCGTCGGGTTCCGGCGGTACGAGTGGAGGTTCGAGCGGCAACCTCGCGCAGACCGGCTCCGACGACGGCGTGGTCGCCCTCGGCACCCTCGGCGGCACGGTGCTGCTGTTCGGGGCCGGTGGTGCGCTCTGGCTGACCCGCCGCACCCGGCGCCGCGTCTGACGGCCCGACGAACTGACGGATCGTCAAAAGCAGGCGGCGCTCCCACTGACTTCTCTTGACCGCCCGGCCTCAATGGCCACCGTCGGCGCGGGAAATGAGGGACGCCGCGTCACGAACACGGATCAAGGGGACGACATGAACGCTCATTCGCGCGGGGCGCCGGGCAGACGCAGTCCACGAAGACCAGCCACCGGCGCGCGCAGGATCGTGGCGGTCATCGGTACGGCGGCGCTCGTCGTCGGCGGCGGCGCGGTGCTCGCCGCCTCGGCGCACGCCAACACCCCGGTCGACTTCGCCACGCACTGCATCCCGCCGGCCGTCGCCGGGCTGCCGCCCATCGACGGCACGTCCACCGCCACGGTCACCGTGGACAACGCGACGCCGAAGGTCGGCGACACCGTCAACGTCACCTACACGCTCAGCCGGGCCGCCGCGAGCAACCCGACCGACATCGCCCTGCCCGCCGACGTGGTCACACCGCACGCCGTCGTGGTGCTCGGCGGCGCGCAGACCGGCGCCGTCACGGTGGACGGCCCCAAGAGCAGCCCGCCGATCCCCGGGAAGGGCGCCTTCCCCGCGCTGGTCATGCACGGCAGCTTCACCGCCACCGCGGCGGGCACGATCACGCTGTCGCCCGGCGACTACACCGTCCACACCAGCTACATCCTGGAGCTGGACACCGTCTGCACGGTGACGAATCCGCCCGCGCCGGTCTCCGAGACCGTCACAGCGAGCGGCTCGGTGCCGACCAACAACCGTGCCATCGCGCTGAGTTCGGCGTCCGGTGACCCGGGCGCCGCGGTGAGGGTGACCGGCAGCCACTTCACCGAGGGCGCCACCGTCACCATCGCGGGCCGCTCCGGCGCCGACGAGACGGCCGACCGTACGACGGCCACCGCCGACTCCTACGGCGGCTTCACGGCGTCGCTCACCGTCAACGACCCCGCGACCACCGGGATCGTGGCGTACGAGGGCGGCGCGTACGACTCCGCGACCGCCGCCGGACCCGCCGCGTACACCGTCATCGACAACACTCCCGTACCGCCCGGCGCGCAGAAGGTCACGGCGTCGGTCGTCCCGGGCACGCTGTCGATGACGCAGGCCGGTGACACGGTCACCATGACGCCCGTCGACTTCGGCGCGGGCGGCACGTCCACCGGCGCGCTCAGGACCGTCACCGTCACGGACTTCCGCGGCGGCTCCACCGGCTGGTCGCTCACCGGCAAGGTCAGCGACTTCACCGGCCCGGACGGGTCGCGGATCGGCGCGGACAAGCTCGGCTGGACACCCGCCTGCGCGACCGCGACGGGCAGCCCGAGCAACTGCGTGGCGGGCAGCGCCGGTTCCGTCGGCAGTACGGGAGCCACCCTGGCCTCCGCGCCCGACGCCACCGCGACCGGCGGCGAGTTCACCGTCGACGCCGGTCTCTCACTCGACATTCCGCGGTTCAACCCCGCCGGAACCTACTCGGGAGTCTTGACCCTGACCCTGACCTGACGCACAGTCAGATACTGCTGCCGACCGAGGGAGTTGACGAGGATGTCGTGGTCGCGAGCACGGTCGTGGTCACCGCTGCCGTCCCGGTCCCGCCCGCGCGCCGCCCGGGTCAGGGCCGACGCGCGGACGCGTACGCGGACACGTGTGCGGCCCCGTCCGCCGCTTCCGGACGTGCTCGTGGGCACACCTGCGGGGACACCCGCCGGCACACCTCCGGGCGTACTTCCTCGCGGACGGGCGCGGGCACGGTCCGCGGCGGCCACGGGCCTGCGCGCGCTCACCGCGACCGGCGCCGCCGCGGCGGTCGGCCTCGCCGCTCTCCTCGGTCCGGCGGCGGGACCGGCCGGCGCCGCCGACAACGGGCGCTGGTCGGTCTTCCCCGCCCCCGCCGCGGGCGCCGCCGACCCCAGCGCCACCGGCCAGGAACGGCAGTTCTTCACCCTCCAGGCCGACCCCGGCGCCACCGTCAAGGACAAGGTGTCGGTCTCCAACCTCTCCACCGCGCCGATGACCTTCAGGCTCTACGGCGCCGACGCGTACAACACGCCGCGCGACGGCGGCTTCGCCGTCCGGGGCCCCGACGAGACCAACCGCGACGTCGGCACCTGGATCCGGCTCGCCAAGACCACGCTGACCGTGCCGCCGCGCACCCGCGCCGACATCCCGTTCACCCTCACCGTCCCGGCCAACGCCTCGCCCGGCGACCACCCCGGCGCGATCGTCGCCCTCGACACCCGGACCGATGAGGGCTCGGGCAAGGTCGCGGTCGGCGTGCGCCGGGCGGTCGGCGCGCGCGTCTACCTGCGGGTCGGCGGGCCGAGCCTGGCCGCGCTCTCCGTCGAACACCTCACCGTCAGCCACGGCGACCCGCTGCTGCCCGGCACCGGCAGCACGGCAGCCACCATCCACTACACGCTGGTCAATCGCGGCAATGTCACCCTCTCGCCGCGCCTGGCCGTCAAGGCCACCGGCCTCTTCGGCCGCACCCTGCTCAACCGCCCGGCCCGCGACCTGCCCCTCGAACTCCTGCCGGGACAGCAGGTCAGCCTCACCGAGAAGTGGGCGGGCGCCCCGGCCTTCGACCGCGTCTCGGTCCGGCTGACCGTCAGCACCGCGACCGGCGGCGTCGACGAGCGCGACACCGCCTCGTACCTCGTCGCACCCTGGCTCGCGGTGGCGCTCGTCCTGGCCGGACTCGCGGTGCCGGCCGTCTGGTACGTACGCCGCCGGCGGTCGCGGCACCCGGCGGCGGAAGCCGCTGAGGCGGCATCTGGCGCCCGGCCGGACGCTTCGGATACGTACACGGGCCCCGGTCCGCGTGCGGGCGCGGATACGGATACGGACACCGGTGCGGATACGGATACGGATACCGACACCGGCGCGGATACGGGTGCGGAATCCGGGCCAAGCACCGCCGTCATCGGCGCTCCGACGGACGGGAGTTGACGTGCGGGCGACGCGAAGCGAGCTCCTGGGACGGCGGTTGCGCCTCGGGCGGCGGGCACGGCTCCGGCGGCCGGTCCTCGCCTTCGTCACCGCCCTTGTCCTGACGGCCGGTTCGGCCGTCGCGGCACCGGCAGCGCTCGGCGCGCCCGCCGACTCCGCCGCACTCCGCGCGCCCGCCGCCGCGCCGAGCGTCGTGGCGCACCCCGGCGCGGCCCGCCCCGGCGGCGACATCACCGTGGTCGGCGCGGGTTGGAAACCCGGCACCCTGCTGGCCATCCTGCTCTGCGGCCAAGACGCGATCGGCGGCACCAACTCCTGCGCCAACGCCTCCGGCCGGGCCGTCACCACCGACACGGCGGGGAAGTTCAGCCGCCGGCTGCCGGTCGTGGCACCGCCGAAGCCGTGCCCCTGCGTCATCCACGTGTCCACGGTGACCGGTGAACAGCTCACCGTGGACGCGCCGTTCACCGTCACAGGACACCCCACCGCGCCGCTGCCCGCGCGGACCGGCACCGGCAGGCTCGCCGTACTGACCGCGCGGCTGCGCGGCGGCGGCGGACTGCTCACCTGGTTCGGCGCGCCCGCGCACCGCACGCTCGTGTTCACCGTCGGCAATCTGGGCTCGGGCGCCGTCAAGGACCCGGCCTTCGACGTCGGCACCTCGCACGGCGTCTACGCACCCCAGTGGGACCGCCAGCAGTGGCACGGCACGGTCGCGCCCGGCGGGAAACAGCGGATCGGCTTCCCGGTGGAGCTGGGCTCCGGCGCGCACGGCGCGTACACCGTACAACTGCGCTACGGCGGAAAGGTGCTGGTCACCGAGGCGTGGTCGGTCGGGCGGCCGTGGGGCGTCACCCTCTTCTGGATCCTGCTCTTCCTGGTCGTCCCGGCCGCCGTCTTCCGGCTCGGGATGCTGGCGGTCGACCGGCTCAGGCCCGGTGCGGGAGCGGCCGTGCCCGGCGGGCGGCCCGCGTGGCACCCGGCGACCGTACTGGCCCACCTGCCGCTGAAGGCCGCCGTCCCGCGCGGACGCCACGCGCCGCCCGGACCGCCGCCACCGGCCTCCGCGCCCCCGCCGCCCTCGTACGCGCCGGACGCGGGCCCGCTGCCCTGGTTCACCCACGGCGCCCTGCCCGCCCTGCGCGGCTCTGTGCCGCCGCGCTCCTCCGACTCCGGGTCCGGGTCCGGCTCCGGCTCCGGGCCCGGCTCCGGCTCCCACGAGAGCCCCGCCCCGAGCCCCCCTTCGAAAGGAAGCCCGTGACCATACGACGAAGCGCGTCCGCGGCCGTGGCCGCCCTGCTGCTCGGCGGCGGATCGGTGCTGATGACCGCGGGGGCCGCGCACGCCGCGGCATCCGACTTCGCGACCAGGTGCGTGCCCCCGGCCGCGTCAGGACTCGGCCCCATCGACGGCACCACCAAGGCCGACATCACCGCGCCCGCCACCGCCAAGGTCGGCGACACGGTCACCGTCACCTGGAAGACCGTCCAGGCCGCCTCCAAGAACCCCGACATCATCGACCTGCCCGCAGACAAGGTGCAGCCGTCCGGCAAGGTCACGGTCGGCGGCGCCCAGACCGGCACCCTCGACGTCCAGGGCCCGCGCCGGAATCCGGCCATCCCCAAGAACAGCGAAATGAAGCTCTCCGACATGACCGGCACCCTCAAGCTCACCAAGGCCGGTGACATCACCCTCTCCCCGGGCGCCTACACCATCAACGTCAGCTACCCGATCTCCACCGACACCGTCTGCACCCCCACGGCCGCCGTGCCGGTCGCCACCACGATCAAGGTGACGGAGGGGGACGCGACTTCCGGCGGTACGACGACGGGCGGCACGACGACCTCGGGCGGTACGACCACGGGCGGCACGACGACCTCCGGCGGCACGACCACCGGAGGCACGTCCGGCGGGACAGGCGGCGGGACGGGCGGCACCTCGTTCAAGGGGACGTCCGTGGACGTGCCGTACGCCTGCAAGACGCTGATCGGTGACAAGTCGGCCACCTCGAAGGTCGAGATCGACGCGGCGAAGGCGTCCTCCGGCTACGACCTCACCGTGAAGTTCGGCAACAGCGTGATGGACAGCCCGAGTCCGATCAGCAAGGGCATGATCACGCCGAGCATCACCGTGCTGCTCAGCGGCGCCCAGACCGGCTCCCTCACGCTCACCGGCTCCCCGAACAGCACCGCCTTCACCCAGAACGCGCCCATCACCATCGACGACATCAAGGGCCGCTTCGTGCCCGGCAAAACCGGCAAGGTCGGGCTGAGCCCCGGCACCCTCGTCATCAAACTCACCGACGGCGGCACCGCCGTCGCCACCTGCACGCCCACGAAGGCCGCCCCGGTCTCCCTCACCCTCGACACCACCGCCGCCCCCGGCGGCGGCACGACCGGCTCCACGACCACCGGCGGTGCCACCGGCTCCACCACCGGCTCCACGACCGGCGGTTCGAGCACGACCGGCTCCACCACGGGCGGCGATCTCGCCGCCACCGGCTCCGACGCCAACGGCCCCCTCCGCGCCCTCGGTTACGTCGCCGCCACCGCGCTCCTCCTCGGCGCCGCCGTCTTCACCTTCACCCCCTGGCGCCGCTTCCTCCGCCGCTGACCCGCAGGCGACGGGCCGCGACATCAGCCGGGGCGACGGGCTGTTGTCGCGGCCCGCGGGATCACGTAGCGTCGGCCGATGTGAACACCGGACCGGCGCTACGCCACTCACGGATCGGCCATCCGGCGGAGGACTGACCGCCCAGTGGGTGCGCGGAAGGCACCCCCGCTCGGCACGCGGACCTCCGGCGCTCGTGCGCCGCGAGTCCCTTTTCCGTGTCGAGCACCAGCGAGGCCAGCCGTATGACCGTCACGTTCAACCACACCATCGTCGCCGCGAAGGACCGCGAGGAATCGGCGCGTTTCTTCCGGGAGCTGCTGGAACTTCCCGAGGCGCCGTCCTGGGGTCCGTTCACCAACGTCCAGCTCGACGCCGGGGTGCTGCTCCAGTTCGCCGAGCCGCCGGTGGAGATCCAGATGCAGCACTACGCGTTCCTGGTCGACGACGAACTCTTCGACCGGGCGTACCGGCGGCTGCGCGACCGCGCCGTCGAGCACTGGGCCGATCCGCAGATGCGCCGCCCCGGTGAGATCAACACCGAACACGGCGGCCGGGGCGTCTACTTCAAGGACCCCGCGGGCCACGCGATCGAACTGATCACCCGCCCCTACCTGTAACCGTCCGGCCCCGGCAGCCCCGCCCCCGACGGCTTCGGCGGCGGGGCTGCCCCGCGTCCGGACGCCGACAGCCCGTCCGTGGCCGCTCCACCGACCCTCCGGCCGCTGTCGGGAAGCTCTCCGGCGGCACTCCGGCAGCCCCGCGCCAGGAGCCGCGAGGGGAGCCACGACAGGGGGCGCGGCGGGCAGCGCGGGGCGGCTCTCCGTACCACCGCCTCCCCGGCGCCCGGTGCGGACTACCATCAAGCCCATGACCCGCGTACTTCTCGCCGAGGACGACGCATCCATCTCGGAACCGCTCGCGCGCGCACTGCGCCGAGAGGGCTACGAGGTCGAGGTGCGCGAGGACGGACCCACCGCTCTGGAGACGGCACTGCTCGGCGCCGTCGATCTGGTGGTGCTCGACCTGGGCCTGCCCGGCATGGACGGCCTCGATGTGTGCCGCAGGATCCGTACCGAGGGACACACCTTCCCGGTGCTGGTCCTCACCGCGCGGGCCGACGAGGTCGACACCGTCGTCGGCCTGGACGCCGGCGCCGACGACTACGTCACCAAGCCGTTCCGCCTGGCGGAGCTGCTGGCCCGGGTGCGGGCGCTGCTGCGCCGCGGCACCACCGAGTCCACCCAGCCCGCCACCCACGGCGTCCGGATCGACGTCGAGTCGCACCGGGCGTGGATGGGCGACGACGAGCTCCAGCTCACCGCCAAGGAGTTCGACCTGCTGCGCGTGCTCGTACGCGACGCGGGCCGGGTCGTCACGCGGGAGCAGCTCATGCGCGAGGTCTGGGACACCACCTGGTGGTCCTCGACCAAGACGCTGGACATGCACATCTCGTGGCTGCGCAAGAAGCTCGGCGACGACGCGGCCAGCCCCCGCTACATCTCCACCGTGCGCGGCGTCGGCTTCCGGTTCGAGAAGAACTGACACGCTGGCTCCATGCGCCGCCGTCTGATCTCCTCCACGCTGGCCGTGGTGCTCGTCGTGATCGCCGTCTTCGGGATCTCCCTGGTCATCGTGGAGACCCGGACGATCGAGAGCAGCGCCCAGGAGAGCGTGGACTCCGAGGCGGTGCGCCTGGTCGGCATCGTGGAGAACCGCATCCTGGCGGGGGAGAGCATCACCGCCAAGGGCCTGGACCGGCAGATCGCCGCCGACCGTTACGCGGTGGTGGAGGTGCCCGGCCACCCCGAGGTCACGCTCGGCGACAAGCCCAAGGGGCGGGTGCTGGCGTCCCGGCAGTCCGGCGGGCACGGCGAGAAGGTGCTGGTCGAGGAGCCGCGCTCCAAGGTCAGCCAGGAGATCGGCCGCACCCTGCTGGTGATCCTGGCGGTCGCGCTGCTCGCGGTGCTGGCCGCCGTGATACTGGCCGTCCTCCAGGCCCGCCGGCTGGTCAGCCCGCTCACCGACCTCGCGGAGACCGCCGAGCGGCTCGGCTCGGGCGACCCGCGCCCCCGGCACCGCCGCTACGGCGTCCCGGAACTGGACCGGATCGCCGACGTCCTGGACGCCAGCGCCGACCGGATCGGCCGGATGCTCACCGCGGAACGACGGCTCGCGGCCGACGCCTCCCACCAGCTCCGTACGCCGCTGACCGCGCTGTCCATGCGGCTGGAGGAGATCGTGGCGACCGCCGACGACCAGGAGACGGTCAAGGAGGAGGCGACGATCGCGCTCGGCCAGGTCGAGCGGCTCACCGACGTCGTGCAGCGGCTGCTGACCAACGCCCGCGACCCGCGCAGTGGCTCCGCCGTCGACTTCGACCTCGACGAGGTGATCAAGCAGCAGGTCGAGGAGTGGCGGCCCGCGTACCAGAACGAGGACCGGACCATCGCCCGCTCCGGCACCCGGGGGCTTCGCGCGGTCGGCACCCCCGGCGCGGTCGCGCAGGTGCTCGCCACGCTGATCGAGAACTCGCTGATGCACGGTGCGGGCACCGTCACCCTGCACACCCGCGTCACCGGCAACCAGGCCGTCGTGGAGGTCACCGACGACGGGCAGGGCGTGCCGCCGGACCTCGGCGGGCGGGTCTTCGAGCGGACGGTCAGCGGGCGCAACTCCACCGGGCTCGGCCTCGCGGTCGCCCGCGACCTGGCGGAGGCGGACGGCGGACGGCTGGAACTGCTCCAGCAGCGGCCCCCGGTCTTCGCGCTCTTCCTGTCCCGCGAGATCCCGCCGCCGCCGCCCCGCGCGGACGTCGTGGGCTGAGGACGTCGTGGGCTGAGGACGTCGTGAGCCGAGGCGGCCGTGGGCCGAGGCGGCCGGAAAAGAAGCGGCCCGGTCGAACCGGACGAGAAGCGGCCCGCCGGATGGGAAGCGGCTCAGTTGAAACGGTCGTCTTCCCTGGCCGCCGCGGCCTGCCGGGCCCTGACGGCGGCGCTGGCGGTCGCACCGGACGCCTTCGTCCCCTTGCCGTCGGCCAGGAACGCCTCGGCCTGCTCCACGGCCCCGCGGGCGGGCAGCGCCCGGAAGACCCAGGTCCGGTAGGACCAGAAGCGGAAGAGCGTGGCCACGCCGATGCCGACGAATTTGAAGATGTTGGCCTGGAGCGAGCTGTCCCAGCCGAAGCCGTACACCGCCGTGTAGAGCACCCCGTTCTCGATCACCAGGCCGATGGCGCTGAAGAAGAGAAAGAGGCTGAGCTCCTTCGTGCGGCCCGCCTTGTCGCGGTCACGGTAGGTGAAGTACCGGAAGCCCACGTAGTTGAAGGCGATGGACACCACGGTCGCCAGGATGCTGGCCCGTACGGTCTGGAGCTCGGTGCTGTGCCGCACCAGGTTGAACACCCCGATGTTGACCAGCACACCGGCGGCGCCGACGACCCCGAACTTCGCGATCTCGCGGTACAACAGCCGCAGCCGGGAACGCAGCTCTCGCAGTCCGCTCATGGTGATCGCTCGGCCCTGTCTGTGGAAGGTGGGGGGCGGGTGCCGTCATGGGTGGGAACGGGGTGGAATCCGCTGAGAAACCGGGTGACGAGGGGGCACGGTCGGTGCCCCTGCGTGTCGCCCCGTGTCTCCGTGTTGTCTCCACCACATGTTAACCGTGCCGTACGGAGCTACGTCGATCGGAGCCGGTCATTCGTGTCCCCGCGTGGCGGATACCCTGGTGGCACCCCCTACGAGTACCAGCCCGCGCACCTCCGGCAGGAAAAAACGTGACATTCCCGGTAGTCGGCATGATCGGCGGCGGCCAGCTCGCCCGCATGACCCACGAGGCGGGCATCCCGCTCGGCGTCAGGTTCAGGATCCTCAGCGACACCCCGCAGGACTCGGCGGCCCAGGTGGTCGCCGACGTGACCGTGGGTGACTACCGGGACCTCGCGACCCTGCGGGCCTTCGCCCAGGGGTGCGACGTGCTGACCTTTGACCACGAGCACGTACCGGCCGAGCACCTGCGCGCCCTGGAGGCGGACGGCGTCGTCGTACGCCCGGGGCCCGACGCGCTGGTGCACGCCCAGGACAAGGGCGTCATGCGCGCCCGCCTCGCCGAGATCGGCGTGCCCTGCCCGGTCAACCGCATCGTCACCGACCCCGCCGACGTCACCCGGTTCGCCGAGGAGCAGGCCGGGGGCTACCCCGTGGTCCTGAAGACCGTGCGCGGCGGCTACGACGGCAAGGGCGTGTGGATCGCCCGCTCCGAGGCCGACGCCGCCGAGCCCTTCCGCGCGGGCGTCCCGGTGCTCGCCGAGGAGAAGGTGGACTTCGTACGGGAGCTGGCCGCCAATGTCGTCAGGTCGCCGCACGGCCAGGCCGTCGCGTACCCGGTCGTGGAGTCCGTCCAGGTCGACGGGGTGTGCGACACCGTGATCGCGCCCGCGCCCGGCCTGTCCGACGCCCTGTCCGCGCGGGCCCAGCAGCTCGCGCTGACCGTGGCGCGCGAGCTGGGCGTGGTCGGCCACCTCGCGGTGGAGCTGTTCGAGACCCGCGCGGCCGACGGCAGCTCCGCCATCCTGGTGAACGAGCTGGCGATGCGCCCGCACAACAGCGGCCACTGGACCATGGACGGCGCCGTCACCTCGCAGTTCGCCAACCACCTGCGCGCCGTCCTCGACCTGCCGCTCGGCGACCCGCGCCCGCGCGCCCGCTGGACGGTCATGGCCAACGTGCTCGGCGGCGACTTCCCCGACATGTACGCGGCCTACCTGCACTGCATGGCCCGCGACCCGGGCCTGAAGATCCACATGTACGGCAAGGACGTGAAGCCCGGCCGCAAGGTCGGCCACGTCAACACCTACGGCGACGACCTGGCGGACGTGCGCGAGCGCGCCCGGCACGCGGCCGACTATCTGCGAGGAACGATCGATGAGTAACCCCGCCGCTTCCGCCGGGAGCCCGCTGGTCGGCGTCGTGATGGGCTCGGACTCCGACTGGGAGGTCATGGAGGCCGCCGCGCAGATCCTCGACGAGTTCGAGGTGCCCTACGAGGTCGACGTGGTCTCCGCGCACCGCATGCCGCACGAGATGATCGCGTACGGCGAGCAGGCCGACGGCCGCGGCCTGAAGACCATCATCGCGGGCGCGGGCGGCGCCGCCCACCTGCCGGGCATGCTCGCCTCCGTCACCCCGCTGCCGGTCATCGGCGTGCCCGTGCCGCTGAAGTACCTCGACGGCATGGACTCGCTGCTGTCCATCGTCCAGATGCCCGCGGGCGTCCCGGTCGCCACCGTCTCGGTCGCGGGCGCCCGCAACGCCGGGCTGCTCGCCATCCGCATCCTCGCCGCCCACGACCCCGAACTCCTCACCCGGATGCGGGAGTTCCAGCAGTCGCTCAACGAGCAGGCGACGGAGAAGGGCAAGCGGCTGCGCGCGAAGGCGAAGGGCGCGGGCGGCTTCGGCTTCTAACCCGCAAGGCCCGTAAGCCCGTAGGCCCGCCGCCCCGCAAGGCCCGCCGCCCCCGGCTCCCGGCCGCCGACGCCAACACCCGCTCCCCACCCGGAGGTACGACGTGGACCACCTGACGCACGCCCGCGAACTGCTCGCCGCCCACCCCGTGGTGGACGGGCACAACGACCTGCCGTGGGCGCTGCGCGAGCAGGTGGCGTACGACCTCGACCGGCTCGACATCGCCGCCGACCAGAGCGACCGGCTGCACACCGACATCCCGCGGCTGCGGGCGGGCGGCGTCGGCGCGCAGTTCTGGTCGGTGTACGTGTCGGTGGAGCTGACCGGCGGCGAGGCCGTCACCGCGACCCTCGAACAGATCGACGTCGTACGGCGGTTGGCCGACCGCTACCCGGCCGACCTGCGGCTCGCGCTGACCGCCGACGACATGGAGACCGCCCGTACCGAGGGCAGGATCGCCTCCCTGATGGGCGCCGAGGGCGGCCACTCCATCGACTGCTCGCTGGGGGCGCTGCGCGGCCTGTACGACCTCGGCGTCCGCTACATGACGCTCACGCACAACGACAACACCCCGTGGGCGGACTCGGCGACCGACAAGCCCGTCGCGGGCGGTCTCACCGCCTTCGGCGAGGAGGTCGTGCGCGAGATGAACCGGCTCGGGATGCTGGTGGACCTCTCCCACGTCTCGCCCGACACCATGCGCGCCGCGCTGCGGGTCGCCGAGGCCCCGGTGCTCTTCTCGCACTCCTCGTCCCGCGCCGTCTGCGACCACGTGCGCAACATCCCCGACGACGTCCTGGCCGCCCTGCCCGCCAACGGCGGTGTCGCGATGGCGACCTTCGTGCCCAAGTTCATCCTGCCCGCCGCCATCGAGTGGACCGCGGCGGCCGACGAGAACATGCGCGCCCACGGCCTGCACCACCTCGACACCACCCCGGACGGCATGGCCGTGCAGCGCGCGTACGAGGCCGCCCACCCGCGCCCGGTCGCCACGGCGGCCACCGTCGCCGACCACCTCGACCACATGCGGGCCGTCGCGGGCGTCGACCACATCGGCATCGGCGGCGACTACGACGGCACGGCCTTCACCCCCGACGGCCTCGCCGACGTCTCCGGCTACCCGCACCTGATCGCCGAACTGCTCACCCGCGGCTGGTCCGACCCGGACATCGCCAAGCTGACCTGGCAGAACGCGGTACGGGTGCTGCGCGAGGCCGAGTCGGCCGCCGCGGCGATCCGCGCCCGGCGCGGCCCCTCGACGGCGACGATCGCAGCCCTGGACGGCCCGCGCGCCTGACCCCGTGGACGCGAAAACGCCCGCTCAGAGCACCTTGCGCCGCACCAGCGCGCCCAGCGTCAGCGCGGCGGGCACCAGCGGCAGCCACACCGTGACGATGCGGTAGCCGAGTACGGCGGAGGCGGCGGCGGTCGTCGAGGCGCCCGCCGCCACCAGGGCCAGGGCGAGCGCCGCGTCGACCGACCCGATCCCGCCGGGCGTCGGCACGGCCGCCGCCAGACACGTGGCGAGCAGATAGGCGAGCGCCACGTGCGCGGCGGAGACCGGTATCCCCAGCGCCAGGGTGATCGCGGCGAGACCGGCGGCCTGGAGCGCGGGAAAGGCCAGCGAGCCGCCCCACAGCGCGAGCGCGCGGGACGGCCGGGTGTGCAGCGTGCGGGCGTCGGTGAGCGCCGCCGCCAGGAAGTCGCGGATCGTACGGCGCAGCGGCCGGAGCAGCGCCAGGGCGAGCGCCGCCGCGCCGAGCACGAGAACGGCCAGCAGCCCGAGGAGCAGCAGCGCGTTGCCGTCGGGCAGCAGGCCGCGCAGGTGCAGCGCGTGCGGGAAGAGCGCGAGCAGCACCAGCAGCAGCGTCACCCGGCCGATGGACTCCGCCAGCGAGTACAGCGCGAGGGCGGCCGACGAGCGGAGCAGTGGCAGCCCCTGGGTGCGCAGGAAGCGCAGATTGACCGCGCTCGCGCCGATCCCGGCGGGGGCGAGCTGTCCCGCGGCCGACGCGGCGAACTGCGTGGCCAACAGGCGCGCGGGCGGCAGCGGTTCGAGCACCGTGCCCTGCCGGGCCACGGCGTTG
The DNA here is from genome assembly GCF_042957025.1 of Streptomyces sp. NPDC008139. Taxonomy (NCBI): domain Bacteria; kingdom Bacillati; phylum Actinomycetota; class Actinomycetes; order Kitasatosporales; family Streptomycetaceae; genus Streptomyces; species Streptomyces sp. NPDC008139. The sequence continues at coordinate 159,862 of NZ_JBIBHM010000016.1, forward strand.
GCCACCCAGCCGAGGCCGGTCGCCGCGAGCGCGGCCAGCAGCCAGCCTCGGTTGGCGGCCAGCAGATCACGGCAGCCGGTCTCGATCAGCGACCAGTGCTGGGACACCCAGCCGCCGACGAGCAGCACGGGTATGAGCCCGGCGAGGGTGCGCCACGGCACCCGCGTACGCCTGCGGGCCGGCCGCCCGGCCGCCTCGTCGCTGTCCCCCTCTTCCCGCCCTTCGTCCCCCTGATGTATTCGTTCTCGCTGCTCCAGTGGTGCGGCTTCCCCCGGTGGTCGTCGCAGGGATGCCCGCAGCCGCAGTGGAGTTCGGAGCATGGCCACCGCTCTCGGTCGTCCCCGCCAGTCACGCGCCTACCGGATCGTAGTACCGCGAGCAGGATGCAGCGGCCGGAATACGGCCGGGCGTCGGACGGCCGATGGCCAGGGGGCGGAGCGGTGACCGCGGGGCGACGGCGGCGGGGCCGCCGGGGGACGGCGGCTGTTCAGCAGGCGCAGAGGCAGAACGGGTGCCCGGCGGGGTCCGCGTACACGCGCCAGTTGCGCGCGCCGTCCAGGTCGCCCTCCAGGAGCGTCGCGCCCAGCGCGAGCACCTGCTTCTCCGCGCTGTCCATCGCGGCGCGCTCCACGGCGATGTCGAGGTGGAACTGCTGGGGGCGCTCGGGGTCGGGCCAGCGGGGCGCCCGGTGGGCCGGGGCGAGCTGGAAGGACAGGCGCTGGCCGTCCTCGCGGTTGAGGTCGACCCAGTCGTCCTCCGACGCGTCGACCGTGCCGCCGACCAGCTCGGCGTAGAAGGCGGCCAGCGCGCGCGGGTCGGGACAGTCCAGGACGACCGCGCCCAAGGTGCCGATCATGACGGATTCCTCTCGTGGTGGGCTGCCGTGCTACCTGCCGGTGCCGTGGTCACCAGGTACAACGGTTACCAGTACAACGGTCTCAGCCGGTAACGGTTACTTCATCATGGCGGAGTGGCGGTAACGTTTCAAGGGTGGAGCAGCCCGGAGAACGCAGTCCCGCGCCTGGACCGCTGCGGCTGGTCCAGGACCTGGTCAACACCGTCGACCTGGAAAGCGGCGACGACGCGCTGCGCACCCCGGCGGAGCTGGCCGCCTGGGCGGGGGAGCGCGGCATCGAGGGGCCCGGCTTCGACCCCGGAGGGCTCGCCGACGTCCTGGTCCTGCGCGAGGCGCTGCGCGACGTCTGCCAGGCCCACGCGGGCGTCGACGTACCGCCCGCCACCCTGGAGGCGCTGGAACGCCTGCTGTCCCGTGCGCCGCTGCACCTGACCGTCGACGCCGAGGGCGCCGCCGCCGTACGCCCCGCCCCCGGCCTGACCGGACCCCCGGCCCTCACCGCCCGCGTCGCCGCCGCCGTCGCCTCGGCCGTCGCCGACGGCACCTGGCCCCGCCTCAAGGCGTGCGCGGCCGACACCTGCCGCTGGGTCTACTACGACCGCAGCCCCTCGGGCCGCAGCCGCTGGTGCACGATGGCGATCTGCGGCAGTCGCGCCAAGATGCGGGCGTACCGCAGCCGTACGCGCTGAGGCGCGTGACGGGCGGCCGTTCCCTTCCGGTACGGCGGCCCGTACGGCCGGTCATTCACGTGCGCACGTACGAGGCGCGTGCGCACGTACGAGGGCCCGTACGCGGTGGTGTCGCGTACGGGCCCCGCGGGTGTCGTCGGTTACGCGGAGGGGCGGCCCATCGCGCGGTAGGTCCAGCCGGCCTTGCGCCAGACCGCGGGGTCGAGCGCGTTGCGGCCGTCGAGGATGTGCCGCTCGCGGGCCACGTCGGCGAGGGCGGCGGTGTCCAGCTCGCGGAATTCCCGCCACTCGGTCAGGTGCAGTACGAGGTCGGCGCCGCGGACGGCGTCCAGCGGCGTGGGGGCGTAACGCAGGGTCGGGAAGAGCCGCTTGGCGTTCTCCATGCCCTTCGGGTCGTAGACCGTGACCTGGCCGCCCTGGAGGTGTATCTGGCCCGCCACATTGAGGGCGGGGGAGTCGCGGACGTCGTCGGAGTCCGGCTTGAAGGTGGCGCCCAGCACGGCGATCCGGCGGCCGAGCAGGCTCCCACCGACCGCCTCGCGGGCCATCTCCACCATGCTGGTGCGGCGCCGCATATTGATGGAGTCGACCTCGCGCAGGAACGTCAGCGCCTGGTCGGCGCCCAGCTCACCGGCGCGCGCCATGAACGCGCGGATGTCCTTGGGCAGACAGCCGCCCCCGAAGCCGATCCCGGCCCTGAGGAATTTGTGGCCGATCCGGTCGTCGTGCCCGATCGCCTCGGCGAGCTTGGCGACATCGCCGCCCGCCGCCTCGCTGACCTCGGCCATGGCGTTGATGAAGGAGATCTTGGTGGCGAGGAAGGCGTTGGCCGCGGTCTTGACGAGTTCGGCCGTCGGGTAGTCCGTGACGATGAACGGCGTGCCTTCTGCGAGCGGTCCGGCGTAAACCTCCCGAAGGAGTGACTCGGCGCGCTCGCTGGTCACGCCGACCACGATCCGGTCCGGGTGCAGCGTGTCCTGCACCGCGAAGCCCTCGCGCAGGAACTCCGGGTTCCACGCCAGCTCCGCGTCCGCGCCCGCCGGGGCCGTCTCGCGCAGCCGCTCCGCCAGCCCGGCCGCGCTGCCCACCGGCACGGTGGACTTGCCGACCACCAGCGCTGGGCGCCGCAGATGCGGGGCCAGCGAGGAGAAGGCGTTCTCCACGTAGCTCATGTCGCAGGCGTATTCGCCGTGCTTCTGCGGGGTGTTCACGCAGACGAAGTGGATGTCGCCGAACTCGGCGACCTCCTCCCATGAGGTGGTGAAGCGCAGCCGCCCGCTGGAGCCCTCGATCCCGGCCACATGTCTCGCGAGCAGTTCCTCCAGGCCCGGCTCGTACATGGGGACGCGCCCCTGCGACAGCATCTCGATCTTGCTCGGCACGATGTCGAGGCCGAGCACTTCGAAACCGAGCTCGGCCATCGCGGCGGCATGGGTGGCGCCGAGATAACCGGTGCCGATGACGGTGAGCTTCAGAGGCATGCGCAGAGCATAGTAGGGACCGCGCGGACCAAATAGTGGGTGGTCGGGGGGCCGGGGGTCCACAATGCGTGCAGATATCCAAGGGGTGGGTCGAGGGGTGGGGTGCAATCGTGGGTGACGCGAGCGGCAGAGGCGGCGGGACGGACGAGGGGACGGTCCCGACCGGAACGGACGTGACGGCGCCGGATCAGCGGCCGGACCGGGGGCCGGACGAGGGGCGGTCGCCGGAACCGGAGGGGATACCGGGGCGGATATCGGCCGTCAAGCGCGAGCCGGGGTCCGAGCCGGGGTCCGAGCCGGGGTCCGAGCCGGAACGGGAGCCGGAGCCGGGACTTGAGCCGGATTCGGAGGACGGCCTCGCGCCCGACGGTCCTGACGGTCCCGACAGCCCGGCGCGCAAGACCCGGCGGCGCCGCCGTACCCGTCGCGTGCTGTACGCGGCCGTGATCCTGCTCTGCACCGGAGTGCTGCTGGTCGTCGGCACCGCCTACTGGGCCTTCCAGCACTACACCGGCCGCGTCGAGCGCATCCCGAACGCCTTCCCGACCGACGTACCGGCCGCCGCGCAGCCGCAGGCGTCCAAGAGCGGCAGCCAGACCTTTTTGCTGGTCGGCCTGGACGCCAGGTCCGACCTGCCGACCACCGGCAAGAACGCCAAGGCGCCGGAGTGGAAGCCGGGCGCCCAGCGCAGCGACACGATGATGCTGGTGCACCTGCCCGCCGACCACAAACACGCGTACGTCGTCTCGCTCCCGCGCGACTCCTGGGTGAGCATCCCCGGCCACGGCCAGGCGAAGCTGAACGCGGCCTTCTCCTGGGGCGGCCCGCCGCTGCTGATCGACACCGTGCAGCGGCTCACCAAGGTGAAGGTCGACCACCTCGCGGTGATCGACTGGAGCGGCTTCAAGAATCTGACCAACGCGGTCGGCGGCGTGGACATCACCGTCGACAAGACGGTCGACCGCCGCAACGGCCCCGGCGGGGTCTGGACGGCCGGCCCCCACCACATGAACGGCGACGACGCCCTCGACTACGTACGCGAGCGCTACGGCCTGCCGCGCGGCGACCTGGACCGTACGCACCGGCAGCAGAATTTCCTGCGGGCCGTGCTGTCCAAGATGCTCTCCGGCGGCACCTTCTCCCATCCGCTCAAGCTGAAGCGGACCCTGGACCAGGTGACGTCCGTGGTGAGCGTGGACGACAAGCTGTCCAACGGCGATCTGCGCGACCTGGTGTGGAACATGCGCGATGTGCGCTCCTCGGACATGGTGTTCATGAACGCGCCGATCTCCGGCTTCGACACCATCAAGAAGCAGTCCGTGGTGCTGCTGGACGCCAACGGCTCCTCCGAGCTGTGGCAGGCGCTCCGCAACGACACGATGAGCGACTACCTCGCGAACAACACCGTCGACCGGCTCGGCGACAAGGTGTCGTGAGGCGTTGCGGGGGTGTCGTGAGGCGTCGTGCGGTGTTCCGCGGGTGTCATGAACGTCACGTAGGTGGCGCCGCGGGCGCGGGCCTAGGATCATTGGGTTACTTAACGGTAGTTAGCGCTGCACTCGGGGAGTGAGACACCTTGGCCGGATCCTCCGACTTCGACCTTTTCCGTACGTCCGACGAGCACGACATGCTCCGGGACGCGGTCCGCTCCCTCGCGGAGGCGAAGATCGCGCCGTTCGCGGCCGAGGTGGACGAGCAGGGCCGCTTCCCGCAGGAGGCCCGTGACGCGCTGGAGGCCAACGACCTGCACGCGATCCACGTCCCCGAGGCGTACGACGGCTCGGGCGCGGACGCGCTGTCCACGGTCATCGTGATCGAGGAGGTGGCGCGGGTCTGCGCCTCCTCCTCCCTCATCCCCGCGGTCAACAAGCTCGGCTCGCTGCCCGTACAGCTCTCCGGCTCCGAGGAGCTGAAGACGAGGTACCTCGGCGCCCTGGCGCGCAAGGAGGGCATGTTCTCGTACGCGCTGTCCGAGCCCGAGGCCGGCTCGGACGCGGCGGGCATGAAGACCCGCGCGGTACGCGACGGCGACACCTTCGTGCTCAACGGCGTCAAGCGCTGGATCACCAACGCGGGCGTCTCCGAGTTCTACACGGTCATGGCCGTCACCGACCCCGACAAGCGCTCCAAGGGCATCTCCGCGTTCGTGGTCGAGAAGGGCGACGAGGGCGTCTCCTTCGGCGCCCCCGAGAAGAAGCTCGGCATCAAGGGCTCCCCGACCCGCGAGGTCTACTTCGACAACGTCCGCATCCCCGCCGACCGCATGATCGGCGCCGAGGGCACCGGCTTCGCCACCGCGATGAAGACCCTCGACCACACCCGCATCACCATCGCCGCCCAGGCCATCGGCATCGCCCAGGGCGCCCTCGACTACGCCAAGGGCTACGTCAAGGAGCGCCGGCAGTTCGGCAAGGCCATCGCCGAGTTCCAGGGCATCCAGTTCATGCTCGCCGACATGGCCATGAAGCTCGAAGCCGCCCGCCAGCTCACCTACGCCGCCGCCGCCAAGTCAGAACGCGTCTCGGCCGGCGGCAAAGAGGAAGACCTCACCTTCTTCGGCGCCGCCGCCAAGTGCTACGCCTCCGACGTCGCCATGGACATCACCACCGACGCCGTCCAACTCCTCGGCGGCTACGGCTACACCCGCGACTACCCCGTCGAGCGCATGATGCGCGACGCCAAAATCACCCAAATCTACGAGGGCACCAACCAGGTCCAGCGCATCGTGATGGCGCGAAACCTCCCCTAGGGCGGGGGTGGTGATAAGTGGGTGACGGGGGTGAAGTGGGTGACGGGGGAGGGTGGTTCGGGGGGTCCAGTACAACGATCGGGGGAAGATCGCTATGTCCGACTATCCGGTGTAGTCCGGTGGTTCGGGCGGGTGGGATCGTCACCCGGCGCCGTTTAGTGGGCGGTTTGCGATCAATTGACAAGCGGACGCGGCGGCTTGTAGAGGTTTGAGGGCCACAGATGGCGCGGGAGTTCGATCCCGCCCCTTGTGTGCCCTTTCCGCGCTTGTGATCCGATCCCGTGAAGGGAAGACGTGTCCATATCCCGCCGTACCGCAATCGCGGTGCGTACCATCGGCGTTGCCTCCGCCGCAGCCGCGCTCGCGCTGGGCGTTGCAGGCAACGCGTTCGCTTGCAACATCTCCGAGTTCTCCGCCCAAGCCTCGTGCGACAACGGCAAGGGCTCGATCGACGTCACCAACAAGGACTACTCCAACACGCTGGTGAACATCACCGTGTCGCAGGGGCAGACCCAGGTCGGTCACCAGGAGAACCTGACCGGGACGCGCCAGGGCGTCACCGTCAACTTCCCGGTCGCCTGGTCGCCGTCCACGACGTACACGGTCACCGTCGTGAAGGCTTCCGGCCAGAAGGTCGGCACCACGGACGTGACGACGCCGGAGACCGCGTGCAAGGTCGACACCCCGACCACGCCCGCGACCGACACGCCGACCACCGACACTCCGTCGGACACGCCGACCACGCCGGCGACCGAAACGCCGTCGACGGCCCCGTCCGACACCCCCACCGCGACGCCGAGCACCAGTGGCGCGGCGGCGGTTGACGACACCAACGCTCCCTCGCCCGCGGCCGGTGGCACCACCGACCTGGCCGAGACCGGTGGCGGCAGCAACACGGGCATGATCGCCGGTGTCGCCGGCGCGCTCGTGGTGGTCGGCGGCGGCGCCGTCTACGGCCTGCGTCGTCGTACGGCCGGTGCGCGTCACTAAGGTCACGATCCGGCCAACTACGCGTCGCTGAGGTCTCGTTCGTCACCGGCGTGTATCAATGCAAACCCTGCGCGTACCTGACAGGCAGCAGGCGATACGCTGCGACGCCGTCGTCATCCGACGGCGTCGCGGCAATCGTCCACACACCTGAAGCAGGGGGACCCTTTATGGCCATTCGCAAGTCCACGATGCAGGAGCAGGTGGCTCAGGCCATCGCGGAGATCAACCCGAGCGACCGTCCGATCGCCACGATCCACACGGTCACCGGACCGAGCCCGTGGCTGATCAACTCGCTCGGCCTGATCGCCCAGGCATTCGTGAAGTACTACTTCGTCACGGTCACCGAGCAGGCCGTGGTCTTCCACAAGGCGGGCCGCATGAGCTCCCGCCCGAAGGAGCTCGTCGCCGCGATACCGCGCGCCGAGGCCGCGGGCCTGGTGTCCGAGGTCAAGCGGAACGCCCTGTGGAGCTCGCTGAAGTTCCAGCTCCCCGGTGAGCCCAAGCCGACCCGGCTGAACGTGGCCCGTTACTGGCGCACCGAGCTCGACCAGTGGGTGCCCGCCGTGACCGGAGCCCCGGCCGCAGTCTGAGCCCGAGGCATCAGACGCCGAGGCATCTGAGCCCAGGCATCAGACCCCGAGGCAGCAGACTCCGTACCGTCACCAAAGGCCCCGGCCCCCGCCGCGACGATTCGCTTCGGGGGCCGGGGCCTCGGTGTGTGCCGCCTCGTCGGTGCCTACGCGGCACCTACTTGGTGGCGGTCACCTTCTGGTCGTTCTTCAGCTCGTCGAAGAGCGTCTTCGCCTTCGCCATGTCCCACTTCACGGCGTCGCCGTCATTGGGCGTCATGTAGTTGGCGTTGCCGATCGGGACCGTGACGGAGTTGCCGTCGCCGCCCGTGACGCCCTTCATGGCCCAGAACATCGAGGCCAGGTTCATCAGACTCATCTTCTTGTCGACGATGAGCGTGTCGAGCCCGGAGCCGATCACCGGGTAGAGCTTGAACGGGTTGAGGATCGTCGCCGGCGAGGCCGCCTGGTGGGCCAGCGTCGACAGGAACTTCTGCTGGTTGCGCATCCGGCCGAGGTCCTGGTCGGCCTCCTGGTGCCGCTGCCGGACGAAGGCCAGCGACTGCTTGCCGTTGAGCTTCTGGCAGCCCGCCGCGAAGTCGGCGCCGGACGCCTTGTCCTTCAGCGGCTTGTCCAGGCACATGTTGACGCCGCCGAGCGCGTTCACCAGGTTCACGAACCCGGAGAAGCCGATCTCCGCGTAGTGGTCGATGTGCAGGCCGGTGTTGTACTCGATGGTCCGGGTCAGCAGCTCGGGGCCGCCGTCGGAGTACGCGCGGTTGAGCTTGTGCGTGGAGGCCGCGTACCGCTTGCCCGACTTCTGGCCGGTGAAGGCCGGGATCGTGACGTACGAGTCGCGCGGCAGGCTCATCATGGTGGTCCCGTTGCCGCCGGTGTGCAGGATCATCATGGAGTCGGTGCGCTGGCCGTCCGCGGCGCCGGTGTGCAGGTCCTTCTCGTCCTGCTTGGTCAGCCCCTCACGGCTGTCCGAACCGACGATCAGATAGTTGGTGCCCTTGCCCGTGGGCGGCCGGTCCTCGACCTTGCTCAGGTCGACCTCGCGGCGCACCTTGGAGTCGGCCCAGAAGTACGTGGAGACGGACACCACCAGCAGCGCCACGACCAGACCGAGCGCCGTGATGCCGATCTTCTTGCGGGTGCTCCAGCGGGGCCTGCGGGGGCCGGTGGCGGTCACGCCGGGCGGGGGCGGGCCGAAGCCGCCTCCGCCCTGACCGCCTCGGCCGGGCCCCGCGGGGCCGGGACGTCGGACGGGCTGCGGCGGTACCCCGCCCGCCGCGGCGGCGGCCCGGCGCGGCGACAGTTCAGGGGGCAGCGGCGGCTCGGCGCCGCGGCGCTGCTCGGTGTCATCGCTCCAACCGTTCATGGTGGAAAGTGTGCCCGGCCTCGGGCGACGACCGGGAATCCACGGCGGTTCTGTAGCAGACCCGATGCATTCGGCCACCGGCCGCGACCGTTTCGCAACGGACATAAGGTTGCTGTCATGATCGATCGCCCCACCCCCGAGAGCCCGGCAGTCCCCGAGAGCCCGGCCGCGCCCGACACCCCGGCCGCGCCTGAGGCCCTGGGGGCGCCCGAGGCCCTGGCCACGCCCGACGTCCCCGCCCCCGACGGCGCGGCGCTCCCGGGCAAGCCGACCTCGGCGTCCCGCATCACGCTCTCGCACATCATGAGCGCGCACGACACCAATCTGCTGGGCACCGTCCACGGCGGCGTCGTCATGAAACTGGTGGACGACGCGGCGGGCGCCGTCGCGGGACGGCACTCGGGCGGCCCCGCCGTCACCGGCGCGATGGACGAGATGATCTTCCTCGAACCGGTCAGGGTCGGTGACCTCCTCGCCGTGAAGGCCCAGGTCAACTGGACCGGCCGCACCTCCATGGAGGTCGGCGTCCGCGTCATGGCCGAGCGCTGGAACGAGTCGGGCGTCGCCAAGCAGGTCGCCAGCGCCTACCTCGTCTTCGTCGCGGTCGACGTCGAGGGCAAGCCCCGGCACGTACCGCCCGTCCTGCCCGAGACCGACCGCGACCGCCGCCGCTGGCAGGAGGCCCAGATCCGCCGCACCCACCGCCTGGCCCGCCGCCGCGCGATCGTGGAGCTGCGCCGCCGCCGGGCGGCCGAGGGCCTGGACGACTAGGGCCTGTCCGGAGCGGTTCGGAAAGACGGCCGGGGGCCCCGGGGACGCGCCCCCGAGACCCCCGGCCGTCCGGCCATCAGGCCGTTGAGCAGCCGATCCGGTCAGCGGCGGATCAGTTGAGCAGCCGATCAGTTGAGCAGCCGATCCCATCAGCACTCCATCCGGTCAGCACCCGACCTCGTCACCCGTCAGCGCGGAGTCCATCGTCCCCGACGCCCCGCCGTCGTCCGCCGTCACCGGCGTGACCGCCTTGTAGTCGGAGCCGAGCACCACCTTCATCGTCTTGCCCTGGCCGGGCACGGCCACCAGCTCGGAGCCGGGCAGCGCGGTGGCGAGGGACTGCGCGGAGCGGTCCCAACGGGGGTCGTAGCGGATCACGGTCCGCGCGCTGGGGTGCTCGGACGTCCCGGGGGTGCCGACGGTCGCGAAACCGGTGGCGGCCAGCGCCTTCTGCGCGGCGGCGGCCAGCCCGCTGGTGCCGGTGCCGTTCTGGACCGAGACCCTGATGGTCGCGGGGGCGACGTCCACCTTGACGCCCTTGTGCTTCCTGGCCGTCTTGTGGTGCACCGCCAGCGGCCGGTCCGCGCGGATCGCCGCCCACATCTTCCCGGCCTTGGCGGTGTCCCACTTCACGGTGGAGCCGACGCCCGGGACGGAGTAGTCCGTGTCGCTCAGCGGCACGGAGCCGAACTCCGACGAGCTGGCCGTGAGGCCCTTCATGCCCTCCGCGAGCGCGATCAGGTCACCCGCCTTGAGGTTCTGGTCGGCGCGCACCGAGCCGAGCACGGTCGAGGCGACCCGGCTCAGCTCCAGCGGGTTGGCCAGCGTCCCGCCGCTGGTGATCTTGTGGATGACCTGGGCCACGAACCGCTGCTGCCGCTGCATCCGCCCCAGATCCGCCGCCGCGTCCAGATGCCGGGCGCGTACGTACTGGAGCGCCTGTCCGCCGTCCAGCTTCGTGGTGCCGACCGGCAGGTCGAGGCCGGTGTAGGAGTCCTTCAGCGGGCGCGTCGTGCAGACCTGGACGCCGCCGATGACGTCGACCGTCTTCATGAAGCTCGTGAAGTCGACCTCCAGGTAGTGGTCGATGTGCACACCGGTGATCTGCTCGACGGTACGGACGGTCAGCTTCGGGCCGCCGTCCGCGTATGCCTGGTTGATCTTCGCCGGGCGGGTGCCCGCCTGTACCTCGGCGGCGGGCGCGGCACTCGCCGTACCGGAGGGCGTGGCGGACGGCGTGCCGGGCGGCGACGCGCTCGCCGGAGGGGACCCGGCGGACGACGCGCCGGCCGACGGCTGGTCCGGCAGCCGTACGTACGTATCGCGCGGGATGCTCACGATGCTCGCGCGCGAACGATCCTCCGACAGGTGCACCAGCATGATCGTGTCGGTGCAGTGACAGGGCGCGCCGCCCAGGTGGTACGCCTTCTTCTCCGCCGGGTCCAGGCCGTCGCGGCCGTCCGTGCCGACCAGCAGGAAGTTGGTGCCCTTGGACCCGTCGGGACGCCCCTCCATCCCGCCGAAGGCGTCCACCCGGTCGATCGCGCCGCTGACCCCGTTCAGTACGGCGTGGCCCACCCCGCTCGCGGTGATGATCAGCAGGGCCAGGCCGCCGATGATCCGGGTGCTCCAGCGGATCGGCGGACGTCGGCGCGCGGGGGGCACTCGGGTGGGCGGCACACGGGTGGGCGGCACAGGGAATCCCTCCGTGCGGTGACAGGGGCGTGCGGACCCGTTCAGGCTAGGGACAAATAGGACAGTAGGTCTTGACCCCACGCGCTGGGGTCCCCCATTAGCGGTAACGTTTGCCGCGATGAACGCCGCCGCTCCTGACCCCGCCACCCGTGCCGCCGCGCCGCAGAACCCCGCGCCCCCGGCAGTCTCCGTGATCATGCCGGTGCTCAACGAGGAGCGCCATCTGCGCGACTCGGTGCGGCACATCCTGGAGCAGGACTATCCGGGCGAGCTGGAGGTCGTCATCGCGCTGGGCCCGTCCACGGACGGTACGGACGCGATCGCCGCCGAGCTGACCGCCGCCGACCCGCGGGTCCACACGGTGCCCAACCCCACCGGCCGCACCCCCGCCGCGCTCAACGCGGCGATCAAGGCGTCCCGGCACCCGGTCGTCGTACGCGTCGACGGGCACGGCATGCTCTCGCCCGACTACATCGCCACCGCCGTCCGCCTCCTCGACGAGACGGGCGCGGCGAACGTCGGCGGCATCATGCACGCCGAGGGCGAGAACGACTGGGAGCGCGCGGTCGCCGCCGCCATGACGTCGAAGATCGGCGTCGGCAACGCTGCCTTCCACACCGGAGGCGCCGCCGCCCCCGCCGACACCGTCTACCTCGGCGTCTTCCGCCGCGAGGTGCTTGAGCGGCAGGACGGCTACAACGTGGAGTTCATCCGCGCCCAGGACTGGGAGCTGAACTACCGCATCCGCGAGGCCGGCCACCTCATCTGGTTCTCGCCCGAACTGCGCGTCTCCTACCGGCCGCGCCCCACCGTGCGCGCGCTCGCCAAGCAGTACAAGGACTACGGCCGCTGGCGCCGCGTCGTCACCCGCTACCACCGCGGCTCGGTCAACCTGCGCTACCTGGCCGCCCCGGTCGCCCTGTTCGCCAACGCGGCGGGCATCGTCGTCGGCGCGGCCGTCACCCCGTGGGCGCTGCTGGTGCCCGCCGCGTACGTGGCCGCCATCACCGTCGGCTCGCTCCCGGCGGGCCGCGGCCTGTCCTTCGGCGCCCGGCTGCGTATCCCACTCGCCCTGGCCACCATGCACATGTGCTGGGGCTACGGCTTCCTCACCAGCCCGCGCTCGCTGGCCCGCCGGGTGATCGCCAGCCGCCGCCCCGCGGTGCGCGACGGGGAGTCGCGACAGCAGGGCCAGCAGGACGGACAGCGGGGACGACAGGACGGTCAGGGCCAGCAGGACGGCCAGCAGACGGAGACGGCCCGCGCGGAGGCGTGAGCCGCTTCCCGCGCGGGCCGGTCGTACCACCTGCCGGTCCCGCCCTCTCCCACCCGCGTCCTACCAGCGGTAGATCGGCAGCACCTCCATGCAGCCGGTCGTGTCCGCGCCGTTCACCGCCTCCGCCGTCGTCGGCACGGAACCGCTCTTCGGCAGCGTCTTGCTGAAGTCCGTACCGGTCTTCCAGTCCGCGCCGATGGTCAAGGTGATGGTGTCGACGTCCGCGGACGCCTTCACATTGCCCGCCGGGATCTTCAGCGCCTTGGCCACCGCCGTGGCGTCGGCCCTGCCCTGGTCACCGCTGCTCGTCGGATACGTGAGGGTGGTGCCGGGGCTCGGCTTGGTCTGCTGGCTCGCCTCCGCCTTGGTGAAGCCCGCGGTCTTGAGCGTGGTGGCGATACCGCCCGCCCGGTTCGGCGTGGCCACACCGTCCGAGGTGCCCGCCGTGCCGTTGACCACGGAGACCGCGATGGTGTCGGACGCCGCTGCGGCCGGGCCCTGCGGCGCGGTCGTTGCCGGTGTCGTGGCGGGCGCCCCGCTCGCCGGGGTCTTCGCCTTGCCGTTGCCGTCCATCGCCACGTCGTTGCGCAGCAGCGACCAGACCTGGGGCGCGTCCGCCGACGGGATGTAGTGCGCCAGCGGGGCTTTCGGGTCCGCGTCGTGCGGCATCGTCAGCATCGTGATGCGGTCCGACGGCACGGTCTTGAGCTGCATACCCAGGTCGTACAGCTTCTTCGGGGTGCCGATCTCCTTGGAGACCTCGAACGCCTCCATCGCGGTGGTCGCGATCTTGTTGAGCTTGCCCGGGTCGGTGAAGAGGTTCTGGCTGCGCAACTGCCGGATCAGCGCGCTCATGTACATGTGCTGCGCCTTGGCCCGCGCGGCGTCGCTGCCCCAGGCGTGCCGGGTCCGCAGCCACTTCAGCGCGGTCTCGCCGTAGATCTTCTGCTTGCCCGCCTTGAGGTGCAGGTGCGAGCCGCCGGGCTGTGCCGGGGTCGGGTGGTCGTCCACATTCTGCTTCACGCAGACCTCGACGCCGCCGACGACGTCGGCCATCTTCACCACACCGGAGAAGTCGATGGTCAGCCAGTGGTCGATGTAGACGCCGGTCAAATTCTGCACGGTGGCCAGGGTGCAGCCCGCGCCGCCGCGGCCGAGCGACGCGTTGATGATGTCGTTGACCGGCGCGAACTTCTCGTGCGTCTTGGGATCGGTGCACGCCGGGATGTTGACGCGGGTGTCGCGCGGGATGCTGACCACGGACATGTTGCTGCGGTCCGCGGACAGGTGCGCGATCATGATCACGTCGGCGCGGGCGGCGTCGCCCACGGTGTTCTTGGCACCGCCGAGCTTCAGATCCTCGGGGTCGTTGCGGCTGTCGGAGCCCAGGATGAGGATGTTCATCGCCGTCTTGCCGGCGGCGTTGGCCTTCGTCTTCGCCACGTTCGAGCTGCCGCTGACGCGCTCGCCCTTGCGGATCTTGCCCGCCAGGTACTCGTAGTAGCCGTAGGCCGCGCCCGCCGAGCCGAGCACCGCGACCGCGGCGCCGATGGACACCCACTTCAGGACCCTGCGCTTACGGCTCTTCGTGCGCCGCCGTGAGCCGCCGCGCCGGTGACCCCCACCGCCCGCCGCGCCGCGCCGGCCCGGTATTCGCTCGGGTGGCTCCTGCCCGCCGTCGGAAGAGGCGGGGTCGGCGTCCGATCCCGCGCCGGAGCCCGCGCCGTCGTCGGCGCCGGAGCCCGTACCTGATTCCGCGCCGGGCGCGTAGGCGCGGGCGTCGTCCCGGTACAGGCTCTCGTCCCATCCCAGGTGGTCCGGGTTGGGTGCCGTACCGAAGCCGTTCCCTCCCACTGTCCCGTCGCGCATCCCGAACCTCCCTGTGGCGCGCATCGTCATCACGGTGACCGGCCGCGCGCCTTCGCGCGGGGTGTACGGACGGTGCACGCCGACGCGCCGCCCTACCCGGGTCATACTGGGTCGCCCCACTGTCAGACGGCTGTGAGCGGCGAGGAGTTGCACCCGGAGATCGTCAATTAGCGGACGCCGGGACTCCGGCGCCCGCCGGGATCACGTCAGAGGGTGACGGCGGTCACGGCGTTCACCGTATTCACCGCGTTCATCGCATGCGCGACATCCACGGCGTCACTTCACGCACGCGGTGTCGGCGGCCTCGGTCTTCGGGAGGTCGGAGGGGGCCGCGGTGGGCGGCCCGATCGGGGTGCCGGGCGCCGTGAAGTCCTTGCCGAGGGTCAGCTTCATGTACGCGAGCGGCGCCGCGTCCGTCGTGCCCTGCTTCAGCGCGGAGGCGGGCAGCCCCATCATCGCGGCCAGCGAACGCGCCTGGTCGGCCTGGTTCGGCGCGTATTCCAGGACGGTCCTGGCGGTCGCGGGCGCGTTGCCGCCGTTCGCCGAGCGGTTGACGCCCCGGGTGTTCTGGAGCCAGTTGACGGTGCTCTGCGCCGCGCCGAAGGTCCCGCTGCCGTTGAGCACATTGACGCGGGTGTCGTGCGGGGTCGCCTTCGGCCCGGTCAGCCGGGTGTCGGGCGTGGCGGACGGCTTCTTCACCGCGGTCAGCGACACGTCGTTCTTGATCAGCGCGAAGAGCTGCGGGGCCTTGACCGGGTCGACGACGACGGTGGCGTGCACCTTCTCGTTCGGGTTGTCGATCACCGGCAGGGTGGTGAAGCTGATGTGCTTCTCGTCCACCTCGCTGAGGTCCTTGGCCAGGCTGGTGAGCTTGCTCACGCTGCCGATCGCGCTGTCCACGGTGAGCGCCTTGGTGGCCGCGTCCGCCAGCGTGAACAGCTTCTTCGGGTTGGTCAGCGTGCCGCTCGACTTGATCTTCCGGATCATCGCGCTCAGGAAGTTCTGCTGGAGCTTGATCCGGTCCAGGTCGCTCTGGTTCTTGAGCGCGTGCCGGGTCCGGACGAACTCCAGCGCCGTCTCGCCCTGGATGTTGTGCGGTCCCGCGCTCAGGTTCAGATGGGACTTCGGGTCGACCAGCGGCCGGGCGAGACAGACGTCGACACCGCCGACGGCCGTCGACAGGGCCTTCACCGCCTCGAAGTTGACCATCATGAAGTGGTCGATCGGCAGACCCGTCATCGCCGTCACCGCGCGCATGGTGCAGCCGGGGTCGCGGCCGTCCACGCCCAGGCTCTCGTTGAACTTGGGCGTGGTGAGCTGCGCGGGCGTGCCCGGAATCGTCTTGGTGCTGCCGTCCTTCTGCTTCGTCGGGCAGTCGGGGATGGAGGTGACGATGTCGCGGGGGATGCTCATCGCGGTCGCGTTGCTGCGGTCGGCCGACACATGGAAGAGGATCGTGGTGTCCGCGTGGCCGACGCTGCCCGCGTCGCCGTACTTCTTGCCGAGGCCGATCCGGCTGTCCGTGCCGATCACCAGGACGTTCATCGGACCGGTGTGCGTGACGTCCTTGCTGCCCGCGTTGCCGACGTCCACCGTCGTGATGTTGTTGTTGAAGTGCTGGTAGACGAGGTAGCCGCCGACGCCGACCGCCACCAGCACGAAGCTCACCGTGCCCGCGGTCCACAACAAAGCTTTCTTCTTACGGGACTTCTTCGTCTTCGCCTTGCGGCGGCTGGTCGGCGTGGCCGCCTCGGCCGAGCCGCCCCCCAGCCGCGCCGTGCCGGTGGTGGAGGTCGTGGCGCCGGTCCTGGCCGCGAGGCGGGCCGCGCGCCGTCCGCCGGGGGGCGGGGCGGGGCTGTCCGTCGGGCCGGTCCCGGTCCCGGCCGCGTCCGCGCCGTCGTCCTCGGCGGCGGGACCGGTGTCGCGCCCTTGGTCGCGTCCGGCGTCCCGCGGTGCGGGGGAGGGGTCGCGGTGACCGCTCTGCCCCGGCACGATGGGCCTCGGTGCCGCGTCCGGCTCCAGCCGCAACTGGTACGTACCCGTCGCCGGGTCCAGGACCCACTGGTCCGCCGGGTCGATGTTCCTACGGCCTTGCGTGTCCACGGTCGCTCGGGTCCTCCATCCGGGATCGGCCGGATCGCTCACACTAGCCCCACAGTTCAGCGCCCATGCGCGCCGGTGACAAATCGAGCGCCCCTACAACCGGACAAAGCTGCCGATCCCGCCAGCCGACCAGGTCGACTCTTTAGCGGGATTTCACCCGCTCTTGCCACAGATGTCGCGGTCCGCGGTCGTCCCGCGGTACGTGGGGCCCGTGGGGGTGGTCGTGGGCGTAGAGGTTGAGCCCGCGGACGGGGTGCCGGGCGTACGCGTACCGCCTCCGCTGTCACCGCCGCCGTCTCCGCTGTCCGGCGCCTTGTCCGACACGTTCACCGGCTGGTCGTCGCGCAGCGTCTTGAAGAGGGTGTCGGCGGCGGGCTGGACGAGCTGGTCGCGGTTGATGTCGTTGACGTACTGCTCGCGCGGCACGGTCAGGAAGTGCACGTTCCCGGTCGGTATCTGCTGGAGGCTGTGCGCGAGGGCGTACAGCTCGCTCAGCGAGTCCAGGCCGGGGTCGGCGGTCAGCGACGAGGTGGCGGCCGACAGCAGCGGGTAGAGCTTGGTCGGGTTCAGCAGCACGCCGTTGCTGCTCACCTTCTTCAACAGCGAGGCGAGGAACGCCTGTTGCCGGTCCATCCGCATGGTGTCGCTGCCGTCGCCGATGCCGTGCCGGGCGCGTACGTATCCCAGCGCCTGCTCGCCGTTGAGCGTCTGCCGTCCGGCGGGCAGGTCGAGGTGCGCGTACGTGTCGTGCACCGGCTCGGCCAGGCACACATCGACGCCGTTCACCGCCTCGACCATCTTCTTGAAGCCGTTGAAGTCCACGATCAGGTGATGGTCGACGCGGATGCCGGTCATCTTCTCGACCGTACGGATGGTGCAGGCCGCGCCGCCCGACTCGAACGCCCAGTTGAACTGCTCGAAGCGCTCGTGGTCCTCCTTGCCGCTCGGCAGGGTGCAACGCGGCACGTGCGCCATCAGGTCACGCGGGAGGCTGACGGCGGTGGCGCTCTTCCGGTCGGCGGATATGTGCAGCAGGATCGTGGTGTCCGAGCGCTGCGTGCCGCTGTCCTGGCCGTACTTGCTGTTGCCGTTCCCGCGGTTGTCCGAGCCGATCAGCAGGATGTTCTGGGCCTCCGTCGGGCCCTGCGTGGGGCGCTCGGAGGCGTGCACCTTCAGGTCGTTCTCGGTCGCGGTGTCGGTCGTGATGTTGCCGTTGAGCCGCTGGTAGAGGTACCAGCCGGTGCCCGCGCAGGCCAGCACGAGTACGGCGGTGCACAGGGCGACGACCTTCAGCCAGCGCCAGTTCTTGGGGTTGGCGGGCTCCTCCGCCGGGGTGGCGGCGGGGCCTTCGACCGGTGGCGTTTCCGCCTCCGTGTCGGCAGCCGGCTCCGCGGCCTTTTCCGTAGCGGCGTCCGGTTCCGTCCCCGCGTCCGCTTCTGTCTCTGCCTCTACCTTTGGTTCTGCTTCTGCTTCTGCTTCTGCCTCGGTCGTCGGCTCGGCGGGCTCGTCCGCCCGCGCCTTCGGTGTGCCGGACGCGTCGTCGGAGCCGTCGGAGGCGGGGGGAACGGAGTCACCCTGCGGAGGCTCTGCTGGCGTGGTCACGTCGGGGCCCGTCTCTCGGAAGTCGCCGGTTACCGGGGACAGGCTTGCGATTACCCGCCCGGCATTCGTTCAGACAGCCGAATACGGTGGTTGGTTGCCTGGGTACCCGAAATCCACAGACAGCTGTTGACGAGCTGTGACGGAAGTGACGACTGAGGCGTCCGGCGAGGCCGGGGCGAGTGACCGCTACAGAGATACGGTGACGCGCTCGGCGTCCTTCCGCTTGGCCAACTGCTCCTCGGGCAACCGGTCGAGGTGGCGGCAGAGCACCACGGAGGCGTCGGCGGCGAGCGGCGCGAGCAGCCCGGCCGCGAGCCCGTCCCACGTGTCGAAGGACAGCGGCGACAGCAGCCGTCCGCCGCGGTCGAGCCCGAGCGCGGCGGCCGACGCGCGCGCCTTGGCGACGACCTCGGACGCGGTCAGCACACCCCCGCCGTCCGGCAGTACGAGTGCGGGCGCGTCCGGGCCGACCGGCGCGTACGGCGCGAAACGGTCGCCCTGGCTCGGCACCTCCACCGCGTAGTCGATGAAGCCCGCGGGCGGCTGCGGGAACCGTCCGCCCAGCGGCCGGAGCGCGAGCGCGACCCGCTCGCCGCCACAGGCCCGCGCCGCGTCCAGGGTGTCCGGGCCGCTGACCACCAGGTCGGCACCGGCCGGATCGCCGCAGGGCGCCACGACGACGCCCGCCGAGAAGCCGGCCAGCACCCACACGGCCGTCTGCCAGTGCGCGGGCAGCAGCAGTGCCAGCCGGTCGCCAGGCTGCGCGCCCAACTCGTCCTGGAGCAGATTCGCGGTCTTCGCCACCCAGTTCCCGAAGGTCGCCACCGACAACTCGACGCGTTCACCCGTCGCGTCGTCGTAGAAGGTGACCAGCGGGCGGCCCGGATCACCGCGCAGCGCGGCGTCGAGCAGCCCGGCGGGAGTCGCGGGGCCCTGGGGAGTGCGGGGCGTGTCGGGCGTGTTGGCGGTCGGTGTCACGCGTGTCAGGCTACCCCCAGCGATCACGACGGCCTGTGCCCGTAGAGGTACGGGGGCCGGTTCCTTGTGCGGCCGTCTCGCGTGGCGTCCCCGCCCGACTCGGCTCGCCCGACTCGGCTCGTCCGTACGGGTGTCAGTGCGGCGGCGCGGCCGACTGTCC
Organism: Streptomyces sp. NPDC008139; assembly: GCF_042957025.1. Taxonomy (NCBI): domain Bacteria; kingdom Bacillati; phylum Actinomycetota; class Actinomycetes; order Kitasatosporales; family Streptomycetaceae; genus Streptomyces; species Streptomyces sp. NPDC008139. The sequence goes on from NZ_JBIBHM010000016.1 coordinate 179,034, forward strand.
GTCAGTTCGTGAATACTCACCTTTACGGCTTATGTCACTATGCTTGCCATGCGAGCACACCCCGCCTCCGCCGTCAGCGCGGAGCGCCCCGTGGAGAGCCCTGCGGCAACCGAAGCGATCCTCCTGGTCGGGGGCAAGGGCACCCGGCTCAGGCCGCTGACCGTGCACACCCCGAAGCCGATGGTCCCGGCGGCCGGAGTCCCGTTCCTCACCCACCAGCTCGCGCGCGCCAGGGCCGCCGGGGTCGAGCACGTGGTGCTCGCCACCTCCTACCTCGCCGAGGTCTTCGAACCGCACTTCGGCGACGGCTCAGCGCTCGGCCTGCACCTCGAATACGTCACCGAGACCGAGCCGCTGGGCACCGGCGGCGCCATCCGGAACGTCGCGCACCGGCTGCGCTCCGCGCCCGGCGACCCCGTCCTGGTCCTGAACGGCGACATCCTCACCGGCCTCGACATCTCCGCTCTCGTCGGCACCCACCGCGCCACCGGCGCCGACATCTCGCTGCACCTGACCAAGGTCGCCGACCCGCGCGCCTTCGGCCTCGTCCCCACCGACGCGGACGGCCGCGTCACGGCCTTCCTGGAGAAGCCGCAGACGCCGGAGGAGATCGTCACCGACCAGATCAACGCGGGGTGTTACGTCTTCACCCGCTCGGTCATCGACACCATCCCGTCCGGGCGGCCGGTCTCCGTCGAACGCGAGACCTTCCCCGACCTGCTCGCCGCCGGCGCCCACCTCCAGGGCATGGTCGACTCCACCTACTGGCTCGACCTCGGCACCCCGCAGGCGTTCGTCCGCGGCTCCGCCGACCTCGTACTCGGCCACGCGCCGTCCCCCGCCGTCGCCGGCCTCGGCGGCGACCACCTCGTCCTGACCGGCGCCCATGTCGCCGCCGACGCCAAGCTCTCCGGCGGCACCTGTGTCTCCACGGGCGCCGTCATCGGCGCCGGCGCCCGCGTCGACGGCAGCACCGTGCTGTCCGGCGCCACCGTCGAGCCCGGCGCCGTCATCCGCGACTCGCTCGTCGGCACGGGCGCCGTCATCGGCGCCCGCACCGTCCTCGACGGCGCCGTCGTGGGCGACGGCGCGCACATCGGCCCCGACAACGAACTGCGTGACGGCGTACGGATCTGGTGCGGAGCCCGGATTCCGGCGGGCGCGGTGCGGTTCTCGTCGGACCAGTAGGGCGGGGGGCTCGGCTTTACGGGGGCGGCTTCTACGGTCCTGGTCTTTCCGGTCCTGGTCTTACGGGGTGGGCTTGACGGGTCCGGGTCTTACGGGTTGGGCTTGACGGGTTCGGGCTTTGCTGGGCCGGGCTTTGCTGGGCCGGGCTTGCCGGGTTCGGGCTTTGCTGGGCCGGGCTTGACGGGTTCGGGGCCGGGTCCGGGACCGGCAGGTCCGGGTCCGGGTCTTACGGGGGCGGGGCGGAGGGTGTGTCGGAGGGGGCGGATACGCTCGCCGGGTGCCTCTCCCGCGACCTCGACCCGCCTCCACCACCGCCACTGCCGCTTGCGCGGCGTCGGTGTCATCGGCGGCTCCCGCGGCTCCGCGTACTCGGTACTGGTCGCCTGCCGGGCCGCTCGACATCCGGCTCACCCTCAACCCGCTCTGCCGCGGTTACGGCGACCCCGCCTTCCGGATCGACCCGGACGGCACCGTCTGGCGGGCGAGCCGCACGCCCGACGGCGCGGGCACCCTCCGCCTGACCGGCAGTCCCGCCGCGATCGAGGCCCACGCGTGGGGGCCCGGCGGCCAGTGGCTGCTCGACGCGCTGCCCGCGCTGCTCGGCGCCGACGACGATCCGGCCGCGTTCACGCCCCGGCACCGGCTCGTGCACGCCGCGCACCGGCGCCACCCCGGTCTACGGCTGACCCGTACCGGGCTCGTCCTCGAATCGCTGATCCCCTCCATCCTGGAACAGAAGGTCACCACGACCGAGGCGTACCGGGCCTGGCGGCTTCTGCTCCACCGCCACGGGGAGGCCGCGCCGGGGCCCGCGGGCGCCGAGCGCATGCGCGTCATGCCCGACGCGCGGGGGTGGGCCCTGGTCCCGTCCTGGGACTGGCACCGGGCGGGGGTCGACAACAAGCGTGCCTCCACCGTCCTGCGGGCCGTCCGGGCCGCCTCCGGGCTCGAAGGGCTCACCGCCCTTCCGCCCGGCGAAGCGGCCACGCGGCTCCAGTCGGTGCCCGGGATCGGGCCCTGGACGGCTGCCGAGACGCTTCAGCGCAGTCATGGGGCCGCCGATGCCGTGACGGTCGGGGACCTGCACCTTCCGCATCGGGTCGGGTACGCCCTCACGGGTGAGCGCCGCTCTTCCGACGAGGTCATGCTCGGTCTTCTCGCCCCCTACGCGGGGCAGCGGCACCGTGCCGCCCGCCTCATCCTCCTCAACTCCCCCTCCCCACCCCGCCACGCCCCCCGCCTGGCTCCCAACCCCCCTGGTCGCTAGCCCGCTTGCCGTTTGTCTTTGCCCGCCCGCCCACCCGTGCGGGTGGTTGTTCGTCTGCGGGTGCCGCTTGTGCGTGGGTCGGTGCCGGTCCGGGGTACCTCCTCGAAATGCGGCTGCCTGGTGCCTGTGTATCCGGCGCCGTTCTTGTCACCGCATTTCTGCGGGGGCACCCCGGCCCGTCCCCTTCCGGTACGTCGGCGTCCGACGGTCCGGTGGGGGTGGCCGGGGGAGGGGGGTTCTTTCGGCGGGCCGCCTTGCGCCGGTGCGCCCTCCCGGTGAGTCGGAAGGCTCGGGCCCTTTCCCACGCGCCGAACGAAGGTCCTGGCCCACCCCGACGCCTCGCAGGTCGCGCACCCCGCCCTGAGGACCAGGTGGCCCCTCAGCCCCCCAGCCTCCCGCCCCCACCCAATCCCGGCGGACGTCAGGTTGCGGGCCCACCCGTCCCCACACCCCGGGCCGAACCGTCGAACCCCGCAGGACCCGGGACCCACCCCATTCACCCGGGCGGAGGGCCGGGCGGTGCGGGGCCCGGCCCCACCCCTTCCGGTCGCCCTGGCCAGCCCACCCGTTTTCGCCCACCCGCCTGGACGGCCGGTCGCGCAGAGGCCCGGGGACCCCACCCAGGCCCTTCCGTCCGCCCCGGTTGGACGGCCGGTCGCGCAGACGCCGGGGGACCCCATCCGCGCCCTTCCGTCCGCCCCGCCTGGACGGCCGGTCGCGCAGAGGCCCGGGGACCCCACCCGCGCCCTTCCGTCCGCCCCGCCTGGACGGCCGGTCGCGCAGAGGCCCGGGGACCCCACCCGCGCCCTTCCGTCCGCCCCGCCTGGACGGCCGGTC